>CAZSGE010000005.1:0-129323 GCA_964606325.1 Uncultured Candidatus Berkiella sp.
ATAGATAAACCGGTCACATTATGCCTGCCATTCTTGGAGTAACATACAAGGGTTAAGACAGCACAATTTTTATCCAGTTCCCTCTACCGTTTACGGGAGAGGGTTAGGGTGAGGGGCTTCAGATCTGATTTGCGTTGTTTACTTGATGTTTGGAAAGAGCTTTGGGATTTCCTCCCACTCGCATTGGCAGGAGAGGGAGGATCAGGAGAGACTTAAGCCGTTTTCAACGTAAAGCTTCTTAAATACATCGCAAACTCTTTTAACGCAGCAATGCGGGTCGCTTCGGCCTCAGCACACCATTTTTGCAAAGATTCTAGTAAATCGCTTTCTTGCATGTTGGTTTCATTCCACAAGGATTGTAAGCGTTCCTTGAACTGATAAACCTGCTGCACAGTGTTGTTCTTGGACAAGAAATTCGCTAAACGCTCTTTTGTCGAAACATCTAAAAGCGACTTCTCGCGAACAAGCGCTGTTTTAATCTTGCTCCACATGCTCGCTTCGCTAGGTGATACTTTTTCCTTTTCCTGCATCAAAGTAGGCACTAACACTTCATTAGAAAAGCGTGCCATCACTTGAAATCGATTCAATATCACCGCTTTAACTGTTTCCATGTCAATCTGTGTTTTACCTGGAACAAGCTCTGGCACAGGAGGACGTCGTTTAGCTTTCGCTAAACCAAACATCTCCAACGCACGGATCCATAGCCATCCCATATCAAATTCCCACCACTTAACAGAAAACTTAGCAGAGGTTGGATACGTATGGTGATTGTTATGTAATTCTTCCCCACCAATAAATATGCCAAATGGGATAATATTCCTTGCAGCATCTGGGCACTCAAAATTTCGGTAACCCCAAAAATGGCCAACGCCGTTTACGATGCCTGCTGCAAAGAAAGGGATCCAAGCCATTTGTAAGGCCCAGATAGTGACTCCTGGGATCCCAAATAAAATGAGATTGGTAGCCAACATGACAAAAATGCCCCACTTACTATGTGAGTAAACGTGTGCTTCCATCCAATCTTCTGGCGTGCCCTGACCATAGCGAACCATGGTTTCTTTGTTTCTCGCTTCTTTACGATACAGCTCAGCCCCTTGCCACATAACAGTGGGCAAACCCAATACTTGAGGACTATGAGGATCATCAGGCGTTTCGCATTTTGCATGATGCTTACGATGAATGGCTGTCCATTCTTTGGTAACCATACCAGTGGTTAGCCATAACCACATACGGAATACATGACCAACAAGAGGATGTAAGGTTAATGCCCTATGCGCTTGATATCGATGAAGATAAAGCGTTACGGCAGCAATAGTTCCCTGAGTGAAAGCCATTAACACAATAATGTTTCCCCACCAGGGTAAATCGCACAAACCATAAAAAAACATGCGTATTCCTCTCTTAAGCTAGCTGGTTAAATATAAATATCTAACATATGTCATCATATAGACTTACATTATACCGCTTATTGCCAAGTTAATGCACTAGAAGTATACATTAAAAAGAGTTCTCACCAATATTTAGCAGGGATTGCGTGCAAGTTATCGATATTGACTTTAAGGTTGGCGATTTTTGGCTTTTTAAAGCGCTTACTACACGCTTTTCTAAGGGTATTATTGTCATTTCGGGGAACAATGGATGCGGGAAATCGACGCTACTACGCATCTTAAGTGGTTTATGCAAACCCAATCGTGGCATTGTGCTTTACGAAAACAGAGATCTTTATGCTAATCCTTTAACCATCAAGCAAATGATAGGCTATGTCCCTAGCACGCCCTTTCTCTACCCTCAATTAACTTTGCTTGAAAATGTGACGCTCGCAGCAAAAATACGTCAACTTTCAGAAAAAGAGATCAAAGCTAACTTACCTTTAGTGTTCGAGCAATGCCAATTAACAGGCTACGAAAAAAGTTTATTTGGTAACTGTTCTGATGGAATAAAAAAACAAGCCATGCTGGCCAGCGCCTTAATACACAATCCCAAGTTATTGATCTTAGATGAACCTGGTGCAACTTTATCGCCCAGTAGCCGTGAATTACTTTGGCAAGTACTAAACGGTTTTGCTAACCAAGGGATTGATATCATATTGTCCAGCCATCACCTTGAAGATGTTAATCATTGTAAAGAACACTATGTATTGGAGGCAGGTCGCCTTCATTTGCAAGCAAACATGCGTGTGTTTAGTCATATCGTGCTAACGCAAAATAGTGATGATTCAACCGTTGCTCAAGATATCTCCTTATGAAAAACGTTTTTGACATTGAATGCTACAAACTAAAACGCCATCCACTGGTGATGATTATCCTTTCACTGTGCTTGGGCGTACTGTCTTTGTTGTTCTATAGACTATGCGTGGATTATCTGCAAAAGTCACATTTAGCCTTACACCAAAGAGATATTGAAATCAGTGTCTTTGTGGAAATAATTAAACCGCTGTGCAGCTGGACCGTTGTTGTGATGGCACTGGTGCTCCCTTTATTGACGCTCTATAGCTTTAGCCAGGAATACAGGCAAAATACATTTTATCTTTGGGCGATGAGTCCTTTAAAAGCAAAAAACATCGTGATCGGCAAATGGCTTAGTTTGATGCTGATATTGACGATTATTCTACTTTTTCTTCTTTGCATGATTTGCACGTTAGCGTTCACAACCACACTTAATTGGCAACAAATTACCCTAAGCCTCATCACGGTATATTTAGTAGGGGCTTGCTTACTCAGTTTTGGCTTATTTATTTCAAGTTGTTTTGCAAATCCTGTTTTGGCTCTAGGGATCACTTATGTCGCTGAGCTTGCTTGGATGATGTTGCAATGGTTAAATCCCCTTCCAGACAAGTTACACTTCTTAGCCAAAGAGTTTTCATTATTAATTCATTGTCATCATGCCTTTCTGGGCATTTTATATAGTCCTGATATTGTGTTTTTTATATTAATGAGCACGTTTTGGATTAGCTTAACTATTCGCCAAGTCAGTCATAAAATGACGAGCATCACACCATGAAAAAATTTATGTTTAAAGAAATAGGTTTTGCTCTTTGTCTATTTGCAGTAGCTTGTGCGCTTTACATTCTTGGCAAACAGTTCGCTTATTATAAAGTGCTTTCTGATAATACCTTATCACTAACCACTACCTCTCTTTTATCTAGTTTTGATCAACCGATTTCCATAACCTTGTATACACAAAATGAAGAAACTCATCAAAATGCTAAAATACTTGTAGAAAGCTATCAGCATCACCAACCACTGATTCAGTTTGAATGGAAAAAATCATCCCCTCACACAACAAAATTGCCACATCAAGCGCTCGTTATTCGTTTTGCGCAAAGCGAGCAAGTGATTGATTTAGAAAAAAACAGTTTAAATGAAAATGTACTTTCTAATGCATTATTTAAACTGCAAAGGCAACCTAATGAATGGGTTGTCATGCTACAAGGACACGGCGAGCCGTCTCCACACGGCACATTGATGCGAGATTTTAATTTATTCAGGCAAGCGCTCGAAAATCAAGGATTAAAAATTCAAGCCTTAAATTTACTGCAAACCCCATTCATTCCAGACAATACCAGTGTACTGATAATTGCTTCACCTCAAAGCGCATTCATGCCCATAGAAGAAAAGCTCATATTGGATTATCTTGCCAAAGGGAAAGATCTGCTTTGGTTAAGTGATCCCAATGATCATCCGCTTGCTGCTTTAAGTGATTATTTAGGTATAGTTAAACTTGAGGGTACCATTGCAGATAAACATGGTCATCAATTAGGAACACCACACCCTGCTATCACAATTATAGAGAAGTACGGCTCCCTTCCGTTCGAGGCACCGCTTTCACTCACCGCTTTTCCTTTTGCTAGTGCGCTCAGTTTAAAGCAAAAGGAAGCTTTTACTTACCTCGCATTTTTAAAGTCTCATGAGCAATCATGGACTGAAAAAGACATCGATAACAAAGCACTCTCTTTTGATCCTGAGAATGGTGAAATAGCAGGGCCTTTAACGTTAGGATACATTTTAACTAAAACCCATCCCAACAAACAACAACGTATTGTTGTCATTGGCAACAGTCGCTTCTTAAGCAATGCTGCCATCGAAAATTACGGTAACTTAGGTTTAGGCTTGAATCTTGTTTCTTGGTTACATCACGACGATCAATTGCTGCATATTTCCCAACCTACGGTCAAAGACAGCATGCTGCACCTACCTTATGTTTCGGTAATCGCGATTACCTATGGCTTTCCTTTCCTAAGTCTTGCACTGTGTTTTTGTTCAATCTTAGTATTTAACTTTCGAAAAAGACAAAGCAATCAATCTCAATCCCAAAATCCATCAAGAATCAATTCACATTGACGATATCTTATTTAAAGAACCCCTATTTTCATTAAGGGATCGTCATGTTTGAAAAAGCACCATTACCTAAACATATGATGATGATTATCATCTTTATTATCTTCGCCATCATGGTGGGTGGGTATGGGCTTTATTATCACTCAAAAAAGCAAATGGCAGTAAAAGACAAGGAATACCAACTATTAAAAGAAAAGGAGATGAAAATCTCCGAGAACTACAACGATCTTAAAAAGAAATTTGATAATGCCTCTAATAACCTTGAACAAATTAATAAAGATTACGAGGCTCTTGTGCAAAAACAACAAGATTGCAAAGCAAAGCAAGATGAAATACAAACAAAATATGATACGTTACTGCAAAATAATGAGCAGCTAGAAAAAGCGCTGTTAGAAGCACAAACAAAGCTTGGGATTAGCCCATCATCGCCAGCAACAGCATCGACCGCCTCTGGCAATGATCATCCTGTTAAATTATTGAATAAATCTAAAGATCCAACTTCTCAGAATAATACCGAAGCCAATAAAATAGCTGAAGCTGCTGTCAACGAGGGCTCAAGTTGCCCAACACCTGAAATGGTTACTCAAAATGCACATGCAGGGAATTGGAAAGACCATGATATGAGCTGGTGGGTAGAATTTACCAGTCGGCCCTTGCTTGAAAACGAAGCTGTCAAAGATCTCTTTAAAATTCTCTATGATGGCCATTCTATCGCTTGCTACTATGCGTTAAATTCAAACAGCGACACAAACACCTGGATAGTAGTAAAGGCAGACGCCCAAAAGAAAACATTTAAACTCAGCGAAAAAGGTTGGAGCCTGTGCCCCACTGATGAATGCAAATCAATGTGTGAAAAGGCAAGCTTGAAAGAATGCCACTTCACAATTGAGTAAGATTTTTAGAACTACCGCCAATGAGTCCATTAAGCCCTGGTCTTGGGAACCTATTCCATCAAGGAGAGGTCGTAAACGTATAGGCTATAAAAAAGGCACGTTTGCATGGATAATGGTCCCTCGAAAGAACCAGAGCAGATCACTGATAGTTTAGGCAAAAAATATACATTATTGCCTAAATTTCCACTCCCAGAAGGCTTTGAAGGCCCTACCGGTTTTCTGGGTAAAGGCGCTTTTGGCGCAGTCTCGGTAGCTTATGATAGCCAATTTCAACCTTTTGCCATTAAAGAAATCAACTTAAATAAGTCCAATCCTAATATTGATGTAGTTCTAGCTGAGTCCACTAAAGAAATCGCTTATATGCATCATCTTGGAATGCATGCTGAAATGATTCACGCACATAGCGATGATCCAAATTTATTAAAAATGTATCTCTTACAGCCTTTTGTAAAAGGCATATCACTTGCAAAATATTTCGAAAATTTACTTAAACAATCTAGATTACCTCAAAACCAAAATGATATCGCCAAAATGAAATTGATGCAGAACGCCATAGCTTCTTATATTGCCGCTTTAGAAGCGACGCAAAAACTTCACAAAATACGTCCTATCCATGGTGATTCAAACCATCTTGGCGCAAGCATCATTCATGGTGATTTACATAACGATAATATTTTGTATAACCCTGACACTAGGCAGGCAACGATCATTGATTTTGGTTTATCTTGTATGTTACCAGAAAACGAAACTCATGTTTACATTGAAGGCGAAGATCCAATATTTCAAGATATACTCGCTCCACCTCATCGTGCACCTGAAACAAAAGTCGCAGAAGTGCGCCGTGAAGGACACTCCCCTGAAAGAGTTTATGATAAAACCAGTGATATCTTCTCTTTAGCAATAAATTTTGGTGTTTATTCCTCAATAGAGGAATATTCACCAGATTTTGCTGGCGCAGAATCGGCCAAACTAATGAAAATCTTCAAAGAACTCTCGCAAGAAAATCAATTTCTAGGAGGCTCAGGACGTCCTGAAGATAGAAAATCTTTAGAATATGGAATTGAGCATTTAAAGGCTGTTCAAAATGAGCTTTCATTAAGAATTGCTCAAAAAGCGATGATTGATAGCGTGCCATTGCTCAAAAATAAGGCTGCTGAAATCGCCAAGCTAAATGATTTTAAAATTAATGCGCGCGCGCAAGGTCTTCCTGAGAACCTAAAAGAAATGATTAAAGCAAAATCTAAAGAATATCACGAGCGTCAAAATCTACGCCAAACAGTTCAATTAAGTGAATCAACGGGTTTTCCAAGTAAAAAGCGCGCTAGACCCATCACGCCAAGCGGATCGCCAACACAGGAACGTAACGAAAATAGACCAACTAAAGCAGATAGCAAAGAGGACATCAAATCAAGTAGGGATGATATAAAGAAAAACCGAAAGCTACAATCATGAAAAGGTGAAACATGCGCAACTCGACAAATTCAAAAAAATCATATAACGCCCAAATTGATGCACAAAGAAAACATCTACAGCAACTCTTACTAGATATGCAGGTTTTATTTAACTTGGCTAGGAGTAGCTTGGAAGATACCTCTAGTCGAGATGAAATCGCTCAAATCATGGTAGAACTGAGGGCATTTGTCAAATTCCTAGACGAAAAAAGAGAATATACCGTAGAGCAGGTTAATGCCTTAGCTTCACGCATTAATGAATTTACCAATATTTTTTCAAAAATAAAAAATAAAAATGATGTGATGTCATTTGCTAAAAACAAAGTAGACGAGATTGCTCAAAAAGAACTGGGGAATTTATATCGCGGAACAAGTCCACTTCAATTATCAAAAGTTGAATTTACACTTGAAGATGACTTTGCTAAACGAATGCTGGACATAGCTGCAAGTTGCGAAAAAGTTGAAGCATCTCTTGCATTGGTTAAA
The DNA here is from genome assembly GCA_964606325.1 of Uncultured Candidatus Berkiella sp. Classification (GTDB taxonomy): domain Bacteria; phylum Pseudomonadota; class Gammaproteobacteria; order Berkiellales; family Berkiellaceae; genus Berkiella. Next base: position 7,168 of record CAZSGE010000005.1, read on the forward strand.
GCAAGCTCACCTGGCCATCAATATGACAGAATGGAGTCAATCGTTCATGCTTGTAAAAGGGCTAAAGAAGCGGTAACAAGCTATTTTAATTTAGGGATCTTATTTGCCAAAGAGCTGCATTACTATGGTAATCGCGCATTGATAGCGACGAATTTTAAAGTAGCAACACCCCAGGAATCTCTAGATGCCGCCCAAAGAAGAAAATTAGCTTTAGAAGAAGAATTAAGAAAAACAAATGCCACTATTTTAGGAACACAAATTCAAATTAAAAGCCAATCTACTTTAAAAGTAAAAGGAAAATCTGACGTTTTTAATAAAAAAGTTAAGAAAAATGCAACGCTTATCGCCACAAAAGCTTCTCATCTTAATGAAAAGCAAAAAGCAGCCTTACAAAAAGTTTTTTTAGACCTACAAAAGCTCACGGCTTGGAGCGAGGTGTGTCTTGCGCAAGATTCTCCTTACTTACAAAAGCTACAACAAATGAATATTGAACTGATGGCGTTTAATAAGATATTAGAAAAAGATCAGGAATTTACCCAAGATCAAGTAAGCGCTATTGTGACTGTTGTCAGGGAAAGTACAAAAATGTTTACCAGTCTTAAATCCAATGAAGATGTGATTAAAGACGCCGAACGTAAAATTGGGATTGAAGCCAATGCTGTGTTAGCTAAGATGAACAAAGGACAAGGTCCTCTTAAAGATGAAAAAATAACCGTTGAGCTCGCCCCTGACTTTACTAAAAAAATGCTTGATATCGGCAACTGCTGTCGTAGTCTTGAGGAAAATGTCAAAGCTATGCAAACTGCTTTTCCTGCACGTGAATATGGCGTATATGATAAATTAGCGACAGCTGCATTAAGCGCCAAAAAAGGAATACTCTCTTTCTTTAATGCAGGAATCACATTAGCAAACGAAGTGCAATATTACGGGCGACGCGCACTTATTGTAACGCAATTTGTCATTCCAACGCCCCAAGACAGATTAGAACGTTTGGCACGCAAAGAGGACTTACTCCAAGAAAAGATGCGCCAAGCGCAAGCACAAAAGTTGGGCACCATCATGCAAATGAAGCAAAAGCAGCTCACTGAGCAAAAAGATAAGCCAAAAATCTTTAAATATAAGTAAGAATGACTTAAACTTGGGCAATTCTTCATTTTAAGATGCCCAAATGGATTGTTTAACTGTTAAATCTGCTTATCTTGATAAAATTCGTCAAGGGTACCCGTGGGTATACACCAACGCGTTAGCATCTACCCCAGATCTACCTTCTGGCTCATTAGTCTATTTAGGCGATAACAAGCGTAAACCCTTCGCTATCGCCTACTATAACCCCAAGAGTAGGATTGCTTGTCGCGTTTTAACACTAGACTGGAAAGCCAAAATAGATAGTCATTTTTTCTATCATCGTTTCGCCGCGGCATTAAGCAAGCGGGAAGCAAGATTTAAAGTGCCTTATTATCGGTTGATTCATGCTGAGGGTGATGCCTTACCTGGCCTTATCATCGATAGATTTAATGATACCCTGGTTTGCCAAACCAACACTGCCGGTATGGAAAAATTAAAACCGCTGTGGGTACAAGCTCTGCAAGAGTCCCTAAATCCTGCTCAAATTATCTTTAGAGATGATATTAATAGCAGGGAGAAAGAAGGCCTTATCCCAAATGAAGTTGCCAATCAAAGTGAAAGCGTGTCCACGCCGCCAATTCAAATCTTAGAGCATAACACGGTATTTTTTGCCTCTCCTTCAAATGGTCAAAAAACGGGTTGGTTCTTTGATCAACGTGAAAACCGACGCTGGATGGCGACATTCTGTAAAAATAAAACCGTTTTAGATTTGTACACTTACAGTGGTGGTTTTGGCATTAGTGCTGCAAAAGCAGGCGCTCAATCAGTGACATTAGTGGATAGTTCTGCTTTGGCGCTGAGCTTTGCACAACTAGCCGCAAAAGCAAACGATGTGAGCGAAAAATGCGAATATATCAATGAAAATGTCTTTACATTGCTTCCCAAGTTGCATGAAGCTAATCAACAATATGATGTGGTGATTGCTGATCCGCCTGCGTTTGTTAAACAAGCACAACATAAAGGTCCTGGGTTACGCGGTTATCAAAAATTAGCCAAACTCTGCGCAACAAGTGTTAAGACTGGCGGCTATCTCTTTATTGCTTCTTGTTCTCATCACGCCCCCATGACTGATTTTCGCAAAGCTGTGGAAACTGGTATTGCCAAAAGTGGTCGCAGTTTTACTTTTATTCGCAAAGGTGGCGCGGACAAAGATCACCCAATCCATCCGATGCTACAAGAAAATTATTATCTCAAAGCATTGTTATATCATTTGGATTGAGTTTTTAATCCACCCTCCACCGCTTCGCAGGAGAGGGTGGATTAAAGCTTTGATCAAAAGCTTTAATCCGGGTGAGGGAAAATTAATTAATCATTGGGAGCGTTTAATTCTTCCCAACCTTCTTCACCAACGCCAACCCTTTACCTCTTAGATCTGAAGCGGCATACACTTTATTGTTTTCTTTATCCCAAAATATGCCCTGCACATCACCAAAATCATGTACTTCTCTCAGTTGGTGTCCTCTTAGCTTTAAACTATTTTGCAAAGGTACAGGAAAAGCTTTTTCAAACTCAATAACATCCGCCATCGCACCTTGGGTAAAACGTGGCGCAAGCATCCATGTTTGTGGATAATAATCATCTAATGCTGTTAATAAGCTCAATACTAGTACCGCTGGCTCTTTATAAGCGCCTGATGTGCCCAAACTCCCTACCCCTTCCTTCATATCAAATAAAATAGGTGCGCTAAAAGCACTGTTTTCGGTGAGTGATGCAGCGACTTGATTTCCTTGCTCATCTAAAACAGAGTAGTTCACACTTTTGGGTTCTGCTTTTGAGAGCATAGCACAACCCAAACTGGCGGTAGACGTTGCGCGATTCATTTTAATGCTAAAACGTAATTTTTGAATATGATTTTCACTGAGTAAAGTGGTGGGTTCTAAGTTGTTTGATTCTTGATTTAAAACATCACAATTGACACGTCGTATACTTTCGACAATTAAATGTTTTAGATCCGCGTCCGATAAATCATTCAGCTCAAAGCCCGCTAAAATTTTAAGCGCCATAACGACAGCTAGCCCACTTTTATTTGGCGCAGTAATAATTTTAATATCCTCATATTGACTAATGAGGGGTTTACTTTCCTGCACTTGGTTTAGTTTCTCCAAACGCGGGCTGATTTTATGTAAAGCTGATTTTTGCGCTAAATAATCATGTGCAGATGAATTGCCCTGAATAACAACATATTTTGAATCACTAGCGCGAACATCATGTATTAACCAAGTACCTGATAATGCGCTCTTTACCCCTAAAGCATTCGTCATCGCGATAGCTGCATCAAAAGCATTACCGCCTTGGTTAAGTATTTCCATCCCCGCGCGCGTAGCAATAGGATCACTTGAAACAACCGCACTTTCTGTGGGGTTTTGCGCGAAACACGGTATGGCTATACATAGGAAACATATTTGAAGAAATCCTTTCACACAGAGCTTCCCTATAGGTGTTATTTTTTTATTTGTTGTAGTAAATGGTATTTTGCTAGTAGCTGTTCGTTTGTTTCCGTATGCTCTGGATCAAGAGGAATACAGCTGACGGGGCACACTTGCTGGCACTGTGGCTCATTAAAATGACCAACACATTCAGTGCAACGGTTAGGATCAATCACATAATATTCTTCACCTTGAGATATAGCCTCATTAGGACATTCCGGCTCACAAACATCGCAATTAATGCACTCATCCGTAATTTTTAAAGCCACTCTATTTTGCCTTAAATTTAGTTTGCAGAGCTTGTGCAACAACAGGAGGAACAAATGCACTCACATCGCCCCCAAGCTCCGCAATTTCTGAAACTAAGGACGATGAAATAAACGAGAATTGTTCTGAGGGCGTTAAGAACAAAGTTTCAATTTCTGGCGCCAAGCGTCGATTCATATTTGCAAGCTGAAATTCGTATTCAAAATCGGAAACGGCCCTTAAACCACGAATAATCCCCTTAGCTCCTAGCTCACGTACAAAATCTGCTAACAAATTAGAAAAACCGACGACTTCTACATTTTTGATTGGTTTTAAAACAGCTTGAGCCAAATTAACACGCATTGCTAAATCAAAACGGGGTTTTTTGCGCGCATTCTCAGCAATACCTACGATGACTTTTTCAAACATATTGGCAGCACGTTCGATTAAATCAACATGGCCATTGGTAATGGGATCAAACGTTCCAGGAAAAACAACGCTATAGTGGCTCATGAAGGTTTCCTTGTTGATGTAACAAAGGACTATATTGCTTGATGGTTTCTATCATCACTTGAACATGGTCTGGGTTAATATCAGGGTAGATCCCATGGCCTAGATTAAAGATATGTCCATTCCCTTTGCCAAAGGCATCCAATACTTGTTTAACATGGTTTTGAATATCGGCTTTGTTCGCATATAAAACACAGGGATCTAGATTTCCCTGCAAGGCAACTTGATGGCCTACACGAGAACGCGCTTTATTGAGATCGACCGTCCAATCAATACCGATCCCCTGGCAGCCTGTATTGGCAATCTGCTCCAAATATTGGCCACCATTTTTAGTAAATAAAATGATAGGGATCTCTTTGGTTGCATCTTGAGATTTTAAGTACGTCACGATATCGCGCATATATCGCAAAGAAAACGTTTCGTAGGCCTGATGAGAAAGCACTCCACCCCAAGTATCAAACACCATGACGGCTTGAGCGCCGGCTTCGATTTGAGCTTGCAAATAAAGACAACTTGCCTTCGTCACTTTCTCCAATAATGCGCCAAGAAGCTTCGGATCTTGGTATAGCATGCCTTTAATAATTGAAAATTGTTTACTGCCCTTTCCCTCAACCATATAGGTTGCCACTGTCCAGGGACTGCCACAAAAGCCAATCAAAGGAGCCCGTCCATGCAATTCATGTGCGGTCAAACGAATGGCTTGCATAACATAACCCAAATCGTTTTGCATATCCGGAATAGGTAAATTATCGACATCCGCTTGGCTTCGAATGGGGCGCTCAAAATGGGGGCCTTCATTCGTTTTAAAATGCAGCCCTAAGCCCATCGCATCAGGGATAGTGAGAATATCGGAAAAAATAATCGCTGCATCTAAATCAAAACGTTGCAGAGGCTGCAAGGTGATTTGGCAAGCAATCTCAGGCGTTTTGCACATTCCCATAAAGCCACCCACTTTTTCACGAATGGCTCGATACTCGGGTAAATAGCGCCCTGCTTGACGCATGATCCACACTGGGGTGCAATCAACGGGTTGCCGATTAAGCGCTTTAATAAATCGAAAAGGTGATGATTGCATGATTCGACTGACTCAAATACGGATGAATGTATTATTTTACCTATTAATGTGTTTTTTGGCGAATAATATGAATGGGGGCAGGCACAAGGTCTGCCCCTACAACGAATAACGATTTAGGTAGTAGGGGCAGACCTTGTGTCTGCCCTCTTCATTAGCCTTCATTAGCCCTGGTTGAGCTTAATATCTTTTTGAACAGCGCCCAAATCACGCACCCATGGTTGAATGTGTGACGTTTTAAGGGAATCTGACATATTCTGTGCAGCCAATTTGGCCTCTTCAGCTGTTTGATAATTACCATACACCACAATATACCAATCTTTTCCTTGGCGTTTGGTATGAAATGAATATGTTGTATCTTCAAGCGAATGCTTTTTAACAAACTGTTTGATGCTTGCTTCTTTACTTGAACCCAATAATTGTAAGGTATAATTTTTCTTATCAATCGACATCAAATAACTTTCTTGAGGTGTCAACGCTTTGCTTGAAGCTTTAGCTAAAGATGGTGCAGTAACTGTTTGCTTTTCTTTCTGGGGTTTTTGCTCGATTTGCTTTTCTTCTTTCAACGAAACCGTTGTTTGCTTTATTTGAGCTTTTTCATCTTGGACAACCTCTTGTACTGCTCGGTGTGTCGTCACAGGAGCAATAGCTACTTTAGGCATATCTTGCTGCGGATGCGTATTTTCTTTGGACAGCGGTTTTGTTGCATCGCTGCTTTCTTGCTTCATGTCATCTTCAATGACATCAGAATTATCAATTTTATCAAAATGAAAGGCCACAGCAGGAGACGTTTTTTGCGGCGAAGCGCTCTGCGCAGGCCAATTTTGCTCTGTCGTTTGTGCCGCATTAATAGGCGCGATCATCGCTTCTTCGTCGCTAGTCATATTATTGTAAATTAAATACGTGCCGCCAATGGCAAGACCGGCTAATACGCCTAAAGAAATTGGATGAAACTTCCAAAGGGTTCGTTTTTTTGTCATATTTTTTCCTGTGGGTAATCCATTTTGTGCTTTCATTTTTTCACGAACAATAAGACCAGGTAGTCCCGCGCTTTGTTCAAACAATGTTGCTATTTGATCTTTGGTCAGCGGCGCATCGGCAGACATGTTAAAAAATGCATTCACATCTTGTAATGACCAAGACTCTAATTCAATCGTGTAAATTTTGCCATTGGCAATAGCTGTAAATTCAGGGGAGAATAATCTCAATTCTAGCGAAGGCTCACCCAATAATACTAGTTTCAATTGATCAGCAGATTTTGCTGTGGTGTTGACCAGTCCTACCAAAGCTTGCAATTGTTCGTTGGAAAGTAAATGTGCATCGTCAATAAATAAGGTTTTCACTCCACCGGTGGTATTTGCTTGCAAGTGATAAAGTGCATCTTGTGTTGCACTTATCCCTTCCCAAACTAATCCAAAAGCTAGCGCGACTTGCTTAAATAATTCCTCAACGCAAGTATGTGCTTTCGCATTCAATGCAACTTTTTCAAGGGATGGAGTTTCTTTGTTTAATAGATGTTGCAAAAAAGTGCTTTTTCCACCTTCTTGAGGCGCTATAATCAGTAGCACATTCTGACTCAGTTTTGACAAATGTATTACGACTTGTTCGTGTTGCGCCCAAGATGGCGATAAATAGATATTTGATTGCGCAGGTTGCGGTGAAAATAGTGATTTTCGTAATGGTTTATTTTTCATAGTGTCCTTACCTTGTACAGCTATACTGCACCGCATAACGTTAAAACCTGTGACACTTGCTCTGTCACACAGTCTGAAATGGTCGCTTTGCCGATTCCCTTTAGTAAAACCCATTGCAATTCTTGGTTAATGTGCTTTTTATCATGCTTCATTTTATCCAAAATGGCTACTACCGTTATACCGCTTGGTATCTTTGAGGGCAATTCGACTTTTTCGAGAAGTAATATTAATCTTTCTAACAAACTGTTGTTAATGTTATTATTTTGCACGGAAAGCGCTGTCGCAGCAACCATACCTATTGCTACCGCTTCTCCATGTTGCAGCTGTTTATAATCTAACAAACTTTCTAACGCATGCGCGAGTGTATGACCAAAGTTGAGCATCCGTCGCGCTCCCACTTCTTTCTCGTCTTGCGAAACAACTTCTGCCTTGATTCTGCTCGCCTTGGTGACGGCATAACGCAGTACCGACGGTTCGCGATCAAGCAAACCTTGGGTATTTTCTTCTATCCAATAAAAAAAATCTTCGTCCAGCGCAATCCCATATTTGATGAGTTCCGCTAAGCCGCAAATATAATCGCGCCGTCCTAATGTCGACAGTGCGCTTACATCGCTAATCACAGCCAAAGGCTGGTGAAATGCGCCAATTAAATTCTTCCCAGCCTGATGATTAACACCCGTTTTGCCCCCTATAGCGGCATCAATTTGCGCGAGTAATGTCGTTGGACATTGTATAAAGTTTATCCCTCGCATATAACAGGCAGCAGAAAAACCTGCGACATCACCTATCATGCCACCACCTAGCGCAATGATAATCCCATCGCGATGCATAGGTTGCGAAATTAACGTTGACCAAATGTGTGAAACCGTATTGAGGGTCTTATGAACTTCATCATTGGGAATTAATAAGGCATGACAATCTTTAGCACCTGCTTGTAAGCAGGTGCTTTCTAATCGCGCAAGGTAATGCTTAGCGATGTCAGCACTACTAATGATAAGCACCTGGCGATTGATAATAAAGGGCGCAAACAAAGAAGCGTCTTTGAAAAGATCAAAGCCAACAAAAATGGGGTATTTTATTTGCGTCTTTACCCAAGTCGCTTCTAGAGGCATTCCTTGCCTTATCCTAGTTGATCGCGCTCTATTAACCGTATGACTTCTGTTGAGACAGATCGCACTGTTCGGCCATCAGTCGCAACAACCACATCAGCTATCTCACGATAAAGAGGATCACGCGATAACATTAATTCTTTTAATGTTTCATCTGGAATATCATTTTGCAGCAAGGGTCGACGCTTATCTCTTGCAGTACGACGAACTTGCTGTTCAACGGTAGTATGTAAGTAAACAACTGTGCCTCGAGCAGCTAATCGGTTACGATTATCAGCTGTTAGAATTGCACCACCACCTGTGGCTAAAACAATGCCTTGCAACTGACTGAGTTCATCAATGACGGCAGCTTCCCGCTTCCTAAATCCTTCCTCTCCCTCGACATCAAAGATCCAAGCAATATCAGCTCCGGTACGAGCTTCGATTTCTTGATCCGCATCATAGAACTCTAGCTTTAATTCTTTTGCCAATTGTTTACCTATTGTGCTTTTGCCAGCCCCCATGGGGCCAATTAAAAATAGGTTCACTGATCGCTTCATATTTGTATCATCTTGGCCAGCTAGTAAATTTATAAAAGCAAGATTATCAACTATAGAAATAATCTCTATTATCAAGTTCACATACTAAATTTTGGTCTAATAAAGTTGATCCTTTGACTGGGCCATGAGTATACCATCGTACGACAACTCGAATCGAGGGAATGGCATCGAGATTATCGGGTCAAGGGGTCCTTTTATCACAAACCCTAACCAGCCATGCCGTCTTGAATGATTTTTGGGGTCACAAATATCATCAATTCGCTTCGCTGATCAAAGTTGTTCTCATTTCTGAACATCCAGCCTATCAAAGGCAACTTCCCAAAGAAGGGTATTGCATCTTTCTGGGATTGCTTGTTTTGTTGATAAATCCCACCAAGCACTACCGTTTCCCCGTTATTAACTAATACTTTTGTATGCAATTCTCTTGTGTTTATCGATGGAACGTTGTTTGTCACCACTCCCCGAGAATCTTGGTTAACCTTTAAATCCATAATGATATGATCATCTGGCGTTATTTGTGGCGTTACTTCTAAACGCAAAACCGCTTTTTTGAAAGCAATAGATGCCGCACCACTTGATGTTGACTGCTGGTAAGGGATTTCTTCACCAGACTCGATATAAGCCATCTGTTGATTAGAGGTCACCAAACGAGGACTTGCGACAATTTTACCTAAGCCTTCCGACTCTAAAGCTTGTAATTCTAAATCCAAAATCGTACCGCCAGGCAATCTGGCGATGGTTAAACCAAAACTCGCTTGGGTTGCATTACTCCCTGCCAAGGGAAGCGCTTGCAACATACCAACAGACAATCTATCTCCTACTGTCACACCGGCAGGTGTCGTCGCATTCGTTGCCACTGTGCTTGAGCCTGTTAATCCGGCTCCTAGTACCTGACCTGCAAATCCAATGATCGGTTCGTTTCCTGGTCGTCCTTTACCTGCGAACCCTAAGTTAACACCCAAAATGTCATGGAAATCATCGGTTGCAAACACCAGTCGAGATTCAATTAATACCTGTCTAATTGGAATATCTAAGCGCAACACTAAGGCACGGATTTCTTCTAATTTAAGCGCTGTGTCTTGCACTAACAAGGTATTGGTACGTTCATCGACGGATACTGTACCCCGAGTAGATAGTAATGAATTTTTATCTGTTTTTAGCAGCGCTGCTAAATCTGAAGCTTTGGCATAATTTACCTGAATATATTCTGCTCGTAACGGCGCTAAATCAGATACCTGTTGCGTGCTTTGTAATTCAAGCTTTTCACGTGCTGCCATTTCCTCTGTTGGGCCTATTAACATCACATTACCAATTTGGCGTTTCGCAAGTCCTTTGGTTTTAAGAATGATATCTAAAGCTTGATCCCAAGGAACATTTCGAAGCCGTAAAGTAACATTCCCTGTTACTGAATCGCTAGTCACAATATTCAGCCCTGTAAAATCTGCAATCAATTGCAAGACTGCACGAACTTCAATATCTTGGAAATTGAGCGATAAACGTTCACCAGTATATTTAAATGTCTTTTTCTGTAACTGCTCTTTTGCATCCTGGGTAATAGGTCTAACATCTACTGTAAATCGTTTATCCGCTTGATAGGCAATATTTTCTGAAAAGCCACTGTTTTGAATAATCATTTCCACATCTTTACCTTGCGAGATGGTATTCACAGAAACCACCGGGGTACCAAAGTCAGTGACATCTAGCTTATGTTGTAGTCTTGCAGGCAATTGGGTGTTAGAAAAACGAATACGTATTTTATCGCCTTCTTCCTTCATATCGACAGGGATCTGCGTACTACTGAGATCAATCACCACGCGTCCTTCACCCTCTGAACCTCTACGAAAATCAATATTTGTTAGTGAAAATCCTCTGGGTGTCGTGGTTGCTTGCGCTGATAGTTGCCCTTTAAAAGGATCCGTTGACGCCTGTCTTGCAGGAATACCAGGCGCTAAATTAATAATCGCCTCTTTACCCACCATTTTGACATCAAAAGGAACAGATTCACTTAAGTCAAGCACAACGCGTGTTTTACCACCACCTTCAATCACTGTCACTCGTTTAACAACCCCCGTGTTATATTCAGGACGGGATTTTTCCCTCGATAAGCCATTTTTAACACCTGGAAAATCTAAGCAAATTTTAGTTGGTTGTTCAATTACAAAACTTTTGGGTGCATCTACCGGCGCATTCATCATGAGTTTTAAACGTACGCCACCCGTATCTGTCGAGACAAGCTGCATACTTTCTATGCGCGCGCCCGCATAAAGTGGTGAAACAATCACAAGCAATGTTGCAAAGAGGGCTGCCCTTTTGAGCATGGCGCTTATCTTTGTTAATAATGTCATCCTAACCATATTCTTTGCCCCTGCAAAATGCCGATTATTTCTTACTCGCTTTCTTTTGCAATTCACTTTGATCCACTAACGCTAATTGAGCATTGCGTTCGCGCCATCCCCCTGAACCGTCGGGGATGATTTCTTTAATAATGACTTTCTCTTCTGTGATGTCTTCAACTTTACCATCATGTTGTCCAACATAATTTCCTTTGGCGATCCGATGAACCGTGCCATCGGTATCTTCCACTATCGCCCAGCGTTTACCATTTTTTTCCAACGTACCCATCATGCGCAAACTGTCCAAAGGAAATGATTCCAGCGGTTCTTTTCGGCGATTGGTATCTGGATGGATCCCATTATCATTTGTAACATTTTTAGCGACTTCTACTGGTGTAGAGGGCATAAAGGGACTGCGCAAATTAGCATCATTATATGTAAAGGTTTCATAAGGTTTGACTTCCGGTAATGGCTCAATTTCCTTAATTTCTCTACTTTTTATTTTATTCACATAAGTTTGTAATTCAGTTCTTCTTTCATTGTTACTGCAACTAGCAACCATGACGACTAGCATGAATAGTAAAAAATGTTTAAACGACAGATGAGCTTTCATTTTTTATCTCCAGCTGTGCCTGGTGTAGGGACTGAGCCAGTCGCTGTGACGGCTCCCGTTCCAGTCGCTGTCGCATCTTTATCGCCTGCTGTGTATCGATAGGTTTTTGCTGTGATATTCATCACCAAATTTTCACCACCCGCATCGGGCTTTACTGGCTTAATCACAAAATCATGTAGTGTCACAATACGTGGCAGTGCCGCGATGTTACTTACAAATTCACCAAATTGGTGATAATTTCCCACCACCGAGATCTCGATCGGTAGTTCGACATAAAAATCGATTTCTTTCTCTGGTTGTAAGCGAATAGTGCGAAATTCTAAACCTGTCGCTAACCCTTGATGAGAAATATCTTCAAGCAAACCGGGGACTTCTGTTTTTTCTGGTAACTGGCGAAGTAGCGCACCAAAAGAGGCTTTCATGGTTGCCATCTGATCTTTATACGCTTGCAAATTAGCAGCTTTTGTTTGTTTTGTTTCAAAGGTTGTTCTTAATTGCAACTCTTCTTTCTCTGCGGCATCTAATGAAGCCAATTGTTTTTTAGTGTCTGTCCAATAGCCTAAAAATAGAATCATCACACTAAAAACAACAATTGTTAAAATCTTAGCCGGCAAAGGCCAAGTTCCTATACTATTTACATCTAAATCATTAAAATCTATGTTCGCTAACATTTATTTTGCACCCGGCATAGGTGTTGGCGTAGCAGGCGTTGCGGCAGGTATCGCCGCACCCTGATCTGCATTTTCCTTGTCTTCTTTAAGCAACTTATTTAAATTGGCTTGCGTGTCTATTGTTTCTATCGCTTGCAAATTAAAACCAATCATTCTGTCGGCAAGTGGCTTTTCGTTTCCTTCTTTTGCCGGATCAGCTTGAATGAGCGTTAATACCGGATTTTTAAGCCAATTTGAAGATTCAATATTGCGCATAAAAGTCGACACCCGTGTATTGGATTCCGCTTTTCCATCAATAACCAAGTTAGGGCCGGTTCTGGCTAAATTTGTCAGAAATAACCCTTCTGGCACGGTACGAACAATCCCATCGAACAATCGCACAATTTGTGGTCGATTCGTTTGCAATTGTTGAATGATCTCCATTCTCGCAAGCAGTTGTTGTTTTTCTTTTTGCAGTGCTTGAATTTCTGCAATTTGCTGGTCTAATTTAACGATTTCATTTTTTAAAAAAGTATTATTATCGTTTTGAAAAGTAATTTGCCTTGCAATCAACATGTGAACCAGTAGTATCAATCCTGTGGCCGCAACAACGCCCAAGCCCAAAAATGAAATAAACTCGCGTTTTTGTTGTTCTTTTTGCTCTTCGCGCCAAGGCAATAAATTAATATTGATGCTCATGATTAAAGCTCCTTAGGGCCAAACCACAGCAAATCATTAACGAGGGCGCATCAGCATGAATTGCTGGTACACTCACCCTGGGCGCAATGGTCATATTGGCAAAAGGATTAGCCACTGTCGCAGGGATACCTAATTTTTCTTCAATACGTTGTACAAGGCCAGGCAACGTTGCTGTACCACCAGCTAACACAATATGATCAACTTCCGAATATTCACTAGATGAAAAATAAAACTGTAATGATCGGCTAATTTGTTGAACCACCGCATCTTTAAAGGGTTCAAGCACGTCCGTTATATAATCTTCTGGCAAGCCGCCTTGTTTCTTTGCTAAATTAGCTTCTTCAAAGGTTAATCCATAACGGCGCTGAATTTCTTCCGTCAATTGTTTGCCACCAAATATTTGATCTCTGGTATAGACCGTTGATTTATCGTGCAACACGCAAAAGGAAGTCATGGAAGAGCCAATATCAACAACAGCAATCGTTTGATGATCACCGTTACTTGGCAATTGATCGGCAAGCAAACTAAAAGCTCTTTCAATGGCATAAGCTTCTATATCTATCACTTTAGCAGTAAGGCCGCCTATACTTAAAATCTCGGCCAGCGTATCTACCATTTCAGTACGAGAAGCAGCTAATAGCACATCTATCAATTCAGGATTTTTGCTGGAAGGTCCTAACACATGAAAATCAATATTCACTTCGGACATTGGATAAGGGATATGGCGTTCTGCTTCTAATTCAATTTGTGTAACAAGCTCATGTTCTTTTAAGCCTGCGTTCATTTGTATGACTTTGGTAATGACTGCAGAGCCCGTGACGGCAATCGCGCCATATTTTGATTTTGTGCGTGATCGCTTTACTACACGTTCAATAGCTTGCCCAATGGCTTCGACATTTTTAAATTCTTTTTCCTGCATTGCATCTGCTGGCAATTGTTCAACCGCGTAACTCTCAACACGATATCCATGTTGGTTATGACTTAACTCCAGCAACTTAACTGAAGCAGAGCTGATATCAACGCCGACCAGCGGAGGATATTTATGTTGAAACAACGCAAAATCCACTTTTGCCTTCCTTTGCCTATTGCGGCCATCGCTTTCCTTGGTAAGAGAGAATGTACCAAGGTTTTAACTATTCCCTGCGATTCACGACTTAACCAGTTAACTCACATTTTAATCTTCTAATGGGTAAAGCTGTCCACGATAAAATCATAGGAGCCTAACTCAATACTAGCTGTTACACGCAAACTCGCAAATATTTACCCTTATAATAGTCTTGTTTTACAGAAATCCTTTTCCCAGACCTCTTAAGGGGTAACGGGGATTATGACATTTTGCTATAATCGCAGCATGAAAAATTTCATTAACATATTTTTTCGTGTTCTTATCAGTACTGGTGTGGCCGGGATCTGCTCACTTGCTGTCATCATTTTGTATACGAATGCGCAGTTACCCACAGTCAATATTTTGGAAGAAATCCAACTTCAAGTGCCGCTCAAGATATATACAGCCGATGGTAAACTCATTGGTGAATACGGCGAAAAACGCCGGACCCCGATTTCGATAAAAGATGTACCAGAAACGTTAAAAAATGCCATTCTCGCAACCGAAGACCGTCGCTTTTATGATCATAATGGCGTTGACTTACGCGGCATGGCCAGAGCAACCGTGCATCTGCTACTGAGTGGCTCAAAAGCACAAGGTGCTAGCACCATCACCATGCAAGTTGCACGTAACTTTTTCCTCACACGCAAAAAAACCTTTGGCCGGAAACTAAACGAAGTACTATTGGCTATTAAAATTGAAAAAGAATTGTCCAAAGATCAAATTCTAGAATTGTATCTTAACAAAATTTACTTTGGTAAACGTGCTTATGGCGTTCAAGCCGCTGCACAAGTGTATTATGGTACCACTGTCGACAAACTCTCACTCGCACAAATAGCCATGATTGCCGGCCTTCCCCAAGCTCCCAGTGCCATCAACCCTATCAATAATCCTGACGCTGCTGCAAAACGCCGAGCCCATGTATTAAAACGTATGTTGCATTATGGTTTTATCAACGAAGAAGAATACGAAAAAGCCAATGAGGCTCCGGTTGAAGCTAATTACCATGGTCGCGTGGTGGACATGGATGCGCCGCACGTTGCAGAAATGGCGCGCAAAGAGTTGGTAGAAAAATTTGGCCCTGAAGTCTATACCTCTGGTTTTGTTGCATACACCACCATTGATAGCCGCTTACAATCGCTTGCAAATCATGCGGTTCAAGAAGGTTTATTAGAATACGATAAACGCCATGGCTATCGCGGCGCTGTTGCCCAACTCGAATTACCTGAAAAAGGCGATATCAATCCTGATGATTGGGCCGTGCAGCTGCGGGCTTATCCTAAGACCGCATTCACTTTGCCAGCCGCTGTTTTATCTGTCACCGATAATTCAGTCAAAGCGGTTTTAGCTAATCGCCAACAAGTGACTATTTCTTTTGATAGCATGCGCTGGGCAGCAAGACAAATCTCACGCGCTCGCGTAGAAATCCCTCCGCAATCTGCCAAAGAAGTGGTGAGTGTTGGGGATGTGATTTATGTTGAGCCAGGCACCAACGATTTTTCTGACAGTTGGCTTTTTAGTCAATTGCCAGATGTAGAAGCTGCTCTCGTTGCCATGCATCCTAAAAACGGCGCGCTGTTAGCGTTGATTGGTGGCTTTGATTTTAATTTGTCTTATTTTAATCGAGCAACGCAAGCAACGCGTCAACCTGGTTCTAACTTTAAGCCTTTTATTTATGCTGCTGCTTTAGAGCACGGATTTACCGCAGCAACGATTATCAATGATGCACCGGTTGTTTATCGCGACAATATGGACGAAGCATGGCGCCCACAAAACGATACCCGTCGGTTCTACGGTCCTACTCGTTTACGCGTTGGCTTAACCAAATCACGTAACTTGGTTTCTATTCGTTTATTACAAGCACTGGGTATTGGTAGAGCATTAAAAGTTATTGAAAAATTTGGTTTTGAAAGACGCAATTTACCACGCAGCTTGTCACTTGCTTTGGGTACGGCAACGGCTTCTCCAATTGATATCTGCACCGGTTATGCCACCTTTGCAAATGGGGGCTATAAAGTAACGCCTTTTGTTATACAGCGCGTGGTTGATAGTCAAAATAAAGTGATCTATGAAGCAAACCCACCGACGGCTTGCGCAGAATGCCAACGCCTAACCGAAGAAGAGATCTCACCTTTTGCAGAAGAAAATAATGCGATTGATCAATTAGCCGTTAAGGAGACTATCTCCCAGGGCAAAGAAACCTTGCCGGCCAAACAAATCATTTCGCCGCAAACGGCTTATATCATGACTTCCATGTTGCAAGATGCGATTCAAACCGGTACAGCCAAACTGGCTAAAGAACTCAACCGTTCTGACTTGGCTGGCAAAACAGGAACCACCAACAACCAAATGGATGCTTGGTTCACAGGGTATAATCAATCGTTAGTGACCAGTGTGTGGGTTGGCTATGACGAACCACGCTCAGTGCAAGAATACGGATCCCAAGCCGCTCTTCCAATTTGGATGAAATTTATGGGACCAGCACTTCAAGGTGTTGCACAAACGCGTCCTGAACAACCACGTGGTATTGTGACGGTGCGTATTGATGCTAGCACGGGTCTTTTAGCAAGCCCTGGTCAAGGCAATGCCATTTTTGAAATCTTCCGCCAAGAAACGGCGCCTTCTCGTACTGCAGCTGCTCACCGTTGGGGTGGTAGTGACCGCAGTGTGATAACGCCAAGCCATAACAATCAAGAATCGCTGTTCTAATGAAGCGTTGGCGCATTTTGCCCAACGCCTTCGTTGTTCTAACCAACCAAGGTAGCATACCCACAAATATAAATTTATAATAAATTCAGAGTATTACATGTTTATAAAGATCTACTTATAAGTATATACACTTTTTATCTTCAAAAAAGAACCGGTTCTTTTGCTGATAATCTCCAAAAAAGAACCGGTTCTTTTATTGACTTTATACTCCTTTTCATTATGATTATGTTATCCTCAACAAAAGATCATAAGAAAAAACTTGGAAAGATTTCGCCTAACTTTTTTAAAAGCATGGCTAGAAGAGGCTGACCGTAGGCCTTTGGTTATTCGTGGTGCAAGACAAGTTGGCAAAACTTGGCTAGTAAGAGAATTGGCGAAAATCGGCAAAAAAGAATTAATAGAAATTAATTTTGAAAAAAAACCTGAACTTGCCAGTCTCTTTGCAAGTAATGACCCAGCTCAAATTCTATTGAATTTGTCAGCATCATTTAATAAAAGAATCGATCCACATACCAGCCTACTATTTTTGGATGAAATTCAAGCGAAGCCTGAATTATTAAGCAAATTGCGTTGGTTTGCAGAAGATTTATCTGAATTGGCGGTAATCGCAACTGGCTCTTTGCTTGAATTTACATTAGAAAAACATGAATTTAGCATGCCCGTCGGGCGCATACAGTATATGCATCTTGAACCTTTCTCTTTTGAAGAGTTTTTAAATGCAAAAAATCAACACGGATTAATAGATTTTTTAAAATCATTTAATTTATCGCATTCTAAAAATATCCCAGAAGCCATCCACCAACAGTTATCGGGACTTTTTAAGGAATATATTATTGTAGGGGGATTGCCTCAAGCGGTTTCTGCTTGGTCTAAAGATCCTGCTTTAAGCAAAATTAATCAGATTCACCATGATTTATTAGATACCTATAGAACCGACTTTGGAAAATATAACGGACGAATAAATATTCATA
Source organism: Uncultured Candidatus Berkiella sp. (assembly GCA_964606325.1). Classification (GTDB taxonomy): domain Bacteria; phylum Pseudomonadota; class Gammaproteobacteria; order Berkiellales; family Berkiellaceae; genus Berkiella. Next base: position 24,969 of record CAZSGE010000005.1, read on the forward strand.
GTCTTGATAAAGTCATGATGGCAGTTCCCACCATGATAGGGCGTAAATTTATTTATAGTCATGTAAGCAATACCCTCGATCATGGCACAATTAAATCTGCTTTAGAATTGCTCAATAAGGCAAGAATTTGCCATCGAACAAAAGCCTGTTCAGCCAATGGCGTTCCGTTAGGGGCAGAAATTCGTGAAAAATATTTTAAACAAATATTCTTAGATGTTGGGCTTGTAAGCGCTGCGCTGAGATTAAATTTAAGCCAATTGAATAATACAGAAGAAATTACGTTAATTCATAGCGGAGCAATAGCCGAGCAAGTTGTGGGACAATTATTAAGAACCATTTTTCCTCCTTATATGGAGCCAGGCCTCTATTATTGGCAGCGAGAGGAAAAAGGATCAAATGCTGAGCTAGATTATGTAATTGAGCATGGTAATAAAGTCATTCCGATTGAGGTGAAAGCAGGAAGCGCCGGAAGTTTAAAATCTTTACATTTGTTTATGGGGGTTAAAAACCTGCCTTTAGCTGTTAGGCTTAATTCCGATTTACCCAGCATTGTACGTGTTGAGGTGAAAGATCCCATCGGTAAGAATGTGTCATATCAGCTATTATCTATTCCATTTTATCTGATTCATGAAGCGCCCCGTTTAATCGAAGGGTTTGTTAGTGAATAAAAGTGTTCACTCTGTGTGTTTCATTTTTGGGTTAAAGTGTTCATTAGTAGTAGATTTAAAGCATTCCCTTTTTTAGCTAGAAATGTCATTCTCAATCGAGTGACTTGATACGCTTACCATTAAAGGGACTTTATGATTAAGCCAACCAGCAAAAATAGAGTGCTTGCTCGCGCCGTACTTTCTTCAACTATGTTTGTTACACCTCTCGCATTGGCAACGACTTTTGGGCCGGGTAATACTGTTGGACCAATATTAACCAGCGCTCAGCCAGATAATATTGTTGAAGTAGTGCCTCAAGGTACAATTACTGTTGTCGCTGGTAATGCGGTGAGTCTTGATAGCCTCGGCGGTACAATAATTACAGATCCAAATGGCAGTGCAGTTGCCACTGGGATTCAATCTAATAATGGTGCTGGAATTTCAATAAGTGCCTCGAACGGTATTGTTGATATTGGTGCAGGAACTTTTGTTAGTGGTAATAACGGCAGTGCTATATCCAACTTCGGAGGTGACAATACATTCATTTCAAATTCTGGTTATCTTAGTAATACTGGTACTGGGGTGATATTTATTGGTACAGCAAATAATACTCTTAATAACTATGCCAGCGGAACTATTGTACAAAGCGTTTCAAATTTTAGTGCACTTTTTTATTCAGGTACGAATTTAAATTTAATAAACTCAGGTAATATTGCTGTAACAACCGCAGCCAACCTCTCATCCACACTAAACATACAAAACTCGTTTGATCAAATTGTTAATAATAGTGGCGGTATCATTCAAAACTTAAACGGTGGCGTCAATGCACACGCCATTGAGATTGCGGTAGGCGCTGCAGGAACCTCAGGGGATATCATCAATGAAGCCGGAGGATTAATTTATACCAATGGCACAGGACCGACAATTATCGTAAGTCCAGATACAAGCATAAACATTCTTAATGCTGGAAAGATTCAATCCGCTGGAAATGCTGGGGCATTGCAATTAAGTAATGATATCAATTCGCTTATCAATAGTGGCGCCATCAGTTCTGCAAGTGCCTCTACAATTGTTGCATCAGCAAATGTGAATATTCCAGGCATGATCATCAACTCAGGCAATATTACTAATGAAACCCCCGGAAATATCGCAATAGACTTAAATTCTTTTAATCCTGTTTCTGCCACCTTTGTGCAAAATGGCGGCACTGTAACAGGAAATGTTCTACTCGCACAGCTCGATTCGCAAGGTGGACAAAATGTTTTCTTCATGAATGGCGGAACCATCTTGGGAAATGTAGAAACAGCCGCCGCAGCTGCCACTTTAGCTTTGCAAGGCGGAACCATTGCCGGGAATGTTAATGGCAAAGCAGCTGCTCAAATCTTTAACTTATCCGGCACTCATGTTCTTGGCATATTGAACGGAAATGATGGTAATGATGAATTCAATGTAACCGAGGGAAGCTATGGATCTATCGATGGCGGAAATGGTTTAGATATTCTTAACTTTGACCGCACTTTTACTTCGAAAGGCTTTATCACTAATGTTGAATCTATCAATGTCAACGCAGGCCTTTTAACGCTGAATAACCAAATTATTAATATGGGTGCAGGCGCAGGCGGTACTGGTCTCATCATTGATCCGGGCGCGAGTTTAATACTCAATGCAGGTATCAGTGGCCAAAACAACATCACTAATAACGGTACTTTTTACACCAATAGCGCTCAAGTTATCTCTCTTACCGGAATAGGCACCTTTACAAATAACAACGGTAGTGTGCTTCACTTGGGTACAGGTGCTGGCCTTGAAGTTTTTACTGCTGCTGCTAATGGCTTTACAAGCGCAACTGGCAGTATCTTTGAGGTTGATTTAGGCAGTGCTACACAACATGGGCATTTAATTGTAAATAGCCAAGGAGCGAATAGCATTAACTTTAATAATGGCAGTGTGATTGCCCCCAAAGTAAAGGGATTTATTTCCCAGGGCGCAGTATTTGATATTGTGCGAAATATAGGTGCTGCGGGAACTATTCTAGATAATTCATCACTAACGCAAACTTCCGCCGTCGTGCAATTCACCAAATCTCCAAGCTTTGGCAATTTAGATATTTTATTAACTGCACGTCGTAATCCTTATGAAATATTTGCCATTGATCCCACCCAAGGTTTAGCAAGTGCTTTAGACTTTGCTGCCCGTGGCGATGGTCCATCTGATCCTAATCTCGCGTATTTGATGGGACAAATCGATGGTTTATCAACAGCTTCTGAAGTAAGTGATGCTTTAATTGCTTTAACACCTCCAGCTAATAATGCCCTAGTGCAAGCTTCTTTCACTGGCATGAATAGCGCATTTGAGCGTATTAACGAAAGAATGTATGACATGCATCTTTGGATGCAACAGCAAGCAGAGCTCAACTCTGGCGTGAATAGCGGTGATAAATTTGGCGTGTTAGGGTTTTGGGCTCAAGCATTAGGCGCACATTTAAACCAACATGAACGTGATGGGCTAGATGGCTATGATGCCAACAGTGGTGGTTTAGCGCTGGGTGTGGATTGGCGCTATAACGATTGTACAGCATTGGGCTTTGCCATCAGTTATAACAAAGCCAAAGTAAATGATCACGAGGCAAATCCAAAAGATGAAAACATCAGAAGCTGGCAAGGCACCACTTATGCTTGGATAGATTATGCCAATGGCATGTATATTAACGCCATTATGGGGCTTGCTTTTAATGATTATGATGTGGATAGAACAATTCGATTTAATCAAATCAACACCGTCTCAAATGGAAACTTTAATGGCTGGCAATTTGGTTTACAAACCGATGCGGGTTGGTTCTTAATTAACAACAATGATTACTTTGTGACGCCTTTTGCGCGTCTCAAATATACCTTGCTGAGCTTAGATAATTATACTGAAACAGGCGCTGGCCCCTTAAGTTTAAGAGTTGATAATCAAAGCATCGATCAATTATTAGGTGGCATGGGTGTTAAGTTTGGCAAACCTTTCACTTCAAAACATCTCGTGTTTATTCCTGAAGTCACCACTTTAGTGAGCTATGATTTTGTCAATGATGGTGAGCAAAGTACCTCGAGTTTTGTGGGTAACAGCCTGGAATTTGCAACCAATGGTATCAAACCAGGCAGAGCCGCTTTTGATCTGGGCGTAGGGGTAAGCACGCACATCGATGAACAATCGATTTTCACTATCAAATATGATTTAGAGCTACGTGATAAATTTAACGCTAATAGCGCATACCTTGAATACTATTACTTGTGGGGGTAACAAAAGAAAAAATTTGCTCTGAATGAGGGGATCAGATCTTGCTTCTTTTATTCTGTGTGAACGAAAGTGAACCTATTCCCCTCTCCCGCAAGCGGTAGAGGGGATAAGATCATTCTTTCTTGTTCGTTATTACATCTTGTCTGCAATATCACATAGCTCAATCACTGCATCGATAGAAACTTGCAGATTTTTACGCTCTTCATCCGTGATTGCCACTTCATAAACTTCCTCAATACCTTTACCACCAATTTTGGCTGGAACGCCAACAAATAGTTCGCGCTTAAGACCATATTGGCCTACTTTTAATTTTGCCGCACAAGGTAAAATGCGTTTTTTATCTAGAAGATAAGATTCCGCCATCGTGATAGCCGCTGTAGCGGGGGCATAAAATGCTGAGCCTGTTTTAAGCAGCGCGACAATTTCACCGCCCCCATTGCGGGTTCTTTTGACAATTTCATCTAATTTAGCTTGGGTGATTTTGCCTTCTTTCACTAAGGTCGCAAGACTCACGCCAGCAATATTACTCATGCCTATTAATGGCACCATGGAATCTCCATGGCCACCTAAAACATAAGCTTGAACCTCTTCAACTGAAACATTAAATTCAGCAGCCAAGAAGCTTCTAAAACGCGCTGAATCTAAAACTCCTGCCATACCTGCGATCATCGTGTCAGGAACACCACAAGCATCTTGCAACACTTTTACCATGACATCTAAGGGATTGGTCACACAGATCACAAACGCTTTAGGGCAATATTGTTTAATCCCCGCGCCAACTTCCTTCATGACCTTTGTGTTAATGGCCAACAAATCATCACGGCTCATCCCAGGTTTTCTAGGAATGCCAGCTGTTACGATGACAACGTCCGCACCTTGAATATCTTTGTATTGGTTAGTACCGGTTACTTGCGCATCAAAACCTTCGATGGGCCCACATTGGGACAAATCTAACGCTTTACCTTGCGGAACACCTTCTACCACATCAAATAACACCACATCACCTAAGTGTTTTGTGAGTGCCAAATGAGCAAGTGTTCCACCAATATTTCCAGCACCAATCAGAGCTATTTTCTTGCGTTGCATATTTTTCTCCTTTGCAAAATTTTAAGCTAATTCCATTTCTTCTTCTACAATAGGTGCCACCAATGACATCGGCGCGATCGGTTTTAGAGGATAGTGCGCAGGGTAAGGACCTCTGGCAACGCCTGTTTCGATGGCAGCTTTTGCAACCTCTGCGCTCACAATCCCCAACAATCTGGGATCGGTAGGTTTTGGAATTATATAGTGTTTACCAAAAGAAATATTTTGGGTCTCATAGCCTTTTAAAACGATATCTGGCACTGGCTCTTTGGCCAAATCGCGAATCGCAAAAGCAGCCGCCAACATCATTTCTTGGTTAATACGGCTTGCTCTAACATCTAATGCGCCTCTAAAAATATAAGGAAAACACAAGACGTTATTAACTTGATTAGGAAAATCGCTTCTTCCTGTGGCCAAAATTAAATCATCACGTACGCTTGCAGCCAAGACAGGATCGATTTCAGGATCAGGATTTGATAATGCAAATACAATCGGTTTTTTAGCCATAGATTGTAACATGCGTGCATTTAATATATTCGGGCCAGAAACACCGATAAACACATCGGCTCCTTCCATGGCTTCTTCTAAGGTACGTTTATCCGTTTCGCTAGCAAAGGCAAACTTATAGGTGTTGAGATCAGTACGCCCTGTGTGAATAACGCCTTGTTTGTCCAACATCAGTAATTGATCACGCCTTAAACCCAGCGCCATCAGTAAGCGCATGGAGGCAATCCCTGCAGCACCTGCCCCCACACATACAACTTGGATATCTTCTAAAGATTTTTGCTGTAGTTCAATGGCATTGAGTAATCCTGCCACGATGATAATAGCAGTACCGTGTTGATCATCATGAAATACCGGAATATCCAGACGCTCTATCAAGGCTTGCTCAATTTCAAAGCATTGAGGGCCTTTAATATCTTCTAAATTTATGCCACCAAAGGTTGGCGCAATACTAGCAACTGTATTGATAAAGTCTTGGGGATCAGCTGCATCAACTTCAATATCAAAAACATCGATATTTGAAAATCGTTTGAATAAAACGGCTTTACCTTCCATCACAGGCTTAGCAGCAAGAGGTCCTACATCACCGAGCCCTAATACTGCGGTACCATTCGTTATTACTCCGACCAAATTTGATTTTAGGGTATAACGATAAACTTCTTCTGGATTTGCTTTAATCGCTCTAACAGGCTCAGCTACACCAGGCGTATAAGCCAGAGCTAAATCTTTTTGTGTTTCCGTTGGTTTGGTTAAACCAATGCATAATTTTCCAGGAACAGGGAAAGCATGATAGTGCAAAGCTGCTTTCTTTAAATCATTTGTCATAAACCCTACTTAGTTATCTATATCGCTTCTTTGTCATTCAAAGCCGCCTCAACAACATATCACAGCAGAAAAAAAAAGGGCGTGTGACGCCCCTTTTTCAAGATGATATCAAATTACCAGGCTATTTATTAGCTTCTTCGCCTTGGTTTTGATCGGTTTTCTTATAAGTACCATATCGCTTCATGAATTGATCTACACGACCTGCGGTATCAACAATTTTATGTTTACCGGTATAAAACGGATGACAAGCATTGCAGACGTCTACACGAATAGTGTCAGATTTATAAGTTGAGCGAGTTGTAAATGTATTTCCACAACTGCAAACAACTGATTTCTCATTATAATTGGGATGAAGTTCAGCTTTCATTTTTTACCTTTCTCTATCAACGTCCAGGATCGCTACACTTTAAAATAAAGTGCACCATACCGCTAAATTTAGGCGCCCATCATAGCTGACCTACTCGAGTTCGGCAAGATACTGGCTGGTGGGCCCACAGGGGGCAGCTCTGATTCCATTATGTAAGCTTTATGAATAGCAAACAAGAAGAAGATCTAGGGTAATTACCCATATTCGTCTAAAGACTACGCCGGGGCTAGCCCTTTGTAGCTTTAGCGAAAGAGGAGGGAAAGCTTTATCGGACTAGAACTTGTTCCAATTCTCAGGTTCGCCTTCAACCCATTCATGCATGACATCTTCTGGCACTTCAATATTACGGGATTGGTCCCATTTGATATTACCGGTTTCTTGTACTTTGATATCACGAATAGCATCTTCGAGTCGCTTGTAGCAACCAATGGAATCATCATCCATGCCCAAATAGTATTGATGTGTGTCTTCAGATTCTACAATCCAGAACGTGCCGAGTTTCGTTTTATGGTACCACATAGGATCTCCTCCCACTTTTGAAGTGGTTTTCTCTTGTTGTTTTGACATATGTCTTCCTTGAAAAGTTGCATCAAATACGGGGATCCCCACCAAAGCAAAGCCGAGCACCAAGAGCAGATCAGGTTCTGGAATCATGGATTAGCACCTTTTTGCGTTTCGTCAACTTGCAACGCACTTTGATCAAAAATGGGGTGAGTCGCAACAACCCAAAATGAAGCACATAAGACGACCAGTACGACAATCCCTAAGTGCGAACGCTTCATTTTTAACATCCTTGTTAATGTTGCTCCCTGTACATAGTATTGCAATCGCAATGCCAACTTTTAGAGAAAGGTATCGTGTTTGATGAAATGCCCTGAATTATTTAGAAAAAAATGTGTATGCGAAAAAGAATCTGCAAAAGAACAAATTCATTCTGTTATTTTTGTGACGCAAAGATGTAAATCACTTTGACAGTTTAGACTTCTCATTCATCTTGAGACGCTGTAGGATAAAATCCCATTCATACAAAGTAGGCCAAAGACCTTTAAATCTTATATGATTAAGAAAGTACAAAAGTTCAGGACTATTTATGAAATATAAAGTTTTGTTTCTAACATACATATTGGTCTGCCAACCCAGCCTGGTTTTTGCAACTCCGGCCAAAAAAGCAGTAGAGAAAACAAAAGCGGTAGAAACAGCAAAAGAAATACCGCCGACCAAAGAGATGGAGTTTCAAAGCATTGAAGGCAACAAAAAAGAGTGGTCATTGAATATTCAACGCACCCTACCAGGCTTATTGTGCGATTCCCAAAAATATTTTGTGAACTGCTTTAACGTGTCCCAACATGAATGCACTGAATATACACAATTACTCGTAAAGGCATGCTTGAGTAATATCCAGCTTGCCTTACCGCAAACCCTTGATAAAGCGCAGGGCGAGTATTGGGGACAAATGGTCGGTAAGTGTAGTTATGATTTATATGAAAAATTTATGCAGCCTAAAAAGCTACCCAAGCCGGGTTGCCAAGAATTGAACTCTCAAAAGGACGATTTACCAAAACCTTCACAGGCGACCCCATGAGCCAAACGCTAGAAGTTATCACCTTAGCCATTGTCCAAGGATTAACCGAATTTTTGCCTGTCTCAAGTTCAGCTCATCTTATACTCGTCCCCATATTAACAGGCTGGCCAGACCAAGGCATAGCCTTTGACGTTGCCGTGCATTTAGGGACTTTGGTTGCGGTATGTATTTATTTTCGCAAAGAAATCTTTCGCTTATTATTTGGCTTTTGGCGTTCAATCTCAGGTAGACCTTCTCGCATTTATAGTGTGCTTGCTTGGCAACTGATTATTGCTTCTATTCCTATCGCGCTGATTGGCTTTTTGGCACATGATTTTATTTCAACCACTTTACGCTCACCATTAGTGATTGCCTGCTCTACTATTTTCTTTGGCATTTTACTCTTAGCCAGCGATTCACTAAGAATACAAAGAAAACAACTTTACCAATTAAGTTGGAAAGATGCGATTATCATCGGTTTTGCCCAAACTTTAGCGCTCATTCCTGGCACTTCTCGCTCGGGCATTACGCTCACCGCAGGACTCTCTCTAGGTTTTAACAGAACGTGCGCCGCTAAATTTTCCTTTTTGCTATCAATTCCCGTTATTCTTTTGGCGGGCGCTTATGAAGGATATAAAATTGTAAGCTCTCCCGATGTGATTAACTGGGGGCTCTTATTACTTGGCATCACTTGTGCAGCGATCAGTGCGTATCTTTGCATTCATTTATTCTTTCGTTTAATTCGCAATCTTGGGATGCTGCCTTTTGTCTGTTATCGCTTCTTGCTAGGCGGCTTCTTGATACTAATGTTCTGGTAATTCTTGACATTTTGAGCCATTCCCTTAGAATTGCGCTTCAACCTAAATCTGGGGTGCTAGCTGTTTTAAGTAAAAACAGCGGCTGAGAATACCAGGCTGAATTATTTTGGCTTTAGGCGAGAAGCTGAGCCGTTAGCAACCGGAGTGTACATCTGAAGTACATGAGGATTGCGCGCGGCGATTAGCGACAAAGCATAAAGTCAAAATAAACAGCCGGAATACCCATTGAACCTGCACTAGGTAATCCTAGCGAAGGGAGATAATATGAACTGGCTCGATCCTGTAGGCGCAGGCCTATCCTTAATTTGCACTTATTATTTTACAGCGGCACGACGTATAGCTTGGCCAATTGGTATGGCTGCTATTGCCTTAAACAGCATTTTGTATTGGCAAAAAGGCATCTATGGTTCCGTCATGTTAGAAGGTGTTTACTTTCTAAGCATGATCTATGGATTATTTACTTGGTCATCTTCTCGTAAAACATTAACTTTTCAAGACATTCGTTTCTTAAATTTTGGGCAAATTGGTAAATTGACATTACTTGCTGTTGCTGGAACCTTTGTCTTGTCTTTTATTCTTCAAAAATCAGGCTCTGATATTCCTTATTGGGATGCACTCACAACAACGCTTGCTTTGATAGCACAGGGTTTATTGTGTTTAAAATATATTCATTGTTGGATCTTGTGGTTTATTGTTGATGCCATGATGGCTATCATGCAATTGTATAAGGGAATACCTTTTCACAGTGCAATTCATTGGATGTATTTGATATTTGCTGTCATGGGATATCTGCGTTGGCATAAAATTGTTAAATCTCAGCCTATTGAATTAATTGTAGCGGTTTAATCAATCTCGCAGACTCGGGCCAATTTGTGTCATTCTGAGCCTAGCGAAGAATCTCTCAAGAAGATCCTTCGCTAGGCTCAGAATGACAGATAGCGTAACTATTAATGCGTAGTTTTACCTGAGGGATAAATCTGATGTATTTTAGCCAAATCACCTTGTCTACTTTGCATAAATTCAGTGGCTAAATCAAAAGGCATTGGCTTTGCAAATAAATATCCTTGCAGATATTCACAGCCTAGAGCTGCTAAATAGTTTGCTTGTTCTTGTGTTTCTACGCCCTCCGCTAATGTTGTCATATGTAAGCGTTTGGCTAAGTCAATAATCGTTGCAATAATCGCTTTGTGTCTCTCATTGTCTTGTAAGCTTAACGCTTGGACAAAGGATCTATCAATTTTGATGATATCAATAGGTAGATCTTTTAAGTAACTTAAACAAGAATATCCTGTACCAAAATCATCCATGGCAATTTGAAATCCCATCTGTTTTAAATGTAACAGTTTACTGATAATACCTTTTGCATCATGTGCAAAAATAGATTCAGTGATTTCAAACTGAAAACGGTGTGGATCAATATCATATTTATCCATACATTGACTAATATCATCTAAAAAATCTTCGCGCTGTAATTCATTCACGGAAAAATTGACACTTAATGAAAAATTAACCAACCCCAGAGCTTTCCAGGCCATGTAACTTTCGCAAGTTCTGTGTAACACCCATTGACCGATGTTACCAATAAACCCCATCTCTTCTGCGATAGGTATAAACTGATTAGGTGGTATCAATCCTAATTCCGGATGCTGCCACCGCACTAGTGATTCAAACCCCATCAACGCTCCTGTAGAAGCAGAAACCTGCGGGTGAAAATATAAATCTAACTGATCTGATTGAATGGCAAAACGCAATTCATTGGCTAAGCGCATCATTCTTTCTGCTTCAACATTCAGATCCGATTTATAATATTGGTAATGATTCTTGCCACGCTTTTTCACCAAGCTCATCGCAAAATCAGCATATTGCACAAGCTTAAGTGGATCACTACTATCATTAGGGTATAGAGCAATACCAATACTAGCTGTGATATAATATTTTTGATCATTTAGCTCAATCGCAGGAAGCAATGCTCGATTAATTTTGGATGCCACTTTTGCCACATCATTGGGATGCGTCACGTGAGATAGCAAAACCATAAATTCGTCACCACCAACACGGGCCAAAATATCTGTTTCTCTTATCACCGACTGAATTCTATCAGATACTTTTAATAAAATTTCATCTCCACACAGATGTCCCAAAGCATCGTTAATGACTTTAAAGCCATCTAAATCAATAAACAACACTGCGCATTTTTTCTGGTAACGTTTACAATAAGATATGACATGTTCTAATCGATGCAAAAATGCTTTGCGGTTAAATAATCCTGTCAAATCATCTTGAATTGACATGTGCCTTAATTCTTCATTTAATTGTTTTGTTTCAGACACATCCTTAAAACCAAGTACGTATCCTTCAAGATGAAGTAGCTCGTTAAACACAGGAATAAGACCGGCTTCGACTAGTGAGGTAGTGGCATTTTGCTTTGAAAGCGAAAGCATATATTGCCCTATCACCGTCACTTGATTGGTTGCCTTAACAAGATTCATGCTTTTACTTAATGCTTCCATAAATGAAACATCTATTTGCTCAGCGCATTTCTCAAAAGGGATCCCCAACAAACTTTCTAGTGGCTTTTTAAAATACAAAGAGGCTGCAGGATTAGCAAAGGTGATGATGCCATCTAAATTAATGCCGATAATACCTTCGGAAACAGTAGCCAGAACATCTTCAGTATTTTTCTTTAAGCGAGTGTTTTCTCTAAAGTGCTGTTCTTCAGCTAAAATTCTTTGTATTGACGAAGGTAGTTTCTGTAAATACTGCCCATCAGCGTCCTTAACAAAAAAGTCTTTAGCGCCTTTACGAAAAGTCTGAATGCCCATCTGCTCATCATTTTTATCTGCTATCACTATCGTTGGAATATTTCGGGCACTTAAGTTATTGATTGCTTCTAAAAACCCTAGGGCATCACCATCTTCAAGATGAAAGCCTAAAAGAATAAGATCTACTTTTCTTTCAAGGAGGATTTTAAAAGCATCTTTAATAGATCTAGCTTTAAATTTTTCTGAAACAAACATAAGCGAATTGACACAATCCCATACGGGTGTGGCACCATTGATTGCTTTTTCAACCACAAGAATTGTTACTTGCGTTTTTTCAACCATACTCTTTTACAACTTCCACACTTTTGCATTTTTGAATTACAATCCTATATATAGCAGTTTGGTTTCACTTTACTATACTTACTTATAAGATTGTGATTTACCACAGGGCTCAAAATGAAAAGCCCTATATTAGAATAATCATCGACCATCAAGAAGAGTATATGAAATCATTTACCGATCAAAGCCTCAGCAATTTTGAACAAACCGGCGTTTTTTCGCAATTTTTTTCTTCACGCGCTATTGACCTACATCTAAAACATGATGAATCCTCAAATATGCTGGCAATTATTGCAATCCATAGCACCCGACTTGGCCCAGCTTTGGGCGGGTGCCGATTTAGACACTACCCTAGCGTTGAACATGCCATTATCGATGCCATTCGCCTTGCCCATGGGATGAGCTATAAAGCAGCTATCAGCAATCTACCCTTTGGCGGTGGCAAAGCTGTTATCATGCAAACAGAAAATGTGGCACATAGAACGCAATTGTTTCGCAGCTTTGGTCATTTTGTCCATGAACTAGGCGGACGTTATATTACCGCTGAAGATAGCGGCACTGGTGTTGAGGATATGGATATCATCAGGACGGTTACACCTTTTGTTACAGGCAATAGCACACAACTATTTGCTATTAAAGATCCCTCTTCATTAACCGCTATCGGTGTTCGTCGTGGCATAGAGGCCGCAGTGAAACATCAATTAAATCGCAGCACACTGGATGGGCTCCATGTTGCTATTTGTGGTGTTGGACATGTTGGTTATCACTTGGCAAAAGAATTACATCAAAGAGGTGCAAAATTAACCATCGCCGACATCAAACCTGAGACTACTGAGCGCTGCGCAGATGAATTTCATGCCATCGCGCTTCCCAGCAGCGATATCCACAAACAAGACGTTGATGTTTATGCACCTTGTGCCTTAAGCAATGCAGTGAGTTTTGCCAATATCGAAGAAATAAAAGCCAAAATCATCGCAGGCAGCGCTAATAATCAACTAGAATCTCCAGCATTAGCACAGAGATTAAAAGAAAAAGGGATCCTCTATGCGCCAGATTATGTGATAAATGCAGGTGGTTTAATTCATGTAGGTGCACAATTTAACAATCAAACAGAGCACACGGCACGTGAGAATATTGAGAATATCTACAATACCCTCATGATGATTTTTGAAAAAGCCGCCAAAGAAAATTTATCCCCTTTAGAAATTGCCAATCAATTAGCCGAGCAACGTCTCTATTCTATGAGCTAAACGACCTTAGCTATTTACATTTCTGTCAAATTACGGTACCCTTTTGCCTCCTTTTCGCTGCCCGATGAAGATTATGTTATTAAGCCCTAAAAGCAAGCAAAAACTGGTTGATTTTTCTTTACGTCTTGAAAAAGCTCCTTCAACTCTTGCACCAATAGATCAACAAACAAGATTACAAATCGTTCAAAAAGAATGGCTTCAAGGCGAAGGACTCGATATTATTCCTGAATTAATGCATAACTCGCAAAAAACGCTTGATGCAAGCACTGGCTCAAGTGCCTTTGCACCACCTGAGAAAATTGAAGATGAATTATTAGCGGCAAAATCTTCACAACTACCTGAATATCACAATCATCTTCCGCAAGAAGATTTAATCAAAGTAGCGCAAAAATACTTTGAACAAATTGGTGTTTTGAACAATACCACTAAACTCAAGCAAGATATCTACGATGGCAAAAATTCACCTAATGACTATTTCAGCGTTATTGGCCATGGCACAACACATTTATTTACCAGCAGCTTAAAGTCCATTTTAAAAACTAAGGGCGATGTGATTATTGTTACACAACCAAGCTATGGTTTGTTTCTTGGCCCCATTGAAAATGCTCAAGGTGTTATTGAGCCCCTTGTTCTCAATCAACAAGATAAGTTCAAACCAAACCCTAATGAACTAAAGAAAGTAATCGCCAAAATCAACTCTGATAGAAAAGAAAAATATTTTCAACTCATTCAACACAAGCGGATACTTTTAAATAATTTCATTTCACAGGTCAAAATATCACAAAGCGAAAGAACAGCGGTTTTAAAATTGCTAAATGATCTTTCCATAAAAGCTAAAGACCTAAAAAATACAGATTTTACTGCAATCGATAGCGCGATGGAACTTTACCATACTGCTTTGCGCTCGCTGATCCAAAAAACCAAGAACCTTGACGAAGTCAGTATGTGGTATGAAACATTAAGCCTTCCTTTGTGCCAACGCGTACGTGGATATTTCCATATGAATCCGCATATGCCGATGGGAACTATTTGTGAACAAAAAGAAATCAATAAAATAGCAGATGCGATACAACCTTTTTCCGATGTTCAAGTGATTGACGATCTCACTTATTTTGACTTAGTGTTACCAGACACCAAATCTAAACCTGGAACATTTGCACAAAGCTCACTAAAAACACGCTCGCTTACCCTATATAGCCTCTCTAAACAATTTGCTTTGGCTAGCGTACGTGCTGGCATTGCGCTTGGTCCAAAACATTTAATCGCACCTATTTGTAAAGATATTTTTGATAGTAACAACACTCCTAATATTTTTACACGAGATGCTTTTTATAGCATTTTGAATTGGCCTCAAAATCAACGAAATGAATATTTATCAGAAACAAAAGAGGAATATACTAAGCGTCGCGATTTGACGCTAGCTTTGATTCAAGGGCAACAAAATCTTTCTAAAGCAAGTCTAGGATCTGTTCAAAACTTGCTTACCCAAATGGGCATCTCTCTGATTGAACAAAAAGGTTTATTGACAGGGATCACAGGCTTAAAGACACTGGTCAAACCTGAATCTGGTTATTTTGTTATTATCGATTTTTCACACTACCAGGGTCAATATCTTGGCACCACGCAATTAAACCAAAGCCGTGATTTTCGCAATGCGTTTTATCGACTCGCAGACGTGAACACCATTCCTGGTGAAATGATGTATATGTTTGATAAGCCGGTATTGCGTTTTTCCTATTCTATGACACCAAAAGAGATTTTAGATTCAATATTGAGAATAAAATCGGTATTGTCTTTATGCCAACCCAAACCCATAGCTAAAAAAGAAATAGAGGCCATTAAAAAAGCAAGCTCGCAAAAGGCAAGCTCTTTAACGAAACCGATGCCAGCACCGGAACCGCGACCTGAAAAAGAAGTAACC
The DNA here is from genome assembly GCA_964606325.1 of Uncultured Candidatus Berkiella sp. Taxonomy (GTDB): domain Bacteria; phylum Pseudomonadota; class Gammaproteobacteria; order Berkiellales; family Berkiellaceae; genus Berkiella. Next base: position 40,328 of record CAZSGE010000005.1, read on the forward strand.
AGAGTATACTTGCCCAAGTATCACGCGCACCTTGAGAATAAACAGCGCAACAAACAATCTACGTCAAAGAAAAATGCTATTTCACTTCCCAAAGCATCGCTACACCGTAAAAAGGGGCAAAGAAAAATTAAACCTTCAAAATTATTGAACCCATAACTGGGACGAAACCTTAGTTTGTTTCGTCCTTTATGTGCATTAAGCGATGATGCAGCTCATCTCTTTGTTCAATTAAATCCAACACGAGTGAGATCCCTGCCCAATTGATATCTAGATCGTGATGCAAACGCATCGCTTTTTTAAAGCGTATCACAGAGCGACTGGTGAAAATCCATTTATCTTGAGTCTCACCCTGGGGCTCGATAATGCCATGTTCATGCATTTCAATGATAACCGCTTCGGAAATATTACCCATTTGAGTAAGCTCATAAAGCGTATAAGTAATCGATTCGTCCAATAATATACCTTCAAAAACTGGGAGTTTTGCCATGGTTATACTCCTAAATTGGCGCGCGGATTAAACGCCATGGTTTTAGCCATTTCTTCATAGAGTGCTTTATCTTTATCATCCTTAGGCAAAGGCACTTGCACTTGAAAGACAACGTATTGATCGCCATGAAGTTGTCCTGGCATACCTCGTCCCTTTAAACGCATTTTTTTACCACTTTGTGAATTTGGGGGTATTTTTAAACTCACATTTCCCCCAAGGGTTGGTACCATAATGGTTGCCCCTAATGCAGCTTCCCACGGTGTTAAGGGTAAATTTAGGTAAACGTCTTTTTGTTGTAATGAAAAATGCGGATGCGTGGCTATATCGATTTCAATATACAAATCTCCATTGGGGCCACCATTCATACCTGGTCCGCCTTGGTCTTTAAGACGAATTTGGCTGCCAGTTAAAACCCCAGCCGGAATTTTTACTTGCAAACTTTTCTTTTCTGAAGCGCCTTTTTGGCCTGGCACTTGCAATTGCAGAGTTTCAATACCGCCACTATATGCCACACTCAGTGGTAGTGACATTTTGACATGATAATCTTGTCCTTTGCTTTTAAATGAGCGCTGGCCTTGCGCTTGCTCAAAGCCACCTTGCCCGAAAATGGATTCAAAAAAATCGGCAAACTCAGCAGATTGCTCCGGAGAATATCCTTGTCTTTGAGATTGCTGGTGAAAGGGATGGCCATTGCCGGCTTGTCTTTGTTGGCCTCCTAATCGAATATTGTCATACTGCGCGCGCTTTTGGGGATCTTTGATCACCTCCCATGCTTCATTGATTTCTTTAAATTTATTTTCCGCGTTGGGTTCTTTGCTGACATCGGGATGATATTGGCGTGCAAGTTTACGGTAAGCGCGTTTGATATCATCTATAGGCGTATCAGGTTTAACACCTAAGAGGGCATAGTAATCTTTAAATTCCATTATCGATTGTCCTACCTGTCTTTATTTTATTTAATTGTATCATGTGAAGTTACTTATGAAAGTCATTTTGAATTAAGAAGATTAACTATTCTCATTTAATGTTTAATCTTCCTTGCAAGCATTGCTTTTCATAAAATTGTTGATATACTTTTTGATAATTGTACATATATTAGAATTTTATGACTAAAAAAGCACCAACTCAAAATCGATCACTAAAACTTATTCGTGGCGGTAAACGCGATGGCGCTGGACGTCCTCATGGTACTGGTAAATATGGCGAACCTACCAAGGCTATTCGTGTTCCTGAAAGTTTAGTAAAAACTATTCAAGCTTTTCTAACTAACTATGGACAAGATCGCAACAATCCTTTTCATGTGACACCTTATTTGCAACCCAGCACAGATGCGATGGTACGTCGTCTTCCCCTTTTTTCTACCAAGGTGGCGGCAGGCTTTCCTTCTCCAGCTGATGATCATTTAGAAGCCAGCTTAGATTTAAACGAATACGTTATTAAAAACCCCGCCTCTACTTTTTATGTACGCGTAGAAGGCAATTCTATGCTAGGTGCGGGCATTCACCCGGATGATTTATTAGTCGTTGATCTTTCCTTGCCCCCCCGTGATGGTAATGTGGTCATAGCCATCGTCGATGGTGAATTCACTGTCAAACGTTTACATATTGCCAAAAATAAAGCTGTCTCGCTGCATCCAGAAAATGATAATTATCCTGTCATCCATATTAAAGATGGCATGGAGTTTCGTATCTGGGGTGTGGTGACGAATGTGATTCATTCGTTTGTGTAAAATTAAACCAGTCTAATCTAGAATCATACACTCAAGCCGCTCAATCCTTTCTCCAATAGGCGGATGCGAAGCAAAGAGCATCTGCCATTTTTTAGAGCGCAAAGGACTCACAGCAAATAAATGTGCTGTGGAAGGGTTTTGTTCAACTTCGTCAAGTTGATAATGATCGCGCGCTAATTCAATTCTACGCAAGGCATTAGAAACATGCTGAGGGTTTTCACAAAGCTCAGCGGCTTTTTCATCCGCATAAAACTCACGTTCTCTTGCAATAAACATTTGAATAATAATCGCCACTAATGGTGCAAAAACCGACATTAAAAATACAGCTAGTTTATTGTTGCCTTTGCGTCTACCCATACCAAAAACAAAAATAGCCTGTGCCGAATTGGCTACTAAGGTAATAAAACCGCCCACACTCGCAGCAAGCGTGGCAAGAAAAGTATCATTCAATTGAATATGGGCTATTTCGTGTGCTATTGCGCCCGCTAGTTCATCTTTATTCAGCAAATCTAGCAAACCTTTAGTCACAGCAATAGAACCATGCTCTGCGTTGCGTCCACAAGAAAAAGTGTTGGGCATATGTTCGTTGATAAGATAAATACGTGGCCTTGGAATATTCGCACGTTCGGCAAGATAAGCCACTGTTGCATAAAGCAGCGGTTTGTCGTCTTGGTTAACTTCTTTGGCTCGGTACAAAGAAAGCACTAAAATATCGGCAAACCAATAAGCACTTACCATCAGGATAACTGAGCTAAAAAAAGCGATAGCTGCACCAGTTTGGCCAGCCAGTGAGTAACCACCCCATACGATGAACGCACTTAAAGCGCACATCAGCAATAAGGTCTTGGTTTTATTAGTCGATAAATCGTTCATATATCCGCCGCAATGGTCTTGCCAGAGTATAACAAAGCCCTTTGAGGTCACAAAGTGCAAAAACGACAATTAACTGATTTCTCTGATAAAGGGAAGATAAACAAGATGAGCGGAAATTTATGGGGCGATTTGGCAATGATACACAGTGCCTTGTACTAAATTCTCTGACTTGATGGCACCAATAGAGACTTTTTTTAGCTTTGAAAAATCGGTATTAGGCGCAAATGCACACAAGAACAGCTGCGTTTCGTTTTTATCAATAATAACTTCTACAGCCACATCATCTTCGTCATAATATTTAAAAGTTTTTACTTGGTATATATCGTTATCAGTGCACCCCAAAAGGTACAAGAGCACACTGACAACGATAGAAAAATATAAGTATTTCATTAGTTTTGCAGTTTTAATATCTCAGATACCGTCATAAAGCGATAGCCCTGCTTTTGCAAATTTTCTATTAACATTTCAGTTGCTTTCACGGTATTTTCACGACGATTCCCACCATCATGCAAAGTAATGATAAGCCCAGGCTTCATTTGTTTCATCACATTATCATATATTTGATCGGCAGAAATTTTTGTCCAATCCTGTGGCAAAAAAGTAAACAGCACCATACGCTTATCAAGTTGCTGTAAAGCTGTAATTAAATTGGGTGATGTTATACCAAAAGGGGCTCTGAAAGTAATTTCCTTTTCGTAACCCAAGCCTCTTAATATAGTATCAACCCCCGCTATATCTTTTTTCATGGTTTCCACAGATTTATTCTTCATCTGTGTGTGAGACATGGTGTGATTACCTAAATCATGCCCATCAGCCATGATTTTTTTAATGAGATCAGGATACGCTTTAGCATTGCCGCCTAGAACAAAAAATGTCGCTTTGACTTTGTGCTTGTCTAAAACGCTTAAAATTTGCTCAGTGTAAGGTTTATCTGGACCATCATCAAACGTTAATGCCACCACTTTTTCCGTGGTTTTGATATGTCGAATAGGCTCACCCGTGCTTTGCGCTAACGCGCTGTGAGAAAAAGCAATCAGCAATCCTAGGCTTGCAATTTTTGAAATCAGTTTCATGATGTAACCTTTTGATTCAATAAATGAGGGATCTCATGCTCAATATCGAATATTAATGGTTTTTGCTTTAATGTTGGACTAAACAATAGGTGCAAACACACTCAATATCATCCTTTTGCGTTTAGGTGTTATTTTTGCGAACGAAGTCATGTCTGAGCGCCATTCGGGCGCGAGTCTACGCAGAGAGACAAAAATAACACCTAAACGCAAAAGGAAAAGTCCTAGATAACTAACCCATTCTCTACCTAGCTTTTACCGCCACATTCCCCTACACTGCCACCAATACATACGCTTATACTCACTTATGAATAAAACAAGCATTCTTGATATTAATCGATGGTTACACGCGCTTAATCAAGCAAAACAGGGCGAGCTAGATTGCCCTCCCTTCCTTAAGCCATACCATTTAGTGACTTTGGCATTAATGCTAAAAAAAAATAATGCACAATGGATTGAACTTTCACCTGAAATTGAAAGCTATGCTATGCGGATGGGGTTGTGGGAAGCACTTAACATTACACCTCCTTATGAGCAAAACGAATATCCAACCCAAAATCAATTTTTACCGGTTGCGCCACTGGAAGATCCGAACAGCATTATTCAAACTGCTAAAAACTTAATTCAATTGGTATATCAACAAAAATTAGGGCTGCAGTCCTTTGAAAGCGTCGAAATTATGTTGATGGAGTTACTTGAAAACACTTACAAGCATGCTCGCGTGGATGATAAATTACATGGATTAGTGTGCGCACAATCTTGGCCTAAAGGAAATTTGGCGCAAATTGTTTTTGCCGATCCAGGAATTGGGATCCGCAATTCTTTATATGAAAACCAAGAATTACGAGACAGACTCCACCGTAACAATCCTTGCCAATTAGCTTGCGAGCTTGGCGTAACCAGCAAACCACTAGCGCACTCTGGTTATGGCTTAGCTTTAACAAAAGGGTTGATGAAGCAAAGCCACGGACAAATGATTGTATTATCGCATCATGAAGGCGTTAGTATTACCAAAAACAAAGAAATCACTTTTGATGCACCTTTTTGGGAAGGCACACTTATCATACTAGAATGGCCTATTAACCAAACATTAGATGTCGGCGCAGTTTACGCCAGCTGGCCACTGCCTGAAGGGTTTGAAAACCATGACTTTAGCTAAAATCGTTTTGCAATCGCTATTATCTGATACTGCTTCCAGGGAAAATGGCGCCATCTTAAGAACGAATATCATAGAAAAATTACAAAACAACACGTTGATTGAAATCGATTTCAGTGGCGCTGTACTCACGCCCTCTTTTGCCGATGAAGCCTTTGGGAAATTAAACCTTCATCTAACAGCATCGCAGTTTAATGAAAGAATAAAATTTCAAAACCTTTCTATTTCACAAAAGGCCTTGCTCTCTCGCGTCATCGCTAATCGATTTAGTCCTAAACAACCGCAATAGCTTGTTTAATTCTGAATATCAGATAGCTTTCCTAAGTTAAATGCGTGTAAGTAGTCATTCTTGAAAAAAAAAAGATGGGTTTTGCTCTGGTTTTTTAGATTTGCCTTAGATTATGATAGGCGCAGTTAAGTAGCACTGTGTTTAAACAAGCTAAAATGAGTCTTTAAATAGCGTTACTTAATCACTTCAACAATCTATGGAATTCGTTCTTTCAACAAAACTTACCCAAAGGCCTTAGCGCCTACAATGAGCCAGTTAAATAATAAGTACCCAAAAGGGGGATCTATGAAAAAAATAGTAATCAGTTTACTTATGATGTGTGCGCCAGTTTGCTTTGCAAACCCTGGACAACCTACACAACACTATAAGCATGATGTGAATGCTGTTAAACAAACGCAGCAAAAGCAGCAACCACAAGTGATTCAAAAAAGGGAAAAAGTTGCGCAAGTTCAAGGCTCAACCCATCCCCAAAAGAAAGTGCAGGTTGTTAAAAAAGTTCATTCACAGCCAAAAACAAAACATGTGACAAAACGACGTGTTGTCAAGCGTTATCAAGAGCCTGAAGTGATTGAACATCATGTCTATCATGAACCACGTCGTGTGATCGTTCGTAAGGCGCCTAGACACCAAACTGTGGTTGTAAGACGCCATTTGCCACCACCACAACAACGCGTTACACGTGTACGTCGTGTTCATCATTATGAACAACAACGCGTAGCCGTTCGCCCTGCGCCAATACGTATGTCTTTTGGCTACGTTATTCGCTAATACTTTCATGGCCTCTTACATGAGGCCATGCTCTCCTTCTTATGTACTTACACCAGATCAAATTAGCCGATAAAGGGCTTTTCATTTGAAAAAATTTAAGTTATCATCTTGGCTTAATTTCTTATGGCTGGATATTTGCGTATGCTTCGTTTTATAAAGACACCTGCTTATACACCGCATTATGCTGAATTTTTCGCAAGCGGAAGATATTACCTTGTGGCTTTAATTGAAGCGATTCGCAAAGGGCATACGCCCGATGTTGCTCCTGCCTTGCTTAAATATCTACATCGCTTTTCTTTACTAAGGACTCCTGATGTCATGTATGGGCTTGAAATCCCATTTGAAGTCCGTCAAAGGTGGCGGCAAGTGGCGCAAGATCTTGAATCTGCCAATGAAGTCATTGAATACTTGCTTCGACAAGGCACTGATCCCGTTTTCCGGCTTGATTGGGCAGGCGAATACGGCCAAGAAATCCCATTTTCACTGCGTCAAAAATGGCGCCAAATGGGCATGGATCCAGAATCTGATAATGAGGTTCAGGAGTTCAACTTACGCCAAGGGCACACTGATGGATTGGATGAATTTGGCAATCGAATGAAGCCCTAACTTGTACCTGCACCTGATTACCATTTAATTAGCCTCAACAACCTGCAATATAATCTATAGTAATATCATGTATTCCAAGGTATTACTGTAAGCGCATCACTATGCCCACTTCAAAAAAAATTAGCTTTGACATAGATGCAAAAACGCTGAAAAAGCTCGATGAAGTTGCGGATATTGCGCAAAGAACGCGCGCCTTTATACTCAAAGAACTGATCCATGATTTCTTAGATGATCTGGCAGGATTCTATGTTGCCACAGCACGCTTAAAAAACACACCTCAAAGCGAATATACACCGATAGGAAAAGCTTGGGAATTAGTACAGCAAAAGCGCGACAATAACGGCAAAGGCGGAAAAAGGTAATTTCATGTGGGAAATTCTAATCGCACCTGAAGCGGTGCGCACACTAAAAAAACTACCTAAAGATACTTCAAAATCTGTTTTTTTGTTTTTAAATGAATATTTGCCAGACGATTTAACGCCCACAAAATTAACCGATGCGAAAATAAAGTTGCTAAAAGGGATTTATATTTTTCCAAAATACACTTCTAAAGGTATGGTCCATTTATTTGCCAGCATTGAATTTGAAACCCACCTCATCAAAGTACTTCATATTGTGTTTTTTAAAAAAGAAGCCCCCAAAAGCCGAAGCCCTCGCAAAAATAAATAACTTAATGATCTTCTTTAGGGTACTTTCTAACAAGTACTATCTTCTGCCAAAGCCAAGATAAGAGTATACTTTTTTTTATTTTCACCTTTTATAAGTAGGAGCGTCATTTATGAGGATATTGGGTCTTGTACTAACAATCGGCTTTGCTATGTCCTGCCAGGCTTATGAAAGCTATCTTTATATAGCGGACTCAGACATTACCTCTATCCCTATCAAAAATAATAACGAAGAAATGATAGATCTTAGTAAACAAAAAGAGATTGCCTATGGGCAACCTCCGCTTTATGCCCATAACAAGGAATATACCAAAATTCGAAAAACGGTTTATGAAAAGTTAAAACAAGCGCAAGCGAAACTACCTCAAGGGTATAAATTGTGTGTGTATGAAGGCTATCGCAAACTCGGCGTACAAGAGCATTTGTTTAGAACACACTTTCAACAAGTGCAACAAGAACAACCAACGGCAGCCTATGAAACGATTTTTACCGAAGCGACACGATTAGTTGCACCTGCCAGAAAATTGGATGGCTCTGAAAATATTGCACCCAATTTAACTGGTGCTGCCGTTGCCGTTTACTTAATAGATGAACAAGGCAAGCCTGTGGATATGGGGATCTCTCCTCAAGATTGGCAGAAAGACGTTGGTGGCGCACTCTCACGAACCTCTTCCCATAAAATTTCACGACTAGCACAGCGTAATCGCGGTATCATGAGTGATGCCTTACGCTCAGTTGGATTTGTCAATTATCCTGCGCTCTATTGGCATTGGTCTTATGGCGATCAATATTGGGCACATGAAAAGCATAGTGATCATGCCATCTATGGCGCTTGGCAATCTTAATCTTCTCGATAGCATTTTTGTTCGAAAGGGTGTGTCATCTTTCGCAAAAAAACCCCTCATGATGAGGGGTTTTTTTGTACATAACTGAATTAGCAAAAGACTAGTTGAATCTGCCCTAACACAAATTGCAGCAATCAGTTTATCTATTCCCGATAAGCTACTACCGTCTTAACAACTTACACTTTTAATTTTTCTATTTGTTTGACTGCGTCATAAAATTGATGTGAATTAATTGAATTGTTTACATTCTTTGAATTCAAAAATTGTATTATTAGCGTATTTTGTTTTTCTTGTAGATTTCGTATTGCTTGCATTTCTTGTTTAGCGTTTTGATAATATTTCTGTTTTTTAAGACTATTCAAATTTTCTTGAAGTTTCATTATTTCTTGAAATAAAGCCAAACTTTCGCCTTGCATAGTATACCTCTTTGCGTTAAACAAAGAGGTATTTTACTAAACAAACTAAAACTTGTATGCGACAAAAAAAAGGGTAATAAATTATCATCATATGTCTTTTATCTACGAGCTTCATTCGTGCTTATCACCTTATCTGCCTTTGTCAATAAAGACTCAGAAATTGTCATGTTAACCTTGCTGGCAGAATCAAGGTTTATATAAAGTGATAATTTATTTGGCACTGAGACAGGAATATTTCCCGGGTTTTCACCTTGTAAAATCCGTGCGACTTTTTTGCCCGCATCATAACCAATATCATATTGCGCATAGCCTAAGGCGACCATTACGCCTTTATTTGCCGAATCCGGATCGCAGGTTAAAACAGGCACTTGATGTTGGTTACTGATGCTAATCAGTTTATCAAGTGCCGACCATACCGTATTATCCGATGGTAGAATAAGCACATCAACCTTATCTATGAGGCTATTAACAGACTGTGTAATATCGGCTGAATTTAGTACCGTTGCCTTGAGTACTTTATACTTGGATAATTTTTCTATTAACTTTATCGTGTTAACGGAATTTGCTTCACCCGGGTTATAAATGACACCAATGGTTTTCGCCTGGGGCAATAACTCATCGGCAAGTAGCAAGAGCGCTTCAATAGGAGGTGCTTCCATAGTGCCTGTGATATCCGCACCTGGATGTTCAAGATTGGAAATAAGCTTTGCACTAAGTGGATCTGTAACACTGGAGAACACTATTGGTAGATGCGCTTGATTAGAAGCTAACACCGTTTGCGCAGAAGTCGTTGAAATAGCCACTATCGCATCAGGTTTGAGTTGATTGTAAGATTTAGCTATTTGGGCCCCAACGCTTAAATTGCCTTGTGGTGTTTGATAGAGAACCTGAAGATTTTCATCTTTCACAAATCCTGCATCTTGCAAAGCATCTAATAAACCTGCTCGTGCTTGATTTAAAGAGGGATGATCAACAATCTGAGTGATAGCAACCGTTTTTTGATGTGCTTTTGCTTCATCTTTGCTGGGGATAATCCAAAGCGTTGCCATCAAAATAGCGATGACGCCTGGTATAATAAGAGATTTGAGCTTCATAAGATTTCTCCTTCAGTTTAGTCCCAAGGCCAGGACAATCTCTGAAAGAGAAAACCCCAGCTTTTGGAGCTGGGGTGGTGGTTCTACAATTTATTACGCACACCCAAGCTCCTATTTCTAAAATAAAAGAAATAGAAACTAAAAAACGCCTTGACCACAGATACTTTGGTCAAAGTGATTTTTGTTAGGGTGTTTTGATAATTTTTCATCATACTAAACTTCTAGCATAGCCTTGAGCTTACTGTCAACATTGCCCGACAAAACGACAATCATTATTGTATTTTTGCCATTTTTTGTTTTTGCTTCTTAAGAGCGCTCTTCGAGAGTTTTGGTGAGGAATCGCTTGGTGAGTCGTCTTTGACCACTGGCTCGGCTTTATCAACAGCTTTAGAAGCCAAAGATGCTGCTGTAGAGCTACTGCTTGATTTAGCGGTGGCTTTGGTAAAAGTCATCGCCCCAGGTAAATCTCTGATGACGCTGACCGGAGGGTCATCATCATTGCTTGATTGTGATGAGGATGAACCTGAATTTAATAATCTATAGAGTTTTATACTATCACTCATCGCTTGTGGATCTCTCACCGCTTCAAGTGCACGAGCTTGAAGCAAACTGAGCATCACTTCATTAGCACCCTGCTCTCTTAAAGCATCGACTATTTTTAGTAGATCATGTGGTGTCTGCTTGTTACTACCTTTATTGGTTATTTTATCCAAAATCGTGCTCATCGTGAGTGAAACGATTGGCGTTGCAATACCTGCCCCCACCGCAACATAAAATAATGGCGTGACAAGAGATGCGATAGAAAAACCAACAAAGAACATACTTGTCCATTTTAAAGTGCTACCGATTATATTCTTAATCGACCAGGTATTCTCTAATTCCACCATTTTCGCTAAGGTTGCAATTAATTTTTCTGTATTTTTTTGATCTTTAGATTTGGATAAACTATTTATGCAATTGATTAAAAGGACAACGGTAGCAGCCGTTAATATTAACGTTGCAATACCCCAGCCTTCTGGATGTTTATGAGGATCACTTAGATCTTCATTTATTTTTTGCTCCGCAGCTTTGATAATTTGAGCGAAAGTTTCAGGCCCATATTGAAGATATATATTACAAAGATAGAGGCCAAGCGCATCTGTCATGACAAATAAACTTTTAGCTACCGAGAGAACATCTGTTCCAAGCTCAGATGACTTTGCAACTGCAAATGAACTTCTATCAGTTGCATATAATAAATTTTGCAATGCCGAACCAGCATAACCAATTGTGGTATAGCCCCAATTCAACACATTCAAGGTGGTATCCGTGGCTTTATCTAAAAAACCTTTTGAAGCAACATCCGCGAGTGTTTCATTAAGGGTTTTGACAGTTTGATTCACCGTTTGGTTGAAGGCCGCTTGGGTGATATTAGCAAAAGGGACAATAGCAGTGCTATTAGCGACTGTGTCATTAACCATCAAGGGTGGGGCAAAATTAAATAAACCATGCAAAGAAAGAAATAAATCCCGTATACCCTGATGAACGCCTAGCAATGCCATAATTATCACACTCCAATAAAATCTTTATTGTTCAATAGTTTAACTAGAAGTGTGACAAATAACTATTGCTGATGCTTTTTTCTGTCGCAGGTTTTGCGTCATTTATCTTAAAGTGAGGCTTTCAATTAGGTGTAGATGCGCTCTCATTGATGTAATATTGACTTGATATATTAATTTAGTTTGTTAGAATACTACAAAATTCAAACACACTGAAAGTCATGCCCCAGCAATCTCAAACACTAAGACAAAAACTGATCAGCTATTTCCAAGGCCTTGTTTTCTCGTTTAAAACAATCGGTACTTTCACCTGGAATTTGAGTATTGCCCTCAAAAAGGAAATGAACAAAAAAATAAAGAAATGGCAGCCTCATTTTTTGTGGATGGGCAGCGCTTTAAGAGCAATTGTCTCGTTTGTTTCAACGCTCAAAACCTCTTTGAACATCACGCCTGTTGTTTTTTCAATGCTCACCGTTCTCTCTACGATACCTTTATTTCAACTCATTTTGCCAAACTTTATTTTTGAACCTATGATTTTTACACCTATTTTGGTGGGCATTGCGGCGATTGCGGGATATCGTACCTACATCGATGCGATTGAAAGAAATAGACTCGACAAAAAAATTGAAGATGATGGCAAAGAAATTATCGCACTGAAAAATAAACTTTACACTTTAGAACAAAAATTAGCTGCATCCCTTGATGTTCAATTACCCATTTCAAACGTCAGAAGCATTTCACGAAGAGTTTCTCACTCTAAGCGTCGTGCAAAAGGATCTGAAACCTTAGCACCCTCACCCAGGTATGCCTTAAAAGCCAGATAAGTCCTCTCTCAGGCAATTGATCACAGTACGCCTGCGGGCATAAATCTGCTATGTTATTCATGGCCTATTTCAAATCAACAAAGGATGTTAGTTTGAAAAATAGAATAATATTTTACTTGCTCCTCATATTACTTACACCAGTTCACTTGTGTCAGGGCGCACCAAAAAATACTTATGGTGAAACACTTTCCATCATAAAGCAGCGTGGATACCTTATTTGTGGTGTTAGCCAAGGACTCACAGGTTTTTCTACGGTAGATGATAAAGGACAATGGCAAGGTCTTGATGTAGATTTTTGTAAAGCTGTCGCCGCAGCAACCCTTGGAGATGCGAAAAAAGTATCCTTCGTGCCGCTATCTGCCAAAGATAGATTTACGGCCCTACAATCTGGTGATATTGATCTGTTGTCGCGTAATACCTCATGGACCTTCTTACGTGATACCACTTTAGGTCTGAATTTTGCTGGTATCATCTATTACGATGGGCAAGGCCTGATGGTAAAAAAATCAAGCAAAGTTAAAAATGCAAGCGAACTAGATGGCGCTATTATTTGCACCAATACGGGTACCACTACTGAACTCAATATTGCCGATTACTTTAAGGCACATGGTTTAAAGTACCAAATTATCACTTATGAAAAATCAGATGAAACCTTGGCTGCCTATGAAGCAGGCCGCTGTGACGTCTACTCAACCGATATGTCAGGATTGGCCGCACAAAAACTGAAATTAAAAAACTCTGAAGATCATCTTATCTTACCTGAAAAAATTTCTAAAGAACCATTAAGCCCTATGGTAAGACAAGGTGATGAAGGGTGGGCTAATATCGTACGTTGGGTCTTGAATGCCTTAATTAATGCAGAAGAACTGAATATTGCCCAAAATACCGTTCAAACCAAATTAAACAGCACTGATTCAAACGTGCAACGACTATTAGGTAAAAAGGATAATTTAGGAGAGAAAATCGATTTATCCAATGAATGGGCACTCAATGTTATCTCTCAAGTCGGCAATTATGGCGAAATTTTTGAAAGAAATATTGGGATGTCGAGCCCTTTAAAAATTGAACGTGGCATGAATGCACTTTGGACGCAAGGTGGCATTTTATATGCTCCTCCATTAAGGTGATGACCATGCCCCATTTTTCAGAGATTTGGTATCATCGAAAAATAAGATCATTTTTTTACCAAAGTCTTTTTTTGGCCATCTTGATTTGGTGTGGTTGGTTGTTGTGGCAAGTTTTGCAAAATAATCTTGATGAACGGGGCATTCAGATTGGTTTTGGATTTTTAAAAGACACCGCCGGATTTAATATTATTTTGCGCCTTATTCCCTATGATGAGCAAAGCACTTATTTACAAGTTTTTTTTGTAGGATTGTTCAACACCCTTTTAGTTTCTTTTATAGGGATTGTTTTTGCGACTCTTATTGGTTTTTTAATTGGGATTGCCAGGATTTCATCTGCTCGACTTTTTCGAATCTTTGGCACCATCTATCTTGAAACAGTAAGAAATATTCCATTATTGTTGCAAATATTTGTTTGGTATTTTGTTGTGCTACGGTCTGCACCTTATCCGGATAAAGCGATCTCGTTGTTTAATAGTATCTTCATAACAAACCGCGGTATTTATTTCCCCAACCCTCATTGCTTAATCGAGTGCGGGAACCTGTTAATGATCAGTTTATTAGCATTGGTGCTTAGTTTATTTTTTCTTCATTGTAATCAGAAAACCTGTTTACAAAAAGGTAAAGCCAGAACCTTATATTTAGGCATAGCTCTCTTTTTTCTTGTCGCTATGATTTTCTCATTGTTGAAATTTTTTAATCAATTGGAATGGTCAACACCTAAACTGGGACGTTTTAATTTTGAAAATGGTATTACTGTTTTACCGGAATTTCTGGCTTTATTGTTTGCTTTAAGTATTTATACAGCGGCTTACATTGCAGAAGTAGTGCGCATGGGAATACTCTCTGTGAGCAAAGGTCAATGGGAAGCATCTTTGTCTTTAGGATTGAGCAAATGGCAAACCTTGCGATTTATTATTATCCCTCAAAGTTTAAGAGTGATATTACCCCCCCTAACCAATCAATATTTAAATTTAATAAAAAATTCCTCGCTAGCAACGGCAATTGCTTATCCCGATTTAGTATCGATTTTTGCAGGCACCGCACTCAATCAAACCGGACAAGCCGTGGAAATTATTGCCATGACAATGGCTGTCTATCTTTTTATAAGTCTAATTATTTCTGGCACAATGCTAAGCTATGAGCGCCTAACACGATGGGGAACAACCAAATGACCCCGGCATATCGTGCTTACTTTAGCGCCCACCCTGTTAACATGATGCTACGTTATATAGTGGGCGCGATAATATTATTATCGTGTGCTTATGGCTTTATTTATTTCTTAGACTGGGCTATTTTAAAAGCGACGTGGCAAGGAAATTCTACCAAAGATTGTAACCCGCAAGGCGCGTGCTGGGCGATGATCCACGCAAGATGGGATCAATTTATGTATGGGTTTTATCCCATGACACAGCGCTGGCGCGTCAATTTATCTCTTATATTACTTGCAACAACCATCATCCTTAGTGCTCGCCCTAAAATTGCTTTATCGTATCGCATTAGTATCGCTATTTTAATGAGTCTCACCATTATTTTCCTATTAAAAGGCGGCTACTTTCTTACCCCTATACCTACCAACTTGTGGGGTGGATTGTTCCTTACGATATTCTTAACCATAGGTAGTATCGTATGCGCTTTTCCGTTGGCAATTTTACTCGCGTTAGGACGGAACTCTCAGTTTATCATCATCAAAAGTTGCTGCATTGCTTTTATCGAAATCATTCGAGGTGTTCCTTTAATTTCTATTTTATTTATGGCATCTGTGATGCTTCCTTTACTGTTACCGCAAGAAATTGTCGTTGATAAGTTACTACGTGCATTTGTGGGGATTATGTGCTTCCAAGCTGCGTATATGGCCGAAGTATTAAGAGGGGGTTTTAATAGTATTTCAAAAGGTCAATTAGAAGCCGCATATTCACTTGGCCTAACTTATTGGCAAAGCGTCCATTTAGTATTATTACCCCAAACTTTACGAGCGGTCATCCCTGGCCTCGTCAATAATTTTATTGCACTTTTTAAAGACACCACTTTAGTGCTAATAATTGGGATCTACGATTTTTTGGGAATTGTGCAATTAGCCACCACAACACCTGCTTGGCTAGGAACGGCCCTAGAAGCTTATCTTTTTTGCGGGATTGTTTATTGGTTTTTTTGTTTTGGCATGTCATATTACAGTCGTCGCGTCGAACGAAAAATAAGGATAGGTTCACATTTTCATGAAATCTGAGACCACTTCACACATCGTAGAACTTATCAACGTTAATAAATGGTATGGCGATTTTCAAGCTTTAAAAAATGTCAACTTGTGTGTTGATCAAGGTCAACGGATTGTCATTTGCGGACCCTCTGGCTCTGGCAAGTCTTCCCTTATCCGCTGCATTAATGGCTTAGAGCCACACCAAGAAGGCACTATTAAGGTCAAAGGTATTACACTAAACGATAACATCAAAACTTTGCGTAACATTCGTCAGTCCGTGGGTATGGTATTCCAACAGTTTAATTTATTCAATCATCTTACCATTTTAGAAAATTTAACATTAGCACCTATGTGGGTTAAAAAAATACCAAAAGACCATGCAAGCACCTTAGCCATGGAATATTTAAGTGCCGTAAAAATTGCCGATCAAGCGCATAAATATCCTGCTGAATTATCTGGAGGGCAACAACAGCGCGCTGCGATTGCTCGCAGTTTGTGCATGCAACCTTGTGTTTTGTTATTTGATGAGCCGACCAGTGCATTAGATCCAGAAATGATCAAAGAAGTTTTGGAAGTGATGATTACACTTGCCGAACAAGGCATGACGATGATTTGTGTTACCCATGAAATGTCTTTTGCGCGAAAAATTGCTGACAAAATGGTATTTATGGATAACGGTGAGATAATCGAAACTAATTCACCTGAGGCATTTTTTGCACACCCTAAAGAAGAACGCACCAGACAATTTCTTAATCATATATTGCATCACACTGAATCTATTGCCTCGACATAGTCAAAACGGTATTCCTCTCTTATACTCACATAAAGTTTGCCTATCTTATGCCAATTTTTGCTGTGCTTATAAACAGGGAGCCATTATGAATTTGGTCACTATTATTATTGTGCTCATTGTTGTTGGCTTTGTGCTTTGGATCATTAACACCTTGATTCCCATGGCAAAACCCATCAAGCTAATTCTGAATGCTGTTGTCACTATTGCTGTGCTTATCTGGGTTTTAGCTGCGTTTGGTGTAAATGTTCCAGGCATCAAATTGAAATAAAATGTTAACCAGCAAAATATGACTGAAACCGTTACATTGTCAGAATAATTTTGCCCGTGGATTGTCTTCCTTCTAGCATTTGATGCGCTTTCACAGCATCTTCTAATGCAAAAACATGCTCAATGCGTAAATTTAACCATCCTTCCTTTATCCCTTTTAAAACATCATTCGCTCTTTTTAAGAGTTCAGCACGCGTATTTAAAAAGTGAAATAAGGTCCCCCCACTGATGGTTAAACATTTAGCTTGTAGCGCGTTAGGTAACAGTGGATCAGCGGGGCCACTCGCTGATCCAAACAAACAGATATGTCCATGAGGGCGAATGGCATCCAAATCTTTAGTGAAAGTCGTTTTACCGACCCCATCAATAATATATTCTGGCCCAAGATTATGGGTGAACTCTTTAGATTTTGCCACGAAATCTTCTTCATTATATAAAATCGTGTAATCGGCACCTGCATCTTTCGCAATCCTGGCTTTATCTTGCGTAGATACCGTCCCTATCACCACTGCGCCTAAGTGCTTTAACCATTGCACCAATAATAAACCAACGCCACCCGCAGCAGCATGCACCAAAACAGTCGTGCCCTTTTTAATAGGATAGTATTCATGGACGAGGTATTGCGCCGTCATGCCTTGCAATGGGAAAGCAGCGCCTTGTTCAAACGTCAGTTCAGAAGGCAACAAAATTAAATCCGTGGCTTTCACCAATGCCATTTGTGCATAAGAACCCAAGGTTCCTGTGTACACCACTCTGTCGCCTGTTCGAACCTCAGTAACACCCTCTCCAACTGCCTCAACAATACCTGCGCCTTCAAGACCAGGCGTGAAGGGAAGCGGTTTAGCATAACGTCCTATTCTTTGATAAATATCTATAAAATTCAAACCAGCCGCTTTTAATCTTACCAAGGCTTCACCTGGGCCAGGAATGGGTTCAGGCACGTCTTGCAATGTTAATACATTAGCATCACCTGTTTTGGTGATACGAATTGCTTTCATTTAATATCTCCTTAAGATAACCACTGAATTCAGTTTTACCCCGGCTTGAATCATTATGGCAACTCATTAGTGGATTTCGTCTTTTAGGATCTTCGGGTATAATTAGAGCAATTATAAAAGAAAGTTTAATTATATGCCGATCTTAATCACCCCTATCTTCCAAGGTTACATTGTTGGCGCCGGTTTAATCATGGCCATTGGTGCTCAAAACGCGTTTTTGTTAAAACAGGGTTTAAGACGCCAACATCTCTTTTTATGTGCTATGACTTGCTCTATATCCGATGCGTTGTTAATTATCCTTGGCGTTAACGGGGTAGCCGAATTAATGGATGAGCTACCTCATTTTGCTGATTACATGCGCTGGGGTGGCGCTGCCTTTTTATTTTGTTATGGCATGAGAGCTTTTTATCAAGTGTTTCATCCGCATACCATCATCGATATTGAAAGCCCGATTAAAACTTCAAAGCTTGCCACTTTTATAGCTCTTTTGGGTTTTACCTTTCTTAACCCACACACCTACATAGACACATTCTTGTTGTTAGGTACAGTCGGTGGCGAAAGACCTGATCCTGAGCATATTCCATTTATGATCGGGGCAACGTTGGCTTCCTTTTCTTGGTTTTTTGGACTCACCTATGGCGCAAGCAAACTAGGTCCGCTTTTTAAAAATCCGCGTGCATGGCAAGTGTTGGACACCTTGATGGGTATCATGATGATTGGACTGGCAATTGGTCTACTCATTCCAAATGATAGTGTTTGATATGTAGCTACACGCACCATCGATCTGTCCCTATTTAAGGAACTCTCTGCGAGCCTGGCATGTCATATCATCATAAACTAACACCATGATGAAATTTTATGCCGTATGACATCAATAACCAAGCTGCATTTGCCTACTTAAAAGCATTTTTGAACCTTGCCTTGCCTGTCAATACTGATTACCGGGGCACCGATCGGGCAGAATATGCAAAATTGATTGGGCATATGAATAAAATCAAAAGCAAGCTGGCTGATAGTGAATATAATGATAAACACAACTATCTCTCGTTATACACAACCTTACATGAGTTGGCAGAAAAAATTGCAGTAAAAGAAGATCCAACATCGGTTCTAAATGGTTCTTTATTAACATTTCATCAACAATTTTTTATTGCGCTATATGAAAATGATAACAAATTGTTTGAGGGAATTGATCAACAACTCATTCATGATCCCGAAAATAAACCTAGAGCCCGTGCAAGTCATATTCATGAAAAACTCAAAGTACATAACATCAATAAACCTGGTATTTTTCAATTTACCCATCCTGAAAATTGGGCAAACAAGCTATTTTCAGGATTAATGGGGATCGATTATAACCCATTGAAACGAACAAACACCCCTTATATCGCTTTCAAAGATGACAATGCGCCAACTTTATTGCGCATGGGAACTCAGGTTCAGGGCATGCAAACGTTACAGCCTGCTTTTCAAAATTTCTTGGCAGCCAAGAAAAGTATGAGTGAAAAACCATTCCATCATGTTTATATCAATCTACTTAAAAGAAACATGAAAAACCACGGTGGAAAATTTGAACGTTATTTTGAACGAGCAAAATCCAAAGCACTTGAGAAAATAAATGATAAATCTTTGGGTGCAGCTGTTATCACCTTGCCTGCTGACAACGCTACCTTTTTCGAAGGCTATTCCAAATCCAAAGGCAAGGCTCTAGATAAAAATCAACGATTTAACCTTGATGATATTGAACGGCAGTTAATAGACAGCATTACTCACAATAAAAATGATTTCAATATTCCAGATGATATCAAAGCGATGATATTTAGGAATGGGCTACCAAATGATGTTAGGGCTTTATTTCAAAAATCAGTCATCTTTGTTCTAGGTGATAGTGGTCAAAAACAAGTGACAGCAGAACAAAGACAAGCCATCGTATTTGATTTCGTTAAATTTGGCTTAACGAACTTGATTGCCCAGAAACTTAATCCTGACACCATGAATGTTTCCTGCAAAGATGCCATTGATAGAGGTGGCGTTCATGCCCTGTGGTATGAATTTCGCAGACGCATGGAAAGCGGTAAATTAATGAGTGAGCGTGAATTTAATATGCATCTTGATGCTTCTGCACTCCTTGTTAAAGGTAGACCGGTGAATGATCATCGGGTATTAATTTGGAATGTGATCAATCAATCGTTTTTACAAAATCCTAAAGCTTATGAGGAATCACCGTGGGTAAAACAGTGGCTAGTGAACAATTACCCTGTAGATAAAGAAACTAAGGCGTTAGAATCTAAACAATCTAAAGGCAAGTTATCGAAGAAAGAACAAACTTTGCTTGATAAACACCTTTCAGAAGTAGCGCAATACCGTCAAAACCTTTCTCAAGTGCAATCCGTTTCAACTATACCTCATATTCCACCCATACTGAGCGTTCAAGCTTCAAGACAACTCGGAGCAAGAAATAGCAAAGTTTTTAGTACTCTGGATGGTTTATCACCACATCTTGAACCAACCCCTACTCCTGTTGTTGCGCTATCGCATAGCAACCTTAACTCTTTGCATCAGTTTTTAAAATACGCCAGCAATGAAAATAAATCAGGCATTTCACATGTTAAGGAAAGGAAGCCACACAAAGATGATCCTCAACCTGGGATTTCCTTTGAAATGACAGTAGAATCAAAACCGCTAAAAGTCATCGCCAAGCAAATAGAAAAAAGTGATGCACTATTAATTGCCTCCAAAAGACCCATTCCACTTGAAAACATGGAAGCTTTTGCTTTAGAACTCGTAAAAGTTGTTTTGCCCAACGCCCAACCTGGTTGCACCTTTGATTTTTCTGTTGCCTCACCTGAAAAGAAACCCATTCTTGAGCGGGTATTTAGAGAGGCAATTGCTAATGCCGTTAAAGATGGAAAATATAATGAAGAGTTGGCACCTAAAATTTTGACGCAAAGGCAACATCAAAGTGTTCCGAGCGTCAAAAAAACCCTGTAGAGGAGAATGATTAATGAGCTTTTTAAGTGAATTTAAAGCCTTTGCAATGAAGGGGAATGTCGTTGATTTAGCCGTTGCTGTTATCATTGGGGCCGCTTTTGGGAAAATCATCTCTGCCTTGGTCGATGGGATTATCATGCCTCTCATTGGCGTTTTGTTAGGCGGTATTGATGTCTCTAGCAAAACCTTTATCTTGGGACAAGCGGTTGTGAAGTGGGGTGTGTTTTTACAGTCCATCATTGATTTTACCATCATTGCTTTTGCTATATTTTTGGCAGTTAAATTAATTATGTCCTTACAAGCTAAAAAAGAAGAAATGCCGCCTGAGCCTTCTCCGGAGGTAAAATTGTTAACAGAAATACGAGATCTGCTCAAAAAACAATCCAAAGAATAATCGGCGCCTCCCACTTACAATAGATAACTTTGATTGTAAACAAAGTTATCTTCCATTATTATCATAAAAATCAGAGGGATCTAAAGTATTTAGGTTTAAGGAATTAAAGTGGTTAAAGTAACCAACATAATAAGAATAACGCTGCTTGTCCTGTTTTGTTCCCAGCTTTTTGCTCATACCGATGCTGCGCGTGATGCCGCCATAGAAAAGGCATTGCCAAAATTTGAAAAAAGCATTCAAGACATCATGAAAGCCAATGGGATCCCTGGTGTTGCTGTTGCCGTGGTCTCAAAAGATAAAGTGTATTATTTAAAAGCATTCGGCGTTAAACGCGTCGGCAAACCTGAAAAAGTTACTACTTCTACACTCTTTCAAATAGCTTCGCTTTCAAAACCTGTTTGCGCAACCATGTTAGGTATTTTGCACGACAAGAAAAAGCTATCTTTTGATGATCCTGTTAGCGAATACATTCCTAATTTTCAAAACCGCAAAAATCGGGAACCTGTCCGCATTTGTCATTTGGTTAGTCATAGCTCAGGCGTGCCGATTGGCGGCTTTAACGATTTCATTGAAGCGCAAATGCCAAGACAAAATATTATCGCGAAACTACAAACAGCACGTGCAGTTGCCCAACCTGGAAAGCAATTTGCATATCATAACGCCATGTATGGTGTGGTTGAGGATGTGATTACCACTGCCTCAGGAAAGCCCCTGCCACAAACCTTAAAAGATGAAATGTTTATTCCTCTGGGTATGAGACATGCTTGTGTAGGATATCAACCCTTATTACTCTCTACTAATAAGGCATATCCACATGTGCCCAACGGAAGAGGCAAATACGTACCTGCTCAACACTATTCAAATGCCTATTATTCCTTCCTTGCGGCTGGCGGTGTTAATGCGTCCGTAGAAGACATGGTGCCGTTTTTGCAAATGTATTTAGGGAAATCCACTGATATTGTTTCATCAAACACCTTAGAAGAACTGACGAAACCTTTTATTAAAAACAATAGGGCTGTGATGATTTCTGAAGCCCGCAAAGGCCGGGTAAAAGACACTTACTATGGTTTGGGATGGCATTCTATGAATTACGCTCAGCATAAAGTTATTTACCACCAGGGCCATTTAAAAGGGTTTAGAAACTTTATGGGTTTTATGCCTGAAGAAGTCGGGATTGTTATCCTGACCAATGCTGATAAAAGACATGCTTCAAAAATAGCGCTTAAGTTTTTTGATGCTTATTTGAATTCATAAGCAACGACAAGAAAAGTATCTGTCATCCTAAGTGAAACGAAGGATCTCCATGAGAGATTCTTCGCTACGCTCAGAAATACAAGAAAACGATTAAGCAACGTCAACAAAAGTATCTGTCATCCTGAGTGAAACGAAGGATCTCCATGAGAGATTCTTCGCTACGCTCAGAATGACAAGAATATAGGTTCTTTGATGCTTATTGAATTCTTAAGGATCTCGGGTGCATACCCTGATCTTAGGAAAATCCCCCCGTTCAACTTCGTTGAACGACCCCCTTTAGAAAGTGGGGCTTTGTTCGCTTCGCTCACGAATACCAGATCCTACTCTTATTAGTGAGCGTAGCGAGTCTTCGAGCGGGGGATTTAGGTTCTTATTACCCCTGCCCTTCCTGTGGTTCCAACTTTGGCTCAGGCTCAGGCAACTTAACCGAGGTCAATTTCTTACCCGCCAAATTACGTAACAACACATAGAAGACAGGTGTGAGGAATAAACCAAAGAAAGTCACCCCTAACATGCCGTAGAATACGGCAATTCCCATGGCATGACGCATTTCTGAACCTGCACCAGTAGATGTCACTAATGGCACAACGCCCATAATGAATGCAAAAGATGTCATGAGAATAGGACGTAACCGTAATTTTACTGATTCCAATGCAGCCTCAACGGTGGATCTTCCTTGTAGCTCTAATTCTCGTGCAAACTCCACAATTAATATAGAGTTCTTACAAGCAAGCCCAACTAACACTATTAGCGCAATTTGCGTGAAAATATTGTTATCACCGCCACTAAACCACACCGCGGT
Organism: Uncultured Candidatus Berkiella sp.; assembly: GCA_964606325.1. Taxonomy (GTDB): domain Bacteria; phylum Pseudomonadota; class Gammaproteobacteria; order Berkiellales; family Berkiellaceae; genus Berkiella. The sequence goes on from CAZSGE010000005.1 coordinate 63,508, forward strand.
AATAGCACATAGCAAGCACATAGGTACAATTAAGATCACGGCCAAAGGTAAGGTTAAACTCTCATATTGTGCAGCAAGCACTAAAAATACCAACAACACACATAAAACAAAAATATACACGCCACTATCACCAGCCAAGATTTGCTGATAGGTAAGTTCCGTCCACTCAAAGCTCATTCCTTTGGGAAGCGTTTTGGTAACAATATCTTCTATTAATGCTTGAGCTTGACCTGAAGAAACACCTGGTGCGGGACCACCATTGATATCGGCTGTTCTATAGCCGTTATAACGCATCGAACGTTCTGGGCCATAACTTTGTGTCACTTGGATCACGCTACCTAAAGGCACCATTTCCCCACTCGCACTTCTGACTTTTAGTTTCGCTATATCTTGCGCGCGCGCTCTAAATGGAGCATCTGCTTGAGCAATAACCTGGTAGGTACGACCAAATTTATTAAAATCATTGACATACAATGAACCTAAATAAATTTGCATGGTCTCAAAAATGGAAGTGATTGGGATCCCAAGCTGTTTGGCTTTGGTTCTATCCACATCGACATAAAGTTGTGGCACATTGATTTGATAACCACTAAACACGCCAGCCAACCCCGGAGTCTGCCATGCCTGACCTTGAATAGCTTGTATGACTTGATACAGCGCTTCATCACCTAACTCACCGCGATCTTCAATCTGCAATTTAAAACCACCAGTTGTACCTAAGCCCAAAATTGGCGGCGGCGGTAACAACATCACAAACGCATCTTGAATGCCACCAAACTGCATATTGATTTGTTGTGCAATTTCTTGTGCGCTGTGCTTGCGATCTTTGAAGGGTTTTAAAGTAACAAACACAATCCCTGCATTAGAACTGACGGTAAAACCATTAATAGAAAGTCCCGCAAACTCTACTGCATGCTCGACCCCTGGTGTGTTAAGAGCAACATCAGACATACGACGAATTACACTTTCTGTTCTATCGAGTGACGCACCATCAGGTAGTTGCGCAAACCCAATTAGATAGTTTTTGTCTTGCGCAGGAATATAACCGGTAGGCACTTGTTTAAAAATTAAGAAAGTTGCGCCTATTAATATTGCATAAACGCCCATCGCGAGCGATTTACGATTTAAAATGCGCCCTACCTGAGACTGGTAACGCATGGAAGCTGATTTAAAGTAATGGTTAAAAGGTCTAAACAACCAGCCTAGTTTATTATCCATGAACCGGGTTAAAGCATCTTTAGGAGCGTCATGGCTCTTTAACAGCAATGCTGCCATGGCTGGACTTAATGTCAAAGAATTAAAGGCCGAGATGACAGTAGAAATGGCAATTGTTAAAGCAAACTGTTTATAAAATTGACCATTTAATCCGCTTACAAACGCAATCGGCACAAATACCGCGATCAGCGTTAAACTGATGGCAATGATAGGGCCGCTGACTTCTTTCATGGCTTGATAAGAGGCTTGTTTGGGCGTTAATCCCGCCTCAATATTGCGCTCCACATTTTCAACCACCACGATGGCATCATCCACCACAATACCAATCGCTAACACTAAGCCGAATAAGGAGAGTGCGTTAATCGAAAAACCAAAAGGCAACATAAGAGCAAATGTACCAACGATGGATACCGGTACTGCCAATAAAGGAATAATCGAGGCACGCCAGGTTTGCAAGAATAAAATGACAACAAGGACAACCAAAGCAATCGCTTCAAATAACGTTATCACTACCGCTTTAATGGAATCTTTCACAAAAGTGGTAGGATCATAGATAATCGAATAATCCACATCCTCTGGAAAATCTCGTTTAAGCTCTGCCATGGCTTTGCGTACATTATTAGACACTTCAATCGTGTTGGCACCTGAGGCCTGAAAAATCCCCAACGCAACAGCAGGTTTATTGTCTAGCATCGATCGCAGTAAATAATGCGAGCCGCCCAATTCAATACGAGCAACATCTTTGAGTCTTGTTATCGCGCCATCTGGGGAGGATTTGATAATAATGTTGGCAAATTCTTCTTCAGATTGCAGCCTTCCCTTAGTATTAATATTTAATTGCAAATCTAATCCAGGCAATGACGGAGCAGATCCAATTACACCGGCAGCAACTTGGATATTTTGTTCACGAATCGCATGAACAACATCGCTGGCAAGCAATCCGCGAGAGGCTATCTTGTCTGGATCAAGCCAAACCCGCATTGCATAATCACTGCCACCAAATATCTCCACATGACCTACACCAGGTAAGCGAGTTAACCTGTCTTTAATATTTAAAGTGGCATAGTTACCTAAGTACAACATGTCATAGCGCTCATTTGGCGATAACACATGCACAACCATGGTTAAATCTGACGAACTTTTTACCGCAGAAACACCAAATTGACGCACCACATCTGGCAAACGTGGCAAGGCTTGATTTACTCGATTTTGTACTAACTGTTGTGCTTTATCTGGATCTGTCCCAATTTTAAAAGTAATCGTGAGAGTCATCTGACCATCAGAAGTACCTTGCGATGACATATATAGCATGTCTTCAACACCATTGATCTGCTCTTCTAATGGAGCAGCAACGGTTTCAGCAATGGTTTTAGGATTGGCTCCTGGGAAGGAAGCACGTACCACAACTGAGGGTGGAACCACTTCAGGATATTCAGAAATTGGCAGTTGCCAAATTGAAATAAAGCCAGCAATAAAAATAAGTAAAGATAATACCCCTGCAAATATAGGTCTATCTATAAAAAATCGAGAAATGTTCATACCTGTTCCTTAGGAGGTTTGATGGCGGCTGTTGTTTCCATATCAACCAGTTCGGGAATAACCTCACTACCCGGTCTAGCACGCTGTAAACCGTTGACCACAATTTTGTCGCCCTTTTTCAAACCATCTTGTATCACGCGCAGCCCCTGAGACTGGCCACCCAATTTTACCTCACGATAGTTCACTTTATTATCAGCGCCAACCACCAACACAAATTTCTTATTTTGATCCGTGCCAATAGCTCTATCTGTGATAAGCACAACACGTTGTCTTGCTGCATCCCCTAAATTGATTCTGGCAAAAAGCCCTGGTAGTAAGGTACCTTGTTCATTTTTGAACACCGCTCGCACCCTGATGGTGCCAGATGAGCTATTTAAACGATTATCAAAAGATTCAATGTAGCCAAGATGCGGTGTTCCCGTTTCATTAGCAAGCCCCATTTGCACGGGAATCGAATTACCTGTATTGAGCCCCAATTTATTATTTTTTAGATACTCAAGATACGCTTGTTCATCAATTTCAAAATCAGCATAAATTGGTGAATGCGTGACAACTGTTGCCAGCACACGCACACCTGGCTCAACCAAATTTCCCACGGTAATTTCAGGGCGACTAATGATCCCTTTAATCGGTGAGTGAATTAGCGTGTAATCTAAATTGATTTTGGCAGATTCCAATGCCGCTTTTGCGCTTTTTAATAAAGCTTGATTGACATTTAATGCATTTTTACGCGTATCGAATTCACTTTGTGAAATAACATTGTCTTTGATTAATTTTTCAGCACGTTCAAACTCACTTAAGCTGAGCGCCATTTGTGCTTGCGCTGAGGTGTAGGCGCCTTGCGCTTTGGCATATTCGGCTGCAAATGGCTTGGAATCAATGCTAAACAACAAATCACCTTTATTGACGACTGCGCCGCTTTTATAATGAATTGCTTCAATGGTTCCCGCGATCCGAGGACGAATTTCTACTTGCTCAAAAGCAGTTAAACGTCCGGAATATTCATTCCATTGTTGAATATCACGCTCAACAACTTGTGCCACACTAACAGGCATTGCCCCGCCATGATGTCCTTGCTGGCCAGGTCCATGCGACGAAAAATGTTGATAGGTAAAAAATGCAACGCCAGCAATAAGCGTTAGTCCGATTGTTCTTTTATTTAACCAACGTGGCATGGAAGGCCTCTTTACTTTTCTTTGGATTCAAAAATTTCACTGTGAAGGCGCAAATACTGCGCGATTGCAGACCTATCATAGTAGCTGATGCGCGCAAATGACGCTAGCAAATCAGCAAGAAAAAGCTTGATTTTGGAGAATTTTATTGATTCGAAAAGTAACTTGCCAACCACAATGTGTCATTTATCTAAGAAAAAAGTAGTTGCGTGATTTCAATTTCGTGTATTTCAACAATATGGCTAACATTTATGAGTCGTTGTTATCTTATTCATCGTAGGTCAAAAAAGACTTTGATTTTGGTGATTTTTGCATCTATGTTTTTTATCTATTGATTAAATTCATTGCAATAGTTTCCAGGAGTACCCGATGAAAACAAGATCAAAATTAGTACCAATGGTTGCACTCGTCTTTTTGGTTGGGTGTGATGGTATGAATCATACTGAACAAAATGTACTGGGCGGCGCTGTACTTGGTGCAGGTGCTGGCGCGCTTATTGGCGCTGCTGCAGGCGGCCATGGCGCAGGAGTAGGTGCTTTAATTGGTGCCGGCGTTGGCGCGTTGGGCGGAGCACTCTACGATAATGCCAAATATGGCAATCGCTACTATGCTGACCGTTACTACGGGTACGAATACTAAGAGCCCTTGAAATCGTGCTGCGCTAAGGATCAGCGCATCACCTAGTTTAGCCTTGAGATTTTGCCTTAGCTCCTATCAAGATATGTTTATTCTCTAAGGAGAATGTCATGAAAGCATTGAAAATTTGCGTTTGTGCCCTAACTCTTGCTTGTGCTGGCAGCACATTTGCGGCAGAAGAATCCGTAAATTCAATTGCAGCATTATTGCCTTCCAAATCCACCGAAGTGAAAGACGCTGTTAAAAAAGAAGTGAGCGAAACCAAGCAATATCTTTCAGATACCGAAATCACCGCCAAAATAAAAGAAACTTTTATCAAAGAAAAACTCTTTGGCAAAGAAGAAATCTCTGCGATGGGAATCAGTGTTAAAACTGTCAAAGGTGTGGTTACATTAACCGGCAAGGCAGCTAGCCAAGAAGATGCTGACCATGCTATCAAACTTGCAAAAAGTGTTGAGGGTGTTAAAGATGTAAAATCTAAAATTAAAGTAAAGGCTGCTAAGAAATAACTGCTTATGCTGCGCTCACCTATGCAGCACTTTTACCGGAGCGGATTAGCGCTTAAGTTCAATATTAAAATTCACATTTACTTCATCTTTTACCTCAGATGTATTTGCCCATTCTCCTTGCCCCACACCAAACGCTGTGCGTGACAAAATCGCTGCGCCATGTAATTTCATTGCATTTGGCGTGCTTTCATCTAAAACAACTTCTACTTGAATAGGTGATTTTTTGTCACGGACTGTTAAGTCACCCTTTATAAGAAATCCCTTTTTATCTGGCATAATTAAGGTTGACTCAAATGAAGCTTCTGGAAAAGCGGTCGTGTCAAACCAGTCGATTGTTTTAAGCATTGCTGCTAATTCTTGAAAACCAGCCGACACCGAGTCCATATCTACGGTCAATTTGATTTTGCTCTCTTTAAGGTTGTTTGCATCGAATATAATATCGCCATCAAATTTTTTAAATTCGCCTGTAACTGGCGCGTTATTTTGCGTTGCTGTAAATTTAATTACACTACTGTTGGGCACAATTTGCCAGCTTGGCGCTTGAGCAAATGAAGACAAACTAATCAAAATAGATAGCGCGCCAACGACCGACAATGTTAATTTGTTCACGGTAACATTCTCCTCAGGATATCGTCTTTATCAATAAAACGATGTTGTAATGCCGCGCCAATATGTGCACACAATGCGACAATCAAGGCATAGCCAAGCCAGTGATGGCTCAAAACAAGCTGATCACGTAAATAGATACTGGGAGAAACTAAATCAGGCAACACAAAAAGACCAAAAAACGACACTGGCAATCCAGAAGCACTTGAGAGCAACCAACCTGATACAGGTAGCGCTAACATAAAGAAATATAAACTAAAATGAACACTGTGAGCCGCAAAGCGTTGCCAAGAAGGCATCGTGATTGGCAACTGCGGCGTCACGTTAAACCATCGCCACAAAATCCGCAACAAGGCCAATATAAACACCAAGACACCGAGTTCTTTATGCCAACCATAAAGTTTGAGCTTTAAAGCGCTGATAGGTATACGCACCATATACAAACCTAACGCTAACATCGTAAGAATCAACAACGCCATCATCCAATGCAAAGTTTGTGCAACGGCGCCGTATTTGTGCGTGGTATTTCTAAGACTCACATGTACTCTTATTTCTTTAAAATAGCCTCTCCTTGAATTTCTAAACTGACATCATCTCCTAACCCTGGCAAATAAGCTGTGATCCCAAAATCTGAACGTTTTATTTTCGCATTTGCTGAAAATCCAATCGTAGGTTGTTGCGTCAAAGCAGACAGTCCAATTTTATTGATGATCAAGTCAAGGCTTACGGGCTTTGATATTCCCTTTACTGTCAATATGCCTTCCACTTTGGCTGTTAAGTTACTTGTGGATTGAATTTTGTTGCTGACAAAGGTAGCTTTTGGAAACTGAGCAACATTAAAAAATTCTGCCCCTTTAAGATGCTCATCTAATCTTGAGATCCCTGTGACAAAATAGGCCACATCTATGTCAACATTGACACTGCAATTTTCGATTTTATCTTTGTCAAAAAGAATAGTCCCATTGGCATACCACTTACCAGAGGGCTCGGAGAAGCCAAAATGGTCAATATGCCACATCACATAGGTGTGATTAGGATCAAGTGTATAGGTTTCCCGTAAATCCTTTTTCTCATCGCTTGCTTGCAGCGTCATACCCACAATCATCAAAAGCAGTGCACACAGATATTGTAATTTGCGCATAGTCCTCACCTCCATTTGAGTAATTATAGTTGTTGGCAAGCGCTTAGGTTAAAGAAGCAGCCCGTTTTACCGATGACTTATTAAGGATGTGCGCAATGAGGGGGCATGGAATGAAAGCACTATATATCACCACCGTTTTGATGGCTTGTTTAGCAAGTGGTTGCTCAACAACCGGACATACCGAAGATCCATCCAGCAAAGTTGTGCAAAACTGTTGCAATGATGAAAACTACCAAAGCGGCTATTACTATAACGGCTATCAAGAAAATGGCTGGCGCTATTGCGTTAGTAAACGCGTAGAATACAAGTAATTGCGCAGGCAACGATACCATAAAAGCACAACAGCTCTTATCGGCTTCCGGCGTCGCGTCACCTAAAACAGTTAACGTAATAGGTGCACGCAAACGAAAACGGACCAATCGAGTTGAGCGAAGCTGTCCTCGCCCACATTCCCACGTTCACAGTAGGCGAACCTACCCCTCCAAAGGGCCCAAGATGCACCCAAAAGGGAGCACGACCCGCAAGGAGATAAGGAACTCTTACCCGATGACAATATCGTTCCCTGCAATCTTATTATATGCCTAATTTATCAGCATAAATACCGTAATTACGCGTAAATTGACATACAACCTAACAGTGCTTTTGGACAAACTTGGCATAAAAGTGGAGTAAAGGAAGGGGTAGGCAGCCATTCAAATGGTTAGGTGAATGGCTGCAAGCTTAATTCCGTTTTAAGCTGTTGCAACTTTACGCTTTTTAGCAGCGGTTGCTTTCTTTGCGGGTTTAGCCGCTGTAGCTTTGGCGGTAATTTTAGTAGGTTTAGCTTTTTTAGCAGTTGTTGCTACTGGCGCAACTGGTGCAACTTTTGATTTTTTAGCCGCTTGTGCTTTCACTGGCGTGGCAGCTAGCTTTGGTGCCTTAGCAACTTTGATCACTTTTGCTGGCTTTGGTGCCTTTACTGCTTTAACCACTTTTGCTGGCTTTGGCGCCTTTACCGCTTTAACCACTTTTGCTGGCTTGCTGGATTTTACAGCAGATTTGACAGCCTTCGTCGCTTTTTTCAAAGTAGTGGCCGAGCGTTTAGTAGTTAATTTTTTACTTTTCATCATCACAAGATTTCCTCCGTGTTAAAACAATCACAAATCTAACATATAAAGTAAGAAAAATAAAACTATCTCGCTACTATTTTGTTAAAGCGGGTGTGGTCTGCGTGTAATCAAACAATTTATTTCGTACAATTTTTAAAGTTGTAAAAGTAAAAATAAGGCGGTTCCTATTGTATTATGCATTGGAAACTTAAGCACATTTATATCAATAGAGCATTTGCTGAGTTCATGGCAGCAACAGCTTTTTCAAGAAGCAAAAATATCTCAAGTGTAAAAATCTTTGATTTTGGTACAAGAAGAGGATTCCTTGACGTCCTGGCTGAGCGCTTGATCTGATTGGAATTGAACTCAAGCACAAAGATATATGCGACTGGCAACTCAAGGTCTCACGCAGGGGCAAAAGGATTTGAATACATTAAGTGAAATGAAAGATTCGACAACACTACTGTTAGGATCTCTTTGGAAAATAATATTTCCCAGAGCATGATATTCAAATGCGCTCAACCAGACACCTCATCATAGGCAAAATGATATTGTGCTCTTCCCTATGAGTTCAGCTAAATTCTGCCTTTGAACTTTGCCATCAAAATATCGTTTTAGCATGATGCTAAAAAAAACATTGTACATGAGCGATATTTTATCTACGCTATCCCCCCTAAATCTTGGTAGTTTTAGCGAATTGCGTCATAAAAAAATATAGTAATTGTCGCCAATACACCTCATTGGACAGATAACATGTCCAATTGGGATGCTAAACGCGCGTCGTAACCAGATTTAACTATTGATTTTTAGGTCAAATAATAGTACTATGTTATCTTTCTTACTTCGGGGAAGCGCACATGATACGTGAGAACATCTTAGGCAAAGACCACATTTCTTATTTAGCCGTTGATGCGGTCAAAAAAATTGCAAACCCTTTAGTAAAATTAGGGGATATTCACTATTTTTGTTACGGCGTTAATTATCCTGATACGACAGGCTTCACCCTACATACTAGCTCTGACTATTATGAAACTTGGTTTGAAAATCAATTTCCATTGTGTGGCTTCCACTTAGATGCTGGCTGGCATCTTTGGGAATCGACTTTACCAAAAGAACAATTAAGTATCGCCGAATCATTTAATTTTGGTCATGGCGTTAATTTTGTTTTGCATCAAGAAGACAAAACCGAAGTTTTCGCATTTGGTTCACGCCCCGGCAATACCAAAGCTATCGATTTTTACATGAACAACCAAAATTTATTGAAACGTTTTACCACTTATTTCCGTGAAAATGCCAAAGATTTAATTGGAATAGCGGATCAACAACGTATTAAGCCATTACCAGGCATGGTTATTAAGCCTGAGAAAAAAGATGATGGTTATAATCTTTTCTTGGATAACCCCGCTATTGAAAGCTTCTTACACGAATTGAGCTATCCATTTAACGTGTTATCAGAGAGAGAATGTGAGTGCTATCGACTGATTTTAAAAGGCTATTCTATTGCTCAAATGAGCGAAGAGTTACATTTAGCCATTCCAACAGTCGCTGTCTATATTTCAAGAATTAAACAAAAATTGAAATGTACCAATAAGAGCGAATTGATTAATTTAGCTAAAGAGGCTCGATTAGTTGAATACTATCTCTGATCATTAGTTGACAGACTGTATCATATAGCGCTATTTAAAGTTTTTAGGAAAAGGAATTCCTTAAATGAAAATTATCATCGTTGGCGGTACTGGTACAATTGGTAAAGCCGTCGTCAAAGAACTCTCCCATCGACACCAAGTCATCATTGCAGCCCACCAGCATGGGGATGTTCGGGTCGATATCACAGATCAGCAATCCATAGAAAATATGTACAAAACGATTGGCCCCGTGGATGCTGTTATCTCAACGACCGGGAAAATACATTTTGGCGAATTTGCCCAAATGAAAGCACAGCAATATCAGGTTGGCTTAGATAGCAAATTAATGGGCCAAGTTAACCTAGTCTTGCTTGGCATTGCCTATCTCAATGATGCAGGCTCTTTTACCCTGACAAGTGGCATCCTCAGTCATGAACCTATTCGATATGGATCTAGCGGCTCAATGATCAACGCAGCCATTGATGGATTCATTCGGGGTGCAGCGATAGAAATGCCAAGAGGTATTCGAATTAATGCCGTCAGTCCAACAATACTCCTAGAATCTGTTCCCCAATATGGGGAATACTTTCATGGGTTTGAGCCCGTGCCTGCAGCCAAAGTTGCTTTGGCGTATAGTAAAAGTGTTGAAGGATTACAAACAGGCCAAGTTTATAAAGTGGGTTAGAGATCATAACATCATGCCAGCATGATGTTATGATTGTGGCAACTTATCTTTTAGATAGATTATTGTTCTTAGCTATCAAAGACAACATCACAAAAGCCCATCCCCAAATAAACAAATCGATCCCAATAAATAACCCAATAATATAAAAACCAGAACTGGGTAATTGGGTGAGGATCATAATACCCAGCAACAAGGTAATGAGCCCACTTAAGAAGCTCCACCCCCAACTGGGCAACTGATAGGCCGCAGAAAAAATAATTCTAAAAAAGCCAATAATGATAAAAAAGATAGCCATAATTACTGTTAAAGAGAAGGCAGCTGGAATAGGTGTAAACATTAAGGTAAGACCAGCAATCACATACAGCAATGCGACAAGGAAATGGCTCATAAACCCAGGTTTATGTAACCAATACTGAAAAGTGTTGATCATCATGATCATGCCACTTGCGAACAATACGCCACCCAAAAAAATAACTGAGATAAGCGTGGTAAAAACCGCTGCGCTCATCGCCATAATACCCAGTATCACCAATGCTAAACCCGATACTAAAATCCATCCCCAATTTTTGCTAAAGGCATTAACATCATGCTGTGTAATATGGAAGAAATGTTGCATAAGTGCTCCCTTGTTCATACCTATCGCAGTAACTGATCGTATATCCTGTCTCTCAATAAAAGCTATGATTATCTAGAATTTAACTATAGCGGCAAGTTTAAACGCAGGCTAATAAGAGGTGGTATGACGGTAGAAGTAACACATGACGCAGAAAAACATCAGTTTGCGGCTAATATTGACGACAACGTCGGATCGCTTAAGTATAACATTATAGATAGTACTGTTTGGGAGTATTACAGCACTTATGTGCCACCCAACTTACGTGGCAAAGGTGTAGCACAAGCATTAGCGAAGTACGCGCTGAGTTATGCAAGGGATAACAATCTGAAGATAAAACCGACCTGTTCTTTTATTAAAACCTATATCGATGGGCATCCTGAGTATAGAAGCTTGCTTTTATAGCTAAGTAATAAAAGGCATTTGAAAGTATGAAGGGGGGAAATGAGCCTTCTCCCCCCATTAATTATTTTAATAGTGAATGGCTGCTAGCCCATCAACGTATTAAACATTGCAACGGCACCCATAGAGCCAACTCGCATTAAAGCACCAGCTGCAAAAGCACCACCGATAACACCGCCTGCGCTAGCACAAACAGCAACCGCTGTACCATAAGTCGCGGCAGTAGCGCCCCATCCGAAAACGCCACCGGCAATACCACCAACACCCATACCCAGTATGGTAGAAGCGCGTTGAAAGGATTCTTGATCAGTTAAGCTATATAACAGTGCAAAGGTTTGAACCATCGCAACAGGGTCGACTACCGTAACGGTATGATCTTCAGCACCTGACACCATAGTAATTTCATTCATCGTTAAGTGACGCATCATAAACCTCATAATTAAGTTTGCAATTGAACTTCGCGATAGTATCAGAATGAAAGCCTAGGTTTCAAATACCGGATTGTAAATTTTGAAAAACAAAACCACTCACAAGCAACTAACTAATTGTTATCATTTATTTAAGGCGTGTAATATCTCTGAGTTTAAGCATTCCAAGCACTTGCACACATAGTTAATGCAAAACCTCTATATTACTTAGTATCCTAAACTTTGATTAGAAGTAGACCATGTACGATAAATCACAGTTTGCTGAAAAATTAATCAACGACATTCATGACGGAAAGCTAAAACTGCCTACGCAACCAGAAGTAGCGGTGAGACTACGTGAATGTGCCGAAGATCCCAATATCACCCCAGCTAAGCTTGCACATGTAATAAGCCATGATCCTGCAATGACAGCCAAATTTATACAAATTGCCAATAGCCCTCTCAATAGAGGAACTATTGCCATTGATTCTTTACCCAACGTGATCAATCGTCTAGGCCTGAGATATGTTTGCAACATCGCAACCGGTCTTGCGATGGAGCAAATATTTCAAGCAACCAATGAGAATATAGACAAGCTTATGTACGATGCATGGACATCCAGTGCCTATGTCGCTGCCTATTCGCATGTGCTTGCAAAACACTATTCAACCATCCCTTCCGATGTCGCATCCCTTGCGGGATTAATGCACCAAATCGGCATTTTACCTATCCTCAGTTATGTGCAAGATCATGATGAAATTGCAAATGATATGCCATTTTTAATGTTATTAATAAAAGAGCATCATGCAAAAATTGGTGAAGCCGTATTAAAATCATGGAAATTTTCACCTGAAATATATACCTTACCTCAAAAGATATATGCATCTCAAACCAGTGAAGGAAAAGAAACAGATTTAATTTATATTGTCCAAGCTGCTTTGGTTAAAACCAAAGATGAAAATAAAAATTTCATAGAAATTGATTCTTTATCCGATGATGTCTTTAAAAAATTGCGCATTGAAAAGGAAGAAGTGCTACAAAGCGACCATATACGCTCGGATCTACAAGAATCAGTGAAATTTTACTGCCAATTATCTTAAAAGCATTCCGGAATTTTTATAGACAAAATTCCGGAGTAACATCTTAAATAACAAGTTTTGCATCCAAAGTGATTTTAGCATTTAACACCCGAGAAACTGGGCACTTAGCTTTAGCAATTTGCGCAATTTCAAGAAATTTGGATTCATCAATATCTTGCACGCTGGCTTTTAAGTCTAAATGAATCGCTGTGATAGTCCAATCTCCTTCCACTTGCTCCAAACTTACTTGAGCTTTTGTATTAATTTCATTAACACTAAACCCCTCTTTATTTAAGAATGCACTTAATGCCATCGAAAAGCACCCAGCATGTGCTGCGCCAATTAATTCTTCTGGATTCGTACCTGACGTGCCTTCAAAGCGCGTGGCAAAAGAATAAGGAATTTGTTTTAAAGCACCGCTCTCTGTCGTGATTAAACCTTTGCCTTGTTTAAAATCGCCAGTCCACACTACCATTGCTGATTTTTTCATATACATGCTCCTTCGCATTTGTTGTCATTGTCTTATTTACAACATTTATCACTTCTTTATTCAAGCAATGTTAACAATATAGTTAATGAAATTACCCATAACCTATATAGCTTCACTTTATTTAATTATCGCGTTCAGGCCAACTATTTGTACAGTGAACCTGAAATAGTTATACTCGAAAAAGTGTAGTTTGCACGATACAAGGAAGTAAAATGGCATTGAAAAACGTTACAGCAGGGAATAAAATTCCTGAGGAAATGAATGTCATTATCCAAATACCCTCAAATTATGATCCCATCAATTATGTAGTTGATAAAAAATCTGGTAGCTTGTTTGTGGGCAGCTTTCAAAGCACTTCTATGCACTACCCCTGTAACATCGGATACATCCCCAATACATTAAGCGACACAGGAGAAGAACCGGTGTCGGTGCTGGTTGTTACCCCTTTAAGCGTTCATCAAGGTTGCGTAATTCGCACAAGACCATTAGGTATGTTAGCGCTTGTTGAAAAGGGGCGCATTATCCGAAAAATTGTCGCTGTTCCAACGAGTAAAATTACTAACAGCTACCAAAATGTTCATAAAACAGAAGATCTGCCACACCACTTGTTGCAAAAAATCATTCACTTTTTCACTCATTATAAAGACTTAGATCAAATCGAAGCCGTAAAATTTGAAGGGTGGTTAAGTATTGAGGCGGCAAAAAGAGAAATACTGACTGGCTTACTTCGACATGAAAAACAATCTAACGTAATACCTGCTTAGTGTTTATTACTTTTTAAAAGAAAATGCCCCGCAACTTAAACTACGGGGCACTATACAACTAGTGACTAGCCAACATTGCTAACATTAATAGCGCAACAATATTAATAATCTTGATCATAGGATTGACCGCAGGACCAGCCGTATCCTTGTATGGATCGCCAACGGTATCACCCGTCACAGATGCTTTATGCGCATCTGAACCTTTGCCGCCATGGTGACCATCTTCAATATATTTCTTCGCATTGTCCCAAGCACCACCACCGGAGGTCATTGAAATCGCAACGAACAAACCAGTTACAATAGTACCTAATAACATCGCTCCTAATGAAGTAAATGCAGCTTGCGAGCCAGCAACAAACCTAATCGTAAAGAAAAGTACCGCAGGCGCCAACACTGGCAACAAAGACGGAACTATCATTTCTTTAATGGCTGTCTTGGTTAATAAATCAACCGCACGACCATATTCTGGTTTGCCTGAGCCATCCATAATACCTTTGATATCACGGAATTGACGACGTACTTCAACAACAACTTGGCCACCAGCGCGTCCTACTGCCATCATACCAAGTGCGCCGAACAAATAAGGCAGCAACCCACCAATAAATAAACCAACAACGACAAACGGATCGTTTAACGTAAATTGGATATTTAAATCAGGAAAATAAAACTTCAAGTCTTCTGTATATGTTGCAAATAATACCAATGCAGCTAGGCCTGCTGAGCCAATCGCATAACCTTTTGTTACTGCTTTGGTGGTATTGCCCACGGCATCCAGCGCATCCGTTACAATACGGACATCGGATGGCAAATCTGACATTTCAGCAATACCACCAGCATTGTCAGTAATAGGACCATAGGCATCAAGCGCAACAATCATGCCTGCTAAGGCCAACATCGCTGTCGCAGCGATACCAACACCTAATAGGCCTGAATTAATATATGAAATCAAAATGCCTACGCAGATCACTAGCACCGGCAAAGCACACGCTTCCATGGAAACAGCTAGACCTTGAATGATATTGGTTGCATGACCTGTTTCAGAAGCAGCAGCAACACTTCTCACCGGACGATAGCGAGTTGAGGTGTAATATTCCGTGATCCAAACCAATAAACCTGTCACACCTAATCCGGTTAAAGCGCAAATTAAAAGCTTGACGCCACTAGTCGTCCCATAGGTTAACTGAATGTCTTGATCAAAACCAAATAAGAAGTGTGTGGCTCCAACAATTAAGCTACCAGAAATCACAGTGCAAACAATTAAACCCTTATAGAGAGCACCCATGATGTTCTTTGTGCTGCCTAATTTAACCGCGAAAGTTCCAAGGATGGAACCAATAATACATACCGCGCCAATTAAAAGCGGATACATCATTAACTTTTCAGCGAATTCACCGCTTGCAAAAATAGTTCCTAAAACCATTGTCGCAACAATAGTCACAACATAAGTTTCAAAGAGATCCGCCGCCATACCAGCACAATCACCCACGTTGTCACCAACGTTATCTGCGATGACAGCTGGGTTACGTGGATCATCTTCTGGGATCCCTGCTTCAATTTTACCCACCAAATCAGCGCCAACGTCAGCACCTTTCGTAAAAATCCCGCCGCCTAAGCGCGCAAAAATTGAGATTAAGGAAGCGCCAAAGCTTAAGGCCACTAAAGCTTCCATCATTGGACGATGTGCTAAACCTATACTTTTTAGGTAGATGAAATAGGCAGTGACACCAAATAAACCCAATCCCACTACTAACATGCCAGTGATGGCACCACCTTTAAAGGCTATCTCTAAAGCCTTCGCAAGACCTGAGCGTGCGGCTTCGGCCGTGCGCACGTTAGCTCGAACAGAGACGTTCATACCAATATAGCCAGCAAGGCCTGAGAGAACTGAGCCAACCACAAAACCAATGCCGACATAGTTGCCCAGCATGAAAGTAAGAAAGCCAGCAACGAATATGCCAACCACACCAATCGTCAGATACTGACGATTCAAATATGCCTTTGCTCCTTCTTGAATAGCAGATGCTATTTCAATCATTCTTGGGTTACCGGGCGCGGCAGCACAAATCTGCCGACCGGCATATAGCCCATAAAGGAGTGCCAAACCTGCACACCCCAAAATAAACATGTTAAGTTCCATTATTTACCATCCTCTTTTGTTATCAAACTATCTGCTTGATTCAGCACAAAAAATTACAATGCCATGCAGACATGTCTGGTTCCTTGCCAGATTATTTTTTGGTTGCAAGACTATAAATTAAATTTGCATGAAGTGGTAGGCACTTGCTGTTATATACAGACTAGAAAATACAAATGAATTTATAGTTTTTTTTCAAACTAAACCCTAACTCTGCGCAAGCAGAATTAGGGTTTGCGACTTAGGATTTAAACTTATCAAAGTCCCTCCTGTATCAGAAATAACTTTTACTCTCAAGTTATCACACAAAAGCTTATTCAATTAGGTGGCAAAGGAATGCTTCCATTAACCAGGAAATCCGTCGCAGGAAAAATATATTTTTTTCTAGGTGTAACTCTAGCCGAAAACTCAACAACGCTTTTGGTACAATAGCAGTTGAAATGTTCAAATGTATTTTCAATGTTAGCGTTTTTTGTTAAGACTTTTGGTGAAAAGACACCTATATTAAAACCAATATCTTTACTTCTCGCAGATTTATACTGGAAGCATTCAACATTATTATCCCGCATGTTCATACCAAATTTTTGTGGAAAGTCATAGCTATCTTTAGCAGATATTTGCTCCTCGTAAATGTTAAAAGGTGTTTCATAAAGATTAATAAACTGAGCACTTTCTATATTTAGTCTAAAGGCTGTTGATAAAAGAGTATTGCCACCTATGTCACCTTCACTTGCTTACAAGAAAGCTAATTTATAGAAAGCTTTTTCACTCATGGCAGTTTCTAGTGCTTTTGCAGCATATAGCAGCGCTCTTTCCGATCTCACATTAAATCGGGCCCCACATTTCAATGGAGGATAAGGAAAAGGAGTAAAGACTAGATAATGGCAATTTTTAAAATAGGATTCATCTCCATAATATTTAATGGCTGGTTTGCTTTCATCAATGAGTTGTTCGAGCACTTCGTGTTCAATGACGGTATCTACAAATTTTCTAGTTGTGGATCTTGATTGATCTTCAACGATGCGCCATGCTTGCAACTTAATTTGGGAAAAATATTGAATACCATTATTCTCTTTGAAAACGCCCATACTAATTTTGGCCTCGCATGGCATCAAGATAAATAACCACTTCATTCAGGCCTGAAATAGTCTTGATCATATCGATGGGTCTTGCTGATAAATGATGGTTATAGTGTTTTAACCACTCTTGTGCCTGGCTAGGATCTTCTCCAATATTTCCTTCGAGGCTTCGGATCATTCTTAAAAAAAGCACGGCAGATTCCCATTCTTTGGTATTAATATTCAAGCATGGCGTGCCTGAGTTAAAAAGCCTAGAAAGTTGCGGTGTACTTACTTGAACCAATAATTTGGCTTAATTCCTTTTGAGTAAGATTCAAATGATGAGCTGCCCTGATAATAGCTTTGTTGAGCACTTTGGTTGCATCTACACTCTTTTGTGGCTGCATAAGTCACCTAATTTTTGTTTCACTTGAAAAAAATATGCTGCTAAAAAAGAGTAGGAGGAGGGTTAAGGTTTTGTATGGATGAAATACGAACATACTTATAGACTACTGTTAATTCATTATCCGTACTATTAAATGATATTTTTTGGATTTCAGCTATGGAAGATAGTCTATGTTTGATTATCTTCACAACCTCATTCCAATCGATTTGAGGTACAAGTAATGTAGTTTTGCCATACTTACTATATATTTGAATTTTTAAAGAAAATATTGTAAAGCACTGGAAGTACTATCAAAGTCAGTGCAGTTGAAGAAATAAGCCCCCCAACAACAACCGTTGCAAGCGGTTTTTGAATTTCAGCTCCTACCCCTCTTGCTAAAAGCATTGGAATAAGACCGAGCGCAGTAATAAAGGCTGTCATTAATACTGGACGAAGTCTTGATAAAGAACCAATAAAAATTGCTTCCTTTAATTCCATTCCTTCTTGTTTATTTTGATTAATAGCATTTACTAAAACCACCCCATTAAGAACAGCAATGCCAAACAAAGCAATAAATCCAATTGAGCTAGGAACTGATAGATATTGTCCAGAAACAAAGATAGATAAAATGCCACCAATCAAGGCTAAAGGAACGTTTATCATAATTAATAGCGCCTGACCGGCTGAATCAAAAGCAAAATAAAGCAACAAGAAGATCAGCCCCAATGATATCGGTACGACCAACATAAGTCTGGCTTGTGCTCGCTGTTGGTTTTCGAATTGTCCACCGTAAACTACAGCATAACCAGCTGGCAATTTCACTTTTTCTTTTATTTGTTGTTGAATATCGGCTACAACGCTACCCATGTCTCGATTTTCAATATTAGATTGAATAACAACCCTACGTTGCACTTCATCACGTCTAATTTGCGGAGCACCAGAATCAATTTTAACCGACGCCACATCACCTAACCTAACCCAAGCCCCATTAGGGGACTGTAAAATAAGATTGCTGATTTCCTCTACATTGCTCCGATAAGCTGGTGCTAATCGCACATAGATATCATAACGTTCATTTCCATTAATGACTTGGCCGGCTGTTTTTCCACCAATGGCATCTGATACTAAAGACATGACTTGACCAACAGTAATACCATAGCGCATTAGTGTTTCGCGTTCTGGCTTTATAACAAGCTGGGCTTCTCCAGTTATTTGCTCTATCGCAACATCTCTGGTGCCTTTTACCGATTTTACTATAGATTCAATTTCCTGCCCTTTTTTAGCTAGAACTGCAAGATCAGGTCCAAACAGCTTCACTGCCAGCTGAGCTTTTACCCCTGAAAGTAATTCGTCCACACGACTGGCGATAGGTTGAGAAAAGCTAAACAACAATCCTGGAAACACAGACATTTTTTGTTCCATAAGTTCTTGTAATTGGATACGATTTTTTGCTGATTTCCACTTTTTAATAGGCTCTAAGCCAACCATAATTTCTATATTTGATACAGGCTCTGGATCACCGCCTAATTCAGGCCGACCTATTCGACTAGATGCATAGGTTACTTCTGGAAAGTTCATTAATTCTTTTTCGAGTCTTTGTGCAACTGATAAAGAGGTGTCAAGGCTAGCAGAGGGAGCTAACGTTGCACGGATATTTAATGTTCCTTCTTCAAGTTCAGGCACAAATTCAGTTCCTAAAAATGGGATCAATATTAAAGACATCAAAAATAACCCGACTGTAGCCCCTAACACATATTTAGGGCGATTTAGTGCTTTTGATAACGCATCTTTGTAAAAACGAGTAATGGGTTTAAGGATAGGGCTTTGACGATGCTGAATACCTTGCTTAAAAAGGTATGTCGCAAGTGCAGGGATAACCATCATCGCTACAAATAAAGAAGCGATCATACCCAGAACTATGCTGATGGCCATAGGTTGAAATAGTTTGCCCTCGACACCTTCAAATGTAAAAAGAGGAGCAAAAACAACAATAATGATAAGAACCGCAAAAAATACTGGACGAGATATTTCTCTTGCAGCTTCTTGTACTCTCAAAGGTATAGCATGCTCATTTATTACAATATCCTTATCTAAAGATTTATCACCTTTATCAATTCTATCGTGTTCTGAACCAGGTTCACTTAGATGCTTAAAGATATTTTCCATCATAACAACAGAACCATCAACCATCATACCAATTGCAATTGCTAATCCACCTAAAGACATTAAGTTTGCTGAAATTCCCCAATACGACATCGCAATTAACGCAAGTCCAACGGAAATGGGGACAGAAACAAGAACTAGTAGTGTTGCTCTAAGATTCATCAAAAAAAGTAGAATAACAATGAATATAAGGACAAAAGCTTCTACTAAAGCTTTTACAACGGTGTGAACCGCTTGCTGTATCAGATCAGCTTGATCATAAAATGGTTCTAACTTTACCTCCTTAGGCAAAGCTGCTTGCGCTAAAGATAACCGAGATTTTATACCATCAATTGTTGCCTTAGTATTTGCCCCCAACCGTTTAAGAAACACGCCAACTACTACCTCTCCTAATTCATGAGCTTTTCCTTCTGCATTTCTCTCGGAAAGAGTGACTGCTCCTTGACGAATTTCACTTCCATAAGTAACCTGCGCAATGTTGCGTATGCGTATTACAATTCCATCTTGTACTTTTACAGGTATATTAGCAATATCTAGTAGCCCTTTATCTCCACTTTGCAACCAGCCAACTCCTCTTATAACAAGCTGTTCCGCTCCGCGATCTAAGTACCACCCTCCCACATTTTTATTGTTTGATTCTATTGCTTCAACTATTTCATCAATAGTCATTTTATAAGCGAGCAACCGTGAAGGATCAACTTGTACCTGATATTGACGAACCTCTCCACCAAAAGAAAGTAAATCAGTTACCCCATCTACTGGTGCTAGAATCAATTTTACAACCCAATCATTTAAACTTCGTAACGTCATAATATCGAACTTTTTCGGATCCTCCGAACGTAAAAAGTATTGATAAACTTGTCCTAAACCGGAAGTATTAGGACCGATTTCAGGATTACCAACGTTAGCAGGCATTTTTTCCTTTGCTGCTTGAATTCGTTCAAATACTAATTGTCTAGCAAAATAAATATCCACTTCTTCTTTAAACACAACCGTAACGACAGACAACCCAACCTTTGAAATGGAACGCACATCTTCCACATTGGGCAAAGAAAACATAGCTGCTTCTATTGGATAGGTAATTAATTGCTCTACTTCTTCTGCTGCCAATCCTGCTGCTTCAGTATTAATTGTAACCTGAACATTAGTTACATCTGGAAAAGCATCAAGATTTAAATGAGGAAGAACTAACATTCCTGCAACAATCATAGCTAGCAACAATAAAATTATAATAAAGCGATTACTAACTGCAAAATCTATCAGCTTATCTAACACTCTTATAATTCCTTAATGTCCGTGAGCATCGAATCCTTTTTTGTTTAATTCAGAATGAACAAAAAATGCACCTTCTGTCACTACACGTGCTCCGGGGGAAACACCTTCAATAATCGCTTGATTATTGATAACTTCAATTACCTTAACTTCTATTTGTGCAAAGGTGTTTGGCTTTGTCTCAATGTATACTGCCCAATCACCATCAGAAGTACGCATAACGCCATCCACGGGTAATGACAACATAGGTTTCATCTCACCATCTTCAATAAGGCAGTTAACATATTGGCCTGGGTGAAGCATGTCCTTTATGTTTGAAACCTCCAACCTTACAGCACGAGTTCTCGTTATTTCGTCTAACTGATGATGTACTTGAATCACTTTTCCTTGTAAGACGTTTTCATTAATCTTAATCTTCGCGGTATCGCCCAATTTTACAGGTTGAGGTAAATTAGGTGGTAACTTTGCATCAATCCATACTGAAGCCTCATCTACAACCTGCAAAAGAACTCGCCCGGGTTCAATCAGCTCACCTTCAGAAAAATTGATGTTAAATGCTGTTCCATCACGGGGGGCAAGTAAAGTAAACTCCCCTTTGGCTTGTGAAGGATTTTGTTTTTTAAGTAGTTCTTCAGCTTCCTTTTCTGTCATTCCATAGGCTAATGCTGTAGAAATCGCATGTTGGTAGGCTACTTGAGCTTCTGAATAACGCTTACCCGATATTGCCTCTTTACCAAGAGATTTAACACGCTGCCATTCCTGCATAGCAAGAAGTAGATCCCCTTGTACTTTAGCCATATCTACACTTGATAGAGTGGCTAAAACTTGACCAACTTTAACATGTTCCCCTTCCTGCACTAAACGTTTAATCACTTGCGCAGACACTCGGGTTGTAATTTTATTTGTCATAGTCGCGTTGGGGATGACTTCTCCTGGCGCTTGAATAATAGATTTTACACTTTTAGGTTCTAATGTAAGCACTTTAATACCCACTGATTGTTGGCTCTCTTGTGAAATAAAAACTGTATTTTGCTCTTCATGTTTACTTTCTTCTTCTTTTGCAAACAGCCCCTCTATAAAAGAAAGAGAAAATATAAAAAGGGCTGGAATCCAAATAGAATTAATTTCTTTTACTAATTTCATCTGATTACCTTTTATTTATGTACAATTAATTTGTGTCCATTTTCTAACGGTACCCGATGCCTTTAACCAATCAACCCATGCCAGCCATGCTTGACTGTTAAGTTCAATTCCAGCAATTTGGCTATCAAGCCTTTGTTTTAACTGTACTAGATAATCAACAGTAGTAATTTCGCCGGCTTGCCATAGTTTTTCTATCAACACTATACCGTCACTTAGTGGTTTTTGTGAAATTTGCTGCCAGTCATTTATTGCTTGATGTAACATTTGATAACGCCCAGCACTACTTTGTATCTCTGCTTTTATTTCACGCAGCGCATCCATTCTTTTTTTTTCAATTTCTATTTCGTCAAATACTGCCGCATCAACTTCTGCTCGATAAGAATTTCGAATAAATAAAGGAATACTAAATGTAGCTAAAAATACCTTTTTATCACCTTCATTTGTATTTTCTTTTCCACCCTGAAAGCCAAATGTGGGATCTGGAAATCGTTCTTTTTTTGCCAATCCTATACGCATTTTTGCGTTCACAATCTGTTCATTAAGTACTTGTAAGCTTGGTATGTGATTTAAAAGTTCCTCAATAGATGTATTAGTTATATTTGGATTTGGTAAATTTTGTGGCAATGAAGGCCAAGTAAAATGATTCATGCCAGTTTTGCTTCTTAAAACTTGTAACGCCTGGTTAAGATTAATTTCAGCTGCCACCTGTTGTGCTAAACCTTCAGACAAAGCCAAATGTGCGAGATCCGTTTCAACTCGGGGGACATCACCTGCAACTTGCCGCTTTTCAGTTAAATTAACAAATTTACGTAGCAAAGACACTCTTTTATTTGAAAATGTTAACGCTTTCTGGGCGGTATGGTAACGAACTAAAGCGCTTAAAATATCTATTTCAAATTGCTGACAAAGTGTTTCAAATTGTTCTTCAGCTACTTCTCGATTCGTTGCAGCAACTTTTAAGCGAGCCTGGCGCTTATTTGCTATGTCTATCGTTTGATTAATTCCCATAACATAAGTTTTCTCGTAAGGTTTAGGTGTTCCATTCAATTCAGAATCATTAAAGTTATATTGCTTTTTTTGTTGAGTCTCGGCGGATATTTCTGGGTTGTATAAAGGTTGACTTGCAGCAATCTCGCGAGATTTTGCGGCAGCAAGATTTGCTTTTGCTGCTTGAATTGAAGGATTTTTTTCTAGCACATCTTGCATAAATGAATTTAGTGATATTGAACTGTTTTTAATCTCTTGATCATTAGCAAAAATTGAAATATTATAAAATACTAAAAGAAAAACTATAAAATTCACTTTATTGCTTATAAATTTTAAATTTTGGTGCCTCAAATTTCTCATGGCATTTTTTCCGCCTTCGACTCTTAAAACAATCTGTATTTTTAAACAGTCTTATTTAATCAATTTATAATAATGTTTAGTATATGTTCAAATAGGTCAAGCAAACCTAATCGAAACTATAACAATTCAGCATGCGCATTAACATACTCATAGTCTAGCAACACTTGACGACTTTCGTGGCAATGCACTTAAGCGCTTTGCATTTTAGGAGAGGGCGTGCCATCTTTAAACAGTATTTAATAACAATACTCATTATTACCCTTTTTCAATCATATCTATGCAGGATACATGATGACGCAGATTTGGCATAACAAAACACCACAAGATATCACTGCATATTTAAAAATTGATTTATCATCGGGCTTGACTACGCTAGAAGCACAAAATCGTTTAAAAGAATCAGGCCCTAATCTATTAATCAAACAGAAAAAAACATCGATTTTAACTATTATTTTACAACAATTTAATAGTTTAGTAACATGGGTGCTTTTGGGAACTGTTGTTATATCCATCTTGGTGGGTGAGAACGTTGATGCAATCGCGATTTTCACCATAGTCATTTTAAACGCGTTCATTGGATTTATTTTAGAGTATCGAGCAGATCGTGCTATTTCAGCGCTGCAGGAAATGGCTGCACCAAAAGCAACTGTGTTTCGCGACGGACACGCAAAGGTAATTTCAGCTTCTGATATTGTGCCTAGCGACATTCTCATTTTTGAAAGTGGTGATTTAATTGCAGCTGATGCACGTCTTTTTTATCTCTCATCATTAAAAACGAATGAAGCACCGTTAACTGGCGAATCTTTACCTGTTGAGAAAAATCTCAATGTTTGTTCTGCCGAAGCATCATTAGCCGATCGAAAAAACATGGTTTTCATGGGAACATCTGTCGTCAATGGTACGGGGCGTGCAATTGTCATAGCGACCGGTATGCAGACAGAAATGGGCCGCATAGCCTCAATGCTTAGTGAAGCATCTCATGGGGATTCACCATTACAAAAAAGACTAAATCAAGTGGGTTCTCGTTTATTGTGGATTTGTTTTTTCATTATCATTTTGATTTTTGCATTGGGATTATTTCGTAAAATTCCATTTTTTGAATTATTCATGAGTTCGATTAGCTTAGCAGTCGCTGCTATTCCTGAGGGCTTACCTACAGTGGTGACTGTGGCATTAGCACTAGGCGTACAGCGAATGGTACGCCGTGCTGTATTGATTAAACGATTATCGGCCGTAGAAACACTAGGATGTCTACAAGTCATTTGTACTGATAAAACAGGTACGTTAACTGTTGGCGAAATGACAGCACGAAAGCTCATTACCTCCGAAGAGATTTATAGTATTCATGGAGAAGGTTATAACCTGGAAGGTTATTTTATTTGTAAAGATCAAAATGTCGAGGCTCCCAAAGATAAGCTGTTACAAACAGTATTGCGCACTATGGTTGTTTGTAACAATGCTGATCTTACCTTGCAAAATGATCAACTATCTGCTGCTGGCGATCCGACTGAAATTGCATTATTAGTTGCTGCAGCTAAAGGAGGAATTTGGCATAATGAGGTGACATCTTCTCTCCCCCGTATAAAAGAGTTTCCTTTTAATTCCGAACGAAAGCGCATGACAGTTTTGTGTAAAGAGGTCGATAAATTATCCGTTTTTGTAAAAGGTGCACCGGAAATTATTTTGGCACGCTGTACACACATGTTAACCAGAAATGGAATAAAGGAACTTACCCAAAATGATCGTGTTCGCATTCAGCAATCTTGTGAATTAATGGCCAGTGAAGCTTTAAGACTTCTAGCCTTTGCAGAACGTCGCTTAGAGCATTCATTCATGGATGAAACTGATGAGGTCATTGAAAATAATCTCGTTTTCTTAGGACTTATAGGCTTACAAGATCCACCCCATGCAAGTGCAAAAGAATCAGTCAGCCATTGCAAAGCGGCTGGCATCAAACCAGTAATGATCACCGGCGATCACCCCAATACGGCTAGAGCAATTGCCCAAGAGCTGGGTATTTTGAACCAAGAAGAGCGATTAGTTACTGGCAATGAACTTGAAAAAATGTCAGACAAAGAGCTTATGAAATGTGTAAAACAAATTACTGTTTATGCACGAGTTTCTGCAAAACATAAATTAAAGATAGTTCGTGCATGGAAAAAGCAGCAAATGATCGTTGCAATGACTGGTGACGGTGTGAATGATGCACCGGCATTAAAAGAAGCTTCCATTGGTATTGCTATGGGGAAAACAGGAACTGAAGTTACCAAGGAATCCGCTGATATCATTTTGATGGACAATAATTTCACCTCCATTGTAGCTGGAATTGAAGAAGGCCGTACGATTTATGACAATATTTCAAAAACACTTGCTTATCTATTGGCTGGAAATATGGGTGAATTATTGGTCGTATTTGTGGCTCTTTTAATTGGTTGGCCATTACCACTGCTACCTATTCATTTATTATGGATTAACCTGGTTACTGATGGATTACCAGCCATTGCTTTGGCAACAGACATGCCAGAGCCAGGTATTCTTAAGAGGCCGCCAAGAGAATCACAAAGGCCCTTTATGGACGGTAGTTTTTTCCAACGTGTGATTTTTATTGGCATTCTGACTGCTTCTGTAACGCTCGGATCTTTTGCTTATGAATTTATAAGGAATGGTGATTTGATACAAGCACAAGACGCTGCTTTTTCAGTATTAGTGACAGCAGAACTATTACGTGCATTTGGTGCGCGCAGCCAAACAAAAACTATTTGGCACATAGGATTTCTTTCAAATATTCGTTTATTTGTCATTGTGAGTATCAGTTTTTCACTGCAAATAATAATTCATCATTTTCCAACCCTACAAGATTTTTTTGGCATTGGTCCTGTATCGTTAAAGCAATGTCTCATTTGGGTGGCATTAGGGATGATACCTTTATTGGTGTTAGAAACTCAAAAATTGTTAAGGATGACACCTAATGATTCTCTTTGAGATTAAAAAATACATTTCGAGCAGTAGTGTAGCTATGTTGGTGTCTTCTTTCATCATTACAGCAGCCTATGCAAAACCTTCTCCTATTTTGGCTGATTTAATACAAGAAGCCACTCAAAGTAATCCACAAATTAATGCAGCACGCGATCGTTGGCTGGCCGCAACCCATGTTACTCCTGTTGCACGATCACTTCCAGATCCTAAAATCAATTTAGGTTATATGAACATGTCGGGTAATGAACTTATGGAAGCAGATCCCAGTAGGGAGCAAATGATTGGAGGTAGCCAAGAAATTCCATTCCCTGGCAAATTAATTATTAGAGGAAAGATAGCGACTTTAGAAGAAAAGCGAGCTATGGCAGACTATCAAGCTACCTGCCTAGGCGTTATTGCTCAATTGAAGCGAATTTATTATGAGTTATTTTTTGTCAACAAATCAATAGAAATACTGCAGAAAAATCAGTTACTACTCGAAGAAATCGAAAAAAGTGTGCAAGTAAACTATAGTGTTGGAAAAGTTCCACAACAAGATATCTTTCGAGCACAAACGGAAATTTCACGACTACGCATGCGCTTGGTGATGTTAAATCAAGAGCAATCATCGTTACAAGCCGATATCAACCGGATATTGAATAGACCTCTAGATATTCCAATTAGTACATCTTCGATGTTGGCTATAACACCTCTTGAATATGATTTGAACCACTTCAATATTCTTATGGAACGTCTTGCACCTAAGCTAAAAATGCAAGAGAAAAATGTAGAGAAGGGACGTCAAACCATTAAATTAAGTGAAATGGATTATTTTCCTGATGTTGAGATAGAGGGAGGAATGCTTCGTGATACCATCATGCAAACTCATGGTTATCAAGTTATGTTGAAAGCAACACTTCCACTTTATTTTATGAGTAAGCAAAATAATGGAGTGCGTGAATCGCGAGCACGTTATAACGCTGATATGGAAGACTATTATACCATGCACCGCGATCTTCTATTTCAAGTTAAAAGCGCATTTTTACAAGCAGAGCGTTCAGCTCAATTAATTCATCTTATTCAAGACACGATTATTCCTCAGGCGACATTAACCTTTGCTTCATCTCAATCAAATTATAGCGTTGGAAAAGTCGATTTCTTAACATTGCTTAACAACTTGCTGATGCTGCAAGAGAATGAATTGGAGTTACAAAATGAAATTGTTCAACATGAAAAAGCGATTACCCAAATAGAAGAAACCACAGGGGTATTCTTATGAAATTTACCTTCAAAATCATAATTTATACCATAACCTTGATGATCTTTTTTCAAGCTGCTCATTCAGGGAGCACAAAAGATGCTCATGCCACAATGAAAATGAATAATTCAGCATCGAAAAATTCAATTACTATTGACCCTGCTCGTTTGCAAGCGATCGGCATTACTTCCGAACCAGCAACTAAACAAATGCTGGACAAGGTTATTCGTACCGTAGGACACGTTGAAGCAGACGAGCGGCGGATAGCCCATATTCATGTGAGATTTGATGGCTGGATAGATAAATTATTAGTGAATTTTATCGGAGAAAAAGTTAAACAAGAGCAAGCACTTTTCACAGTTTATAGCCCTGAATTGGTATCAACTCAACAAGAGTATTTGCTTGCTCTACATGCGCAAAAAATCTTAGGAAAAAATTCAACATCTGCTGCCGCTTCAAGTGCACAAGATACTTTTCAAGCTGCAAATCAAAGACTTTCACTAGCAGGAATTTCCGAAAAAGAAATTGAACAACTCAGACGTACAGGTAAAGTAACCAAAACAATGACCATTTATTCACCAATACAAGGGACTGTCATCAATAAAATGGCCGTTGCAGGCATGCGTATCGAGCCTGAAAATGAGCTTTACACGATAGCTGACTTATCTCACTTATGGATTTTAGCAGATATTTATGAATATGAATTGCCTTATATCAAACTTGGTCAAATAGCCGATATTACTCTCACTTACTTACCAAACGAAACATTTAAAGCCAAGCTTAATTTCATTAATCCAACCCTTGACAAACAAACACGCACCGTCAAGCTTCGATTTGATATCGATAATCAAAAGGAACTATTAAAACCTGGCATGTATACCAATTTAGAAATAAAAATTCCTTTAGGTAATCGTCTTGCTGTTTCGAAAAACGCCGTTTTATTAACTGGAGAGAGAGCTGTTGTATTTATTTATCATGATGATGGAAAAATTGAATGGCGCAATGTGAAATTAGGTGTGCGTGCAGGTGATTTGATAGAGATAATAGAAGGGATCAACGAAGGAGAGAAGATTATAACTTCAGCTAATTTTCTGATTGATTCTGAAAGCCAGCTAAAGGAAGCAATGGGCGGCATGCAACATTAACGTCAGCCAATAAAGGAATTTTATGATTGAGCGGATAATTGAATTTAGTGCCCGCAACCGGTTTATAGTTTTGCTATTTGTGCTGGGCCTATCGTTGTGGGGTTGGTGGTCTTTAGATAACACCCGCATGGATGCTCTACCGGATATTTCGGACACCCAGGTCATAGTTTATACCACTTGGATGGGACGCTCACCGGATCTTATGGAAGATCAAGTGACGTATCCGATTGTGACAGCACTATTATCAACACCTAATGTGGAAGCCGTTCGTGGCTTTTCCGATTTCGGGTTTTCTTATGTTTATATCATTTTTAAAGACGGAACCGATATTTATTGGGCACGAAGTCGGGTGCTAGAATACCTTAATCAACTTTCTGGGAAATTGCCAGAAGGCGTCACACCACAATTGGGGCCTGATGCAACATCTGTAGGTTGGATTTACCAATATGCCTTGGTTGATGAAACAGGAAAGCATAATTTAGCGCAGTTACGTACCTTTCAGGATTGGTATCTACGGTATTGGCTACGAAGTGTTCCTGGTGTTTCAGAAGTAGCCAGTGTTGGGGGTTTTGTTAAGCAATATCAAATCAATTTAGATCCCATCAAAGCACTCGCCTATGATCTCTCCGTTCCTGAAATTATTGATAAAATTCGCATGAGTAATAATGATTCTGGGGGACGAGTTATTGAGTTCTCTGGTACTGAATATATGATTCGCGGGCGTGGGTATATTACATCAACTGATGATATTGAAAAAATTGCTGTTGGTAGTAATGCCAATGGCACGCCCATCTTATTACGTGATGTAGCTTCGGTACAAATTGGCTCTGATATGCGCCGTGGTATAGTTGATTTAAATGGCGTTGGTGAAGCAGTTGGCGGTATTGTCATTATGCGATTTGGTGAAGATGTGCTTCAAGTTATAGAGCGCTTGAAAGCTAAAATCAAAGAAATTGGTCCATCCATTCCACAAGGAATGAAAATTGTAAATGTTTATGATCGCAGCAATTTAATTAAAGAGGCAATCAATACAGCTAGTTGGAACCTTATTGAAGAGCTTTTTGTTGTAGCTTTGTTAATTATCGTTTTTTTGTGGCACTTTCGTTCTGCATTAATTCCCATTATTACTTTACCAATTGCTATTTTAATTTCTTTTATTCCAATTTATTACTTTAATATCGGACTTAACATTATGTCCATAGGAGGTATTATTGTAGCGGTTGGAGATATGGTCGATGCCGCTATTATTATGGTAGATAACGCGCATAAAAGATTAGCAGATTGGGAAAAGGAAGGAAGCATAGGTGATAGAACAAAAGTTTTGATTGATTCTGCTAAAGAAGTAGGACCGGCAATTTTTACTTCTTTAATTGTCATAGCCATTTCATTTATGCCCGTATTTACATTAGAAGCCCAGGAAGGGAAATTATTTTCACCTCTTGCTTATACAAAAAATTTAGCTATTTTTATGAGTGCTTTGTTGGCAATTACTCTAATTCCTATGTTATTACCACTACTGATCAGAGGGCGAATTATTCCTGAGAAAAATCACCCAATCACCTTCTTTTTACAAAAACTCTATTCCCCTATTTTGCAGCTTGCAATAACATATCGTAAAACAGTTGTGACAGTGGCCGCTGTTTTGGCATTGAGCATTATTCCACTTTATAAAATGATTGGTTCAGAATTTATGCCCCCCTTATACGAAGGTACGATATTCTATATGCCAACCACTCTTCCAGGTATTTCTGTGACACAAGCATCTGATTTGCTGCAAAAAATGGATCAAAAATTAAAAGCTTTTCCCGAAGTAGCCTATGTATTTGGGAAAACGGGTCGTGCAGAAACATCTACTGATCCTTCTCCGTTTAATATGATGGAAGTGATTGTAGAACTAAAGCCAAAAAAATCTTGGCGCAAAGGCATAACTTATGAGAGTTTAGTCACTGAAATGGATAAAGCATTACAATTTCCAGGCGTCAGTAATGCATGGACAATGCCAATTAAAGCACGTAATGATATGTTAACAACAGGGATCCGCACTGCATTGGGTATTAAGATATTTGGACCTGATATCAGTAAAATTGAAGAAATTGGCAAAGAAATTGAAATGCTTGCCAAACAAGTTTCCGGAACAAGAACAACTTTTGCAGAACGCGTAGCTGGCGGCTATTTTCTTGATTTTGAAATTAATCGGGATGAGATAGCGCGCTACGGATTGACGATAATGGATGTAAATCGAATTGTCGAATCTGCTATTGGTGGTGAATCTGTAGCAACAACCATTGAAGGACGTGAACGTTACTCGATTAATGTTCGATATTTACGTGAGTTACGTGATGATCCTGAGAAAATTAAACGAATACTGGTAAAAACACCTACTGGGGCGCAAGTGCCAATAGCACAATTAGTGACACTACGATTTCGTCAAGGCCCAGCTATGATTCGGGATGAAAATGGGATGTTGGCGGGATATGTTTTTATAGACATTAGTAATCGTGATTTAGGTGGTTATGTTGAAGAATTAAAAAAATCGGTGCACGCAAAATTAAAACTACCCCCCGGATATACCATATCTTGGTCTGGCCAATATGAGTTTATGCAGCGTGTTTATGAGAGGTTGAAAATTTTCGTACCTCTGACTTTAGGCATTATTTTTGTTTTATTTTATTTCACGTTTCGTTCAATCGCTCAAACACTGATGGTCATGTTAGGGGTTCCTTTTGCTTTAGTTGGTGGATTTTGGTACATGCTGTTTTTGGGATACAACATGAGTGTTGCTGTATGGGTCGGGTTTATTGCTTTAGCAGGCGTGGCAGCTGAAACCAGTGCAGTTATGCTTGCTTATCTTGATACAGATTACAACATGCAGAAAAAAAAGAAGTTAATGAATACATTATCTGATTTAACCCAGACTGTGCATCAATGTGCAGTAGCGCGGATCCGCCCTATGATGATGGCAGGATTAGCCAACATATTAGGATTGTTGCCAGTCATGTGGGCAACTGGTATTGGCGCTGATGTCATGAAGCGTTTGGCAGCACCAATGGTGGGAGGCGTTTTTTCTGCCTTGATATTGACGTTAATTGTTATTCCTGCACTTTATGTAATTTGGCGTTGGCAGGTAGATATGAAAGCACAACTGAAATAGATGCACACACCATAACTGGCCAGGATATGAATAATGAAAAAATCAGGAAAGAAATGTCATTCTGATAAAGAGTCAGCAGGATTACCTGACATCGAAAGACAGTGTTGCTCCAATTCTAAAGACATAAAGAATTATTTTAATTTTTACAACATGCTTTTTCAGGCCAATCTTGCCAAAATAACTGCAGGAATTAGTCCAGCCGCTCTAGCAACTGCCTATTTTTCATGGCTTTCTCAGTTGGCGCTATCGCCTGGATTACTATCGGAATTGGCAATATATCCTGCCTTGCATGCTCATGATTGCATAAATAATATTCTATGCGTTGAACGGGCGGCCGAAGGCAAAGATGTTCGCTTCCATAAAGACAGCTGGCAATTCATGCCATGGCGTTTATGGGCTGAAGGTTTTCTCCAGGTTGAAGATTGGTGGCGACACGCCACAACAAATGTTCCAGGGTTGCCTGAGGACGTTGAGCGGTCAGTTTCTTTTGGAGCGCGACAGATCCTAGATGCCTTGTCCCCTTCTAATTTCGTTTTAACCAATCCGGATTTATTTCATGAAACGATTCGTTCTGGTGGATTTAATCTCATTCGTGGTAGCGCGATCGCTGTTGAAGATTTTGTTGAAAAGTTAACAGGTGTGCCGCCTAGCGCAGCTAAAGATTTCGTACCTGGTAAAGATGTGGCAGTGACTCCAGGACGTGTTGTATTTAGTAATCACCTGATTGAGTTAATACAATATGAACCACAAACTAAGACGGTTTTTAAAGAGCCAGTATTGATATTACCTGCCTGGATCATGAAATATTATATTCTTGATTTGTCTCCGAACAATTCGCTAGTTAAATGGCTCATTGAGCAGGGGCATACAGTATTCATGGTCTCTTGGCGTAATCCAGATAGTGGTGATCGTGATTTAGGGATGGATGATTACTATCGCCAGGGTGCCAGGGCTGCAATTGATATCGCTTCTAATATTTTGCCTGAGACAAAAATTAATCTGGTGGGATATTGTTTAGGTGGCACTTTGGCTATGATAACAGCGGCGGCAATGACCAGAGAGGGAGATGACCGCTTAAATAGCCTCACGCTACTAGCAGCCCAAGGTGATTTTAGTGATGCTGGTGAATTAAGGCTATTTGCAACGGAAAGTGAGATATCCTTTCTTAAAAATATGATGTGGGAAAAGGGGTACCTCGATACCAAACAAATGGCCGGTTCATTTCAAATGTTACGAACCTATGATCTTATCTGGTCAAAAATGGTTGATGATTATTTACATGGCATGCGTCGCGGCATGACCGATTTACTTGCTTGGAATGCCGATGCTACTCGTATGCCATATAAAATGCATAGCGAATACCTTGAAAAGCTTTTTTTAAAAAATGATTTCGCTGAAGGTCGTTTTACTGTTGAAGAAGAACCTGTTGCTGCAGAAAATATTCAGATACCGGTTTTTGCTGTAGGAACTAAAAAAGACCATGTAGCACCTTGGCAGTCGGTGTATAAAATCCATCTTATGACAAATTGCAACATCACCTTCGTACTAACCAGCGGTGGTCACAATGCTGGTATTGTGAGCGAACCCGGACATCAAGGTCGTTCTTACCACATCCAGACACGTAAGCAAAGTGAACCATATCTTGATCCGGTTAACTGGCTGGAACTCTCAGAAAAACAGGAAGGCTCATGGTGGCCCAGCTGGCATGATTGGTTAGTGCAGCAGTCTGTAACAAAGCGTATTCCATCACCTGCAATTGACTTAACTCTGCCTGCGGCACCTGGAATTTATGTTATGCAGAAATAACCATAGGACTTATCTAGGAGTTTTATACGTTGTACTGTTCATTAAATCATTGTTAATGATCTGACATGGATTTTTTGCGACGACCTTTACTATCAAATTCAGACTTATGTTCAGATTGATGTATCTGACCTGATATCAAGTGTTGACATTCGATCACACTTTTAAACAATATATCTAATATGCTCATTGAATGCTGATGGAACTGTTCAGTATTTTCGCAGGACCAATCAGATAGGATATTCATAGCCTTATTTGGTGTATGAGTTAATTCTTGCATATGGTTTGAATTGGATTTCATGAAGCCATTCATAGCTTGTGTATTTGCATGAGATAAATCTGTAATCATATGTGTTAAAATGCTTTTATATTCAGCAACTGGAAATGATGAGAACTGAGGGAGATGTAGCAATTTATTAAACATTGAGGCCATAGTGTCTTGTGTATTAGCCAAGATTAATTTCCTTAGATGAATATACAAATATAATTGATAATTTTTAATATATATCGGCAATCTCAAGTAACAGAATAGATCTGGGCAAATAACCAGTTAATTCACGTGTTTTATCAAGAACACTTTCTGCAACGTAAAAAGTAAAAATTTGTCTTCCTACAATAATCCTATTACATCAATTTCTGGGATCTTATTCGAATCATATCAGCGAAATCAAAATAATGCAGGATCATCCAAATTATGCCTGTGATCTGTTTTGATAAAAAGAAATTCATTAATATTTCAATCCAAATATGGCTAATATTATTTAGTCGGTTTTAACAGTACCATTAACCTATAATTGAATACCCTGCATCGACAAAATGAACTACTCCGGTTATATTTTTTGCTGCATCACTCACTAAAAAAGCAGCTGATTGTCCTACACTATCTATGTTCACAAGTCGATGTAAAGGTGATTTTTGTTTAGCTTCTTCAAGAAGTTCATTAAACTCTTCAAGACCAGATGCAGCACGAGTCTGAATAGGGCCAGGAGATAAAGCATTTACCCGTATATTATTATGGCCTAACTCATAAGAAAGGTATCGCGTCGCAGATTCCAAAGCAGCCTTGACAATCCCCATCATATTATAATGCTTAATGACCTTCTCCCCACCATAATAACTAACGGTTAAAATGCTCCCACCATCCTTTAGAAGAGGTTCAGCATGTTTTGCTAGTTTAATTAAAGAATAACAGGAAATATCCATAGCTTTAAAAAACCCTTCTTTGCTACAATCTGTGACTCGACCTTGTAAGTCACTTTTAGGTGCAAATGCGATGGAATGTAATATAAAATCCAGCTTTCCATACATTTGAGTAATATTATTGAAAACAAGCTCTATGTCTTCATCACTTTGAACATCACAAGGCAAAATAAGCTTAGATTGTAATTTTTCTCCTAAAGGACGCACATACTGTTCTGATTTTTCATTTTGAAAGGTAATTATCAAATCTGCACCACATGAATGAAATAGTTTCGCACATCCGTACGCTATACTGTGTTCATTAGCAATTCCGACGACTAGGCCTACCTTATTATTTAAATCTATCAGCATAGATGCCTCCTCATCAAATTAGAGAAAATGTATGCTTGGCTATCATATATTCTTCATTCGTAGGAATGACTGAAACTAAAACTTTACTGTTTTCGTGACTAATAACTGATAAATTATTCTCATTTGCTTTATCGTTTATCTCTACACCAAGCCAATCCAACCATTCGCAAATTCCTTTTCGAATACGTGCAGAGTTCTCGCCAATGCCCGCTGTAAAAACAATGGCATCACATCCCTTTAATGCCGTTATCAGGGCGCTCAGTTCACGTGCCGCTCTATAACAAAACAATTGAATGGCCTCCATGGCATGCGGTGACTTGGATTGTTCGAGTTCGCGTACATCGCCACTTATCTCGGAAGCACCTAACAAACCAGATTGTTCATATAGTAAATGAGTAACTTCCTCAATCGAATAATTTTTTTCTTGCAGCAAATATAAAATAACGCCTGGATCAATATTTCCACAACGGGTTCCCATCATTAAGCCTTCTAATGCTGTAAAACCCATGGATGTTGCGATGCTCTTTTGTTGATATAGTGCGCACATGCTAGCACCATTGCCAAGATGGGCCACAATTATTTTCTCGCTTGCTATCTTTCCTAAATATTCAGGCAAAACAGAGGCAATATATTCATATGATAGCCCATGAAAACCATACCGAATGATACCTTCAGCAGTAAGTCTTTTTGGAAGAGCAAATAATGTTACCAATTTAAGCTGCGTACTGTGAAACGCCGTATCAAAACAAGCTACTTGAGGTAGTTTAGGATAAAGTTTATTAACAATTTTAATGGCTTCAAGGTTATGAGGTTGATGCAATGGGGCTAACGGTATCAATTTTGTGAGATTACTAATAATTTCATTGGTAACTTTGGTGGGTTTTAAATAATTATTTCCCCCATGTACCACCCGATGGCCTGCGGCTTTTAGTACGTATTGATGAGATAAATCTTCAAACCAATGAAAAAAGGTTTGCATTGCTGATTCATAACCCGAGGGGATATCTTTATTTTTAACAATTTCGTCATGATTTTTGTCATAAATTGACAATATTTGCGAGCCAAATACTTCTTCTATTTCCCCATGATAAATTAAAGTTAAATTATCACAAGCAAATAGTGAAAATTTAATGCTTGAGGATCCTGCATTAATAACTAATATAATTCCATTCTTCATTGGTTTTAACTCAAATATCTAGTTTTATTACGAACATATATTAAAGCCATTGCACTTGACGCTTTGCGAGATAATCCATCACTACCACGACTCGTTAGAATAATGGGGACACTAGCTCCCAATACGATGCCAGCAGCTTCCATTTGAGAAAGATAGGTCATTTGTTTATAAAGCATGTTTCCAGATTCAACATCAGGCACTATGATAATATCTGCATGTCCTGCAACAGGAGAATTGATTTCCTTCACCTTGGCAGACTCTTCAGAAATAGCCAAATCAAAACTAAGTGGACCATCAAGTATTCCGCCTGTAATTTGACCTCGCTCAGCCATCTTACATAAAGCAGTTGCATCTAAAGTTGAAGGAATGTTTTCATTCACGGTTTCTACGGCAGAAACAATAGCAACCTTTGGCATACCGAAACCAAGAGCAATAAATAAATCGATAGCGTTTTGCACAATATCTTGTTTTTCTTTAAGAGATGGTCGAATGTTAATTGCTGCATCCGAGATAAATAGTGGCTTGGCATAAAATGGTACATCGATTGCAAAAATGTGACTCATGCGTCTACCGGTGCGTAAGCCATTTGATTTATCAAGAACAGCTTCCATCAATTCATCAGTATGTATCTTTCCTTTCATTAATGCTTCTACTTGTCCTGTCTTTGCCAACTGTACTGCTTTTTCTGCTGCTTCATGACTATGCTTTGTCGGGATAATTTTATATGGCGATAAATCGATATTGAACTCATCAGCGAGAGAACGTATTTTGTCTTCTGGGCCAATCAGTATAGGGATAATTAGATTGTCTAATGCAGAAGCAATGGCTCCCTTCAAAGATGGTTCATCGACAGGATGAACAACCGCAGTCATAATCGGGTGGAGATCATTTTTTAATTCTATTAATTTGTGATACCAACTTCCTTCAGGTTTTTTAAGTATCACTTGAGGTAATTCAATTCTTTTTCGTTTTACTTTTTCCATAGGAGCAATCACAATGGCAATTCCTGAAATAACTTCCTTCCCTAATTGATTTGTACATTTACAGTCAAGCTCAACAATGTGTTTTTCTGGTTTTTTGTTAATGACAGTGACTGATGCAGTAATCGTGTCTCCTATAGTTACGGGGTATAAAAACTTTAAGGATTGATTTAAATAAACAGTACCTGGACCCGGTAATTCTGTTCCCAAAACAGTTGATATTAAAGCTGCTCCCCACATACCATGGGCTACAATTTTATGAAACATAGCATTTTTAGCGAATTCCACATCGACATGAGCGGGGTTCACGTCACCTGACATAGCCGCAAATAATTCAATATCATCTTTTTGCAACGTATGCTTTATCGAGGCGGAATCACCAATTTTAATTTCATCAAAAGTACGATTTTCAATATAATCTGACATAATTTTATTGTCTCGGTGATCAATCAGAGGATTTAGTTTTTTCTTCATTCATTTTATTTTGCTTATCTTCATTCGCATTACTCTTATTTTGAGATTCACTATTCATCGTACCTTTATTTTGTGTGTCATCACCTTGAGATGCTTTGTTTTGCCCACTATTATCTATTACATTATCATTATGCATACCACTAACCATCATATCCTTACCATGCCCCCTCATTCATCATTCCCTTACCTTTCATATCACCTTGCATTATATTTTTACTTTGCATTTCCCCGCCCATCATCATCTTCCCATGCATAGCACCCATCATAGACATAGGATTATTGAATGCCCCTTGCTGCCAATAGATAAAACCATAATACAGCGTGCACAATATACCAAAGATAGCAAGAGCAGCGACGATTATTCCAAAGAATTTACCTATACAGGCACCTGCAGAGCCTTCATTACGTAATGACCAAATCACTAAGCTAACGGCCGCAAGCAAAACATTTTTATAACTGGCCATGGTTTATTCCCTATACTCATTTTGAAATGAACTAGCTTTTCGCCTTCATATCCGTCACATCATATCCGAGTGTCTTAATTATTTTTACAATCTCCTCAGCCGGATGAGTGCTTTGCACTTCTACTTGACCAGATTTGACATCAATCTGGATATGTGCTGATTTATCAAGTTCGTTTACCGCACGCTTCACTTTGCCCGCGCATGCACCGCAGTGTATACCATGTACTTTCATGCTAATCATATCCACCTCTTTCACAATTATTTAAATATTTTTCAGTAATTTTTACCCATTTTTATTTTCGATAAGATAGTTTACAACTAAATCACTAATATCAATCATATTAGACTGATGCTTGATTGTATTGCACGTAACCACTTTCTCTACCCCAGCATTTAGCAAATCTGAATAAGCTTCTCCTGAAAAAACCGCATGAACACCTATGCATATTGGTGACTTCATTTTTAAATGATTTAGATGTTTTACAGTTTCAATCATGGTTTTACCTGTCGAGATAATATCATCCACAAGAATCGGAGTACGTGTTTTATATTCATCTATTTTAGGCAAGGAAACTTCAACTTCTCGATCACCTTTCCTTGTTTTTTCTAATACGATAAAAGGCGCTTGTGCACCTTTGGCAACCTCAGCTACCCATTGTTCACTTTCCATATCTGGACCAATGATAATTGGATCGCTTACATTAGCCTTTATCCAATTTGCTATAGGGGTTGTTGCATGCAAGACATAAGTTGGAATAGTATATATCTCGCTCATCGAATATCGTCGATGTAAATGCGGATCGATTGTAATCAACCAGTTAAAATGTCGTGAAAGCATCAAGGCAAAATATTTTGAAGTAACCCCCTCACCTGGCTGAAATTGTTTATCTTGTCGCATATAGGGTAAATAAGGCGCAATTAACCCTACCTTTTCAGCTCCTAATTCTCTGGCAGTTTCTGCTGCGAAAAGAAGAGGTAAAAATTTGTTATTAGGCTTATCTATACTTGCAACAAATATAACTTGTCGATTGATAATATCTGAATTAATTTTTACATATGTTTCATCATCGGGAAATTGTCTAATATCAATTTCACCAATTTCATAACCCATCTGTTTACAAATTTTCATCGTTTCAACAGCTGATGAAAATAGCTCGAATAAGGTAGTATTCATTCATGCTCCTTAATCTGAATAAATTGATGCCCTTGCTCAAGAAAATGAACAGCATATTCCAATTCACCCTTAGTCTCTGAATGAATAACAAATAAAGGTTGCTCTACTTTCACTTCTGTACTAATTGGTGTTAGGAATTCAACACCTGCAGCCTTAGATCTTGGCGCCCCAGCCAATTTAGCGATACGAGTTAAATAGCGATTATCAACAGCTTCAATTTTACCTTGGCTTTTTGATCTTACAATATAGGTGTGTTTGGAAGATGGTGGTTCAAACATCCCACCTTGGGCCTTACATATAGCCTGAAATTTTTTCCATGCTTGGCCACTGTCAAGGATGTCTTGCGCCAATTGCTTTCCAGCTCCTGGCTTTACCTTGGGTGAAAATTCTAGTACAAGACCAGCAAGTGTCAATGCGCGGTCTCGTAAATCTTGTGGGGCATTTTTATCACCTTGAAGCACAGCTAGAACATCTTTTGCTTCCAGGGCAGGACCAATGCCGCGCCCAACGGGTTGTGAACCATTTGTAAAGATAGCACGTACTTCAACACCTAATTCTTTTCCAATGGTTTCAAGATAATTTTGCAGTATTTTGGCAGCTTCAGGTGTTCTTACCTTTGCAGTTAGGCCCACAGGTATATCTAGGACTATATGAGATGATCCTGCTGCTATTTTCTTTGATAAGATGGAGGCTACCAATTGACCTTCACTATCGAGATCTATAGCTCGCTCAATATGTATAAGAATGTCATCAGCTGGACTTAATGCGACTGAGCCTCCCCAAATGATGCAACCATTTTCATGGTCAACAACCTTGCGCATAGTTGCTAAATCGAAATCTACAGGTGCTATCACTTCCATCGTATCGGCGGTACCCGCGGGTGAGGTAATTGCACGTGAAGATGTTTTAGGCATCGTGAGACCAAAAGCGGTGACGATAGGAACCACGATGATGCTTGTCCTATTCCCTGGAAGGCCACCTACGCAATGTTTATCTACAACCAATTTTGAAGGCCATGCTAATCTCGTCCCCACATCAATCATTGATTGAGTTAAACGCAAAATCTCTTTCTTATTTAAACGATTACCACCAGATGCTGCTAAAAAGGCCGATATATGGATATCAGATAATGAACCATCAACTACGTCTTTAACAATTGCATCAATTTCATTTTTATTTAATTCATGTCCATAAATTTTGGCTCGTATATAATCTAAAGAAATAAGTGGTTTTGGATGTGATATCTGTATTTCATCTCCTTCCTTAGCGTTTAAGAGATCCCAAGCATATTTTGATAAACTGGCTTCATTTGGCTTAAGCAGATCAGTTTCAATAGTATTAAGAGTTGCTAAAACTGAATGGTTCTTATGCGCTACTAGGATCCGTGCTTGTGCTTCAAAACCCTCAGAGCGACAAATATGACAATCCTCCCGCATATAAATCACGGCTTCTTTATATGTATTAATTCCCAATTTTTTTAAATGAAGCATATGATTGTTGGGCATGCTTATAAATCCACTTTTTTTAAGTATCCAGGAATGAAGCATTTCCAATGGAATTTTTCTTCAATTTTTTCTT
Organism: Uncultured Candidatus Berkiella sp.; assembly: GCA_964606325.1. Classification (GTDB taxonomy): domain Bacteria; phylum Pseudomonadota; class Gammaproteobacteria; order Berkiellales; family Berkiellaceae; genus Berkiella. The sequence continues at coordinate 104,691 of CAZSGE010000005.1, forward strand.
TTAGTACTGTAGCTGCATCTAGTTCACCATGGGTAATAAAAACCTGTTTAGGTGGTTTTTTAAAATTCTCTAACCATTGTAATATTTCTTGATAGTCCGCATGTGCTGAAAGACTACTGATTGCTTCTACACGAGCACGTATCTGGACAACTTGCCCATGAATTTTTATTTCACGCTCACCATTCATTATTCTGGCTCCCCGAGTACCCCCCGCTTGATACCCTGAAAATAAAATAGTATTACGTTCATCTTGTGCAAATGCTTTAAGATGATGTAAAACTCGTCCACCGGTAGCCATACCGCTTGCTGAAATAATGATAGATGGCATTCGAGAGTTATCAATTTTTTTAGAATCTTCAGGTGTTTTCACATATGTGGCAACTTCACATACATTTTTTACATAGTTCTTCATCTAAACGATGTTCATCCTTGTAACGACATAATAATTTCGTCACATTGGTTGCCATTGGACTATCTAAAAACACTGGCAAATCAGGAATTTCGTTTCTACTTTTGAGTTGATAAATATAATAAAGTAAACTCTGCGCGCGCCCAACAGCAAAAGCAGGTATAACAATAGTCCCACCACGCTTAGCAGTTGCTTTAATTATTCGACTTAATTGCTGCAGTATAGGCTCTTTATCATGTAAACGATTCCCATAGGTTGATTCAATCACTAGGTAATCAGCATATTCAACTTTAGCGGGCTCGCACATCACAGGGTCGTTCGATCGTCCCATATCACCTGTAAACATTATAGAAGAATCACCTTGAGCAATTCTAATAAAAGATGAACCTAGAATGTGCCCAGCTCTTGAAAATGTAAAGCTACTTCCTTCGAAAAGGGGATGTGTCTGATCGAATTCTTTTGTCACAAACTGCTTAATTACATTTTCAGCTTCCTGCTGAGTATAAAGAGGCAAGGCTTGCTTATGTTTTGAAAAGCCATATTTGTTAGCAAAAAATGCATCTTCTTCTTGAATATGGCCACTATCGGGAAGAAGGATGGCACATAAATCTTTGGTCGCCGCTGTCGAATAAATCGGCCCTTTAAATCCATTTTTCACCAGCAAGGGTAAATAGCCAGTATGATCGAGATGTGCATGAGTTAATATGATCGCATCAATTTGACTTGGTTCAATTGGTAATTTATCCCAATTTCGTAATCGAAGTTCTTTGTATCCCTGAAAAAGACCGCAATCAATTAATATTTTTTTCGAATGTAAGCTGAGAAGATATTTAGATCCCGTAACAGTTTGGGCTGCTCCTAAAAATTGTATATTCATTTTCTAAGTCCTTACGTGAATCAATCAGAAATTTATCTTGTCGGGTTAATATATGATATTTAGTGTTTTTAGTTAACCATTACATTAATTCTTAATTTTGAGTAGCCTCGAATTCACTGCGCATATCACTGTACTTAAAGACATCAGCACGGCGCCAAATGCAGGATCTAAAGCAATATGGTATGCGTTATAAAGAACCCCTGCTGCCAAGGGAAGTGCCACCGTGTTGTATCCTGTAGCCCAAGCGAGATTTTGGATCATCTTAGAATAAGTTGCTTTGGCAAGCTCAATAATGGCCGCAACATCTTGAGGATTACTTTTGACAAGAATAATATCTGCTGTTTCGATGGCTACATCAGTCCCCGCACCAATTGCGATGCCAACATCCGATTGAGCTAATGCAGGCGCATCATTTACGCCATCCCCCGTCATAGCAACAATAAATCCTCTTTGCTGGACCTCTTTTATTTTTTCAGCCTTTTGATGTGGGAGTACTTCAGCAAATACTTCATCTAAACCTATTTCGTTTGCTACCCACTCAGCAACATGTTTATTATCTCCGGTTAACATGATGCAGCGAATACCCATTTTTTTTAATGCCGCCACTGCCTGCTTTGATTCGGGTCGAATAATATCTGCTACTGCAATACCACCTTTAAGCTGATTATCTATAAGGACAAAAATAACGGTTTTACCCTGTCTAGATAGTTCTTTTATTCTCTTATCGTTGATTTCAATTTTTTGTTCTCGCAGATATCCAGGACTCACTACCATAATCTGCTTATTTTTTACCAACCCTTGCGCACCCTTACCCGGTATGGCATTAAAATTTTCTACTTCCCAGGTTTGCTTTGAAGATTTTACAATTCCCTTTGCTATTGGGTGTTCAGAATTCATCTCCACAGAGGCCGCATAAGTGATTAATTCTTCTTCACTAATTGAAGAATCAAATAACAATACATCTGTGATCCCAAATTCGCCTTTAGTCAATGTCCCGGTTTTATCAAAAATAATTGCTTTTATATTACGCGCTGTTTCAAATGCCGTGCGATCGCGGATCAAAAGACCTCTTTGAGCAGCTATTGCGGTAGAAACTGCCACTACTAAAGGAACAGCAAGACCAAGGGCATGCGGACATGCTACTACCATCACAGATACCATGCGCTCTAACGCAAATGCAATCGTAGACTTACCAAACGTAACCCATACTATAAGCGAACCCACCCCACCGCTAATTGCAATAATGGTTAACCAAAATGCTGCTTTATTCGCTAAATCTTGGGTTTTAGATTTACTCATCTGTGCTTTTTTTACTAACTCAATAATTTGAGATAAAAAAGATCCCTCGCCTGTTTTACTTACCTCTATATTTATAGAGCCCTCTCCATTGATGGAACCTCCAATAACATTTGCACCCTTTTCCTTGGCAACTGGTTTTGATTCACCCGTTAGCATCGATTCGTTAATGGCGGTTTGACCTTTTAGAATTCTTCCATCCGCTGGTATTTTTTCACCAGGCTTTACCAAAACCTCATCACCAATTAGTAGTTGGTCTAATGGTATATCATTGACACTCCCATCTGGCATCACTTTATGCGCGCTAGAAGGCATTAAACGTGCAAGATGTTCAAGTGCATCCCCTGCCCCCATGACAGATTTCATCTCAATCCAGTGGCCAAATAACATGATGTCAATCAGGGTAGCCAACTCCCAAAAAAAATCAGTTCCTTTAAGACCCAAAACATTAGCAACGCTATAAAGGTATGCTGCTGTGATGGCAACAGCTATCAAAGTCATCATCCCTGGACTTTGAGCTTTGGATTCTTCAATTAACCCTTTTAAAAATGGAGCGCCACCATAGAAATAAACCACGCTGGAAATCAGTGCTAGCCAAATCATATCTCCTTTGAAGCGCCAAGTTTCTCCTAAACCAACAAAATGTTGAATCATCGGAGAAAGCGCCAAGATAGGAATCGTAAGGAATAAACAAATCCAGAACCGTTTTTTAAAGTCCTTTACCATTCCGGCATGTCCAGCATGTCCCATATGCCCAGCGCGCATTGAATGATCTTCAGTGCCATGGTTATGGTGAGCATGCTCATGCATTGAATGTTTCATTTAATTAACCTTCTTTCAAAATATTTTAGGGAAAAATCGCGGTGTTTTCTCAGCCCAATGCTGATAATCTCCACCAAATTCAGCTTGAATATTTTTTTCTTCGCTCAAAGCCAATCTCACATACATGTAAGTTAAAATAGGAAACATGATCAGAGTCACTAAAGTGGGCCATTGCAATAAAAAGCCGAACATAATCATGATAAATGCTGCATATTGCGGATGCCTAACATAAGAATATAATCCCGAAGTTGCTAATTTATGATTCTTTTGAGCTTTCCATAAGGAATGCCAAGAGTATGAAAGGATAATGAAACCACCAAAAATGAAAATATTACTAGCTATATGGAAGGGAGCAAAATGCGGATCCCCTCCCATTTTAAAAAGTGTATGTAACAAATGTCCATTATCATGAGTAAGAAAATTTACGCCAGGATAATGACTTGTCAACCATCCTGATAAAAGAAAGATACTCAAGGGAAAGCCATACATTTCTACAAATAAGGCAATAATGAAGGCCGAAAAAGCACCAAACATGCGCCAATCTCTTTTTGTTTTTGGCTTAAAGAAACTGAATGCGAACCCAATAAAAATAACAGAGTTTAATATAACTAATCCCCATAGCCCATAAGCGGGCACATTTTGAGCATGCTCCATCTTTATTCACCTTATTTAATATCATTTTTATTTTCTTTATTTGTCATATGGTGATGATTATGCTTTCCATCATCAGACTTTCCACCATCATGATGTCCACCATGCATAAATATATGCATTAATGGACATGCTAAAATTAATAAGTAGGGCAATATTCCAAACAGATGAGCACTGTGGCCGGTTAGAATTAAAAAACCTACCACTGCCAGCACAACGCAAGCGATTACAGTACCTTTAGAAAATATAAAAGATTCTTTTTTTTGCGGATTGTCGGGATTATCCATTTATTTCTCTAATATTTAATTAGCCAGTATTTTTCTGCAAATGTATACAGGGATAATAATTAAAAATATCCATTTATTTTATCGACAACATTTACTTAATCATTAATTTCTCCATATGTGAAATGACAGTGTTGCTATTGGAAGTTACATCAATAGAGATGACATTTTTAATTAAAATTATAATGAATAAGACTAATCTTAATATAACCTTTAACTAGTAGGATAATGAAGATGAACAAGCCTTTAACAAAAATCGAACTTTGCACAGAAATGGATGATTTACACACAATTTATTTACCCGAAATAAGTATATCTCAAATTCACCCACAAATTGATTTACATCAAGCCACAGATCGCCACCTAATAAAACGCAAAGATCAAGATGACCAATATATGAAATCTGTGACCATACTAAGTTGTAATTAAATGGGCACCACCTCTATGTTTAATCATTACTGGGACTATTTTCTCGATTCATATCAAAGAAGCATTCTCTTCTATGATACGCTTCGTCAAAGAGCAAACAATATGTTGGAACATGAACAGGAAGGATTACCTCCACTATTAAATTTTGACTATGAAACAATTATCGATGCGCGTAGCTTTAATTCCCCTGCAAACTATGCATTGCTTAAAATTACAGCTGTAGGGAATGAATGCTTAGAAGATTGTTTAGATAAAAAGAAACCACCGATCATTATTGTTGATCCTCGCGCAGGCCATGGTCCCGGGATTGGTGGCTTTAAGCGGGAATCTGAAGTCGGTATTGCCATGCATGAAGGTCATCCTGTTTACTTCGCCTCATTCTTTCCTGAGCCTTGTCCAAATCAAGATATTTCCGATGTGCTACATGCTTTACGCAAATTTATCGATGAAATTTCAAAACTTCATAACGGCGCAAAGCCAATACTCTACGGTAATTGTCAAGCAGGGTGGTTAATAGTACTGCTGTGTGCAGATTGTGTGGGCTTGGTTGGGCCAGCTGTTCTTAATGGTTCTCCTCTTTCCTATTGGGCAGGTGAAGATAATATTAACCCTATGCGATTAACAGGGGGGTTATTAGGTGGAAGCTGGATGGCACAATCGTTGTCTGATATAAGCAATGGCATTTTCGATGGCGCCTGGTTAGTACAAAATTTTGAAAATCTCAACCCAGCCAATACTCTTTGGGAGAAAAACTACAAATTATTTTCTGAAATTGATACTGAAAGCGAACGTTATCTAGAGTTTGAGCGTTGGTGGAATGGATATTATCAATTCAGTGAACAAGAAATTCTTTCAACCATTGAAAATCTTTTTATTGGCAATAAGCTGGAAAAGGGGGGGGTTCGGATTTGTGAAGGATGTTATGCAGATATCAAACGCATTCACAACCCTATTTTGGTCTTTGCATCAAGCGGCGATAATATCGCGCCACCGCATCAAGCACTTAATTGGATCCCAACTGTTTATCAAACAACATCTGAGCTCAAAAAACATAAACAGCGCATTGTTTATCTTTTGAATACCCATTTAGGTCATCTTGGCTTATTTGTTTCAGCAAACGTTGTTCGATTTGAACATCGTGCAATTCTTGAAAGTGTTGAAGACTTAGAAAAATTACCCCCTGGACTCTATGAAATGAAAATATCTAATCCAACAGGCAACCCTGATTGCCATAAACCAGCATATACGGTCACATTTGAAGAAAGACAAGTAGAAGATATTCACTATCAGTATCAGGCTGAGCCTTTTGAAAGCGTAGAAAAGGTCTCTGTGTTAAATAATCAGCTTTATCAACTTTATGTTCAACCTTGGATATTTCCATTAAATCCACATTTACTAAAATGGCTTCACCCCATGCGTTTAAGTAAATATATCTATTCGGAAAAAATTAATCCATTGATGTCAATGATCCCATTCATTGCGGATGGAATTAAAAAGAATCGTCAATCTGTCGATAAAGAAAATTCATTTAAAAAAATTGAAAACCAGTATAATGAACTAATATCTGAAAATTTAGACTCATATAAAGTAATTCGCGATCAAAATCTTTCTCTACTCTTTAATTATATTTACAGTTCACCTTGATTTAAGAAAACAAGCAATGAAAATTTTGGTACATTATTCATGATGCTATTATTTTTTTAATGATTTTATAATAACTACCCCAAAAATAATAACGGCTAAAAGACCTAGTTCGACCTATATGTTCCATGTTATATTACCTCAAGAATGAATCTAAAATAAATCTCATTCATGCTTATGGGAATGGGGTTTTCTTACTTTAAGTTCTACATTATCTTGCTTTTCAGTTTTGGTATGTGCTCGATGGGGCTCAGTCATATTTCCTGTCCATTCATAAGCCACGGTACCCTTGGGATATTGATACCATCCAGGATCTTTGTAATCGCCGGACCTTTGATTTTCACGGATTTTTACAACCGTGAACATACCTCCCATTTCTATAGGTCCAAATTGACCAGAGCCTGTCATCATAGGCAATGTATTTTTAGGTAAAGTCATTTGCATTTCACCCATGCTGGCCATACCATTTTCACCCATCGACATATAATCGGGGATTAATTTGCTTATTTTATCAGTCGCCCCTTTGGTATCGACACCAATCATGGTTGGTACATCATGTCCCATGGCATTCATCGTATGATGCGATTTATGGCAGTGAAAAGCCCAATCACCTGGCAAGGTTGCATCAAATTCAATGGCTCGCATCTGACCCACAGCAATATCCGTTGTTACTTCTGGCCAACGTGCCTCTGGTTTAATCCAGCCCCCATCTGTTCCTGCGACAACAAACTCCATACCATGAAGGTGGATAGGGTGGTTGGTCATTGTGAGATTACCAACCCGTATCCGTACCTTGTCCCCTTGCCTACAAACTAAGGGATCTATCCCGGGAAATACGCGACTATTAAACGCCCATAAATTGAAATCTAACATGGTATTCACTTTAGGAGTATAACTGCCCGGATCGATATCATAAGACGCAAGTAAAAAGCAGAAATCACGATCAACCTTCATAAAATTAGGATCTTTGGGGTGTGTTACCCAAAACCCCATCATTCCCATCGCCATCTGAACCATTTCATCTGCATGAGGATGGTACATAAATGTACCACTTCTTCTCGCTTCAAATTCATAGACAAATGTTTTACCGGGCTTAATCTGTGGTTGATTAAGGCCGCCTACTCCGTCCATGCCATTGGGTAAAGGTTGGCCATGCCAATGAATTGTTGTATGCTCAGGTAGTCTATTAGTAACAAAAATACGCACTTTATCCCCTTCAACCACTTCGATTGTGGGACCTGGAGATTGACCATTATAACCCCATAAATGCGCTTTCATACCAGGAGCAAACTCTCGCACCACAGGCTCAGCCACCAAATGAAACTCTGTCCTGCCATTGTTCATGCGCCAAGGTAATGACCACCCATTTAAAGTCACAACTGGGTTAAAAGGGCGGCCTGTTTCTGGAGAAGGCGGAGGTTGAGTCTTAGGGTTATTTACAGTCACTATCTCTGGCAAAGCAGCTAAAGCAACTTTACTTATTGAAGAGGCAGCAAAAGCCACACCTAATCCAACTGCCCCACTTGCCGCCCCTCTTATAAAATTACGTCTACTTCTAGAAACCATTTCCTTAACCTTAATTTGTCATATGGGGAGATTTCACCATGAGTGCAGTTTGCAAGTCGGTCTCTGCTAGCCAATAATCTCGCAACGATTGAATGTAAGCATTAACACTCATTATCTGCTCACGTTCATCTGCTAACAATTCAAAAGTGCTTATTAGCATACCATTGTAACGCAATAAACTTTCATCCAATATGAGTTTTCGTAATGAAATGACTTCATCACGGTAAAACTTCGCTTTGTCATAATTTATGCGATAAACTTGATAGGCTTCTCGCACTTCTGAGCGGGCATTAATAGCAATTTCCCGTAAATGCCAAACGGCTTGCATGTAAATATTTTGCGCTTTTGCTACTTTTGCATCTCCCCAGTCAAATAAGGGGATTTCTAAACTTATCTCATACCCTGTTTGATGAGGTTCGTCATCAGAGCTATTACGCACATATCCCAAATCAAAGACATCAATAAAGCGAGTTGCTTTGGTCAATCCTAATGCTTTGCATTTGATTTCAATTTCTCGCCTCATCGCTTGAACATCCAGACGAGAGATCAGAGCTTGTTTTTCGAGTTCATGTGGGGCTGTAGTCGATGGCGGCAATTCTGGTAACCGTTCTGGTAACTTATAATGGATTTGTTCACCCCACAGACCCATTAACCGTGTTAAGTGCTCACGTTCCTGTATCGCAATCAATTTAGCGTCGGTAAGTTCTGACATAACCTCAGCGTAAAATGCTTGTTCCCTCGCTTGTTGTAATCGATTCCAATTACCTACCTCTGCCATACGTAATGCCAATTGTGCGCTTGCTTGTGATGCATCTTTAATTTTTTCTAAATATTGAACCATTTGCTCTGCAGCTATTGTAGCGAAATAAGCTTTCCTGGTTTTTGCAGCGATTTCTAATATATCCATGGCAGCTTGTAGTTTGGCTTGTTGAAACCTTTGTCTTTCAATCTCTGTGCGTAATGGCATGGTCAAAAGACTCATCACATCAAATAAAATTGTGCGCTCGATATCATATTCCCCACTCACCGGCTTCAATTTTACATAAGAAATGCTCGGATTGCGTACTCTGCCTGCTTGGACTAAGTCTGCCTCCGCAATGCCTAAATCCGTTAGTGCTTTTTGTAATGCTGGATTGTTCATTAATGCAACACTGACCGTATCATCCGCTGATAAGGCTTGCGCTAGAATAGATTGGACGGTTTGTTGTTGTTCAGCTCTTTGTGCATCTGAACGTAACCAAACGGGCTGTTGGTGAACGCGATTGCGGACAAGGGCGCTAACTTCTGTGAATCCGCCATCTTTTGAAAAAGTGCTACAACCGCTAAGAAATAAATAATTTAATATAATTAAAAGAGATAAAATTTTATAGTGTTTATTAAAGATTTCGATGGCCATACTCATTTACTCTCTTTCATCTGATGATTTGAATGCTGAGTGCCTTCCTTCATATCAGATGAAGAACCTTCCATTGGCATATTCATATGCTGCATGTGATACATGTGATGCATGGGTTGATTTTTCACAGACTCATTTGCTTTAATCCATGACTGGAGTTTTATGGCACCCTGGGGTTTATAATCCTGGTATGGAGAATGATAAACAATTGCAGGAACACAAGCATTCGGATCATCAGGTTGAGCAAATCCAATGATTTTCTCATCCGTAGCATAGATGGACTCACATACCATCAACATTAAAACAATATAAATATCTTTCATTTTCATCATTCAAAGGCTTGTGTTTGGCTGAAAAATATTTTCATGTTGCTGCTCTTTTTCACTCTTTTGCATCAACTCTCTTAATTCAGGAGTGGATTTAACTGCTAAACCATAGTGGTAAACAAGTTCTCCCCCTTTATATGCAGTGACACCTACCATACTAACTAAGGCTAATAGTCCTATGGTTAGAGAAGTATGATGGATTTGGTGACGAATATATCCTCTTAGTGCAAATACTGAACATAGGAATAAAACGAATGCGGTGCCTAATGCCCAATTTCTGTGGTCTGTCATAGGCATATGGACCAACATATCGTGTTTTACCGAATTAAACTGGAGAAAACCAAATAGAATAGTTAACAAACTAGCAAAAAAACAAAAGAACAGCATCCACACAGCTGAAATGCTTAAATCATTTTTTAAATTTCCTTGAGGCAAAATATAGCCAAGCACATAAGCACCAAACGATGTAAAACTTAATGCGACAGTAAAATGAACAAAGATAGGATGAAGAGGAAAGGGAATGTCAAACATGCTTTTTTCTCATTTACCTGTGTGGTTCATTGCAATGTATTTGCCGTCTAATGTCAGAAAGACAAACAATACTTTATTGTTATCTGTTATTTTGGGATTACTATATTTTATGACCCATTGCCCCTCACCTGTCTCAGTCGTTTTTGCTTCTTCCATTTTTGCCTCTTTCCAAGAAGAATCTAAACTTTTTTGATCAATTGCCTTTGCAATTACTTTATTAGCTTTTTCAATAGCTTCATTTTTATCAACAGGATGAGGATGACCTTCATGAGAAACCGCTTTAAAGGAAAAACATGATAGAAAAATGGTAAAAAAGAATATGGTAACATAGGAGCTTTTATAAAAGTTTGATTTCATACAAATTCCTTTAAAAATAATTATTCCATTTTGAGACTATATCGTTAATTTAAGAGTAAATCTTCTTTCAGTAACTACAATTTTGAGAAAGAATGAAATCTACTTAACCCACTGGCTATACTATCTAGCAAAATGACTTCTACATGAATTTTAAGTTGATATTGGTGGTTATAACTCGTTTGACTTGATGTAAATTCACGAGAATTTGGAGTTATGACAAGAGCGTTAAGTTTAAAAGAAATTGGCACAGTGGTAGGCACAGCAGGTGCTGCTATTCATGACGTTCTAAGATACTACGATCTCTGAAAAAATAATGCTTGCTGCTGATATTTAACAGCAGCAAGCATTCAATTAAAACGCTAGAATAAACTCCACATATGGACCTTGCAAGCTCAAATCGCTCGTTGTGCTAGAAATCGGGAAAATGCCAGAAGTTGCAGGGAAACCACCTGTAGTTACTGGGCTTGAAGCAACAGTATCGAGCACATTAAAATACTCAGTGAATTTCCAACCCAATTCAATGTTTAACAAATATATATCTACAAACGTGGTGTAATCAAATCCTAATTTCATATCAACCATCGGCACTAACCGATGATTGGTGTTTTTAGCATTGGTCTCATGAAGTCCCAAATTAATTTCGTTATCAAAAAATGTTGAAGAAGCATCGATATCACCAAATAATAATGCTGCCCCTAGGTACCCGACCAAACTAAATTGCGGTGTCATAAAGTAATTGGCACTCAACCCCATATTGGGCCCAATACCATTAAATTTACTTTCAAAATTTTCAAATATAACCGTTCCGGATGGATGTGTGATGGTTGTATAAAAATCTTCTTTTACTTGTGCCCAACGCAAACCGATAAATGGATGCAACACAAGACAAGATTGCACAGGTATAAATTGTCCCCCAACAAGATCGATTTGATCAACATGGGTAGAAAAACTGCCCGTCACTGCGCTGCCGAAAATATTTGTTGGATCACCATTGATGATGGGGAAGATAGCATCCGCTGAGGCATCTGAATCCACAGCATCATTACGAATATGGCTATATCGAAGTGCAATATCATTAACACCATTTTTAGCGATATAGCCTATTTGCGCTCCCCAACCCCAATCATATTCAGGAGAAAAATTATCCACTATCCCTGTAAAGCTATTTTGAGAGATATTGAGTACGCCGCGCGAACCATAATCAAATTCACCATTTGAGGAAGCGTTTTGCAAGTAAAATCCTGTGGCGCCCACAAAAAATTTATCTGCTAAGTTATTTGAGCTAGGAATTCTTGCCTGCGTACTGTTGGCTACACAAAGCATAGCTAATGCTGCTAGTGTTCGCTTCATAGGGTGATATCCTTATACCAAGTAAACCATGAAAAAATCCTATAAGATCTCATCGATATTACAGAGGGCAGTATAAATATTCAATGCTGGTGGATTAACTTTTGTTGTAGGATTTAAACCATTTTAATCGCCGCAAAAAATGAAATTTCTCTCTTTACGCATTTGCGTTATAATTTGCTCTGCCGATTCTTCAGTGTTAACTAACAAAACTTCCATTTGGAAAATGTAAAATGAAAAATATTCTGCAAAAAACAGCGCTTTTGTCTTTATGCTTGCTCCCTTTTTGTGTTTTGGCTCATCCATTTCTCACCGGTGAGGCCTCAACGGTTCCTTACAAAGAGTGGGAATTTGAATTAAATAGCACGCTTGTTTTTGCAAAAAACGGCCCTGATGAACAAGGGGTGGTCTTTGAAACCAGATATGGTTTGTTGTCGAGAGTCGAGCTATTTTTAGAAATGGGCTATGGACATGTTTCTAAAGATAGACAAAATGAAATCCCTTCCTTAAATGGCGTGGGTGATTCTGAAGTAGGCTTTAAATATCGTTTTTTAGATGAGTGTGCTATAGGGCCTAAAGTCGCCATTGTGCCTCGCCTCGGTATCCCCACAGGTAGCAACGATGTAGGCAACAGTAGAGCCTGGTTTGAACTACCTATTTGGCTTGAAAAGAATTGGGGAGATTTTTCCACCTCCGGTGGTGCAGGAAGGGTTTTTAATGATGCCACCGACGCCAAAAGTTATACTTTTGCAGGTTGGAAAATACGCTATGATATTACCGAAGATCTTAATATGGGTGCCGAATTTTACTACCAAGGCAAAGACAGTGATGACAATCGTGATGTAAGCATTGTTAATCTGGGTAGTGTTTATAAATTGAATGAAACTTTTAATTTACAGCTTGGACTTGGACACAGTGTTCATGGTGATGATCAAACGATTGTTTATCTAGGCTTAAGCACTTAACGTAAGGGGTGCGTATGCACCCTTTATAACTTCTTCCGAATCAATATCATGCGAACATTACTTCGTTCGCTTTCTAGCGCTGAATTTATTTGTAAGATCATCATCTGTATTTTCTCTTTTAACATCTAAAGCTTTGAGCCTGGGTTTGATTATTCCAGAGGGTCTTAGATACGGCGACGTAGGCTCCTCATCACTTATTTGCTTTTCTTGGACAAGAGGTGCACGCAAAAATTGATTCAGGGTTTCGCTGGTTAAAGGGTTAGCAATAGCGTGATTGATTTTTTGATTAAGCTCACTCATTGCAAGATTAAATGCCGCTAGCTTTTCACCAAACGTAATTAACGCTTCGCTAGACTTATTTTGCAATTTTTTTTCAGTATCTTTACTTAGCTCCCGACCCAATAAAGCGTACCTAGGTAATCGCTGGATTGGGCTAATAAATATTGAATCTAAAGAACCAATTTCGGGAAACCCCTGCGCTATTTTACCAATTTGAATTTGCTTAAATTTTTCTTCCAACAACTTTGGAAACATCAAGCCTTGTCGGATAGAAATGTAATGAATGTAGCTGTCAGATAGTTTACAAATCGCTGTTTGCCATAACAAGGGATCGCCTTGGTACAAGGCCGACAAAACATCCATCTGCATTTTTTGTATCTGGTTTAAGCTGTTATACAAATAGCGAAAGCTATCCTTTGACATATCATTTTCTGAATGTTTATATTTTTTACTCGTATAAACACTCAACAAGGTTTCAATATCTTCCTCATTAAGATAATTCAAAAAATTATTGATGTAGTTTATTTCACTGGTGATAAGTTCTTTATAATATGGATCTTCATCTGAAGATAAACCACTTACCTTCAAGGCATCATGATATTGAAGATTGTTGAAGCTTAACATACACCACCTCCTCGACACATACTTAAGTATTAGATCAAGGTAGGTCAGAATTCATCTGGTAGTTTTGTCAGGTGAATAGGCTTACAAGCGATAGGATGTCGCTACAAACTATGAATAACGCTTTCGATAAGCCTTCTTGAAATACTTGCACTGGGCGGCAACAGAGGCAATGTTTCTTTATTAAACCAACCTGCCGCCTCAATTTCGTTGTGATCAATAACAACTTCTCCAGATGCATATTTTGCTTTGAAAGCAATCATGAAACTATCTGGAAATGGCCAAGTTTGCGTCCCAAAGTATTCTAAATCTGAAATATTCACACCGAGCTCTTCTTTTACTTCTCGTATTGCGGTCATTTCAGCGGTTTCTCCTAGCTCTACAAATCCAGCCACCGCACTAAACATACCTGGTTTAAAGTGGTGCGAACGGGCAAGCAATATTTCCTTTTCACGATAAATTAAAACCATCACAGCTGGTGACATTTTTGGAAAAATTGATGAATGACAGCGTTCACATTTTTTTTCTACCGAATTGATTGATTTGCTTAAGGGATGACTACATCTTCCACAAAATTGCGAATTGAGATCCCAATTTAACCAATGATATGCTTTTAATATCTGAGTTTGGATGACTGCATCCGCCTGCGCCAAATAGGATTTTACCGGTAAGATACCAAACCCTTGGGAAGCTAATTCTTCCTCATTTAACGAGGTATGACAATTTAGCGCAAGAACATTCTCATGAAGGTGGGCAGCATGAACAGTGGGAGACAATAGATTTAGCGTTGAAGAAATTATCAATAAGGGCTCTTTTGATTCAAGCGAAATCATGATCCCTTGCTCAAAGAAAATAAATCCGTAATTTTCTCTATATTGTGCAAGTATGTCATGAGCGTTGCGCTGATTTTCAAAGTACATAATTTACGCTTTTTTTAATGATATCACATTCATCTTACACCATGAATTAGGCTCATCCAACAGTCCTTCCAACAAATTATTATTTTCAAAAAAAGCAATGCCATTGATGTCTTGCTAACAATAAAATGGAGGCGATACACGCAAATATGCTGGTATTTTCAAACAAATTGACTACACCCCCCCGACCCTATATGATGGCTTTCTTTCTAACTAACTTGGCAGTGGTTTGATGAAAACCTATCTGATTTTAGCGCTATTTAGCTTCATATTTCTCACAGGCTGTGCTCATACTGTGCCTAAAAGCGAATTTATGAAAAATACACCCACCCAAGTAAAAATTGGCAAACTCCCCTATTCCAATGAAACCGGTCTGCTTTACGATATCTAGACATAAGATAAAAGCGTTCAATTCATTGGTATTCTCGTCATAGTAAAGCTATTTTTAAAGCATAATTAGCATAATCTTGTACTATACAAAATAGCAACTTAGCTGCCTGAACATTCATGGGAGTTAACCATGGCGCACTTAAGCCTGGGTGATAGTCGTTTTTATTATGAACTTCATGGAAATGGAGCACTCTTGGTATTAATTGCCGGTTATTCTTGTGATCATACTTTTTGGGAAGGCATGCTCTCTGAGCTTACATCGCACTTTCAAGTATTAATTTTCGATAATCGTGGTATTGGACAAACGCAATCGCCTAATGGTGATATCTCTATAGAACAAATGGCAGATGATACCATCGCTATCCTTGCGGCATTAAAACTCAAAAATCCAATCATTCTTGGTCAATCCATGGGTGGCGCAATAGCGCAAGCTGTCGCAAGAAAAATGGGCAATCAAATAAGTAAATTAATCATCCTCAATTCTGTTTCCAAGTTTAGCATTGTTGCACAACTTGTTATTGAAAATGCGATAAAGATGCAAATTGAACAAGTGTCTATCGATCTTGTTATCGATGTTTGTTCGCCTTGGTTTTATTCTTCAAATTTTCTTGCAGATAAACAGAATATGGAAACATTGAAAGCGGCCATCAAACAAAACCCTTTTCCCCAGAGTGTTGCAGATCAAACAAGGCATTATCATGCCATCTGTGAGTTTGACTCAAGACCTTGGGTAACAAAGATATCAGTACCAACTTTGGTGCTCATAGCCAAAGAGGATATCATTTGTACGCCAACCCAATCGCTGACACTTGCCATGCAGATTAAAGGCGCCCAAGTTATTGCTTTGCCTGGCGGACACTCAACTCCCACAGAGGCACCCCTAGAGGCAAACAAAGCTATTCTTTCATTTTTGAAAAATGCCACCATGAACTCACACCAGAAATTAAGCTCATTATAAATGTGGGATTGAGAGGATCTGCATCTCCTACCCAAAATAAGTTATTCTGGGTAGGAAGCCTGGGATAAACTTGAGAGATAATTCAGTTTCGCTTTCAGTTGGGTAATGTTATCGCTAGATCTAATGACTGCATGGAGTAGGCGCATGAAATCAAACCATGGCGCTCGGCAAGTGCAATGAGCTCACTCTTATTTTCGCAATTCAGTTTTTGCTTTAACCGTGCAATATACATATTCACAGATGAGGGTGACAATTTTAATAACTCACTGATCTCAAGCATAGAATGTCCTTTAATCAATAAAAAATAGCATTGACGCTCTCGATTAGAAAGCTGCTGTATTGGCCCGAATAACCATTGTTGTGGCTCTTGCAGCAATTTTTTGTTTGTCTTATCGAGCTTGTCTTGCATTATCATACCATTTGAATATAAAATCGTTTCCTGCTCTCCTTCAAGAATGATTTTCCTAGCTTCTTGCTCGAAATAAGCGCCAAAGCCTTTCAGTAAATTAAGATTATTTAACAGAAAAGCTTCACTTTTGCATGAATCCGATCGCATTCCAAAAGCAATGGTGATAGTTTTCTCTTTACTGTGCTCAAGATGTAAAATGCCTTTGCCAATCCCAAGTGAATTTGCAACATCTATCATCCCTTTTGCGCTACAATGCTCCCAGAAATACCAACCACTATCGTGGCTAAACTGACACATGGGAAATTCTTGGGAAAACCAAGCACTGTAAAAATCGGCGTTTGTGTGCAAAGTAAATCCGGTTTTATTGGGATAAGAAACAGTATAATTAAAATAGTGAATATCATGCTTTGACTCTAGTGGTTTTAGCAATGTGCTTACGAATCCTTGTGCTCTATGTGAAACATGATTATCTGGAATAGCAGTTGTGCATATCACCTTAATAGCCCCTACATCAAATTTTGCGGGTTGAAAGTTCAGTTGCCATGGTAATTTATGACATAGATCATCACAATACTTTCTATCGATTCAAAACATCAATTTATCTATATTTAATTGGCAACCGTTTTAATTTCTATTATCTTGTCGTGTTTTATGCGTCTTTTTCACTGTTACTGATAAAGCTTCCTTTACTTACTCTATCCAATACCGTCAATCCCACCATTCATCAACCGGCAAAAATCAATGGCTTAGCATCCTATACTATACTTTTCATAATATTCACCTAACATAGATGTGCCAATAATGACAGCGCTGCAAATACCTATAGCAATCCGTTTTTTTAAGAAGCGAGGTTAGCGTGTTACTAGATTATTTTGCTCTTGGTTTGTTATTTTTTGTTGGCATTGTTTTGTTTTATGGCGTGATAGCTATTCATGATATTCCGTATGAAATTGCAAAAGCCCGTAAACACCCTCAGCAAGATGCTTTACATGTTGCCGGTTGGATAAGTTTATTCACTTTGCATACAATATGGCCATTTTTATGGATTTGGGCGACATTATATCGAGAGGACCGAGGATGGGGCTTTCTTCAAGAAGATCCACAAAAACATAAATTGAATGAGTTAATTTCTCAGATTTCAATAATCCAAACCAAGCTTGAATTATTTGTTAATGACCATGAAAAAATCCAGTCTATTGAAAAAGAATTTCTCCAATTATCACTAAACGCCACCAACCAAAATGCGAAACTTCAAGAATCGTTGGCTCGAATAGAAAGTGAAATCGCCAGTATTAAGCTTAAGTTCATTCAATCGAGCGCATCTAAAAAGGATTAGCGTCATGGATTTGTTACTTATTCTTACCTATACCGCTTTATGCATAGCAATATTTAAAATCTTCAGAATCCCTTTAAATAAATGGACCGTACCGACGGCAGTGCTTGGTGGTGCGGTACTAATAGGTGGATTATTGGTTTTAATGAATTATAACCACCCATATTCAGAATTGAGTCGTGAATATTTTATAACGATACCAATAGTACCATCAGTGACAGGTAGGGTAATATCTGTACCAGTTACTCCTAATGTGCCCCTCAAAAAAGGGGATATTTTGTTCCAATTAGATCAAGCCCCCTTTAAATATAAGCTTGATTCTATTCAAGCCCAATTAACCTCTGCCACGGAAGATATCCGACGAGCAAAAGAATTGGTTGCAAGAAATGCCATGTCAATAAGAGATAAAGATTTAGCGCAAGCCCGCTTTGATCAACTTACCGCAGAAAAAGCGAGCGCTCAATATGACTTAGATCAAACTACGGTTAGAGCATCAACAGATGGCTATGTGACGCAAGTCATCGTTCGCCCAGGTATGATAGCAACATCAATCCCCGTTCGCCCATTAATGATTTTTGTACACAACGAAGAACATGCTTTTGTAGGCTGGTTTAGGCAAAATAGTTTATTACGCTTAACGGTCGGCGATAGTGCAGAAGTGACTTATGATGCTATCCCAGGCGTAATTTTTAGTGGAAAAGTGAAATTGATCATGCCCGTGTTAGCCGAAGGACAAGTCATCGCTAGCGGACAGCTATTAGGTACAGATGACATCACACATGCAGGTAGAGTTCCTGTGATCATCGAAATTGATGATCCCAATTTTGAAAAATACCATGGTATTCTTCCTGGTGGTGCAGCTGGCCAAGCTGCCGTTTATAGCAAACATTTTCACCATGTCGCGATTATGCGCAAAATCTTGCTGAGAATGGCGTCGTGGATGAACTACCTATTCCCATTCCACTGATAAACGTGAATAGCACTAACAGGACATCCACATGAGATAGATGTCCATGTTTATAAAATATGGTATTAGACTAACAAATAATTTGTATAATACCTGCTCATTATGAGTGTCCTATACGCAATCCTTTCATTGCCGCGCCATAATTGTTGTTAAGCTAACAAAATATCATTAAAATGCTTATTTTTTTAAGCATGAAATATCTTCAGATAAGCTACTCAACTAGTTTATGATTTTGTGCTCAAGGGTTAATCCTAAAGTAGTGAGGAAGTTCCCATGTTTGCTTTTTTTAGAGAAATCTTCGAGGATTTGGCACGTTCTAAAGACGATCCACGTCATCTTAAGGCACGGAAAAAAGCCTTTACTGCGCTCGCACTTGGCATCGGACTTATTTGTGCCGTTGGCATGCCTTTGATGGGTTATACGCTAGTTGGCACCTTACTTGGTACCCTGATTTCAATGGGATCAACAGTTGCCTTGACCTTCACCTTATTTACACCCATACGTCAACGAATTGTGAAATGGATCGATGATATCATCCATCCACCTGTTCCAGTTATCATTGCACCACCTGATGCTGACAATTCAAAAGCTATACAATATAAAGAAATCGTTGCGAATCTTGTATTGGCAAAAACCGAAAAAGTTGACATTAAAATAATTAAAGATAATTTAAAAAAATTATTTAACTTGCGCTCGTATATGCCATTAAGCAATGAATCATTTGAAAGTAGATGGAAACTTTTTGAGGAAAAATACTTAGCATTTCAAAAGAAAATAATGACCGATAAAGAGTGGATAAAAATAGAAAACATTACTGAGCTTAAAGAGCTGACTATTGATGCTACCATATTGTCGGATATGATGTTTGCAGTTTTGGAAAACGATATAAGAGCACAAGGCCAACAAGTTACTACTAAAACAGTTGCTAATGCACTTACAGATCAAAGCAAAACTTACTATCGAAAATTTCTTGATGGTGCGCTAGTTGGATTATATAATTTTGCGAGAGGCAACACGCATTATTCAACGGAAGGTCTTCTCATTAGACCAATTCAATCTCCAGAATCTTCTCCTGATTATTATCAACCCGGTCTCAAGAATGATGTGCGCAAAATTTACAATGCTTTTATTAAGCAAGGTTTTTATCAGCGCTATGGTAATAAGGCCTTTGCTCAAGAACTAGCAACTAAAGACCCTCGATTCGAAATACTCGTTCGAAAAGATAGCAAGAAAACACGGAAGTTCAAGGCCTTTGCAGACAAATAATTATGACCGATGAAAAAATTCAAATAGTGTTCTCCGGTTCCCCAACCATGAGCGAACTGTCACTGTTAACACAAGGAATATCATTCGAGGCAAAAATTAAAAAGAGCCAAAAGGAAATCATTCCTTATGCTTTTTTTCTTAAAAATGCTCAAAATGAGATCAAAGGAGGTATCAATGGATGCCTTCTTTATGGTTGTTTAACGATTGATCAACTCTTTGTGGATGAATCCCTCCGAGAAAATCGCTTTGGCTCAACCCTCATGCAAATGGCCCATTCGTTTGGCAAGGACAATCAATGTCGATTTGCCACCGTAAACACCATGGACTGGGAAGCAAAAGATTTCTATATAAAGCTTGGTTATGTTGTTGAATTTCAACGCGAAGGATACGACAACAACTCTGTTTTTTATTTTCTGAAAAAAGCACTCTAATATACTCATTTAAAGACAAACGAGTATATTTCCAAACTCTGTTCTTTACATACACCTTCTAAAAGTACTTGATCATCACTGACACTAGTAAATGTCATATAACTTTATAAAGTGCATTCATAAAAGAGGCCCAGAATATAACATGGCTCCCTTTTCCTCTTCACAAAAATAGGAAAGTAAGTTAAAAGTGTATGTTCTACAATTACACATTAATTGAATATCTATTCTTAGGGAAGGTTCATGGCTGAATATAACATTGGTATTGTCGTTGGCAGCATCAGAAAGGAATCATTTAACGCAAAGCTTGCTGCGGCCATCACAAAGCTAGCACCGAAGGAGTTTACTTTTAAAGTAATTCAAATCAACGATTTGCCGCTTTACAATCAAGATCATGATGCATCACCTAGTGATGCGGTTAAACGTCTAAAAGCTGAAATTGGCACCTGCCAAGGATTGCTTTTTGCCACACCTGAGTACAATCGTTCTATCCCGGGTGTGTTAAAGAATGCCTTAGATCATGCTTCACGGCCTTATGGTCAAAATGCTTGGAAAGGAAAACCTGCCGGCGTCATTGGTGCCTCAGTTGGAACAACCGGGACTGCTTTAGCACAACAACACTTACGAAATATTTTGTCTTATCTTGATGTTCCGACCTTAGGACAACCTGAAGTTTTTATTCAAGTAAAAGAAGGTCTATTTGACGAATCAGGAAATATTGGCCCCGCAAGTAAGGAATTTTTGCAAAATTGGATGAACCAATATGTTGCATGGATTAAAAAGAACGCTGTCATTTAAATTCTAAACAACAACCAATGCGAGCTATAGTCAGGTTAAAAGCAATGAAGGGGAACTTTTTAGGGTTCCCCACTAAGACAGACTAGCGTTTAGCAGCGATTCGACGCTTATCTTGCGCATCCGATCGTTCCACATGTTCCACTCGTGCCTTTGTTGCACGCAAAGGATACTGCTTAAAAGCATGAAGTACCCCCTCACGCTTGAGGGCTGGTAACGAGCCTTCATAAGCAATATTGGGAACCTGATCAAAACCATTTTTGACTAACCATTTTAGTACTTTGTCTCTAAAAATTTTCATCAAGGTCAACGAACCACTAAAGGCGGTATCTAGTGTTTTCTTTAAGCCCTCTTTCTTGATAGTTTCTACTAACCCTGCTGTTAGCGCGCCACGATATCGTTTTTGACCAGTCGCACGATCTCTAACTTCCACTTCGCGTTGTGCTAAATAGTCAGCAGATGTTTGGTTATCTTGACAGCCACTTATCATGACAACATAACCATGATTTGGATTATCAGGTCTATTACTATGGCCTACGCCTGATATGTTATGTTTCAGATCTAAAATGGAAGCTGAATGGCAGCAATCCATCACGACCACAACCTTAACGCCTTTTTTAACTTTTGCGACTCTCTCGTAAAATTCATTATCGGTCATCAATTTTCCATCTGCTGTGTAGATAGCTTCTGATTGACCATCTGCCTCATCTCTACTACCCGCCCTGGTATTAGTGCCATGCCCACTGTAAGTAATAAATACCGTATCACCAGGTTGTGCTTTTTGACTTAAAAGGTTTAACTGTGCTTCATAATTGGCTTTAGATGGATAAATGTCTTTTCTTTTTGGATCGTCTGAAATGCGAACGATATTTGCATCTGGCACACCAGCTTCCTGAAGAAGCTTCTCATAATCCAGCATGTCATTAATGCAACCATTTAATCTATTATCTGGATCATCATAATAATTAATTCCGGATATCATCGCATAGATAGGCATGATCAATCTCCTTAGCATTTTATTTTTCGGCTTATGGCCTCAAGCTAATACTGCTAAACTTGCGGACAATTCTTAATTATTATTTTGAGGAATTAATATCACGCTCATGAGGAGCGCAGCAAGTGTTATCGTCATTGCTGCGCATCATTTCTTAGGTGGGAATTTTTTGAAAAAATGGAAAATTCAAGATCTGAAAATGTCATATTAAAGTATTAGCTGATCAATTTTACACCCTAAGGTTATTTGATATTTCGCATCTGACCGCCATGCGCCTCTTCATCAATTTCCTCTTGGCTCATTCCTTCACTCATCTGAATTCCCTTAAACATATTTTGAGAAGTTTGAGAAAATTGCGCGCAAGCACTTAGGAGGAATGACAAAACACATAGAAATAGGATGCTTTTACTATTCATTACATTAAACCTGCACGTGAAAATAAGGCTACTTGTGCTTTGCTAGCCATTTCAATCATTTTCGGTTCATGCATATAATCCATTAAAGATTTTTGCGCTTGCACATAACCTTGCTCACCTGCAAAACCATGTTTAGCCATAATATTCATTTGCATTGGAATTAATATCGATAACAAAGCTTGGCGCTTTTCAAGGACTGGCATCTTAGGATCTAGCTTTGCAATAAATTGATCAACTTGTGTTAAGAAATGCTCTGACATCATTTCAGTTGAAATATCTTTAATCAAAGCCAATGCTTGCTCTGATGTAATGCTTTGTACTGTTTTAATTTCAAACGCTTGTTCAAAAATAAATTGCCATTTTGCATCATTCAAATCTTTTAGCTTTTGATCGGTTTGCTGATATTGCATCAACTGAGCATTAAAATCGATTAAAGCAGATTGTTCGTTGGTGTATCCTAATTTTTTAACCTCTTCAAATTGAATAGGCAATAAAACGCTTAATAGCATCTGCCATTTAATGATAAGTGGGTATTGCGCAGCTTTAATTTTATCAAAAGTGTCTTGTTTGGCTTTGAGCTTATCAATTACCGCATGCTGAGATTCATAAAATTTTTCAATACTGGGAGGCATTGTCATTCTGGTTACTCCAAATAATAATTAAATCTAGTTTGCATCATACCTTAAATTAAAATAATGATGCCATTATTGCAAAAACTTAGTTTGCCTATCAACTTTTAAATACACTTCCAATTAAGATTTAATGCTAAGAAATAGACAGCTGCGTTTTTATATGCACCAGTGTAATCACCTGTTATCAACCCTTGATGATTAACATCCAAAGTGCCTCCATAAATATATTCAACGGCAACCCCCATATCTATCTGCTTATTAGCAGTAAAATGTGTACCAAACCCATAACGCCATGCTGAATTAACAGGTGTCGAAGCTGGTATGTTTAAAGGTTGTTGAAAACGACTATCATAGCCAACACCTGCATTAAATAAGCATCTTTCATTTAACTTATGTTGAATACCAACAGCAGCATGCCATGTGTCTTTGAAATTTTTATTAATCGTTAAGCTCGTTGGGTTATCTGATGTAATACCGACATCCACCTCGCCAAATTTTTCCCAATCCTGCCAACCCAGGCTCACTAATAATGCCCATTCTTCGTTCCATTGATGAAACAAGCTTGCCATAGCGCTTTGCGGTACATGAATACCAATATCTATTTCACTGTTAAGCAAGCCTCTATTGCCAAGCAACGTATTTAAAGGAAGTGCTAAATCAGTAAAAACCGCATCTGGTGAAAAATTAAGTTTGATGGGAGATGTGTAGTTAAGCCCAACTCGTGTGCAGGGGTTAAACTCAAATAAAACACCCAGGTTAGCACCAAACCCCCAGGTTCTATCAGATAAACTCAACTCGCCATCGTGAAAATCGACAATTTGAAAGGGAGAATTGTTAATCCGCGTTTTACTTCTTAAGGAACCATACATAAATATGGGACCGCCGCCGATGGAAACCCCTTCAGAAACGCGATAAGCCAACGTCGGTTGAATGGAGGTGCCTATTAGTGTTGCTTTGACCGTAGAGTAGCGCCCTATCCAGTCACCATCATATTTTAGCACTGAGCCAAAATTACCATATACGCCTAACCCAGCTTTTAGATCATCAGAAAAACTGTAGCTATAAAAAAGGCTACCACCTGGAAAAGCATCAACGGGATTTCCGCCACTGCCAGTTCCCAAAAATGGTGAAGCGGTGCTTGGAGAAAACTCGATATCTTCATAGAGCACTTGAGCGCCAACAAAGACCTGTTTCCCTTTAAGGCGCGTCATACCTGCAGGATTGGTTAAAATTGTAGAAGGATCTTGCGCTCTTGCTGAGTATCCTGCTGCTGCTAACCCAACATCATCTGTACCCACTTCATAAAGCGATATTCCTCCAGCTTGCGCATT
>CAZSGE010000006.1:0-95962 GCA_964606325.1 Uncultured Candidatus Berkiella sp.
GTGCATAATGGGATTATTGAATATCTTGATGTATTACGTCGACTATTACTGGACTTGGGCTACCAGTTTACCTCCGATACAGACAGTGAAGTCGCCGCGCATTTGATTCATTATCATTACCAATTGGTGCCGGATTTTCTAAAAGCGGTTCAAACATCAGCTGATCAGATGTCCGGGGCGTTTGCGTTGGGCGTTGTTCACCGGAAACATCCCAATGAGTTGGTTGCGATTCGTAAAGGCAGTCCTTTGGTCATTGGTTTAGGCACGGATGAGCAATTCATTGCTTCAGATCCTTTGGCGCTCCGTTCTTTTGCTGACCGCGTGGTTTTTCTAGAAGAAGGTGACAGCGTACATTTGACGTCATCCAGTATGGCTATTTTTGATGATAAACAACAGTCTGTTCAGCGCACGAATGAACCTTTGAATGCAGATAGTTTTGTAGCCAGCAAAGAACCTTATCGGCATTTTATGCTGAAAGAGATTTTTGAACAAACCGTCGTCATGGGGGATACATTAGCAGGTCGGCTGTCGAGTTTAGAGGTGTTACGGGCAAGTTTTGGTGATAAGACACTGGCTTTGTTTGACCGAGTGAAACAGGTTCATATTGTTGCGTGCGGTACCAGTTATCATGCAGGCTTAATTGCCAAATTTTGGTTTGAATCACTGGCAGGATTGGCAACTCAGGTTGAAATTGCAAGCGAATATCGTTATCGAGATGTGGTTGTAAGCCCAGAGACTTTATTTATCACTCTGTCCCAGTCGGGTGAAACCGCAGATACTTTAGCCGCGCTATCAAAGGCTAAAACAGCGGGATATATAGGTACATACACCATTTGTAATGTCGCCAGCTCTACGTTGGTACGCGAATCAGATGGCGTCTTTTTAACTCGAGCTGGAGTAGAAATTGGTGTGGCATCGACCAAGGCATTTACCACCCAACTTGCTGCATTGTTGATGATTGCTACCGTCTTATGTCCGGATAAACGAGCACACGACGTATTTGCAGAATTGCAGCGTCTACCCGCGGCGTGTGAACGCGCTTTACGTTTGAACCCAGACATTGAACGTTTATCGCATCAATTTGTGAACAAAACGAATGCGTTATTTCTAGGCCGAGGTGTCCAGTTTCCTGTGGCCTTAGAGGGCGCTTTAAAATTAAAAGAAGTCTCTTATATTCATGCAGAGGCGTACCCTGCTGGTGAATTAAAACATGGGCCACTTGCTTTGGTCGATAAAAACATGCCGGTTGTGGTCGTGGCGCCGAATGATGAATTATTGGATAAATTGAAATCTAATTTACACGAAGTCAGTGCACGAGGCGGGCAATTGTTTGTGTTTGTTGACGATCAGCAAGCGTGGACAGAAACGCATGCAACGTTTATCCGTGTACCGTCTGGCGGCATTTGGATTGCGCCCATTATTTATACGATTCCGTTGCAACTATTGGCCTATCATGTGGCCGTTGGTAAAGGGACAGATGTCGATCAACCTCGGAATTTGGCTAAGTCAGTGACTGTGGAATAATCGGGGTCTATCTAGAGTAGTAAAGCTGCTATGAGTAGCCTCAATAATAGGAGTAGTAGGAAAGTATGAATGCAGATGTCCTCCAAGTTGCATCGATGATTGGAACAGAATTGAATATCAATCCAGCCCGGATTACAGCAGCGATCCATCTTATGGACGAAGGTGCGACGGTTCCTTTTATTGCCCGCTATCGGAAAGAAGTGACGCAACACCTAAACGATACGGAATTACGAAAAATTGCGGATCGCTTAAATTATATCCGAGAATTGGCGGAACGCCGTGCCGCTGTATTGAGTAGTATTCGCGAACAAAATCTCTTAAGCGATGGGTTAGAAGCAGCCATTTTAGCTGCCGAAACTAAAACTCGCCTGGAGGATTTGTATTTACCGTATCGACCAAAGCGACGCACGAAAGCGCATCAAGCTAAAGAAGCAGGTCTAGAGCCTTTGGCGAATGCATTATTGGCAGATCATGCACTTGTGCCCACGACGTATGCAACCCAATTTATCAATCTTGAATTAGGCATTGAGACTGAGGAAATGGCTTTGGAAGGTGCGCGGCAGATTCTGATGGAACGTTTTGCTGAAGCGCCCGATTTATTGGCCGAATTGCGTCAATATATCTGGCAAGAGGGAAGCTTGACGGCACAAGAGGGCAAAAAGAAGGGTGACAAAAAATTTGCTGATTATGTGAATTTTTCGCAACCTCTTGCCAAAATTCCTTCGCATCGTGCGTTGGCATTATTTCGTGGTCGTAAAGAGCAAGCGTTGGTTTTGGCGATTACTATCCCTAATGTGCACATCGGTGAACAAAGTATTTGTCGTCATTTTAATTTGATACTCTCGGAAACACCGGCATCTTCGTGGTTGATGGAAACAGTACGGCAGACTTGGGTTACCAAATTATGGTCTAAATTGGAATTAGAATTATTGAATCGCTTACGCGAATTCGCGGATGAAGATGCTATCGACGTGTTCGCTAAAAATTTGCGGGATTTGTTGTTAACCGCACCTGCTGGCGCCAAAGTGATCATGGGATTGGATCCCGGAATCAGAACAGGCACGAAAGTCATCGTAGTTGATCAAACGGGTAAAGTGCTGGATTATGACACGGTCTTTTTAGTGCAATCTCAAGATGCTTGGCATGCGGCGATTGCGGCACTCGCCAAATTGGCGGTGAAATACCATGTTGATTTGATCAGCATTGGGAATGGCACTGGATCTCGAGAAACAGAACGGGTCGTGGCTGAGATGATCAAAATGTATCCCGATTTAGCGTTGACCAAAGTATTGGTGAGTGAGGCAGGCGCCTCAGTATACTCAGCATCACAATTGGCTGCAGATGAATTTCCAGACTTGGATGTGAGTCTACGTGGCGCTGTATCGATTGCTCGTCGGTTACAAGATCCTTTGGCTGAATTGGTGAAAATAGAACCAAAAGCAATTGGTGTGGGGCAATATCAGCATGATGTGAATCAAGCGCGGTTGGCGAAATGCCTGGTTGCAGTAGTTGAGGACTGTGTGAATGCAGTTGGGGTGGATATCAATCGGGCCTCAGTGGCGCTCTTATCGTATGTGTCCGGGTTGAGTGAGGCTTTGGCCAAACAATTGGTGAACTACCGTGATGAGCACGGACCATTTCCTGACCGCGACGCATTGAAAAAAGTTCCGCGGATGGGTGCTAAGATTTTCCAACAGGCAGCAGGATTTTTACGTGTGAGCCAAGGCTCGAACCCGTTAGACGCCTCTGGTGTTCATCCGGAAGCATACCCAGTCGTAGAACGAATTGTACAAGATACGGGGCTGGATTTGGCGACCCTGCTAGGAAATACTGATGTCCTTAAAACGTTGTATGAGATGCGGTATGTTGATGAGCAGGTTGGTTTGGCTACGGTGCAAGATATTTTATTAGAATTAGAAAAGCCTGGTCGTGATCCGCGTGCAAGCTTTACGACTGCCCAATTTAAAGAAGGCGTCGAATCCTTAAAGGATTTAGAGGCCGGCATGATTTTGGAAGGCATTGTCACTAACGTTGCCAACTTTGGCGCCTTTGTAGATATCGGTGTTCACCAAGATGGACTGGTGCATATATCGGCACTCTCACATGAATTTGTGAAAGATCCTCGCCAAGTGGTTAAAACTGGGCAAATTGTCAAAGTCAAAGTGTTGGAAGTGGATTTAGCACGCAAACGCATTAGCTTAACGATGTGTTTAGAAAAAACACCCGAAAGAAGCGCACCGCGTGAGCAACAACAAAGACACACAGCAAAACCGCAAGCGTTTAAACAACAACACAAAAACAAACCAGCACCTCAAACTACCGGCGCCATGGGTCTTGCCTTGCTCGAGGCACTCAAAGGTAAATGAGCAATCTAAGCGTTATCTATCAAGTGGCACTCGATGTGCCACTTCGACGCTTATTTGATTATTACCCGCCTTTAGATCATAAAACACCTATTCCACGCGGCACACGTGTGAAAGTTCCATTTGGTAAAAGTGAGCGCATTGGTTTGGTCATGGGGCAAAGTGATACCTCAACACTTGCACCTAACCAATTAAAAGCCATGAATGAAGTCTGTGACATGGAGCCGCTATTTCCTGAAAACTTATGTGAGTTTATTGAAAGATGCGCCCAGTATTATCATCATCCTATTGGCGAGGTGGCCTTCACTGGCGCCCCCCAAAACATCCGACTGGGCAAAACCAAAAACGCCAAGCATCTTGCCCCTTTAGAGAGTGTGCCTGAACTTAATTTAACGCTTAACGAAGCGCAACATTTTGCATTAGAAGCTATTTTAGCCAACCAAAACAGCTTTGCCCCTTTTTTGCTACAAGGGATCACAGGATCAGGAAAAACCGAAGTTTACTTGCAAGCCGCTGCGCATATCCTCTCGCAAAACAAACAAGTACTCATTTTAGTACCTGAAATTTCGCTCACACCACAAACACACGCGCGATTTGCTGCGCGCTTTGGTGAAAACGTTGTGCAGTTTCATTCTAAAATGACCCCCAAAGGCCGATCCGATGTGTGGATGCAAATTCGTTTTGGGCAAAAGCAAATAGTGATTGGTACTCGCTCTGCGATTTTTTTACCTTTCACTGATTTGGGTTTAATTGTGGTAGACGAAGAGCATGATCCCTCCTTTAAGCAACAAGAAGGATTTCGCTATTCTGCACGAGATATGGGTGTATTACGTGCAAGAATGAATCATTGCCCGATCGTGTTAGGCTCTGCGACCCCTTCTTTTGAAACGCTGTTTAATGCGCAAATGGGTAAATACCAAACGTTATTGCTACCCATGCGCGCAACCGGCGCACAATTACCTAACACTACTTTGTTGGATGTAAGGCATAACAAATTAGAAGCGGGTCTTTCTAATGCCTTGCTAAGTCGCATCGATGAGTGTCTTAAAAATGGTAAACAGGTGTTGTTGTTTATTAACCGTCGGGGCTTCTCACCGATTTTCATGTGTTACGATTGTGGACATATTGCCCAATGCAAACGCTGTGATTCTCGCTTAACGTATCACCAACAAAAAGAAATTTTAGTCTGTCATCATTGCTTGCATCAACGTAAAATTCTTACAGAATGTCCGGATTGTAAAGCCAAAGAATTGCATCCGGTGGGACAAGGCACCCAACGACTAGAACAATTTTTACAAGCGTACTTCCCAGATATTCAGATAGCGCGCATTGATAGTGATGTTACGCAAAAAAAGGGCAGCTTAGAAGCTTTCTTGGATAAGGCGCAAAATTTTGAAGCGCAAATTTTGATTGGTACCCAGATCCTTGCCAAAGGACACCACTTTCCCCATTTAGGATTGGTTGCCATTGTCGATGCTGATGGTGGTTTATTTAGTGTTGATTTTCGCGCTGTTGAGCGCATGGCACAATTGCTTATTCAAGTCGCGGGGCGCGCAGGCCGTGTGCACGATGCAGGCAATGTGATTATTCAGACTTTTCATCCACAGAACCCGCTGTTGCAACCTATCTTGCATCAAGATTATACCAAATTAGCAAACACCTTGTTGGCTGAGCGCAAAAAAAACCAGCTTCCCCCCTATTCACATTTTGCCTTGGTTCGCGCATCGGGCACCAAACCCTTTTTACCTGAGCAGTTGTTAAGCCAAGTACAAGCCTCTTTAGCCCACTTGAGATCTCAAGATGTGCATATTTTAGGACCCGTCCCTGCACCTATGGCAAAGCGACAAGGACAATTTCGTTATCAATTGCTAATCCAAGCGAATGATAGAAAACCACTTCATCAAGTTTTAAGTTATTTAACAGCTCTTTTAGAAAATTCTAAAGAAGCCAAAAAAGTGCGTTGGTCTTTGGATGTGGATCCGATTGAAATGTTTTAGAATATTGATAAGCACCCCTAAATATTTTTTGTTATCTAACTAATAAATTATGACCAAAGATTACGCAAAAAGACGACGCAATCAGCATCTATCACGCAGAGCAGCGCCTAGTGTAAAAGAAGGCGCCATTCCAGGCTGGGTGTGGATGAGTGCGGGTTTATTCCTGGGCGTTGGCTTGTCTGGCGTGCTCTATTGGAAACTCCATAAAACGCAAGAACCCATTCAGAACACCATTGTCGATATCCATGAAGATACGGCACCTGCCATTGCGCCCAAACCGGTCAAAAAATCTAAACAAGTGGCATCAGCAAACAACATTGAAGTGGCAAAAAGTAGCTCTCGATTTGATTTTTATACCGTATTGCCGAGCATGCACACTAAAGGCCAAACTGCTGATCCTTCATTAGCTTCAACCGACACACTGGATATGGCTTTACAAAAAGATCTTAAAACGCCACCGCCACAAACGGCCCTGATAGATGATGAACCCGATATCGGCACTGCGCCCCAAAAAGTGGCACAGACACCGCCAGTGGGTAATTATTTTATACAAGCCGGATCTTTTAGACGGCTGGAACAAGCAGAAGGCATGAAGGCTGAACTTGCGCTTTCAGGATTTGAAGCAAGTATTCAAACTTTCAAGATGCGCGACAGAGAAAACCGTTATCGGGTTATTATTGGTCCTTTCTCCAGCAAAGATCAGGCTCAAAACCAGCAAATGCATCTAGAACAAGCATTACAACTCCATAGTGTGGTGCTCAAAATCACTGTATAATGTCACGTTACTTACATCTTAAGGAGTTCACCTTGGATCAATTCAGAGGTACGACCATCGTTGTTGTTAGACGCGATGATAAAGTCGCTTTAGGGGGTGATGGCCAAGTTTCATTTGGTAATACCATTCTCAAGGGCAATGCAAAAAAAGTACGACGCCTATTTAATAATCAAGTGGTTGCAGGCTTTGCCGGTGGTACCGCGGATGCGTTTACTTTGTTTGAACGCTTTGAAGGTAAATTAGAAATGTATCAGGGCCATTTAGTCAGAGCTGCTGTTGAGCTGGCCAAGGACTGGCGTCAAGATAAAATTCTAAGGCGCTTAGAGGCCATGTTAGCCGTTGCCGATAAAGAAGCATCTTTAATTATCACCGGCAATGGCGATGTTATTGAACCCGAAAAAGGCATCATTGCCATTGGCTCTGGCGGCCCTTTTGCGCAATCAGCAGCAACTGCCTTGCTTGAAAACACGGCCTTAGATGCCTATGCGATTGTTGAACGCTCGCTTAAAATTGCCGCTGAAATCTGCGTTTACACTAATCACCATCTAACCATAGAAGAATTAAGTAAATCTTAAGAGAGTAGTTAATGAGTACCTCCGTAATGACCCCCCGCGAAATTGTCCATGAACTTGATAAACATATTGTGGGACAAGCCAAAGCTAAACGTGCCGTGGCGATTGCACTTCGCAATCGATATCGCCGCATGAAGGTAGATATCAGTTTACGCAACGAGATAACGCCTAAAAATATTTTAATGATTGGGCCAACTGGCGTTGGTAAAACAGAAATTGCCAGACGCTTGGCCAAATTAGCAAAAGCCCCCTTTATCAAAGTTGAAGCCACTAAATTCACAGAAGTTGGCTATGTCGGACGAGATGTTGAATCTATTATTCGCGATCTAGCAGATATTTCAT
This sequence comes from Uncultured Candidatus Berkiella sp., assembly GCA_964606325.1. Taxonomy (GTDB): domain Bacteria; phylum Pseudomonadota; class Gammaproteobacteria; order Berkiellales; family Berkiellaceae; genus Berkiella. Next base: position 7,574 of record CAZSGE010000006.1, read on the forward strand.
ATAAACTCACCCGTGAAGAAGCGCTTGCTAAAGTAAAAGAGCGCGCTAAAGATGCCACCATAGAACGGATTTTGGATGTACTCATTCCCAAGGCCGGATTCAAATTTGCCCCACCTGAAGAAAGTCTTCCGCAAGACAGTGCGGCAAGAAGCTCTTTTAGAGAAAAACTTCTCGCAGGCAAACTCGATGAACAAGAAATTGAACTCGAAGTTTCGATGCAACCCATGGGCGTTGAAATCATGGCGCCTCCTGGCATGGAAGAAATGACCAATCAATTACAAGGCATGTTTCAAAACCTATCAAGCTCTCGCACTAAAACGCGCAAAATGCGTATCAAAGAAGCCTTAAAAGTGGTGAGCGAAGAAGAAGCTGGCAAACTCGTTAACGAAGAAGAAATTAAAGCGAAATCGGTTGAGAAACTCGAACAGCATGGTATTGTCTTTTTAGATGAAATTGACAAAGTAACGCAACGCGGCAGTCAATCAGGACCGGATGTTTCACGAGAAGGTGTGCAACGCGATCTGTTACCTTTAGTCGAAGGCTGTACCGTTTCCACCAAATACGGTATGGTCAAAACTGATCATGTGTTGTTTATCGCCAGTGGTGCGTTTCATATGTCAAAGCCTTCTGATCTGATACCTGAGTTACAAGGTCGCTTACCCATTCGTGTTGAATTAGAAGCGCTCAAAACGGAAGATCTGATGCGCATTTTGACTGAGCCAAGTGCTTCTTTAACAGAGCAATATAAAGCCTTATTAGCCACCGAAGGTGTCACCATTACTTTTGAACAAGATGGTGTACAACGTATTGCAGAATTGGCGGCACAGGTAAATGACAAAACCGAAAATATTGGTGCACGGCGTTTACATACGATCATGGAAAGATTGCTTGAAAGTATTTCGTTTGAAGCAAGCGAAAAAGCACAATCTTATACCATCGACAAAAACTATGTGAATGAACAATTAGCCAATTTAGTTCAAGATCAAGACTTAAGTCGATTCATTTTATAAGCCATTTATGAACCAAAAAACAGACTTTGGATATACAACGGTTGATGTAGCGCAAAAACAAAAGCTTGTGGAAAATGTTTTTGACTCTGTCGCCAGCAAATATGACATCATGAATGATGCCATGTCCTTGGGCGTTCATCGTCTGTGGAAACGTCATGCCATTGCTTTATTGCAAGTCCGTGAAGGGATGCAAGTCTTAGATTTAGCGGGTGGCACAGGCGATCTTACCTGTTTAATGGCTCCCCTTGTCACCGAAAGTGGCCACATTACACTTTCTGACATAAACGCCAGCATGCTCCATGAAGGAAAAAATCGTTTAATCGATAAAGGGATCATTGGTAACATCGATATTGTGCTAGCAAATGCAGAAAGTTTGCCATTTCCAGATAATCACTTTGATAGAATTATTATGGGCTTTGGCTTGCGCAATGTGACACATAAAGATAAAGCACTACAAAGCATTTATCGCACGCTCAAGCCGGGTGGGCGCATGATTATTTTAGAATTCTCTCACCCAACCAATGCCCTATTTTCAAAAATTTATGATGCCTATTCTTTTCACGTGTTACCCAAACTGGGTTCATTAATAGCCAAAGACAGTGCAAGCTATCAATACTTGGCCGAGTCGATTCGTATGCATCCCAATCAAGAAACCCTCAAAGGCATGATTTTGCAGGCGGGTTTTGATAAATGTGAAATCCACAATCTAACAGGCGGTGTAGTGGCCATTCACAAAGGGATAAAATATTAATGTTACCTTTATCCATTGCCAATAAATTCATCTTACTTTTTATCAATGTGGTCAAAAAATTAGATGACAATTGCTTAAATCCATTAAAGCCTCATACTAACAAAGTGGTTTGTTTTGATATTCAAGGGATCTTGACGCTCAATTTTCTTATCACCGATCTTGGCTTATCTTTAGTTGATAAACCAGAGCATGTCGATGCAACCTTTAGCGGCCCTTTGAATGCCTTTATGACAACTCTTTTTACCAAACAACGTACTCAAACCGGGTTGCACATCAAAGGCGATCTCGAGTGTGCTAAAGCCTTTTATGATTGCGCCCAACAATTAGATATCGACTGGGAAGGCCATTTAGCTAAAGGCGTAGGCGATAACATGGCTCATACCCTGGTTGAAGGTATGAAAGAAACCAAGCAGTGGGCAAAAGAAACTTTTAAGGCGCGCACCGAGGATCTGGGGGTCTATTTGCAAGATGAAAAAGAGTTACTCCCCACCCAAGGTGAGGTAGAAGCCTTTTACAAAGAAGTGGATACACTTCGCCATGATGTAGAGCGCATTGGGGCCAAAATATCTCACCTCACAGCAGACAAAAAATAAGGGATTAGCATGAAGTGGATTGCCAAAACAGCACGACTTATCCACATTCATTTTACATTGGCCAAATATGGCTTAGATAAATTCGTTTGGCATAATCCCCTTTTTCGCAAAGCTAATCTACTGATTATTTTCTTCCCATGGCGCTGGTTTGGTAAACAAACGCCCCCTGATGGTGTGGCAATTCGTTTAGCACTAACAGAACTTGGCCCTATTTTTGTGAAATTTGGGCAAGTTTTATCAACACGACGCGATTTATTGCCCGATGACATTGCAGATGAATTAGCTAAACTTCAAGACAGCGTGCCGCCTTTTTCGGGAACGCTTGCCAAACGCATCATAGAAAAAAGTTTGGGCCAACCCATTGAAACGTTATTTAGCGCCTTTGATACCACGCCTTTAGCCAGTGCCTCTATCTCTCAAGTGCATGCAGCGACGCTAAATGATGGTACTGAAGTCGTGGTAAAAGTACTTCGCCCACAAATCCATAAACACATTATGCGTGATGTGGAGCTGATGGAAACATTTGCCGGTTTGTTGCAACATTTTATGAAAGGTATTCGTCGCTTGCGCCCCGTTGAAGTGGTTGCGGAAATTAAGCAAACCTTGATTGATGAGTTGGATTTGCTACGTGAAGCGGCCAATGCTTCTCAGCTTAAGCGAAATTTTGTCAATACAACGACTTTATATGTGCCACAAATTTATTGGCAATATTCCAGAGGCAATGTGCTGGTGATGGAGCGCATTCGTGGTGTGCCGATTTCAGACATCACCACATTAAAGGCGCATAACACCGATCTTAAAAAACTGGCTGAGCGTGGTGTGGAAATTTTCTTCACCCAAGTGTTTCGCGATTGTTTTTTTCATGCGGACATGCACCCAGGCAATATTTTTGTGAAGATTGACGATCCTGCTAACCCTATCTATGCGGCCGTTGATTTTGGCATCATGGGCACGCTTGGCCCTGAAGATCAGCGCTACTTAGGCGAAAACTTCTTAGCATTTTTTAAACGTGATTATCGCAAGGTGGCAGAGTTACATGTGAAATCAGGTTGGGTGCCACCCAATACGCCAATTAATGCCTTTGAATCGGCCATTCGTACTGTGTGTGAGCCAATTTTTGAAAAGCCTTTAAAAGAGATCTCTTTTGCACAAACCTTGATTCGCTTGTTTCAAGTGGCGCGCCGCTTTGATATGCAAGTGCAACCGCAATTATTGTTACTGCAAAAAACGTTGCTGAATATTGAGGGATTAGGACGCCAGCTTTATCCAGATTTGGATCTATGGCAAACCGCCAAGCCTTATCTTGAGAAGTGGGTGAAAAAACAATATGGCCCACTTAATTTGCTGCGTGGGATCAGAGATAAATTACCGCTTTGGACAGATAAACTTCCTGATTTACCTGAAGCCGTTGCAGATATCGCGCGTTACTATCAAAACGAAACGCACCGTTTACAATACAAACCCAACCCTGGCGATAAACTTGTTATTAGAAAAAACCGCGCTATCGGTCGCAAAATTTTTGGCGCAGCCTTGCTGATATGTGCAACGATGGTGGGTTTAGCTAGTCCTTATGCCTATATGATTCAAGAATATAGTTTGTGGATCATGAGTGTTGGGGCGCTGCTAGGGTTAGCTTTATTGTTTAAGCGTTAGGGATGAGAAGCAAGAAAAATCCCCCCATTCGCAAAGCGAATGTCCCCCTTTAAAAAGTGGGGCTTAGTTCGCTTCGCTCACAAATTCAGAATCCAGCACTTAAGCACATCCGGAATTTTGTATTTATTAGATTGGATTTCTTAAGCGGCAGCCCCAAGATCTTCTCTCGCGGTAGCGAGGAACGTTGCTAGCCCCGCGTATAGGCGCTTGCGCCGGAACGTGGGGAAATTTGAATCCACACACATCCCTTTTCATTATGCAGAAAACTTAATAAATTCAATATGTTATGACCGACTATTCGGTATCGAATTCCCGAATGGTCAAGACTATTCAGGAATACACTCCCGAATAGTCTTGACCATTCGGGAATGCATGCTAGAATAGTCAGATGAAAAGAACCCTCACATCATATATTTTAAAAGATTTGCCCACCAAAATTGTTTTGGTTATGGGTCCTCGGCAATGTGGCAAAACCACCTTGGCCAAACAGCTTTACACTGATTATGATTACTTTAACTATGATGCCACCAAAGATAGACTAGCGCTTAAAGAAGAAAGCTGGGATCGGTCAAAAACCCTGATTGTTTTTGATGAACTCCATAAAAAGAAAAACTGGAAGCAATGGCTTAAAGGAATTTACGATACGCAGGGGATCCCCCCAGAATATCTCGTAACAGGCAGTGCCAAGCTAAATGTACATAGAAAAGCCGGAGACTCCTTAGCAGGCCGTCATTTTAGCTATCGACTCCATCCCTTCGATCTAAAAGAAATAATGGCATTTCATAAAGAAAAAGATCAAAACGAATTGTTTGAGCAACTTTGGAATTGTAGTGGATTTCCTGAACCTTTTCTAAAAGGCGATATTTCTTACTATAAAAGATGGCGAAGAACACATTTAGATATTATTTTGAAACAAGATTTAATTGATATCTCTAACGTCAAAGATATCAAATCGATTGAAACGCTATTAGAGCTTTTAAAGCAACGAATAGGTTCAACTATTTCATATGCAAGCCTTGCAAGAGATGTTGAATCTGATCCTAAAACTGTAAAAAACTGGCTACAACTTTTAGAAGATCTTTATATCATATTTAAGGTAACACCCTATTCAAAAAAAGTTGCCCGCTCTTTGCTAAAAGAGCCCAAATATTATTTCTATGATCATACCTATGCAGAAGATAATGATGGCGCTCGATTAGAAAATATTGTCGCCTGCGCTTTATTAAAAGAAATAAATTTTTTGGAAGATACCCAAGGCGTTAAAACGAGCCTGCATTATTTAAGAACCAAAGATGGCAAGGAAATTGATTTTCTGGTGAGCATCGACGAAAAGCCACCTATCATGATTGAAGTTAAATCCTCTGACACAACGCCTTCAAAAGCATTTGAGCACTTCTTAAAAAGCCTTCCCACAGCTAAAGCCCTTCAATTGGTAAAAGCGTGTGAGAGAGAAAAGACCTATCGTAATGGTCCGGAAATTCGCTCACTAATACCATGGCTTGCGAAGCTTAATTTGCAGATTACTTGAAATCAGGCCTAACTAAGTAAATGTGTTGAATGTATCAAAGTCAGATCTGCCCCTTAAGGCTATCTGATTTATTTAAAAATCACTTTATTACCTACTCGCTTTGCCAATTTACCCCATTTTGCATTAATTTTAATATCATGATTGTTTGTTATAATTCTGCATTACTAAAGAAAACGCCAAAGCTAAAGGAGGCTTGATGTCATTAGATGGTGTAAAACTTATTCAAAAGCTTGAAGAATTTACTCAACACTATTCAGCGTATCGCTGTCAGCTGTTCAAAGAAGAAAATGATGTATATAAATCAAATCCAAATAAACTTAAAAGCGGAGAGAAAAAGGATCTATTATGTTTTACAAATAAACTCGAAGAGTTATCCAACCTCGTGCAAATTTGTGAACGTCAAGAGAGTGTACCCTCAATCACAAAAGCTTTAAATCAAGTAAAAGGCATTTTAAGCAAATGGGAAAGCAAAAAGTCAGAACCATTTGTAGATTCTGTTTCACAACATTCAGATGATGAAATGGAAAATGAAAAAGAAAATGAAAATGATAAAGACAATGGTAGAGAAACAGGATTATTTGTGATGGATATTTAATATTCAATACTACTGAGAGGGGCTCTTGTTGGCTTGGGCAAAACCAACGTTGCGGCCCCACATGAACTAAGCGAAACGTGGGGAAAGGTGAGTCTACGGAATAATAATCTCCTGATAACCCCGTTGAAATCCCGCTGAGGCTTTCCAAATCATAAATTTAATGATTCACGTACTTTTAAAGATAAACCATTATCTTGCGTTTCATCAAACTCATTTCTTTCTCGTTCGTCATAAATTTCTGCAATAAATTGCGGAACAAAGTTACGCTGACAAGCTTGAGTAAGAATCTCCAAATCACTTGGTGTTGAACTATTTGATGAGGGGGGTAAAGGAGGGACTGGTGGCGCAAGTAATACTTGCCTAACGGGTGGCAGCGCTGGTATAGGGGGCTTTGGCGCAGCCCTTACGGGCTTTAAAGGGAACTGCCCTGCTGTTGTGCTCAATGGTGCTATTGTTGCTGGAACTTCGGTAGTATTAACTTGCACAGGATTATCATCATCATTATTTTCGATGTTACCTTCATTAAATCCATCGGTTACAGATAACGCTTTTAATAGAACAGATTCTCTTCTTTCTTTTGAAAGAGAAAATAATAACGTAAGTCTATTTTCAGTGCCCGATTTTTGCATATGATGCCTAATGGCGCTTTTTAATATCTTGTGTGGCTCCTTTTTATGAAAATTTCGGCGTTTATCTTTTGGCGACAAGGGCTCGACTATATTAGGCACCGTGGCCTCATGAAATTGGCTAAAGAAATCTTTTAAACCAATCATGCTCTGGGTTATGCAATTTTTCAACATGATAAAATCTTGTCGCCTGAAATAAAGCTCTACTGGACTGTTGGCAATCAATTCTTTAGATAATTGTTTTTTAAGTAAATCAATGACGCTATTTGTAATTTCAATCGCTTTTATATATTGGCTAATCTCATCCTGCGCTTGCTGAATTTGATATTGAAATGAATTATAACTGCTTACATCCGCCTGGGTTATTTGATGTAGTTGCGTAATGCTACTGAGTTGTTGTGTTGCGTCAGCTATTTTTCGTATTGCTTCATATTTGTCTGACTCTAGCTTAACAATAAAAATAGCCAAGTTTTCGCTAAGTAGATTTAGTATTTGCGGATCTAAAATCGTTTGAAGACACTGTATAATATTATTATATAACTCTTTAAAAGCTATATCTCTAAAACCAGGTTCATTCGAGCTAGCAAATGCTTGAATTAATATTAATTCATTTAATGCATTTGAAAAAGAAGGTAGCCTATTAGGTGTTAATGTAAATTGAAATGGCATTTTTACGACCTTATTATGTAGTATGGTATTTATACCCCAGCATAAGTTAATTAGCAATATGAATGCATATCACCTATTCTTTAAGCTGTAAAATAGGGATTTGAATATACGGCCCAAGTAGCCGCGTACTTACACATGAGATTTTTTGATATATTTGAGGCTCAGAATAACGCCATTTCTTGACATAAAGAACACATCAATTACAATCTGGCGCATTACCCTCTCAATGAGCACTTTACATGAACTTTGGCCCAGTTAATCTCACCACAAGCGATTTAATATTACTTAACAAATCCATCGAAAACTGCAAGCATGTGCCTCCTGAAGTGCCCAAAGTCATGCAAGCCATTCAGGAATATGTACAAAGTCCCAAGATGGCACCCCAAACCTTGCATGAAATTACACAAGATCTTAATAATCTTATCACCACACTCTGCCCTGAACATCGACAGCTTCAAGCGGCTCAAGATCTGAACAAACAAATTCTTGCTTGTCATTTAATGTTAATAGGCGCGATTTTTGCGTTAAATGCTGCCAAAGCGTATATCATGATGAGCATGATACTTAAGACAAATGATGATACAACTCACAAACAAATAAATGATTTACATGACCTTTGTTACGCTATGAATGAAACATGTGAGTTTTTATACAAAGATGTTATTGAAAAAAGTCCTGAGCTAAAAGCATTACATCAAAGATATTTTGATGTATGGTTTTCACATGGCAACTCCATTGTTTTCAATAAAATTACACTTGACCATCTTACGCAACTTATCGCTCGTAAAAACGCAGCGCAAGAGGAACAAGGTGGAAACTATCATGGTGAGTTAATACATAATCCACAAACCACTTATTTAGTTGCTTTTGATGATTTTGTTTTTGAAAAATTTATCCAAAAGTGCCAAAAAATACTGCGCGGGGAGCAAGCTCGCACCCAATTTGTTGTCTATGTTCATGGTAGGGCAGGACATGTGATGGCCTTTGATGTCAGCTGCAATAGAGAAAAAAATCAATTACAACTTATTTCACTTGAGTCTGCCCAAGACGCGAAGCAATATCATTACTTAGACAAAATCATTAAACGTTTAGAAAATTTAAGGATAGATTTTGAAATTCTTGCATGCCAAATGGACGTGCAAAAAGATCCTTCAAATTGCTCACTCTTTGCTTTTGTTATAGGTGGCATTGTTGCTAAAAAATCCTTCGAAGAATTGCGCGTATCTATCGACCAACCTCATTTTTATTCACATTTTACAAAGCAAACAAGTCACCCTAAACTTACAAGCACAACCTGGTTTAAGACAACCGCCTTGGGTGAGAAAGCCGTTTTGCTGTGTCAATCATCTCAAGCTATGAAAGATAATTTAAAGGCGATGGGTAAGACACCGAAAGATATTACTGATACGATAGAAAATTGGACATTATGGTATGGGTTAGATTTTTCACACCAAAAATCTTATATTAATCATCGCATGGCAATGGGGCATTTAAAACTTAATAATTCGCCATTTGCAAATATCACCCTTGATGAAATTTTAACTAAACTGAAAGCTAAAAATCTGTTTATTGCCCTAAGACGCTTAAGTGCTGGCTTTGCTACCAAACGCTTGTTGGAATGGTTGTTATTAGCGCTTAAAAAGGGAAGCCTCAATATAGATGAGGCTAATGCTGATGGTAATAGCGCGGCGCATATTAGCATTCAATATAAACAGCCCAAACGCGCATTATTACTATTTAAATATGGGGCATCATTTGACAAGCCCAATGTGGAAGGAAAAACTGCTCGACAACTGTACCTCACATCAACAGAACCTGCGTTACTTGCCAATCCAAAACTGAGAGAAAAACTTAAAACCTAATTGCAATTTACTGGCGCTCACTAACTGCTTTATGCAGGCTAGTCAAACACTAGCTTGCCATCTCCTCTCATAAAATCGATACCATCTGCCGATCAGGCATATTTTTAAAAACAGTTTTTTTAATCATCTATTTAAATTAATATTTCTGTACTGTATTATGCCCGGCCAACACTAAGCTATAATATAAGGCAAATATCATGAGCATCGGTCCTTTACGTGTTTTACATTTAAAGGAAGTCAATCATCAGGGTATTGATGACAATCCCTTATCACAGTTCAAAAATCAATTTCTCCCCTTTGCTCCTATGACTTGTGCTAGGCATGTTTATGTTTTCCCCATTCAAGATCCAATGAGATTAGATGAATTAACAGACTACCTTAAGGATCACACATCCGGTTGCGAACTTTTAGTAGAAGGCAGGGCCTATGAATTTTTGCTCAGATGGGCTGTAGGTTGTGAGAGCTGGAAATTAAAGGGCAATGATCATTTTGTTCTTGGAGCAATACGTAAGCACTGGACTGAATATAAACTCGAACACCCTGAGCAAGCAAAAAGTCTTGATACCGTTATGACGATGTTATTTGAAGATGCAAGCAATATACGTCGTGTGATACAAGAATATATTGAGAATTGCCATGACAAATCATTTTCCACAAATGAAGCGCTCAGAAAAATGTGTGCCAATTGTTGCCTATCTAGATTTCATTTGCATAAACCAGATTATGACAACTTGCTAATAGACAGTATGAGCTATCTCACAGCTGCACAACAAAGTCATATGGCGCGTCGGATTAAAACAATTGAAAAATCCTTAGCAGCTCTCAATTTAAAAGCGGGAGCAACTAATTTGGATCCGAGTGATTTCGTTAGTGGCTCAAAAGATGAATATGTCAGAAGGTTTCAGCAAAGTCTTAACTTAGCTTTTGAAAAAAAGGCCCTCACCTTATCGGCTCACCAAGATAGTGCCTCGAAGGAAAGTGAAATATCACAACGTGTCAACAATGGTAAATGCTAGTAAGGCACAACAGATTAGGATTTGGCTTATTTTTTGGGGGGCCGCACAGGTATTGGCCTGACAATAGCAGGGTTAGATGTAGGCAAAGTTTGTTGTAGTTGCTTTTGTGGTGTTTGTGCAAGAGGCCTTGACTCTGTGGTCTTGTCTTGACTCGGTGGCTGATTTTCCTGCGATTGCTCTCTTACTTCAGGTATAACAGTTGGCCATTTTTTGGCAGGCTTAATCTCTTTTAAATAGGCTTTAGCACGCGTTGGACCTATGGCTTGAATTAATTCATATTCTTTTAATTTATTCCCATAGTTATTCAGTAATAAGTTAATCATATCATCATGTTTGTATCTTGCCGCCAGGTTAAGGGACTCTACTTTTTGTCTTCTTCCAATTGCATCAGAACACCTCTTAAGTAAATGCATCACCACTATTTTTTTATTGTAGAAAACCGCAGAAGAAAAAGCATCCTCAATAATATAATCCGGTATTCGTAATAGAGGATCATCTAACATTGAATTGATTGTTTTTAGATCGCCATGATCAGCGGCATCACGAAATATTTGTAAATCATCCATCTTAGCATATGCGCTTTGGCGCTCTTCAACCCTATTTAAAGCTTTTTCTTTTTTGGCTGCTTCTTTCCACACCGCTCTGATATTTGCCTTATACTTAATTATTTCATTTCGAAATCTTTGTTGTACTTCGTTCAATTGAGCAAGTTGGGCTGAATGTTCAATTAAAGATTTTGTCTCCTTTTCTACAAGCAGAGGTTTTGCTATCAATAGGTTGGTTAAAAGATACAAATAGGTATCTTGATCCATTTCGCTAGGATGTAATAGTAAATCTTTGAAGGTTTCTTGCAATGCCTTATTTTGTAGCAACATCTTGGTATCGAGACTATCGATTCCATATCTTTCTTTGATATACTTCACAAAGCCTGTTAAATGCGCTTTAAAAGCGCTATCAACAGCATCTTTGTCTAACACCCAAGCGCGTGTCTTGTGGGCCTTTACATATTGTTCCCATTCCTTAGGATTGTTCTTTAATTTATCGATATAATACAATACTCGATAAATAGGCAAATAATAAAACTGCCAAGCTTTCTCTCGACGACTTATACTCTTGCTAACAATGTCACGCGGTGAAATTTTATCTATAGTCACTTTTTTTTCGGGGACTTCTTGATAGAGTGAAAATGCCTTGGCAATAAACACATCTTCAAGATTTGCGATAGGATTATCTTGATGTGAAGATACTTCATACTTACCCGCACGCCACTTGGTAACAGCTGGCACAAGTGAAGGACCTTTTAGCATGAACGATGTGATCACCGAGAGTATTCTTTCAAAAGTCTTTTCATCATCGGGAATGGAATGGCCAGTATTCCACAGCTGATCAGCGACAACAGCACCACAATACTCAGTGCCTAATAACCGTATTAAATCTTCTTTGCCTGCGTCTTTTGCTTTTTTCATGAAATCAGCGGCCACAGATAAGGTGACATTATTGTCATAGAGGTTTTGTAGCAATAAGATTGGATCCTCTAGCGTTTGAACACCAAAGGTTGGACAAAGCCAATGCTGAGCATCAAGAACGCCTTGTGTTGTCTCATCTGGATAAAATTTTTGCGTTTCAATTGATTTAACAATCGAAAGATCTCCATTTAAACTAATGTATCCCTCAAAAGTATGCGGGTGAATTTGGGCATGCCTTACTGCGATTGTGCCACCAAAACTTTGACCAAACATAAAAAAGGGTTTTTCTTTTAACTGAGCTAAACCCGCATGTAATGATAAGGGTGACTGTTTGAGTGTATTGAAAGCATGATGAATGCTCTCTTGTACTTTTTCATGAAGCTCGCGCGGCATTTCAAGCTGATAGGTTTCACCTAATTTGAGCAAATCTACTAGATTTAAACGTACAACCGCAATATCTTGTCGAATGATGTAATCAAGCATTTCGTTATACATATTTGGCGTGTAAAGCTCTCCCCCCCCGCCGTAAACTTCCACGCAAACAGCTTTAACCTGTTGTGGTACATAAGCGACATAACCAATAGGTGTGCCATCTGCTAAAGATAATGGTTTGCCTTCGGGATAACCCAGAGTCAGCGCGGGATCTATGCCTTTTTCATAACCCGCCAGATTGTGAATAGTCGTGTGAGTAAAACTTTTCTGGGTATATCTTGCATCTTGCTTATTGCTAGAAGGTTCTTTGCTCGGCAAAATAAGCCGCGCAAAGTTGGGCAACTCCTCTTCATAAAGCAGGGGAAATTGATCGTTGGTGTAAAGTAGTTTAACAATTTCAAGCTCTTCACCTTCAATAGCTTTTTGCACTGCCCTATTAATTTCTGCCTGGGTAATCACTCGCTTAAAAGTTTGAATAAGTACTCTAACCACTTCAACATGGCCATAAGCGGCCGCCATATGAAATGCATCTAAAATACTATTAGTATGCATAAACTGGTGATAATTTAGTAAGGCGCGAATGTTATGAATATTTCCATCATAACCATTTAACATCAACAGTTGATTTTTGGTTTCGCTTGATAGCTTCTGCAATATCTTGGTATGCCCTGCAGTAATCGCCAAATCATAGAGGATTAGTTGCGTCGGTTCATCAAGATCAAGCCCTTCGATGCCGTCTATATCACCCTTTTTGGCCAGTTCACACAAATGAGTGTCAACCTCTACATAGCCATTTTCCTTTAATTTTTGAAATGCGGTATGCATCAATTAATTCACTCTTACGCACTATTTATCTTGTATAATTTGACCATTCGTAATGTTTGAAGTTCAGTGTATTTTGATCATTCTTGCGTAATATGTGTATGTGCGCTGAACTACGCACCCTAATATACTAGCTATTTGTTGATTGAGAAGATCACTGATTCGATATTTTTATCGAGACGGATGTCCTTATTTCTGAATTTATGCACAGATTACATTCTCATATATCTTTCACTGCAACATCACTAGTTGTTGCTTTTAAACACTAGTTTTTGTATACCTGATGAAAGAAGTATTACACATTCTATTCATTCACAGTGATCGCACCTGTTGGAGGCGCTCATGCCTAAGCCAAAAACCTTAAAAAAAATTCATGCAAGCGAACACTCCAAAATATTTGAAACTGATTGCTTCAAAGATGGGGTTTATTTCATTGATAAGTATCGGTTGCAATGTAAAATATTGTCTTTATTTGATCTTGATAATACTTTATTGAGTTATCGACACACGCTGGGAACCGATCAATGGTTTGATTTTGACTTTAATGCCTTTATTAGCCAAGGAAAATCACCCGCCCAAGCCAAAGACGCGACATTACAATATTACCTTAATCTTGTGAAAAGAATTCACTCTGAAGATGTTTATGCCGTTGAAGAAGATACACCGGCACAAGTTCGAAAGATTCAAGGCTTGGGTGTTCAAACGCTTATTTTGACGAGCCGAGGCGATTACTTATTAGAAAAAACAAATGAACAGCTAAGTCAATTTGAACTAAATTTTAACAACAGCGCTTATCAAGGTTTAGAGAAAAAACTACCTCAAAGCCCTGAGGGCTTATTTACACGTGGAATGTTTCTAACAGGTGGAGCAAACAAAGGCGAGTGCTTGTTAACTGTACTTCCAGAGTTTGAAACACTACCTGAATTAATCATCATGTGGGACGACAAATTAAGCAATTTAGAAAAAGTGCGTGACGCCATTCAAAAATATAATGATACCAAAGCTGCACAAGCTAAGTCACCACAGGATGTATTTAAACCTATCAAATTTATTGGGATCCGTTATAGTAAATTGGATCATCTCATCAAAAATATTAACCCGGAGATCGTTGCTTTACAAAAACGATATTTTGATCGCGTTCTCTCTGACGAAGATGCTGCTCTGCTTTTAAAAGGTCAAACCAAAAAAGTTCGCCGCAACTACGTGGATATTGATTTTAGACCACAAGCAAACAATGTGATCCTTTCTGTTTGCAAACCAGACACCTATAAGTTACTTAAGGATATTGAACCACACTTAGAAAAGCACTCAACACCAAGTGCTATTCGATCTTTTAAAAATAAAGAAAAGTTAGCATCTCAATTTGAGTTCACCGTCACTGAATTTGAAAAATTATTTCATCTATTAAGTCAACATGGATTAATTGATCCATCACAATTTGATGCCCTCTCGCCCATATTCAACACATCCCCCACGATCCTCACAACTCTTTATCAAGCGCAAACCAGTAACGCGAACCTAAAGCTTACTCCACCACCTAAAGTAATCCCCATTACTGAAAGACATGGGCTGCATCAGTGAAATAGCTGAAATTTGTTTGATTTTTTAATCTGTTCATTGTATTTTTAGCCATGTTTCTTAGCTGCGTAATAACATGGCTATGTTGCTTTCTTATTTATGCCAATCCTTTTGCAAGCATGGGCTATTTTTTAGCTTTCATGCCATCATTCAAAAATTTGCTGGTTATTCCTAATGTTTCTCTCTCCTTATCATAAATTTATCAACACATAAATAAGGAATAGGCAAATGAAGGGAATACTATCATGGCTCGGTGGATTTATTCAGCAAACAGTGCAAACAAACACCGCAATGGAAATTGCGGGTGACATAGCCGATATCCGCTTTGATCATAAACGTGGAGAAGGGATTTGGAGCCTTGTTGTCACATCATTGGTCGCCGGTGGTGGCGCAACACTTTTTGTTTTAGAACCCGCCATCAACAACTATTTTAAAACCATTATATTGCAAGGATTACCCTTTTTAGGAAACGTTGCATCCACTGTTTTTGTTGGTGTGATTGGTGCTTGGTTCGGTGGTGGTTTTGGCGCAAATGTCTCAAAAGAACTGATAAGATATTATAACGCCCGAGGCGGAAATCATACCAATTCTGATTACAACAACTTGGATGCAAAAGTACAAGATATCATCACCGCCAACCCCACTTTTTTTAATCAGCAACCAGATTTAGAGCAAGGACAAAACCCATTATTAATGCAAGGTCTTGATCAACACCAATTTACTGGTTTATTAAATAAAATTGTTGATCTCATTGATGAACATAGAGGCGACGGCAGCGCCGCACATGATGAATATAAAAGAGTATTACTTGCTGCAACCCAACAATTAAATTTAATGCCTCTCGCAGAACTCCTCAATAAAAATTTAGCTAAGAGGGATGCACGTATTGATGGCTCCCTTCAAATTGCTAACTACATTAACAACTTGCCGCAAAATGTCCTCAATAATCTAGCTGATCGTGCTGTTGCACGCCAAGCAGGTCAACCAGTACAACAAGCCAGGCTATTAAGGAGACGCAGACCTCTAAGAAGAGAGCTTGCCGTACAACCCAA
The DNA here is from genome assembly GCA_964606325.1 of Uncultured Candidatus Berkiella sp. Lineage (GTDB taxonomy): Bacteria > Pseudomonadota > Gammaproteobacteria > Berkiellales > Berkiellaceae > Berkiella. The sequence goes on from CAZSGE010000006.1 coordinate 23,227, forward strand.
TGCTAACCTTGAGCATGTAGATATAGCACAGCCTGCTCCTTTAGCTGGGCCAAATCTGGTTGACGCCCAAGCCTTGCCTCTCAACCCCCAAGCACAACATGTACCACCGGCAATGGAACCTGTGCCTCTCATGAATGCAAACCAGCCAAATCATCCAATTTACAAAAATACCTATGAGCATTTTATGAATCTTAATCATGCCAGAGTGGTCGATCCACGGCGCAGCCCCCGTATCAAGCCTACGGATCCTGATTTTGTGTTATCAGAGGAAAAAAGAAATGCGCTTTTGTATCAGCTGCAAGTGACAATGCACCAGCAAGCCGACAAGAAAGAAAAAGATCGCACAATGGCGCAGCCCGTCAGTAGTTTAGTTCGCGGGGTACACCGTTAATACAATTGTAAAAAAAGGGAAGCATAAAGCTTCCCTTTTGCGCGCGCTGTTTGAATACATATCAAGATAGAAGGTTTTTGATGCGTGTGTAATCTTTTTTATCGCTTTGCTTTGGCACTTCAAGCTGACTGCCTGGCATCTGGATTGCAACCGTATCTGAACTTGTTTTACGTCGAGTTGTCGAAAATACCAAAGCAGGTTGAGAATCAACTCTAACGTCTTGTGTTTGATGTGTAATGACTTTTGTTTTGGTAGTGGTTTTGGTAGCATTTATGACAACATCCTTCTTAACACCAAGATAGGTTTTGTGTAAATGTCTTACCATGTCATTTTCTCCGTCCAATTCTAATCGTTTCAAAATTGCATCAACGTGATTCGGAAACCATAGCGCATCAAGCTTCCATAATATTTCTCTACCAGCTTTGCCTTCTTTTCCTATGGTATTTAAAATACTACGAATATCTAGAGCATTTTCTTTTGATGTCATCAGGTAATCAAATACCAATTTAACATCTTTTTCTTTGGCAAAAACATAGGCTTGTTGTTTAGCTAAAGCACTGACATGTCCATACAACATACAAAATGTTTTCATATCATTGCATTGAGCGGCGCGCATAAACACTGAATCAAAACCTCTTCCAAGTTTAATTCTATCGGTGAGCTCCTTTTGTTCTAAAATATCGGCTAATACATCGAATCGTTTATGCGTATATAAAGCTTCTATGATTTGACCTTTCATTGATGGGTAACCTTTGAATATGTCAAATGCCTCCAAAATACAATCCCTACTTCCATGAAGAGCAATCAAATTGATAGCATCATTTTGATGCGCATAAGTTACATTGGTTGCTATCATTTTCACGATTTCTTTCTTTCTAGCGATTAATGCCATTTTAAGGGCGTTTAATCGAATGTCATCACCAATCTTATCGTCTGATATTTTACCAAACTCATCTTCTAAAGCGCTAAGCTGAAGATGATCTCCAGTTTTTGCTACCAAGCTATAACGTACTTCGATATGTTCAGCTTTAAATGGCTTGGGCTTAACATCAAGAACATTTACTTGTTTTCTAGCTGCCGCTGGCGAAGGTAATGCCGCTAAATGCGGACCATATTGGACATTATCTTGAGTAGCCACAACGACGCCTGCCCTTTGGGTTAGCATACCATTTAGCCGTCGAATATGTTCTTGAAGAGATTGCACTTGATTTTCTAATTGTTTGATTCGATGTATATATTGTTGTTCAGAAACTGGAGCACCAGAAGTAAAAGGGGTATAAAGCATAAAATTTCCTAATATTATATTTAATATGCGGAATTTTAAGCAAAGCTAATAACGCAAACAAGTTATAATAAAATCTACTATGATTCTCAAAATACTAATCATGTCATGAATATATCTATTTGCTGTCGAGAAATGTTTTAACGTTTATTGATAGCTGCCGTTATGTTTAAAGTTATTTTCTTAGTGTATTGATTGGGGCTCAATCAAATTCGCAACTTTAAATTGTCTCAATGTGTTATAGGGAGCTGATTTTGCTTAATCGACCCAAAACGAGTTTTTAAAAGATATTTTCTAATTAGCTGATGACACGAAACTGTGTATCGTCGCCTATAAATCTGGTTTGCTGATCATTAGATAAATGATAAAGATGAGGTAGAATGTCCACTGTAAATGTGGTGCCACAAGGAAAGTTATATGACAGACTGCCTATTTTGCAAAATGGTTACCGTGGATGTGCCTACCCATAAGCTTTATGAAGATGATCATATTTTTGTGATTAAAGATATTCATCCTAAAGCCCGGGTGCATTTATTAGTTATACCAAAATTGCATATAGACAGTTTAAATGAGGCCAACGAAGCACATGCGCCTCTATTAGGTTATATGATGGCATCACTGAAAAATTTTGCAAAAGAACAAGGTTTAGATTCTTTTCGCACCATTGTGAATACAGGCAAAGGCAGTGGCCAAACCATTTTTCACTTGCATCTACATTTGTTAGGTGGAAACAATATTTCACCATTTTAGGAGAACATCATGGGTATCGCTGGTAATAGTCCTTGGTCATTGTTACTTATTTTAGTTATCGTCATATTGTTATTTGGAACCAAAAGATTGCAAAGCATTGGCGAAGATCTCGGTAAAGCCCTCAAAGGTTTTAAAAAAGGCATGCGTGAAGTAGAAGAAGAAACTCAAAGTAAGAAGACCGATGTTTGAAATTGGCTTTTGGGAATTAGTGGTGGTTGGTCTTGTAGCCCTTTGGGTGTTAGGCCCATCACGGTTACCTGCGGTTGCGCGCGTCTTTGCGCGCTGGTTGAGCCGCGCAAAAAGTTCCTATCAAAGTATCAAACAAGAATTTGTAGAAGAAATTGAGCGTTCCACCCCCAACAATAAAAAAGAATAATATTGTGGATTCCGTTGAAAAATATATTCCGCATTTAATCGAATTACGTAAGCGTTTATTACATTGTTGTTTAGCTTATGTGATTGTGCTTATCCCTTTAATTGTTTATAGCAGTGAACTTTACACTCTGATTGCCCAACCTATTTTAAAAACTTTACCCAAGGGCGGCATGCTGATTGCCACTGAAGTGGTAACCCCCTTCACTGCCCCCATCAAACTAGCTTTGTTTACCACCACCGTTTTTCTTATTCCTTATTTTTTATATCACGCTTGGACATTTGTTAAGCCAGGTTTGTACAAAAACGAAAAGCGCGCCATCTTGCCGGTATTATTTTTATCTACCCTTTTATTTTACACTGGCATGGCCTTTGCACATTTTTTAGTCTGCCCACTAGCGTTAAGCTTTTTTAGCCAAATTGCACCACAGGGTGTTACCGTGATGACAGACATCACGCACTATTTAGATTTTGTCTTGGTGCTGTACTTTGCTTTTGGGGTTTCTTTTCAAGTTCCCATCATCACTTTTTTGCTGATTCGCGTTGGCATTACAAGCGTTGAGGCGCTCAAAAAGCAGCGCCCTTACATTATCGTAGCCGCTTTTGTGATCGGCATGGTATTAACGCCGCCGGATGTAGTATCGCAGTGTTTGTTAGCCATTCCTTTGCTGGGATTATTTGAGAGCGGGTTGTTAATGGCAAAGTGGTTTATTCCTGCCAAGAAAAATCTTATTTCTGCATAACTAAAAATCTGAAAGGCGATAGGGAATTCTTAAAGGGGAGAATCGCTCTCCCCTTTAAGCGCAAGCGCGAATTTACTTCGCGCGCGGCGTTATAACAAGGAGGCCCTTTGGGCTTTTCGGGCGATGGCAACAAAGTATAAAATTTACTGACGAAGCGTGCGCGCCATTTGTTCGCAGGCATTGACGAGTGCATCAGTAATACAGGGCTCTGCCGCAGAGTGTCCTGCATCACGAATAATATGCAATTCACTACCTGGCCACGCTTGATGTAAAAGGTAGGCATTATCCAAAGGACAAATCATATCGTAGCGCCCGTGGACAATTATCCCTGGAATGCCTTCTAGTTTATAAGCATCACGCAAAATTTGATTGGGCTCGATAAAACATTTGTTCACAAAAAAGTGGGTTTCAATAAGCGATAAGCTCATCGCCGTATGGGTATTGGTGAAGCGCTCAAACACCGTTTTGCACGGGTTCAACGTAGCGCATTGCCCTTCCCATTGGGACCAATGCTTGGCCGCGCTCATGCGTGCTAACTCATCTTCGCCGTTTAAACGTTTATAAAAGGCATTTACTAAATCGCCTCTTTCCTCTTCAGGAATAGGTGTAATAAATTCTTGCCAGTAATCTGGAAAAATATGATTCGCACCTTCTTGGTAAAACCAATTAATGTCAGCTTCTCTGCCTAAAAAGATCCCTCGCAAAATCATACCCATCACTGTTTCAGGGTGCTTTTGTGCATAGAGTAAACTTAATGTCGCCCCCCATGATCCGCCAAATAACATCCAACGCTTAATTCCCAAATGCGTACGGATAGCTTCTATATCTTTAATTAAATTTTTGGTGGTGTTATGTTCGATGCTGCCATAAGGGGTGGATCGGCCACAGCCACGTTGATCAAAAATAATGATGCGATAACGTTCAGGATCAAAATAACGCCTGTCATCAGTTGTACAACCGGCACCGGGGCCACCGTGAACAAAAAGAACGGGAATGCCAGAAGGCTCGCCACTTTCCTCTACATAGAGTTGATGCCCATGCCCCACATCCAATGTGTGTTGAGCATAATTCTTAATGGCTGGCAGCAGTACTTTCATGCGTCATTCCTTGTTAAACCTATTGAGACGAAGATGCGGCTCTAAATGGATAATCGCTTACAGGCTATAGCGATTTCTCCTCTTTTGCGCTAATGCTCAAAATGAGACACTTTCCTTGTCAATCTCCAACCGACGAAATTCGGATTGGCCCGGGACCCCTCCCGGGCTTTTTTTTATCTGGGGTTTAAAACCTTACTTTAGTTTAGATGAGAAGTGGCGGTTATTCACCACTTCTTGATGTACGTTTACGCTCATGTTCTTTAAGGAACTTTTTACGTATACGAATAGCCGTTGGCGTTACTTCTACAAGCTCATCATCTTCAATAAATTCCAATGATTGCTCGAGCGACATTTTAACCGGCGGTGTCAAAATGATGTTTTCATCAGATCCTGAAGCGCGCATATTTGTTAGCTGTTTACCTTTAATGACATTCACTACCAAATCATTGTCTCTGGTATGAATGCCAACAACCATCCCTTCATACACCTCAGTTTGAGGACCAATTAACATCCGGCCCCGAGCTTGCAATCCGAACAATGAAAAGCCAGTAGCCTTGCCTGCTGCGTTGGATATCAATACACCTTGTTGGCGTTGTCCCATGGTGCCTGGCTTGTAAGGACCATAATGATCAAACACATGAGTTAAAATACCAGAACCTGAAGTTAAGGTTAAAAATAACGAATGAAAACCAATGAGTCCGCGCGAAGGAATGGTGTAATCCATACGAATACGGCCTTTACCATCAGATGCCATATCTACTAATTGACCACGACGTGATCCCAATTGTTCCATTATTGAACCTTGGTCTTTTTCTTCCACATCTACAGTCAATAATTCATACGGTTCAGTAATTTCATCACCATTACGATGCAAAATCACCTCTGGGCGTGATAAGGCTAATTCATAACCTTCACGACGCATGGTTTCAATCAAGATCGAAAGATGCAACTCGCCACGACCTGATACCCGAAATTTATCAGGATCTTCGGTTTCTTCCACTCTGAGTGCAACGTTATGCAAGGTTTCACGGAATAATCTATCGCGCAATTGGCGGCTGGTAACAAACTGCCCTTCGCCACATAACGGTGAGGTATTCACTTGAAATGTCATGCTAATGGTTGGTTCATCAACCGTTAAAGCTGGCAGTGCTTCAACCACGTTTTTATCGCAGATCGTATCGGAAATGGCCAAAGGCTCAATACCGGATATTGCGACAATATCACCCGCTTGTGCTTGAGGTTGTTCAATACGCTCTAAACCTAAATATCCCAAAATTTGTAAAACTTTACCTTGACGTGTTTTACCTTGGGCATCAATGATAGAAACTTGCGTGTTAGATTTGATAGTGCCGCGCTTGATTAAACCAATGCCGATAGTCCCTACATAACTGGAATAATCTAAGCTACTGATCTGCATTTGAAATGGGCCATTCGGATCGCAACTGGGCGGTTTCACATACTCCGTTATAGCTTCAAATAGGGGCGTCATGTCTGTGCCCGCAACATTGAGATCGCGCGTCGCTGTTCCCAACAATGCTGAAGTATAAACCACAGGAAAATCTAATTGTTCTTCTGTCGCGCCTAACTTATCGAACAAATCAAATACTTGATCGATAACCCATGAAGGGCGGCTTCCGGGGCGATCTATTTTATTAATCACAACAATAGGGTGTAATCCCCTGGCGAAGGCTTTTTGGGTCACAAATCGGGTTTGTGGCATAGGGCCATCCACCGCATCGACCAATAATAAGACCGCATCCACCATTGATAAGATCCGCTCAACCTCGCCACCAAAGTCAGCATGGCCTGGGGTGTCTACGACGTTAATACGAAAATCTTTCCATTTGAGTGCTGTATTTTTTGCAAGGATGGTGATTCCACGCTCTTTTTCGAGCTCATTAGAGTCCATGACACAGGTTTCATAGGCAACCCGAGAATCCAGGGTTCCGGATTGTTGGAGCAGCTTATCAACCAAGGTTGTTTTGCCGTGATCGACGTGGGCAATAATCGCGATATTTCGTAGCTGCATGTTCCCCTCAGAAAAAATGAAAAGAGTTTACCACATTTTGGGGGCAAATATGGGCAATTCGTGTGGTTAAACGCAGCCTTTTATGCCTGACCTATGCTAAACCTACCCTTATTCTCCAAATTTATTCAAATTTTAAGGGCTCCATGCCTTGTGTCGATACCCTATTCAGAGGGAGACTATTTCTATAGGGGGGCCCCATCTTATGCCATCGCTGATACTACACCCAACCTCAACAGCACAATGGCACGCCTTGCTTGGTGAAGCACAACAAGCAAGCGCTATCTACCTCAAAGAAGATTTAGAATCCTACTTAGTATTCCTATTAATGCGCTTTACCGGAGAAACCAGCGTCGCCTCGAGCGTATTAGGTCTTGAGTTTTTAGAAGCATACCTACAAGAACCTCACCACTATCATCATCTAAAAGATGTCGGGGATAAGTGTTTGCTGCTTGCCGGGTTATTTCCAGGACGTGCAGCAAAACGTCGGGTCAAATTGAGCTATTTTGTGAAGCTTGGACAATTAGCCTATTCCACTATTTCTCATAGCTTGAGTATTCAAGAAGAATTATTCATTAAATTGTGTGTAGAATTTCCAAAATTAATGGATGTCCTTCACGCCATGCGTGAAACCTCAAGCTCTACTATCGATTTATTGCAATCTTTAGAATTGTGGCATGAAACTGGAAGCCAATCTGCTTGGCAAAGACTAAGTGAGGCAACTAGTGGATTACCCGTTGCACCTAAGTCCAATAAAAAGTCAGTCCATTAAGCTGATTCCACAAGTCTTGGGTGGCGTCAAAACGCGCTTCTAAATTACATTTTAAAGTCAAAAATTGCCTACCCAACCACAGCCCGATTGGAGTAAGATTGTCCCCAGTTGTGGCAGGGAGGAAGCATAATGTCTATTCAAAAAGTTTTAGAACAAATTCAAGAAAACAAAGTTAAATTTGTCGATTTAAGATTTACAGATACACGCGGTAAAGAACAACATGTTTCCGTACCCGCTCATCAAGTCACTGAAGAATTTTTAGCTGACGGTAAAATGTTTGATGGCTCATCCATTGCAGGATGGAAGGGAATCAATGAATCTGACATGATTTTGTTGCCTGATCCTGACACCGCGGTAATGGATCCTTTTCGTGAAGAACTCACGATGTTAATTAGATGCGATATTCACGATCCTACCACTATGCAAAATTATGTGCGCGATCCACGTTCACTTGCGCGTCGCGCCGAGCAATACCTTAAATCTACCGGCATCGCAGATACCGCTTATTTTGGTCCTGAACCTGAATTTTTTATCTTCGATGATGTGCGTTTTAAAATATGCATGAATACATCGTTTTATGAAGTGGATTCAGAAGAAGCGGCCTGGAATACCGAGCGCGACTTTGCCGGTGGTAATATGGGGCATCGCCCCATGGTCAAAGGGGGTTATTTTCCCGTTCCACCTGTTGATTCATCACAAGATTTACGTTCAGCCATTTGCCAAACCTTAGAAAAAATGGGCTTGGTCGTTGAGACACATCATCATGAAGTGGCAACCGGCAATCAAAACGAAATCGGTACAACGTTTCGCACGCTCGTACATAAAGCAGATGAATTGCAGATCTTAAAATATGTTGTGCATAGTGTGTGTCACGCTTATGGCAAAACCGCAACTTTTATGCCAAAACCTATCGTTGGCGATAATGGTAACGGCATGCATTGTCACCAATCTCTGTTTAAAGGCGGTGTTAACTTATTTAGTGGCGATGGCTATGCCGGCTTGTCCGATACTGCACTCTACTATATGGGCGGCATTATCAAACATGCTAAAGCGCTCAATGCTTTCACCAATGGCACAACCAATAGCTATAAACGTTTAGTACCTGGTTTTGAAGCACCCGTTTTTCTGGCTTATTCTGCTCATAATCGCTCAGCTTCTATTCGTATCCCTTACACCCCATCTCCTAAAGGGCGCAGAATTGAAGTGCGTTTCCCTGATGCTGCCACCAATCCTTATTTGGCTTTTTCAGCTATGTTGATGGCCGGTCTAGATGGTATTCGCAAACAAATCCATCCTGGCGACCCTATGGATAAAGATTTATATGATTTACCACCCGAAGAAGCTGCTGAATTAGAAAGCGTTGCGGAAACTTTACCCGAAGCATTAGATGCGCTGAACAAAGATCGAGCCTTTTTAAAAGAAGGTGGCGTTTTCACTGATGAGCTTATTGATGCTTATATTGCACTCAAGCAACAAGAAGTGAAGCGTTTGCATATGTCAACGCACCCTATTGAATTTGAGATGTACTATAGTTTGTAATCATGAGACGCTTACTAATAATATCCCTTTCACTGCTTGTGCTATATGCACAAGCAGCTGTTGCAGAAACAGTGTACAAAGGGATAGATAAACAAGGTAATATCATTTACAGCGACAAACCGCTGGAAGGTGGCGAGAAAATTACTATCACACCGCCTCCCCCTATCACCATGCCCGCCTTAAAAGAAACTCAAACAACGACGAAAGTGGCGCCGGAAGAAGTGAGTTATAAATTAAGCATTACCTCGCCACAAAATCAGCAAACTTTTACCAATGATATCACCACCATTCCCGTCACTTTGAGCCTGACCCCCAATCTTCAGGCTGGTGATAGAATTAATTTGATTGTGAATGGACAACCGTTTGGCGAATATTCACAGGATTTAACATTCACACTCAAAGATTTTCCGCGCGGCGCCTATACAGTGAATGCCGTCATTACTTCAGAAAAAGATCCCTCAACGATTAAAGCGCAAAGTGATAGCGTTACTTTTTATCAACAACGCGCGATAGCCAAAAGAGATGTAGCTCCCAACCTCGCCCCGCAAGGCCATATGGCGCCCCAAGCTCCCTAACCTCACCCTTAATAAAAATGTTAGTCAATTAGCTTTTTATTCGTTTTTTTGTAAGATCACAAAGTTAAAAAGTTGACACTCTAAGTTACCCAGTGTAAAAACAAAGTTCTAGTAATCCTCATTGGAGTATTTATGAGAGAACTTAACCTATCCGAAGTTAATTCCGTATCCGCTGGTTTAAACTGCATTGATGCCACCACTTTCGACAAGCTACAAAGCAGAGCCGTTAATGAAGGTTTAGCTTACGCAGCGCTAAGCACCGTGGCGATAGTTACATTTGGTGCCTACGCTGGTGTACTCGTTCCTGCTGCTCTTTTTGCCGCGGTTGTTGATCCTTATATTTTCATGACCGGCTATTTTTCCTCCAGCAGTTTCAATATTTTTACTGCGTAGTTTTACGTAAAAATCGAGGTATAGCATGAGTTTAAGTTTTTTTACCAAAGTTAAATTTTCAAGAGTTGTTGCTGCAGGCTCAGCCATTGCAGGATACGGCGTTGCCGCCTATATAGGTGCATCACCTTTGGAGCAATTAGTTGCTGGTTTAGCCGTTCCTGGTACCATCTTGGTAGCAGCAACCGCTGGCAAGCTTGTAAAGAAATTGTCTGGTCAAGCTGACGCTGAAGTAAATTCTGCTGCAGATATTGGCGACGTAGAAACCGTCGTTGCTACCCTAGCAGGCTTAGCTTATGCGTCTAAGTTTGCCAATTCGCCCGCTGAATTTGCCGCTGAAGCAATGGCCATTCCTGGCGTTTTGATGCTTTCTAAAACAATTGCTAAAGGTGGGGAACCTGCTGTTGCAGCGCCTGCTCAAGCGAGACGAGATCGAAACAGAATGTAACATTCTGTATTGCATACTGTGCGTAAAAAGGGTTAGTCTTTACTAACCCTTTTTTTATTCTCTTTTTAAATACCACTCTAAACTAAACAGCACTATTTTAGTCATCACAAATGAAAACACTTGCCAGATAATAAAAGAAGAATAAAAAATAAACATCCACAAAATGGTTAACAACATCACTAAAAAAGTGACAGCACGATGCAGCGGCTTTTGTTGCCAAAATTTCTTCCAAAGGCCTTTAAGAATAAAGAGCGCTCTGCTTTCTTGAAGTTTGGCTTGATTGTTATTAGTTGATAACATTTCTACTTCTTTACATCATTGTGCAGCTGCTGGGTTCTTTCAATGATAAGATGTTTTCATCATCCGGTACAGTTTCATCGAAAATGGGATCGTTTTGAGGAGGCATCACTTGAGCAGGCCTGATTTGAAGGGCGCCAACTGGCGGGCGATATAGCAGAGCCGGTCTTGGAATATTCAGCACAGTCCCTGGCATATAGGGGCCACCCATACTCATTAAAGAAAAATAGTGTGAAAAATGAGCCAAGGACTGCCTTCGCGCCATCTCAGTCTCAATATATGCTTGCACTATCTTATGTTCACTATATTTGCTAAGCGCCTTGATTTCAAAATCTTTGAGTAATTGACGATTATTTGTATCTTCTAAATGCGCAACAAGCTTTTCCTCATGGTTTAACCCTTTTCCTGCCCAAAAGTAAATTGGCACAGCCATAAAAGGTTTTAACATAAAACAACGCAACTTTGCATAATAGGCAATTGCATAGCGTATAGCGTCTTGAAATATTTCAATTCCCTGATCTTTAGAATAAAGCGTTTCGTCAAATCTTGATGATTTCATGAAGGTTTGTAACGGTTCAGAATTTGTCGACAAATATTGCAATAATGAAAATAACTGTTGTTTTACATCTTCATCTTCGCTAACGCATGTGCCTTCATCAATCAGCCTAGCAAGGGCTACCCCGGCCTCTCTGGGATGGTCTATTTCAAATTCATCTAAATCTAATTTTACCGTACCTAACACAATAACAAACCATTGTGCTTTCAGTTTATCAAATGCTGCTTGAAGATCGACACTGTGCCTAAGCAGGGATGGATTCGCTTGGGGTTCTTTATGCCACTTCAAGCACGCAATGACATTTTCTTGTTGTAAAAAAGTATTAGGAAAATAATTAAGACCATAAAGCGATCGATACAGCAAATCAATTATCACACAAAACCCACTCGGAATTTGCCCATATTGATCAAAACAAACCCGAGACAATTCATACAAGTAATCTTTAATAAAAAGATCATATCCACCAAAACCAGCAAATGGAGGTTGGGTTAAAAAATAGTCGATAGGTTGGTAATTTGCCAAAGGAATATATCGTTTCGCTAAGGGATGCTGGTGCAAACGTTGCCAGCTCTCTTTGAGTTCTTGCATAAGCAGTTCAATATCATCTGGAATAATATTATGACTAATATTACTTTTAATATAATCCCAAATGACGGCATCCGCTTCACGATAGATACCAATATCAAGATTTAATTGCCTTGCCAAACTAAACACAATATTCGCATTGATGATATCTGCTACCTTTAACTGTTTATTTTTACGTAACTTTAGCGAATCTAAGCAATGATCAAGATTGTCAACAACAATAACGTTAATTTGACCGTAAGCATCCAGTGTTAAAAGCGGCTGAATATCGTCAGTTTTAGCATATTTTTTTGTTTTTAACGCTCTAACCTTGGTCACGCGTGCTCCGTCGCCAACTGACTGTGTAAGAAATCGTCCTTTCAGTTATATCAAGACAAATCGATGACTTCAAGTCCTATTCACATTAAGGTTTTTCTTGACGGTTCACAAACCAACGTGATTGCTCATAGGAGACATAATCTCTATCACCGAACTTACCATGGGTGGCCTTCGCTTTAAGCTGCAAAGCAATAAAAGTAGGGGCATCCTTAGGATAAGAAAATGCTTGCGAACAACTCACCATGATATCAAACCCTGAGAGTGCTTTAGACTCAGAACCAAAATGATAGCTATGTTCTTCGCAAACAAGCTTACCATTTGTATTTTCACTATTTAATAATTCAAACGCGCTTAACGTAGCAAGTTTTGCCCGAGCTGATAACAACGTATAATTTACCAATTGCACTTGACCAAAGCTCACCTTCAGTAGATAAGTTCCTGCAAGCGCAAGCACCACTAAAATAAACACAATAGCTAATAAGGTAAATCCTGTTTGAGACTTTTTCACATTACCGTCTCCACTAACACAGGATACGTCATACTAATAGGCTCTTTGGACAAAGATTTTAGCTGTAAATTGAGAAAAACCATGGTTGCTTTGCCAACTTCCATGGTGCTAAACCGACAGTCTTTGATTTGATTGTTAACCAGTGATGTATCTTTATTTTCGTATCGCTCTAATACATGCTTAGTGCTATCACACTGATAACTGATTAATCCAGAAAGTATATTAATTTGAATAGGCTCACCTTGAGCCTTCAACACCATTTTTTCATCGAGGGTCACATACGTTTTACCTTCATCGACCGTCAACTTTGCTCGATATAATTTTTTCTTGCTTTCATCGTCTACAAAATGAACTAAATAAGGTTTGTTCATTTCAATATGATTATCTAATTGAGTTAAAACAACCATGGAAGGGATTTCAGTATTGTCTACTTGAACAAAAGCTGAACTAAGGATCTTATGAAATGAGAGAGTTTGTTTATCTGAATGATTGGTTGTTAAGATAGTAGGAGAAAATGCATGAATCACTTCTCTTTGTAGTACATCTAAAGCAAGCTCTGCTTCTTGTACATAGAGTGCTCTTTGTGTTACCCAAAAGTAGGATTTAATTGGGCCTGCAATAATTTCGATAATGATTCCCGCCAAAATAGCGCTTATCAACAAAGCCAGTATCATCTCAACCAGGGTAAAGCCACGCTGCTTATTCATTTTGCAACCCAGTGGTTTTGATAGCACTAAAGTGTGTCTCGCCTAAAGCTATATGATTCAATTTGACGTTGATAAGCTCGCTTTCATCTGTAGCGAGTTTTTCCGTGCTTATTGTCAATATCATATTTTTATGCATAATCTGCTGTGAAAGCTCAGGAAATAGATCTTCTAATCTACCCTGCTTTGGTAGAATAGGTTCTCTTTGTTCTAATAGCATTTGCGTAATATTTTCGCCAATCATAATGACTTGCCAACGCAGTTCAGGCGTAACACTGTTTTTAATGCTCGCTATCATGATGGATAACACGCCGCTTAGACCAATACCCAATATCAACATCACTAAGATCAACTCGATTAAGGTAAATCCATCAAGCTTTTTCATAAACAAACCCGCTGAAGCCGTCTATTTTAAATCGCTGCGTGTTTATGTTTAGATTTAACTCTTTTTGCCATTGATGTTGCGAATCATACACTTTACCTTGAGAATCTATGTAAATCGGTAAAGGGCTAATCGTAAATCCTTTGGGAAGCAATAAATAATAGCCCGTTTGAGATTCCGTGAGAAATGGAGATGATACTTCATGAGTAAAATCATTTTTGTCACAATTTTCACGCATATATAGCCCAACTCTGTTATCTCGAGATAAAATGGCTACTTCGCAACCTGTGGCACCAGCTGCCTTTCGCGCATAACGCAGCATGTTCAAAAATTCATCAAGAACAAATCGCTTTTGAAATGTCGAGGTTTGTGTCAGCATTGGAGAAGCCGTGACACCAACAATACCAATCAAAACAATAACGAGGAGCAATTCTGTTAGTGTAAATCCCTTTTCACTTTTCACAGCAACCCCATTCGTTATGGTACTTTTTTGGTAACTGCACCATTGTTGGTTGAATAATAAATAATACGGGGAACATCTTTATTCTTTTGATAGGTATAAGTGCAAGTAGCTTCTTTATAAACGCTACAATAATTTTCAGAGCAATTATCGCCTGCGCCAAAAGTTACACTGGAGGAGGATAATAAATTTTTCATAATTTGCGCGCAAATTAAATTGTCGTTACCACCACCGCCGAGGACATCTTTTAAGGTTACATCTACTGTGCCATCGGTAGCAGCATTTGGCCAACCTTGATCGTTAAATCCAACATTGGAATGACCTGAATTAATAAAATCTATACCTGCAATCGGAGGCGTCGTGGTTGGCTGTCCGCTCGCAAGCCATTTCGCATGCGCAATATTCACGGCTGAAGCCATCGCCCCTGCTGAGCCACTTACGCTAGCATTGTGAGCATCACCTGTGATATCTAAAAACCGAGGCAAGGCAACTGAAGCTAAAATTCCTAATAAAACAATAACAATCACCAACTCAATGAGCGTAAACCCTTTGATATTATCTAATTGTTTATTTATCAAATTAAAATTCAGCATTCCTGTCCTCAATGAGCTCCTGTAAACTATGGGTAAGTTACTTCACCCGTATTTGCATCATAAGTGATTTTTTCATTGGTCTTACGATAGATATAGGTACAATTATTGTCACCCGTCGCCTTGGCACAAAAATCTCCACTTGAGCATTTTCCACCTTCATCAGCGGGTATTATGCTAACACCTGATGTTTTAACAATATTGTGAAGAATTTGGCTGCAAGTATCATTTCCAGAAACACCACCATCCTTGATTTCGGACAATGCGCTAATCCCATCGCCGCTGATGCCCACAGGATAACCATCTTTATTAAACTTTGTTTGTGAACGGCCATCGCCATTGATGTCTACAAATGAATCTGAATCTTTTGATATTTCCCATTGCGCTCTGGCGACATTTAAACCTGAGCTAAATGCGCCCCCTATAGAAGAGACTATCGCCGTTCTTGCTTTACCACTGACATTAAAATATCGCGGCAAAGCTACTGCTGCTAATATCCCCAGCAACACTACGACAATCACTAATTCAATCAGGGTGTATCCCTTTACGTATAATGGCTTTTTCATGCTCATTAATTCCAAAATCATCGTTCACACTATTACAAAATTATAGTTGCCAATTGCCGTTAGGGTCTAAAACCCTTCCATTTTCCTTAATGCAACTGTAGATATATCCCACATAGGTAGAAAAACGCCCAGTGCTAAAACCAAAACCATCGCCGCGATAATTATAATAAGAATAGGTTCAATGGCATGTCCTAACCTTTTCAGATCATAATCCACATCCTTTTCATAAAACTGAGCGACATCTAGCAGCATGTTATCAACTTCGCCTGTCTCTTCACCAACAATCAACATTTGCAAGACAATAGGTGAAAATAATCCAGTATGTTTTGCTGCTAAGTAAAGTCCTTCTCCTCTTTCCACATAATGGCGCATTTGTAATATTTTTTGAGATAAATAAACATTATCTACCACATTTGAAACAACCTTAAAACCTTGTAACAAAGGTACATTGGCTTTAATTGTCATAGAAAATGATCTGCAAAATCTCGCATAAATTGATCGACGTACAATGGAACCTATAAATGGAATTTTGAGCTTAATATAAGACCACCACCATTTACCTTGTGCAGTTTGCAAATAAACAACAAGAGTCACAACCAAACCGATCGACACTATCCCCAGCAACCAACCATAATGAATCAAAAAATCGGAAATGCTAATTAATATTTGCGTAGGCAATGGAAGCTTTGAACCAAAGGCAGTGAAAAAATTTCGAAATGAAGGAATAACAACAATATTTATGATCACTACCGCAAATATAATGGCTAAAAAAACCATGATAGGGTAGCGTAATGCTGTTTTAATTCGACGTCTCGTATCTAGTTCCGATTCAAGATAATATTTAATTTGCAAAAATGAATTTTCTAGTTGCCCTGTATTTTCACCAACATCTATCATAGCTATTATTAGTGGAGAAAATATATTAGCATGTTTTTCCAATGCCTTAGAAAATCGATGACCTGATTCTAAACTGATAACCACGTCCGTGAGGGCATTGCGCAATCCATTATGTTTAGTTGTTTCACAAACAACACGCAAACCGCGCATTAAAGAGACTCCAGCTTTTAGCAAGGTATACATTTGTTGTGAGAACATAATCAGATCATCAAGCTCAGGACGACCATATGAAAAATACTTTACTAATAATGCTTCAACAGTTAACTCATCGGATGTTAAGGTTACAGAGATCGGAATCACATCGACACTGGCTAATTTGAGAACAGCATTATTAGGTGATTGCGCTTCAATAAGCCCTTCCACCATTTGTCCTTGCTTATCCCGACCTTTATATTTAAAACTTGGCATCATTCACTCTTTATTGCTCGGTTAATTCAACAGCGAGCCGTAATACTTCATCAAGGCTAATTTTCCCTTCGATGGCGTACTCTAATGCATTGAATGTTAGTGTTCTGTAATTAGGTTTTTTCCTTGTCATTGTAGTGAAAGATTTGAGATCCCCCTCTCTTAAGGCATCGCTAAGATCTTCTGTGATTTCAATTAGCTCATAGACACCAATCCTACCTTTATAACCTCTCATGCCACATTGTGAACAACCGCGACCACGTCTAAAGGCGGGCGTTTTTGAAATTTGTGGCATCAGCATACCTAGCCATTTAATTTCCCGCTCTGAAGGCGTGTATGTTTCGCTACAACTTTGACAAATTCGTTTAGCCAAACGTTGTGCAATAACTAATCTCACAGCACTTGCTGTCAAATAGGGTTCAACCCCCATATCAATGAGTCGGGCAGGGCCACTTAAGGCATCATTGGTATGCAAGGTAGATAAAACCAAATGCCCTGTCATCGCGGCACGCAGTGCAATTTGCGCCGTTTCTTCATCTCTGATTTCACCGACCATGACGATATCTGGATCATGACGCAATGCTGAGCGTAAAATGTTTGAAAATGTTAAACCAATTTTTGGCTGAACTTGCACCTGATTTATTCTGTCAAAAGAATATTCAACAGGATCTTCGACGGTAATTATCTTTTTATCGATAGTATTGACTTCACTAAGCCCTGCATACAACGTGGTTGATTTACCACTGCCCGTAGGACCTGTAACGAGAATCATGCCATGTGGTCTAGACAAATGGTAACGGAATTTTTCTAAAATAGCTGATGTCATGCCTAGATCATTTAAGCGCAATACACCATGCGTTTGATCAAGCAAGCGCATGACTACTGCTTCGCCATTTTCTACGGGCATAGTGGCGATGCGTACATCTATTTTTCTATCTTTTAACCGAATAGTAAATCGACCATCCTGAGGCAATCTTCTTTCTGAAATATTTAATTTAGCCATCAGTTTTAAACGCAATACAATCGCTGAGATAATTGTTTTGCCTTTCATGAGTTGTTCTTGCAAAACACCATCAACGCGTTGTCGAATGCGTATACCGTTTTCTGCGGGTTCGATATGAATATCAGAGGCATTGACTTGAATAGCATCTTCAAAAATTGAATTTAGAAGCTTTTTGATAGGCGCATCGCCCATCTCTTCATCCATTTCATTTTTGAATGAGACAACACCTATTTCTTGCTCTAACTCGCCAGCTAGGGATGCAATCTCTTCCGTTCTGCGATAAACCTCATCAATAACGCGCATTAAATCTTTTTCTCTGACGACAGCCAAGCGTAATTGCTTTTTGAGCTTCTTAGAAACTTCATCAAAAGCAACGACATCTGTAGGATCCGCTACGGCAACTAAAAAACCATTTTTTATGCGATCGATTGGGATTGCATGATAACGTCTAGCAATAGATTCAGGAAGTTCCCGTATAACTTCCGGTTTAATTTTATAATATGACAATTCCAAAAATGGTAAGTTTAATTGTTTCGACAAGAACAACAACAAACCCGTTTCGTCAATAAACCCTAGCTCGATGAGCACATCGCCTAGTTTTCTCCCTGAATTTTTTTGCAACCCAAGGGCTTTTTCCAATTGGAACTGAGTGATAACTTTGTTTTCGAGTAACATATCTCCAAGTTTTAATTTTTTAATCATCTATACACCTATCCAGTTTTTATGCTCGCTTAAGGTGTATACGGTGAAAACGATTTTTGCCTGCGGAAATTGAGTTATTTTATATTCGATTTCATCCCACCAAAGAGGGTAATTCAATGACTCAACTCTTTTAACATAGGAAAGCAAATCTTTATACTCTCCAGTGAACGTCATTTTAATCGCGTTACGATATAAAGAAGTATCTGCTGATGATTTGGCTTTTGATTGCACCAATTCTTTAGGTGGCAGTGTTTCTATACTTAGCAATGTCAACCCAGAAAAGTCTGCAAGCAACTTGTCTATTAATTGGGGTACATTTTCTGGTTTGATTAGCTTTTCTCTATAGCGATTCAAGGTATCGTTGTGTTGTTTTAATATGGTTTCTAGTTGCTGAACTTCAATATTAGGGATTGGATTGCTTTGTTTTTTCAACTTTTCTTTTAAAAGAACAAGTTCATGTTTTGTCGCACTTACTTCTTGTTCTAAATTTTGGATATCTTCGCTATTATCTACTTCAGAATTAGAAGAAGCGATCACACCATTAAACATCATTACCCAAATCACTACTAAACCAGTGCTTAGTAATAAAATTCGTTCGCGCTGACTGCGAGCATTGATTTGCCGTTTTAATTTAATCCAATATGATGTTAGATATGGACTCATTATTCTGCCTGCAAATTAAATTTTACTGATTGAGAATTATCTTTAATGCGGGAAATATTCAGTTTCTGAAACCTTCTTCCTTTCATAACAGTACTCTTTTCCCATGCCTGTACCATTTGCGGCACTAACTGTGGCGCTAAAGCATCACCGTCAAATGCCATTTTTTTGCCTTCATTTTGCATATAAAAATGAGAGACATACATACCCTTAACATGTGAGAGGGCAAAACCTTCCAAATAAGCGGAAAGATGATATGTTTGATTGTTTTCTTGTACTTGCAATTGTGAAATGGCTGTTTGTGTTTTACTGATTTTATCTCTTAAAGTGAGAAGTTCTTCTTGTAGTTTTTGGGGGTTATTTTTTGCTTTTAATTCTTTACCCATTGCTTGCAGCTGAGCATTGATTTCATCACGTGTCGTTTTTAAATCTTCTATTCTCTTTATTTCAAAATGTTGGGTCCACTTTGCCTCGATTGCAACCAAAGCCAAAATAGCAAATAATGCCAACCATATTTGAAATAATCGCGTGGCTGACAATAGTGGTGTATATTCTTCTTCTACCTGATAAAAATTTACATTTTGCTTTAATATCATCATTGATTTTATTGGTTTAAGGCAGCGCCAATGGCAAATGCACTTTCCCCCTCCTTGAGTGGTAAATATTCTTCATCAATTTTCAAGAACTCATCAAAGCTGATTTCTCTGACAGGCAGACCTAAAATATTGCTTAGATTCGATAGTAACCCAGGTCTTTTTTCTTCAAGAGGCGTAATAAGCAAACGTGACACATTTGCATTTTGTAATTTGCTTGCGCAATAATCAAATGAGCGTTGTATTTCTATTGAGAAATCCTGATATATCGATGACTCTTTTAATTTTTCATCTGGAGTATCTCTTAGAACTCTCAAGCCAACATCCAGATCTCGCATCATATACAAGGTTTTGTTTTTAAATATCAGAAGGTGGCTTTTTTCTTCTTCAAGGTGAAGTAAGGCTTGTCCCTCTTCCGCATTTTCCAATTGTAGGGCAATGTGTCTTAGTGCACTTTGACATATATCTATAGACTTTACTTTTATCCCACAAGCATTGATCCAAAGTACTGTTTCGTCGACTTTGTTTTTCTTGGTCACCACCACGTATAGCATCCCAGGGTTTTCTGAGGTTAGCTTTTGTGGTAACTCGATATAATCAACAACCGCTTCGTCGATGGGGAAATCGATATATTCTGCTATCAGCCAACGCAAAGCATTGTGTTTTTCACTATCTGGGACCTGAGGCTGTTCTACCAAGAATACTTGGTAATCTTGTTCTTGCAGCACAACCGTTGCTGGCATGCCATGTAAATTTAGGCTGGCAATATTTTCTTTGAGAAAGCTTTGTTGTTCTTCGCGATGCCCATCGCAGTGCCTTAGCTGGGTAAGTTGTTTCTTATCCGGTGCGTCATTCACATAGGCAAAAGTGAGGCCACGTCCTGATAAACTGATCCCAATTTGACCAGTATTCTCAGTTTTGGTGCGATTTGATAAAAAAAACTTTTCCATTTTCGCCCCTACTGAATGCTAATTCAGAAATGCTGCTTTACAACACCAACAAGCACGTCTAATCTTCTACCTTCCCATAACAAGAATTGTAGTAGTGTAACAAACTTATACAAGTTAACTATAGAATTATGGGAAAAGGCCGATAAGGATATTGTTGAAATCCCTAAAGGGTAATAACCAAAAGGTGTGCCATGATTCAAACAATTAAAGCGACAACCAGGACGTATTTTGTCGTAGCCATGCTAGGGATTGGCACCTTATTCTCATGTGAGCAGGCTTCAGCTCTTACCTTTGTGCTACCGCATAATGGAAATATTATAGGTAATGTACAATATGCAACCGTGCAATATGGCGATTCTCTTTCAACGATTGGTCGTCGCTATGACATGGGCGGCTATGAAATGATGGAGGCTAATCCCGGCGTGGATTATACCAATCCAAATCGTGGAACAAGGCTTGTGATCCCTTCACGGTTTATTTTGCCAGATACGCAACGTAAAGGTATCGTCATCAATCTCGCCGAAATGAGACTTTATTATTATCACAATGATGGCGTGCATGTTTCTACCTACCCTGTTGGGGTCGGCCAAGAAGGTTGGAATACACCTCTTGGAGCAACCACCGTTACCCGCAAACGCGAGCACCCAACCTGGGTAGTGCCCGATTCCATTTTGGCGAATCATGCAGAACATGGCCAACCCATTGAAAAAGTGTGGCCAGCGGGTCCTAATAATCCTTTAGGGGATCATGCGATAACGACCGGCTTCAAGAGTATTGTGATTCATGGCAGCCCCTATCCCAAAGGTGTTGGCGTAAGAAGCAGCCATGGTTGCATTAGAATGCTCAATGAAGATGTTGCGCAATTGTTCAAAATGGTTCAAGTGGGAACGCCTGTACAAATTATCCACCAACCTACCAAAATTGGCCGCATGGATAATCAATTGTTCCTAGAAGCGCATGTGCCTCTTTCAAAATCATCTTACTATTCAGATTATTCTAGCACCGGTGAACTGCTCCATAAGCTCACCAAAGGCGCTAAATATAATGTGCAATGGAAAGACATTGAAAGAATACAAAATAAAGCCAACGGTTTACCACATCCTATTGGTACGCTAGGTGGCGCAGCTCCTGCAAGTAATACAAACTAAGGAAATAGGTCCGTTTTATAACGGACCTATTTTTTTCTCATTCCTAAATTTAATATCGCAAGACCCTGAAAAAATTTTTTAGCTAAGCTAAAAAATTGCTCTTCCTTGCTGTGTGCGATATAAAATATGGTACAATCAAACAAAAATTATATTTCAGACAAAAAACATGTTCCACATTATCCTATACCAACCAGAAATTCCGCCAAATACCGGCAATATTATTCGCCTTTGCGCAAACACCAATAGCCATTTGCATTTGATTGAGCCGCTGGGTTTTGATTTAGAGGATAAACAGCTTAAACGTGCAGGATTGGATTACCACGATCTGGCGCGTGTCACTATACATCAGGATGTACACACATGTCTGGCTTTATTTAATAAAAATCGTGTTTTTGCTTTGAGCGCCAAAGGATTGACGCTTTATACAAGACCTACTTTTCAATCAGGGGATGCTTTTATTTTTGGCCCGGAAACCAGAGGCTTGCCAATCGATGTGCTGCAATTGTTTCAAAATGATCACATATTAAAGTTACCGCAACATACTTCGCTTCGCAGTTTGAATTTATCTAACACTGCAGCGGTAATGGTTTATGAAGCCTGGCGACAGATGGGGTTTAGTTAATAAACCCCTTATTTGAAATTAATAAAAAAATCGGGGCTCCTCAAGGGGGGCTACGAAATCTTGCGTTCTTGGGGTCAATACGATTCTAAGATCAATAAAGTCTTCAACAGTTTCATCTTCAGTCGTAAATGCATAAATACTGACATCATATAACCCATTATCAAGATCAAAAAATCCGCCGCGACCACTCCAGATATTCTCCAGCGTTGTAATGTGCTCACCACCCGGTAAACTTTCTGCATTACCGACAAAGCATTGGTTGGATATCACTTTCAATCCTAAAGTAACACTCGCCACAGCACCTTGTTTAGTCGCTTCATCTAAGGGGTTTTTACTCACAATAATATTATAGATGCCATCATTAGAAACAGATAACAGGGCGATATCACCACATTTTACTTCTTTGATTTGATGATAATCATCTTCACATAACCAATCTACTTCATCATTAACACGATGTTCAAGAACCGCATTATCAAAGATTGCCAAACTTGCTGTGTCCGTCATAACTGAAAACGGTTGATCAAACAAAGGATTAGCAAAAGGAGCACGAACAGCTTTAGCCTGAGGAATTGCCTTTTGCTGTTCGAAGACCCTTTCTACCAACGTCCAAAGCGTTGGCATTTCTAGATATATGTTTAATAGTTTGGATAAAAAATTCATTTTTTTTTCCTTTAAGGGATCATAAGTGATCCCTTTTAGCTTATGCGTAATTATAACGACGCTCGTAACGTTGTTCATTTTTTGCCTGTTCTGCTTGCGCCAGATCATAAGCGGCTTGCTGTTCTCTTTGGTACTGATACTGCAAATCCATTTCTCTTTGACGTTCCTGCATATCTTCAACATCTCTTTGTCTCTTTGCTAACAGTGCTTGAACGTCTGCAACGGATGTGGGCATATTTGCTTTAACCTTGTTTTCAAAATCAAGGTCACATTGTTGAACTATATAAGAGCTAGTGTAACGACGTGCTTCAATAGCTGCTAATTCTTCATCTACCATTTTTTTGACGGTTAATTTTTGTTGATCAACTTGTCTGCTCAAACCTAATGCCGGCGTAATAGCCAATTGCTGTTGATGCATCGATAAAATTTGTTGTCTTTTTAATTCAAAATCAGCTTTGCTTGTCGATGAGCTTTGCGCTTGACGTTGTTGTTCTTGCTGACGTTGGCGTTGCTCTTCTTCTCGTTTGGCTTTTTCTTGTGCTTCGTTCTTTTGCGCAGCTAACCTAGCTTGCTTGATTTTCGTTAAACGATCCGCATTCTCAATATCTCGTTGTTGCTGTGCTTGCGCTTCTTTTCTTTTACGATCTTCTTCTGCTTGTCTTTCCATTTCTCGCGCCCTTGCTAACCTTGCCTCATCATGTGAAACAAGATTTTGCATCAAAGCGGGTTGTGGGCCTGTGCCTGGGCCATCAATATCATGCAAAATGGCAACGACGATTTTGCGTTGCTCCAGGAATAATTTAACCAGTGTGTTAAAATCAGCTGCGATTTTTTCGAAGCTACTCTCATCAAAACCAGATAAGGCGCTTTTTAAAACCTTTAAAAGGCGAATCTTTGTTTCTAAAAAGCCCTTAAGTAGTGCTACTGCTGCTTCTTTTAGTCTTGAGTCTTTGAGTTTAATTTCATTACTTAACTTTTCATCTTCTTGGAATAAATATTTGTGAGCCAATTGCAGATTGAAATAATGTAATTGATATTTTCTAGGAATTTGTTGCTCTTCAACTAATGACTTCATTTCAGATTGAAACGTGGCCGTCAAATTTAGAACATCAGCAGGATTACCTGTTACATCCTTTGAAAACTGCGCTGTTCTAATATTAATTAAATTGTTAATAAAGTCTGATTTAAAATCTAACATTTTTCGCCCCTAGGTTAACTTAATAATGCTTTATATTATGTTAATGATTTTATATGAGGGAAAATATCATTTTTCGACGAGGTGATTAACGTGTCAGATAATTAGATAAACGGTAATAAATGCTCATTTATCTGATGTCTATACACTCAACGCAAACTAGCAATTGCAACGAAATCTTCAAAAAGAGGATTAGTGTGAGTGAGCACGGGTAAAAATAACGTGTCAGTGAAAAATTAAATCAACTCTCGCTCTTAGGCGTTCTGGTTAATAAATTATTCACCGCTTGCTGTGGGGTAATATCTTCATGTAACACTGCATTCACTTGTTCGCAAATCGGCATTTCAACATTCATTGACCTTGCCAATTCCACAACTTGTTTAGCATTGGTTTTACCTTCAACCACCTGGCCAATCGCTGTTTGCGCATCTTCACTTGAGCGCCCCTCACCCAGTGCCAAACCAAATCGACGGTTACGCGATTGATTGTCGGTGCAAGTAAGCACGATATCACCCATGCCTGATAGACCCATTAAGGTAGGAAATTGTGCATTAAATGCTTTACCTAAACGACACAACTCTGCAAAACCTCGCGTGATAAGCGCCGCTCTGGCATTCGCGCCAAACCCTAGACCATCGGACATGCCAACCGCAATCGCGAGCACATTTTTGACCGCGCCACCTAATTGCACGCCGATTAAATCATGGGACAAATACACTCTAAAAATATCGCTGTGAAATGCCTGTAATAGTTCTTCGCCATAGGAGGGTGTGTCAGTTGCAATCGCTACGGCTGTGGGTAAACCACAAGCCACCTCTTTGGCGAAGCTCGGCCCTGAAAGCATGGCATAAGGCACATGGGCACAATGTGCTTTGCTGATGTTTGAGAGAAATTTGCCATCCGCCGTTAACCCTTTGGTGGCACTGACAATGCACATGTTGGTTTTAATCAGCGGTTTAATGCGAACAATGACTTCTTCAAACGCATGACTTGGAACGACAATCAGAATTTTGGCGTTGACGGGTGCAGTTGAAAAGGCTTGTTCCAGATCTGCGGTTAAACTAAGCGTGGAGGGAAAACTAAAACCAGGCAAGAAACGTGTATTCGCTCGGTTCTTTTCCATCTCTTTTATATCAGCAGCATCATGGCCCCAGAGCACAACTTGGTGTTGCTTTCTTGCCAAATAAATGGCTAGCGCAGATCCCCAAGAACCTGCGCCCAACACCAAAAAATGCTCACGTATACTCGCTGTCATAGGCTTTACTGCTTAGCAGCGCCGCCTTGTTTTTGCTGCTCAAGGTGTTGCATGTAAAGAGCATCAAAATTAACTGGCGCCAACAAGAGTTGTGGGAAGCCACCACGAATTACGATATCTGAAATGGTTTCGCGCGCGTAAGGATACAAAATATTAGGACACATGCTACCAAGCGCATGCGCTAATTGTTCTTGTGGGAAACCTTTGAGCGTGAAAATACCTGCTTGATGCACTTCTACCAAGAAAGCAACTTTTTCACCCATTTTCACAGTAACGGTTAAATGTAAAACCACTTCATAAATCGTGTCTTCAAGACGATTGGTTTTGGTTTGCAAATCAACGTTAACTTCCGGTTTCCACTCTTCTCTGAAAATCTCTGGCGCATGTGGTGTTTCAAAAGAAACATCTTTGACATAAATACGTTGGATGGTAAACGCTGGACCATCATGAGCTTTATCTTTATCTGCCATTTTTATTCATCCTTATCTATAAAAATTAAAATAATAAACTATTTATCTTTTTGCGACCGGCATGCCTTGTGCGTGCCACGCTTCCATTCCGCCATTAAGGTGATAAAGGTCCGTAAACCCATTCTCTTTTAAGACTTTGCCTTTTTTGGGTGAATCGATGCCATTACCACAAACCAATATGATTGGCTTGTTTTTATATTTTTGGAGCGTTTTGAGGCTTGAGCCAAAATTTTCCGATGGAATGTTAATCGCGCCCAAAATATGCCCCAAATCAAAACGTTCTCGAGAACGGATATCGATGACTGCGGCATCTTTATGATTGAGAAGATCTACTAACTGTTGAGACGAAATGCCAGTCACGCCAAAGGAACGTTGTCGCAATTCGTTGCCAATTAGCAATAGAACGATAGCGCCAAAGGCCGCACTTAACATCCAATGCTCTACTAAAAATGCAATATAGGGATCCATCATCAGACCACTTACCCTTCACAAACAAACAGCCCAGTATTATACACCCTATCAAGTTAACTAGCGACCGGAAAGCCTGGGTATGCAGGCTTTGCTTCTAAGGCATGTCCGGCATAGCTTCTAAGCAAAGCCAGATGCTAAAATATGGACTGAAAAACAATAAAATAAGAAAAACTATGCCTTCTAAACCAGTTATACTACTCATTTTTGATGGATGGGGATATAAAAATAACGGCGAAGGAAATGCTATTGCGCAAGCATTCACGCCCAACTGGGATAAGCTTATCCAAACCTGTCCTCATACTACTTTATCGGGCTGCGGCCTGGATGTTGGGCTCCCCGAAGGCCAAATGGGAAATTCTGAAGTCGGCCACCTAACGATGGGAGCGGGAAGAGTTATTTACCAGGATCTCACCCTTATCAGCAAAGAAATTAAAGAAGGAGGCTTTTTTCAAAATAGTGTTTTGATTAATGCTTTCAAGCGTGCCAAAGAAACGCAAAAGGCCATTCATCTGATGTGTTTGCTATCCCCAGGCGGTGTACACAGTCACGAAGATCATTTATTTGCCGCGCTTGAGATGGCCAAAGCCCATGAAGCGCCCTTTGTTTATGTGCATGCCTTTTTAGATGGTCGCGATACACCACCTCAAAGTGCCAAAGCTTCTATTCTTAAACTTGATACTGTTCTGAAAAAAACCAATGCCACTTTAGCCACTGTTAGTGGCCGTTACTATGCCATGGACAGAGACAATCGCCATGAGCGTGTGAAGTTAGCCTATGACGCTATTGTCTTTGGTATGAGCGAATATCACGCTAAAGATGGCTTAGAAGCACTCCAAAATGCCTACGATAGAAAAGAAACCGATGAGTTTGTTAAACCTACTTGCATTGAAAATACTCATCAAACACCTGTGCAAATAAATGACGGTGATACGGTTATATATATGAACTTTCGCGCCGATAGAGCTCGCGCACTATCTGTCGCCATGACCGATAAAACATTTAATGGCTTTGAACGGGGCAACATGCCCGCCTTAAGTGAATTTATCACTTTGACCCAATACGATAAAAATCTGAAAACAAGTGTGATTTACCCCCCTAAAGATCATAAAAATGTCTTAGGCGAATATTTGCAAAATAATCAGCTCACTCAACTCCATTTGGCTGAAACAGAAAAATATGCCCATGTGACCTTCTTTTTTAATGGTGGCGTTGAAAAGCCATTTACCGGTGAAGAACGCGTGCTAATTCCTTCGCCTAAAGTCGCCACTTATGATCTTAAGCCTGAAATGAGTGCTTATGAATTATCTGCTGAGTTAGTAAAGCATATATTAGCGCAAAAATTTGATTTTATTGTTTGTAACTTTGCTAATGCCGATATGGTGGGACACACCGGGAATTTACCAGCCACTGTCAAAGCAATTGAGGTATTAGATGAGTGTTTAGGTCATATTGTAAACGCTCTAAAAAGCGTAGATGGCCAAATGCTGATTACCTCCGATCATGGCAATGCCGAATGTATGCTAGATGATCATAGCGGCCAACCACATACGGCACATACACTGTCTATGGTACCTCTGGTGTATGTTGGTAGTGAATCGTATCAATTTAAAAATGAGAACGGAACGCTCTCAGACATTGCACCTACGCTATTGAAGTTGTTGAGACTTCCTCAACCTTCTGAAATGACAGGATTATGCTTATTGGCCTAATGGGATGGAACCATGATTAATTCTTTTTGCAAAAAAGTTCAATTGGCACTGGCCGTGTTAAGCCTGGCATCGGTTGCTTATGCCAATGTGCCAGAAAAGGACTCTCCCAAAGAAGTCAAAAAGGCTTTATTGCAAGTTCAGCATAAAATGCAAAAATTAGAAAAATCGGTATATAAAAATAAAAAGGAAGAAAAATCTTTAATTGAAGAGCTTGCCAAACTTGATAAAGAAATTGGAGAAAGTTCAGAAAGCTTAGCCGCTTTGCAAAATAAGCTCTCGTCTCATGGTGAGGCCCTTAAAACGCTACAACAAGAAGAGAGTGTGTTAAAACAATCAACGGCAGCACATCAAGAAGCGCTCACTGAGCTATTGGGTGCTACCTTTGCACATTATCGAAAAGAAAAACTCCAACTCTTATTTGAGCAACAAGAATGGTCTACCTTGTCAAGACAAAATCAATATTATCAATACTTTTACAATGCTCGCGCAGAGCAAATTAATTTGCTTCAAAATAATCTTAAAAAAGTCCAAACCTTGCAAGACAAGATTAGTCTTGAGAAAAAAGAAATCCAACAACTGACACAAAATCTTTCTTTAAATCAAGGCGCCCTTTTACAAGCCAAAGAAAAAAGACAATCTATTTTAAAAACTATTTCCCAAAAGCTTGCAACCCAAGAAGAAGCGCTGTCACAACTACAAAAACAAGAGCAACATTTATCAGAAGTAGTAAAATCCTTACATCAAAAGTTGGCAACAACCCCAACCTATATTGAACCTGCACAAGACTTCGCTAAAGCAAAAAAATCACTTGTACTACCCATTTCACAACCGGGTGTCAAACTTACCACTTTACCTAATCTAAATAAAACCGCTGCCAAGAAAACTTACATCAGTGCGCAAACCGGAACACCCGTCAATGCTATTTTTGGTGGCCGAGTCGTTTTTGCCGAATGGTTACGTGGATTAGGTCTATTGATTATTGTGGATCATGGTAATGGTTATATGAGCTTATACGGCAATAATCAAAAGCTGTATAAGGGTCTAGGTGAGTGGGTTAATCAAGGAGAAATGATAGCAAGCGTTGGACAAAGCGGCGGACATGCCGAACCCGGATTATACTTTGAAATAAGAAAGGATGGTGAGGCGCTTGACCCTAGCCCCTGGTTCATAGGGTAAGACTCTTTTCCTTACTTTCAATATATACAGCACGAGCAGGAAGCTCGTCATCCGTGGTCACCACAAAAGGATAATGTATGAGTCCACGAATTTGTTATGCCCTAAAAGCTCCGCTCGTCGCCGTTGCCCTATTGAGTTTGACAGCCTTTCCGATGATGGCTGCTCAAGATGAGGCTAATAAGGCTTTGCCACTTGATGATTTGCAACGATTTACCTCTGTGGTTGAACAGATCAGAAAGTATTATGTTAAACCCGTTGATGACAAAGAATTATTCGAAAATGCCATTCGTGGCATGTTAACTGGGCTTGATCCCCATTCCTCATATCTTGATCCTTCAGAATTTTCTGATTTGCGCGCCAACACCTCCGGCAAATTTGGGGGCTTGGGCATCGAAGTAACCATGGAAGATGGTTATGTTCGCGTCATAAGCCCCATCGATGAAACACCTGCGCAACGCGCTGGTATTAAAGCCGGTGATGTCATCGTTCGTTTAGATGAGACACCTGTTAAGGGCTTAACCCTGAAGAAAGCGGTTGAAATGATGCGTGGTGACAGAGGCACCAACATTATTTTAACCATTATGCGTAAAGGTGAAGCCCAACCCTTGAAGTTAAAAGTAACGCGTGATCTTATTCAGGTTAAAAGCGTTCGTACAAAAGTCCTGGATAAAAATTACGGATATATCCGAATTTCTCAATTTCAAACGCAGTCTGGCGAAGATTTAGTTAATGCCATTAATCAACTCAAAAAGGAAACCAACAATAATCTCAAAGGGATTATTTTGGATCTGCGCAATAACCCAGGGGGTATTTTAGAGTCTTCCGTAAAAGTATCTGATGCTTTCTTAGACAAAACAAAATTAGGATACAGTGGGATAATCGTTTATACCGAAGGACGCTTACCTGGCTCTGAAATTAAAGAATTGGCTGAAGATGGTGATTTACTTAATGGTGCTCCCATTGTAACGTTGGTCAATGGCGGCTCAGCTTCTGCTTCAGAAATTGTGGCTGGCGCCTTGCAAGATCATAAACGTTCTTTAATCGTGGGTACCCAAACATTTGGTAAAGGCTCGGTACAAACTGTTTTACCTTTAAAAGATAATCATGGACTTAAATTGACAACGGCACTGTATTTCACACCTTCCGGTCGTTCTATCCAAGCGCAAGGGATAACACCAGATATTGAAATACCTGATTTAAAGATCCCAGAATCTAAAGCAGAAGATAGTGAAAACTGGATCAATGTACGCGAAGCAGATCTCCAAGGGCATCTCGACAATGGCAATAAAGAGAAGCCTAAAGAATCTACTAAAGATAAAACGCCCGTCAGCGAAAATGTGTTGCCAACGACAGAAGATGATAAAAAACCTTTGGTTAATCAAGATTACCAGCTAAATGCAGCATTGAATCTTTTAAAGGGTTTAGTGTTTACAAGTGGTACAAGTGACACCAAAACCGCAAGTGCTAAGAAGATTAAAACGGTAGAAGCTGCTAAAAACTGATCTCTGCGCGTCATTCCCGCTAACATGTTAGTGGGAATGACTTACCTCAATCCCTCATTAATTTGGTTTATTGTGAAATTTACTCAAAATTTGAGGAAAATATCTCAACTTGAGCCTTATTTTTGTTATCATCCTCTTTTAGAGCGCTGAAGTTAGAAGTAGCCTCCGATGATCTTAAATGTAATGCACCAGAATATAAAGCAGATAGCAAACTTAGAAAAAAGCTATCTACTACGATTAATTATTTCCGGTATTGGTGCGCTGTTTCTTTGCTGGTTTTCCTGTTTAAGCCAATTTGGTAAACCCCATGCTTTTTCACATGAGCTTTATTATTGGGCCGGCCTTACTTTAACGACGCCCATACTCTATTTCGCGGGACTCCCCTTTTTAAGAGCGCTCAGCCATATTCACAAAACACCATTTTCAATTGATATACTCATTATTGTGGTGTTGCTTGTTATCTATGCCTACTCGCTTATCAACACTTTAAACTATCAAGATAATAACGCCGCCTATTTTGATTCCATTTTAATGATCCTCTTCATTGTTTTAAGCTGTCGCTTTTTAGCGCTTTTTTGTTTACGGCGAATTAAAAACTCTGTGAACCTATTAAGTAAATTACCCACCAAAGGAGTCAAAATCTTAAAAGCAGATGAACAATTCCATGCATGTGAACTCCACGAAATTACCAAAGGTGACAGAATAACCATCGCTCCCGGCGAGTATTTTCCAGTAGATGGGATTATCCAAGAGGGCGACACCAATGTTGATGAATCGATGCTCAGTGGAGAAGCACACTGTGTTGCTAAATTTGTTCACGACAAAGTGCGAGCTGGCACTTATAACTTAGATAAAGCAGTGATCATTTGCGCCAGCACCACTTTTGCCGACTCCTATTTTGGAAATCTTCTTTTTTCCATACAAATAAATCACCAAAAAATGACTTCTCAACCACCCTGTGATCAAATCGGGTTATGGCAACAAATGTTAATGGTTACCTTATGTGCCATTATATATTGCTGGTGGTTACCTTTTGATTCACATGTTGCCTTAAATTGTGCGATGAGTGTCTTACTTATTACTTGCCCTTGTGCGATTGCGAGTGCCTTCCCGATCACAACGGCTTGCTTATTAGAGATTTGTGCTAAAAAAGGCATACTCATTACCAATCCCTTAGCATTTTATAGGCTAACCGATGTCGAGCATATGTTGTTTGATAAAACGGGCACCCTCACTGAAGGTAATCTGGTGGTACAAACGATCGATTACTTTAATGAAGCATCGCCTGAAGCAGTTCTCCCTTTTATTGGTGCTATCGAGAAAAATACACATCACCCCATTGCGGATGCTATAGTCGATTACACTATTCATGAGCTTGGTACTTTGCCACACATAGAAGTCCATCGTTTGCATGTGTTTCCAGGATGCGGCGTAAGAGCCATGATTGATGCACAATGCGTGATGATAGGCACAGCCAAATGGTTAAAAGCTAATGGAATTTATATAAACACAGATCTCCTTGAACAAGAAGAAAACGTCAATAACGATAAAATCTACGTTCACTGCGCAATGAGTGGCATTTTAGTTGCGCGGATTTTACTTAAAGATAAACTACGTCAAGAAGCCAAAGATGTTGTTGGTTTTCTTCGCTTGCGGAACATGGAGTTAAGCGTCTTAAGTGGTGATAGGCCTCATATTGTTAATGCAATTGCAAGCCAACTTGGCGAAATAACAGCAAACTCTCAAGTCTTACCCTGCCAAAAAGAAGCGATGATTACCTCTTTACAAGATAATGGCGTGATAACTTGCATGGTAGGCGATGGTTTAAACGATGCTCAAGCTTTAATGCGTGCCGACATTGGTATTGCTATTGGCACTAAAAATCCTATTGCACTGGCTTGTGCGGATATAATTTTACCAACTTCGCGGTTAAAACTTATTCCAGATTGTTTTCGTTTGTGTATTGAGGCGAGAAAAATTTTAAAACAAAATTATTGGTTGGGGTTTTTGTTTAATTTAATATTAATTCCTTTCGCCGCGCTATCGCAATTAAGTCCCTTGTTAATTTTAAGCGCTTTGTGTTTTAGCACACTATTAGTAATGGCAAATTCAGCAAGATTAAAATTTAAAGCCACAACACTTTAAATTTATTAACTAAACGCGGTTATGAAGGTAAGTATTGCGCCTGCATCTCGAGTCGTAGCTTAGCAATAGCCGCTTTTTCCAACTGACGAACACGCTCAATCGAAACACCGTGTTTATCTGCCAAGTCTTTGAGGGATGCTTTTTCTGCTTCATCGACAAGAAAACGCTGTGAGACGATATCTAAACTGCGATCGTCTAGTTTTGTTAAAGCCGACTGTAAATTAGTTTGCGCCCGGCTTTCATAATCACCTTCTATGACTTCATGTTCAGGTGAGCTAGATACTGGCGCTGCCAAATAAGTTTCTGGCGTGAAACCTGAATCTTCTTCGTCGATGATGGGATCAAAGGTTTCATCATGCGCATTCAAGCGTGATTCCATTTCAAGCACATCTTTAGGACTCACCCCCAAATCTTGCGCAACAGCATTCACTTCTTCTTGAGAGAACCAACCTAAACGTTTCTTTGCTTGGCGAAGATTAAAAAATAATTTACGTTGTGATTTAGTGGTCGCCACTTTCACAATACGCCAGTTACGGATCACAAACTCATGAATTTCTGATTTAATCCAATGTACTGCAAAAGAAACTAATCGAACTTTTAATTTGGGATCGAAACGTTTAACGGCTTTCATTAAGCCGATGGTACCTTCTTGAATAAGATCATTGGTATTTAATCCATACCCTGCATACTGCTTAGCAATACGCACGACGTAGCGAATATGAGACAACACCAATTGTTGCGCCGCAAGTAAATCACCTTTTTCTTGGTAGCGCGTGGCTAAATCATATTCTTCCTGTTCTGTGAGCAAAGGAATAGCATTGACCTTTTGCAGATAAGACTGCAGGCCATCAGCCCCCACTTTGGGGAGAGTTGATTTCGCTACCTGTAATTCTTTACTCATTACATGTTCCCTAAACAGTTACCCTATTAAGTCTAGCACTCCGCAACACCGAGTGCTAGATCTCGATCATAAGTATCAAAAATTCAATGAGTTAGTTTAAATTAGATCGTGTAACTTCACTCTGTTAACACCCAGAACCCAACTACTATTATAGGGAGGACAGGCATTTCCCACCTAGACACCTTATCGGCTCAGAGTAACGCCTATCGATCACTCCCTTAGGGAGGCAAAAATTTTTGGCTTTGATTATACTTTCTAATAAGACTAACTAAATTGTATCGCAGATCAGCAAAGGAGTGGGATTGTGACTTATTACATCGTCGAGGCCCCGTATGATAAGTGCTTTGAACTCTTCTTTGATAATGATTTGGGATACCCAAACTTTTATCGATTAACCGAACTCTTATCCAGTGATGAGGCTTATCAAAATCTCACTCTCCTGGCGCCCTATCCAACCAAAGAACCACCTATTTTGGAAAAGATTGCCGAACGCGTGGCTACGCTGGGGATGAAAAACATGCCCTTTGGTGAGAATGTCGAAACGGCATTTTTATTTGATCCAGAAGGCCAAGTACAGATCAGCGAGCCTTTTAAACAAGCATTAAACCTAGCCGTAAACCAATTTCTCAAACACTAAATAAAAATGGCAGTTCTCACTGCCATTTTTTATTACAAGTTAGCAACAGGTGCAGCTACTGGCGGATTTTGATCCACCGGCACAGCATTGACTGGCGCTTGTGGCGCCATATTTTGTGCTACCGGCGCAGGCACACCACCTTGAACGGGCTGTTGGGGATTTTGTCCTGCAGGCACCACATTAGCACCATCCGCTTGCAATCCTAGGTTAGCTGCAGGCGCTTGTCCGCCAACGATTTGATTGAACACAAGTTGTTGTTGGGGAGCGATGGCGCCAGGTGCATTAGGAGCTCCTTGCTGTACAACGGCAGGCACTTGCTGCACAGGAGTAGCGTCGCCGCCTCTTTGAACCGCAATATGATTATGATTAATTTGATTGATACCACCTGCACCTAAAACTGCTTGTCGTGCTTTCTCTATCGCCAAACTTGCAGCAAGCATGGTGAATTTATAACCTAAATAACCTGCCGCGCCTAATTCAAGATAATAAACTAAATGTGCGGGAATAACAGGCAGCTGAGCGTGTACACCTTCTGCAATGCCCCACAGCGCTGCATCACCTAACTTTAGTGCTTCAACAGGATAATATGCAATACCTTCTTTAAGGGTATTCCCCCAAGAAGCAAATGAACCACCCACCGTCGTTTTGATTGTGGAAACACCTGGTATAAGTTGCGCCACTTCTCCCATAAAATGGTAGGCCTCTGTTGCACACTGCTTCGCAGCTTCAGCGCTTTCGAGGCAGCGTCCGGATTCATAAACACCTTTTAAACCTCTGGCCGTGAAATCAATATATTGCGCAAAATATTCAGTGAATTTTTGACCACGCTCATAATAATTTTTTGCAAATACTTGCTCGTCGAGTTGCGCTGTAGTGCTAGTAAAAAAATTGATAATGTTGCGACCGCCATAAAAAAATGGGCTCAATATCGAATCAGGCGCCATATCTCTTAAAGAAAAATTGAGATCATTCTTATCCCAATATTCAAAAATTCCTGGCAATAACTTTTCATAAAAGGGACGCATAAAGGAGGTTGCATATAAACGAAAACCATCCCATATGGGTTTAGCCCACAATTTATGGACAGCAGATGATGCCACTTCAGGTAATACAAAATATTTACCAACGGTACTCGCTGCCGATTTTGTTTTATTCCAAGCCCATGAAAAAAAACCCTGATTTTGCGCTGGAACTGGCGCGGGAGCGGGCGCTCTATAGCCTAAAATGTGCTTTGAACCCTCATACATCACTTTGAGTACAATGGGTATCATCGGCAATAACACGTAATGTGTTGCAATCTCAGCAACTGTCCATGTGGCATGGGCCGCATTAAAAGCCGCATTCTCTGTAGCGCTAAAAACAAGCGGATTATACTTACTCATATTTATATCCAAGGCATTAGTTAGTTAGTGGAATTGCGGTCACTGTAACCAACCCCATCTGGACATTCAATGAAAAAAAATCTTCATACGACAAACGCGCAATCAGCAACGACAAAAGGTTTTTATTGATGATTGGGAATAACTTGAGATAGGAAAAAATAAGATAAGCGCTATCAAATCAAAGCTAGGCCGACTTGCATTATTCCATGGTCATTTTGAGTTTGCGCTTTTTTTTGGGTTTCACTCTTAAACTTTTTAAATTAAATGGATTAAGTAACATATTTTCAAAGGTTTGGTATTTGGGATCTTGATATTCTTCTTGGCCAAGTGATAGCTTTCGATCACCAGACATACTCAAAAAGGTATAAGTGCCTAATAACTTGTCCCACCAACTAAAAATAAAGCCATAATTACTGTTGGTTTCAGGCCCATATGATGAATGATGAATACGATGCATGCCAGGGGTGATGAATATCCGCCTGAAAAACATATCGGTTTTATACTTAAACAGCACATTGATATGACCAAACATCGTGAACAAATTTAACAAAATTTCAAAGATAAGCACACTTAAAGGAGGAGCGCCTAAAAAAGCAACGCCTGTCATTTTTACGCCAGTTGAAATGATTTCTTCAATGGGGTGAAACCGAATGCCCGTACTGGCATCTAGTTCTTTATCGATATGGTGAACACGATGCACTCGCCATAACCATTTATATTTATGGAATAAGCGATGTTGAAAATACATCACAAGATCTAAACCAATAATCGCCAAAATAACGCGAAGCGCATAAGGCCAATGTTCTTGATGTAATACACCAATGCCTTTTTGCTGAACGTGCAAAGCCAATGTCATTGTAAAGAAAGGAAATATTAAGCGAATCAGTATTTTAGACAGCACGCTTAAAGAAAGATGCCGTGCTATTCTTGTACCTCTGGCCGTAATCCATGGACGCCAAGCATAAAATGTTTCAAAAAGAGATAAAGCGCTAAAGGCAATCACAAAACAGCCCATGCGGCACCATGCCTGATAATCTAGTAACCACTGTTCCATACAGGTTGTCTTCTTTCCATGTTGGCGTTGCTGTTTATATTATATGAGATAATGTAAAAATATTCTTTTTACAGTGCTTTTTGGATAGTTAGATAATCAATATGACCGATTATCTTATGTCACTCTCATTTTTGTGGGTTTGTTCTACACTAAAAAGACCCCTATCTTTGTTTGGTGCATCCATGTCGGAATTCAAATGGACATTTTTGAGTGCTATCCTTATCAGCCTTTTAGCCTTTATAGGCATCATCTTGAATCTATTTGCAAAGTCTTTGGCACTTGAAATTGGACTCACCATTTTTGCTCTGAGTATGTGCATGATTTATGTATCGCGTTTTTCCCAAGAATACGGCTTATTATACATTCAAGAGCGTAAGCTTTTGCGCCAACTCCATAAGCATATTTCACACCACTACATCAATTTACCTCCTCAAGAAATGTGGCAAAACGCCATTGTGCAAGCACTTGATAAATACACCGCCGCCGATAAAAGAATTGCGCTATTGCATACTTTACTCAAAGATAAAGTGCAGCTCGATATGCTGATCAACGCGGTGTTGATACAGCATCAGGAAACTCAAGTACTCTCACAATTAGGTTTGCGCTGGGACAAAGTCGCAAACGACAACAAGCTTGATGAGCATCGCCAGGCTTAGACATCCCAGTCGGGCCGGCACGGTGATCGGCCCCTATTTAAGATATTTTATTCCATCTCATTTGCATCAATAGTCGACTTTTTGCTAAGGTTTCGCCTTGAATCAGATATTAGAGGTGAACCATGAGTCGAACAGCTGCCTTCCCAGAAACGCGATTACGCCGGCTTCGTATGCAGTCTTTCTCACGACAATTGGTGCAGGAAAATCAATTAACCGTCTCATCGATGATCCAACCTCTTTTTATTATTGAAGGTCGCAAACAACGCGAAGCCATTAGCTCCATGCCAGGCATGGCACGACTCACTATTGATGAATTGTTAGTCGAAGCGGGAGAATTGGTGCAATTAGGTGTGCCTGCTGTTGCTTTGTTTCCACAAGTACCGGTGAATAAAAAATCCTTAGATGCCAAAGAGGCCTATAACGAACAAGGCTTGATGCAACAAGCGGCCCTCGCTTTAAAAGCGGATTTTCCGCAATTAGGTTTATTTATTGATGTAGCCTTAGATCCTTTCACCACGCATGGTCATGACGGTGTAACCAGTGAACAGGGTGAAATCTTAAACGATGCAACCAATGAAATTTTAGTACAACAAGCATTAAGTTTGGCTAAAGCGGGTGTAGATTTTGTTGCACCTTCCGACATGATGGATGGTCGCATAGGACAAATTCGTCAAGCATTAG
Source organism: Uncultured Candidatus Berkiella sp. (assembly GCA_964606325.1). GTDB lineage: Bacteria > Pseudomonadota > Gammaproteobacteria > Berkiellales > Berkiellaceae > Berkiella. The sequence goes on from CAZSGE010000006.1 coordinate 61,455, forward strand.
AAAAAAATGGTTTTGTTAATACCGGTATTTTAGCGTATGCCGCCAAATATGCTTCCAGTTTTTATGGCCCTTTTCGTGATGCGGTGGGATCAAAATCAAACTTAGGCAAGGGCAGTAAAGCTTCTTATCAGATGAATCCTGCCAATGCTTTAGAAGCATTACGCGAAGTTGAGATGGATATCAAAGAAGGCGCGGATATTGTGATGGTGAAACCCGGCCAACCCTATTTAGATATCGTGTGGCGCGTTAAAGAACGATTTGGATTGCCAACCTTTGCCTATCAAGTGAGTGGCGAATATGCCATGCACATGGCGGCAATCGAAAAAGGCTGGTTAAATGAAAGTGTGATTTTAGAATCTCTGCTTGGCTTTAAGCGTGCAGGATGCGACGCGGTATTCACTTACTTTGCAAAACGTGCAGCCCAAATGTTGCAATCATAGGGGCGCATTCTAGCACCCCAATAAAGCGTTGTTACCGAAAACTGCGATGTGATATATTTTGTGCGCAATCGCTCTTCATTTGATTGTGCATACTCGCCCCAAAGCGGATGGGATGTCTCCAAGCATTCATATTTAAAAAGCTTTTACCATAATTGATATAACTTTTTGCCGCAGCTCTTCCAGCTTTATCTGCCGCGGAGTGGCTATCTTTCCAAGGATATTCTTGCCGATTTTTGTAAAGAATATTTCGAGCTCTCAGCACACCAAATGTTAACATCGCTGCTCCAAGCGCAACGCCAAACATAGCAAACCCAGACAGCGTCGCAGCGCCAATTGCAGCCAATGCGCCAACAGCAATACCCGTTCCAATCGGTGTTCTAGAAGGTGTATGGATAAAGGTGAAAAAATTGGAAAACTTCATTTTTGCCTCGGCGGTCTTGTCATTAAAGTAACGCATTGTAATTAGTTAGCCTTCCACTTTCAAGCCAAATAAATTACCACGAGAGAAACAGTTTGCTATTATATGTTGATAATCAATAAGGCAAATGCTATATTTAGTCATATAGATTATTTGTCTATGTCTCATGACAATGACCCCTTTCCCTTGCTAGCATAGAGACATCCAATTCTAGAAAGCATGATTGATGGTCAACCTAAAATGGTTTTACCCAGATCGTGCTGCCAGTATCAATTTGAGTATTTGAGGAGAATATAATGGCTAACAAAAATATTGTTGCCGTCACTGACGATAACTTTGAAAAAGAAGTGATGAGTGCCAAATTACCCGTATTGTTGGACTTCTGGGCGGAATGGTGTGGTCCCTGTAAAATGATTGCGCCAGTTTTAGATGAAATTGCCAACGCTTATGAAGGCAAATTGATCGTTGCCAAAATCAATATCGATGAAAACAGTGGGACCCCACAAAAATTTGGTGTCAGAGGCATACCCACATTAATGCTATTTAAAAATGGCGAACTTGAGTCCACCAAAGTGGGCGCAATGTCCAAATCGCAGTTAACTGCCTTCCTCGATAGTCATCTTTAAAGGCAGCATTTGAAACGTATTTGCATGATGCTAGTGGTCAATTCCTCTAGCATCGGTAAAAAAAGTTTGATAGGATCCTATTTACTTGGGTGGCGATGCCCATGCAACCCCAAGTTAGACTTTCCTTTCAGTTAATAACTAAAACCCCTTCATAATTAATAAGCACGGATATGAACCTTTCGGAATTAAAAAACAAACCAGCCGCAGAGCTATCTGACATGGCCCTTGAATTTGGGGTCGAAAATCCTTCTCGCTTGCGTAAGCAAGATCTTATTTTTGGGATCTTAAAATCGCACGCAAAAAGTGGTGAGGACATCTACGGCGATGGTGTGCTCGAACTACTACAAGATGGGTTTGGCTTTTTGCGCTCATCGCGCGCCTCCTATCTCCCAGGACCTGACGATATCTATGTGTCCCCAAGCCAAATCAGGCGTTTTGGGTTACGCACTGGAGATACCGTCTCTGGCAAAATTCGCCCCCCCAAAGATGGTGAGCGTTATTTTGCTTTATTGAAAGTCAATGAAATCAATTATGAAAGCCCCGAATTAGGAAGAAATAAACTCCTGTTCGAAAATTTAACCCCATTGCATGCTGAATCTCGCATCAAAATGGAAGTGGGTAATGGTAGTACCGAAGATATTACCGCCCGTATTATCGATTTAGTCTCTCCGATCGGTAAAGGACAACGTGGTTTAATTGTTTCCCCACCTAAAGCGGGTAAAACAATGATGCTGCAAAATATTGCGCACTCCATCTCCACGAACCATCCTGAATGTAAATTAATTGTACTTTTAATCGATGAGCGACCTGAAGAAGTCACTGAAATGGAGCGTTCTGTACAAGGTGAAGTGATTGCCAGTACGTTTGATGAGCCCCCACAACGTCATGTTCAAGTCTCTGAAATGGTTATTGAAAAAGCAAAGCGTTTGGTTGAGCATCGAATGGATGTGGTTATTTTGCTTGACTCCATCACCCGATTGGCTCGCGCTTACAACACCACCATTCCCCATTCCGGCAAAGTACTCACCGGCGGTGTCGATGCTGCAGCGCTACAAAGACCTAAAAGATTTTTTGGCGCCGCGCGTAACGTAGAAGAAGGCGGTAGCTTAACCATTATCGCAACCGCATTGATTGATACCGGCTCTAAAATGGATGAAGTTATCTACGAAGAGTTCAAAGGAACCGGTAACTTAGAATTACACCTAGATAGACGAATTGCGGAAAAACGCGTTTATCCCGCTATTAATATCAATCGCTCAGGCACAAGACGTGAAGAAAAATTGACACAGCCTGACGAACTTCAAAAAATGTGGATTTTACGTAAACTCTTGCACCCTATGGATGAATTAGCTGCCATTGAATTTCTCATTGAGCGCCTAAAAGGCACCATGACAAACGAGGAATTTTTTGAAGCGATGAAACGATCTTAACAGATACTTTTAGATGATATGAAGTATGCTGATTTAAGAGAATTTCTCAATCAACTAGAAGAGCAAGGTGAACTAAAACGCATTTTGCATCCAGTTGATCCCTACTTAGAAATAACAGAAGTCTGCGATCGGGTCCTTAAATCCAAAGGGCCCGCTCTATTATTCGAATCCCCCAAAAATGCCCGCATGCCATTACTGGGCAATTTATTTGGCACGCCCGAACGTGTTGCGAAAGCCATGGGCTTTGAGCGTATTCAAGATTTACGAGAGCTTGGGGAATTCTTAGCACTACTTAAAGATCCTACTCCACCCAAGGGGTTCAAGGAACTCTTACAACAACTCCCACTTTATAAACAAATACTCAACATGACGCCCACTAAAGTTGGCAAAAGCAAAGGCCTATGCCAGCAAATTCAGCTACACAATGAGAATGTGGATTTAAGCCAACTCCCCATACAGACATGTTGGCCAGAAGATGTAGCGCCCCTTATTACTTGGGGGCTCGTGGTTACCCAAGGTCCAGCAGGTGGACGACAAAATTTAGGAATTTATCGCCAGCAGGTCATTGCCAAAAATAAAGTAATCATGCGATGGCTCGCTCACCGCGGTGGGGCTTTAGATTATGCTAAATGGTGCAAGCAATATCCTGATAGGCCTTTTCCGATTGCCGTTGCGCTAGGATCTGATCCTGCATCCATTTTAGCGGCTGTCACCCCTATACCTGATACCATGTCAGAATATGCTTTTGCTGGATTACTGCGCGGTAGCAAAACTCAACTTGTCCCTTGTATCACTCACGATTTAGAAGTGCCTGCGAGCAGTGAAATTATTCTAGAAGGGTTTATCTATCCAAATGATACCGCACTGGAAGGGCCATATGGCGACCATACCGGATATTATAATGAGGTAGAGCGATTTCCAGTGATGACTATCCAAACTATCACCATGCGCGATAACCCAATTTACCATAGTACCTATACCGGACGCCCACCCGATGAACCAGCCATTTTAGGTGTGGCATTAAATGAAATTTTTGTGCCCATTTTGCGCAAGCAATTTCCAGAAATTGTGGATTTTTATTTACCCCCTGAAGGATGCTCTTATCGAATGGCCGTGGTGACAATGAAAAAAGAATATCCCGGTCACGCCAAACGTGTCATGTTTGGGATTTGGTCATTTTTGCGTCAATTTATGTATACCAAATTTATTATCGTGACGGATGATGATGTTGATGCCAGAAACTGGCAAGATGTGATCTGGGCAATCACCACCCGTATGGATCCCGTGCGCGATACCGTTCTTTTAGAAAATACACCGATTGATTATTTAGATTTTGCTTCTCCGATTTCTGGCTTAGGTGGAAAAATGGGCTTAGACGCAACACATAAACTGCCAGGGGAAACCACGCGAGAATGGGGACGCCCCATTATGCCCTGCAAAGATGTTCAAGCACGTATTGATGCACTTATGTCAACGTTAGGGCTGTGAAAAATGCAAGAATATCTCTATCGATGTGACAATTTCCAAGCTTTAACAAGCGACATAATGTTGTTGAAGTTTATGCCGCAATCAAAAAATGCCAGCATCTCCTACTCGGCAGGTCAATATGTTGAAGCTGTTTTTGATGATCAAGTGCTTCCCCTATCCATCGCTAATTCACCAAGTGAAACGCGCGAACTTGAATTTCACTTAAGACACAATTCCTATCATCCTGTTGCTAAACAATTTTTAACCGCGTTACACAATAACAAGCATGTCGTTTTACGAGGCCCCATCGGAAATAGTACCTTAGATCGTGCCACCAATGCGTCCAAAATAATTATGCTAGCCGGTGGCACCGGGTTTACTCCCTTTAAAGCATTACTCGAAGAAGCTTTATTGCTCAGGCAATATGACAAACAAATTGATTTAATATGGGGAATTCGCCAACCACTGGATGCTTATAAAATTGATTTGTTAATGGAAAGGCAATCTACACATTCTCTTTTTGACTTTAAAGTTGTGCTTTCAGAGCCTGAGAATTTCCCCTCTTGGGAGGGACCTGTTGGGCTCGCTCATGAATATCTGGCTAAATGCTATCCACGATTTGATAAAGAGGCTGTCTTTGCCAGCGGCCCTTACCCGATGGTGAAAGCTGCTTTCGAACTCTTCACTGCACAAGGCCTCAAACCTGAGCAGTTCATTTGCGACATGATTACTTCAGCAATTTCCGCGTAGCCTCATTTTTTCAGGAACATGAATATCGATAGGTCTAGATTTTTTTCCTTGGGGAATAAACCCATTGACAAATTCATTGGGTGTTTTAAATACTTCTATTAAAGTGTGCGCCATCTCTAAACGAAAAGAGGTATAATCCACAGGGTTCATTGGATTAAATTGATTATTGCAGATCTGCTGGGCGTGATAACAAATTGCGGGCCCACAATCAATAGCATTGCCCTGGCGATGAATAGCTTCGGAAGTCCTTGATATGACGAAATTGTCATATGCTGCCCCATACAATGATTCAAGCAATTTTTCTGCAAAATCGAAGCAATGCCGATGTGCTGAACTTGTATTTAAATTCTCAGGCCTTGTTAAACTGTCCATGCAAGTAATTGCAAAATAATCATTATGTTTTTGAATACAAACAAAATACCAATGATTATTAAGAAACCTTGGTAAAAAAATTGCTTTGGCGTTGAGCAACCTTTGTCTATCTGCTTGATGTGCTCCCTGGGCGCTCAGCCCAAGCAAAGAAGATTCAAAAAATGTAGAATGAAGATTAGCTATATTCCCACTTGAATCTTTAGCTGATAAATGGTCAAACCATCGATTAATCACAACATCATCAAGCCACGCGTCTTGAGTTTCGTAGCCGTTTCTTAAAAAGGGTAAAAGTAGACGTGAACCGGCATTTTGTATTGAGGCCTTATAACCATGTACCGCTTGAGTTGCCAAATATTGGTATCGCGCAAAGAGATGCTCAGGGGAAGAAGCATTTTGTCTGTGCAAAAGTGGAACCATCGTCTCATACTGAGGCACCAATGATTTAGGTGGACTAAAACGTTCGATTGGAGAGCCAGATAATGAATGGCAATTGCTAGACGAATTGTCGTCCATACTGAGATCACTTTCAGTTAACGAACAAGGTTCAGTCTCTTCATCGGACTCAAAGGCCTTGCCTTGCAGATAGAGCTGTAGGGTGCCTAACAACGACATGGCATATCTCTCACAACAAATTAAGCCATTTTCTTAGAGTTAGAAAATATACTGATGCTCGCACTTTCTGTCAAGAATTTAGCTTAACAATTTTAAAAATAGAGTAGCTTTGATTTTTTTTCTTTCTTATTATCTTTACCTAACAAAGGTGTTTTTTCATTTTGATGGGTATACGCATACAGCTGCTCTGTCGCATGCTGCGGAGTATAAACCACACTGTTCGTTATGATATCGCCAGGTAACCCCTCATTCAACGTACGGATATGACCTTCAAAAGCCAGCTTATCACTTGCCGACGCTTTATTTGTTATGTGTTCAACTTCTTTTAGATATTTACTTAAAACGCTTTGTGTCGTATTAATGGATAAATTACTGAGTATATAGTCGATAGCGTTTTTCAACAGTGCGTTGGTTGTTGTTTCGCGCAAGGCTTTAAGATTTTGGATCCCATCTATCATGATGCTAACCTCCCTGTCAGCTTTGAAAGAGTGAACTATTTTCTTATTTTTGTGCTTTTATATCAGTGGATTTTTCCAGTAATTTTCTGAAGTGATATGTCCTTTCTCTTGATGATGATTTACCTTTAATCCTCTTTGAGTCAAGCATTTCGTTACATCATTTACCATCGCTGGATTTCCACACAACATCACCTGGGCATTATCAGCACGAATCGACAAACCAAGGTGTTGTTCTAAAGCACCACTTTGCAAAAGAGACGGCACTCTGTCATTAAAGGCATTCAATGCTCTTTCGCGTGTCACAATATTGAGGGAATGAAACTGATGAGCGTGTTTCTCTTTTAAAGCGCTGATAACATCTTGATGCGTTAACTCGTTGCTCAAACGTACACTATGAATCAGCACTATTTTTTTAAATCTGTGCCAAGGAGGCGATGTTTTCAACATTGACAAAAAAGGCCCTAAGCCTGTCCCTGTTGCGATACACCATAATACATCGGCATCATCAATTTCATCTAATATAAAACGTCCATGTGCTTTTTCTGAAATCCAAACGGTATCGTTGCGCGACAACGATGCCAATGGTGGCGTCAAAAGACCTTCTTTAACTAAGGTGTAATATATTTCATAAATAGGTTCGGACGGCGCATTGAGCAAAGAATAGGGCCTAAATAATTTTAAATTGGTGTCAAGACACACTTGTACAAATTGGCCAGGAATGAAGTCAATGAGAGGTGCTTCAAAAGATAATGAAAAGAGTCCTGGCGCCCATTGTTTATTGCCAATAACTTTTCCAGAAAGCCATTTCATCCCATTTCCACAGTGTCTTTCGTTGGGCTGTTTTTAATAATTGCAGGCATCGCGAGCATTAGTCCTTTCTTAAAATACTGTGCACCCAAAGCCGGTTTGTTCATTTTTTCTAATAATGAACCTAACGCTGCGTAAGTTTCTGGATCCGGTTGCAAACTCAGGCTTGCTTCAAAATAGCGCTGAGCTTTACCCCAAAGTTGTTGTTCCTCACATAATCGACCCAACGTTAATAATAGGCCTGGGCTTGAGGGATGCTGATGCAACCAACTTTCTGCTAAATTTAATACCTTTTGTGGGGACGGATGAGACAGATGGCCATACAAACGAATAAGCTCTTCTTGCCAATCGTGTTTTAAGGCAGCACGCAGAATATTTTCAGCATCAATTGGGTTATCACTTTTAAGAAGCGCTTTAACATAAGTGCTTGCTATCTCGCCTTGTGTTTTGCATTCCTTGGGTATTCTTTGCCAAAATTGATTGAGCTCATCTACAGAACCTTTTGCTTTTTCCTGTAACAATTGATAATAAACAGTTTTTTCTATTTGTTTATAATCACTACTACTTAACGCATGGTAATGCTTGAGTCTGGGCAAGAGCTCCTTAAGCTTTTCCCAATCATGTAATTGTAAATAAATTTTCTGTAATAACGTTAGCATATAAGGATGATTTGGCGCTTTATGACTCAATTGGTTTAGCGTAGCTAAACTTTGTTCATATTGCCGATGCTTATATTGCAGATCCGCTTGTGTTAAGCCGATAGCCACTTCAGACTCAGGCGTCAACTTTTGCGCACGACGTAAATAGCCGTCGCGCTTATCATCTTTTCCTTGCTCTTGGGCTGCTTTGGCAGCTGATAGGTAATTTAACCAAGGGATATCGCTATATTGCGCGCCCTGCACCAACAAACGTTCTGCTTTTGCCCAATGACCTTCAGCTAAAGCGACCAATCCTTTACTGGTCAGTCGTTTTGCACGGCTCTGATGATAGTGACTTGAAAGGTTTGTTAAAAATTTTGTTGCTTTCACCAGACCAGCAAAGAGAGAAACAATCGCGTGTAAAACAGCATAAATAACAACGATTGATAGTGCACCAAACCATAACGGCACGTCCACGCGCCAGCCGCCTAATGTCACTATCATCATGCCTGGATCATGCTGTAAACTCAAACCTACCCACGTAGCAATCCCAAGCGCAATTAAAGCGATGAATACATATTTCATTGGACGTCTCTTTGTGGCAATTTTTGTGTCGGCTTATTTACAAATTCAATCATTGCTTTTGATAACGCCTGCACAGAATCTGAAATATCGGGCATAGAAATATCGATATTTTGCTGCTCAAGCTCTTTAATTTGACTTAACAACTCTTTTTGCAAAGTATCGTCTGCGAAATACTCATTGAGCCAAACCGTCATTGATTGTAAGTTTTGATGATAGATCTTATTTTCACCTTGTAAAATTGCCCACCTTGCTTGTTCATTCATCAATTTCAGGGTATACAATATTTGCGCTTGTTCCTGTTGCGTTAGCGCAAGTGGAATTGAGTTTTGCGCAACCTGCGTTATTTTGATAATACTTTTGAGTTCTTGCCAAGTACGCCAAAGTGCTTTTTCCCAGGTGCTCATATTGGTATCAGCGTTTTCTGGGGCGCGAAGATTACTTGCCGAGCCATTGGATACCGATTTAAAATGTAATTGATTAAATTGATTACTGACTAATCCAAGTTGCTCCCACAAAGCTTGGCGATTGATATCTGGATAGTTGCGCAATTTGGCGATGTCTTTTGCCAACACGTCTCGAACCCACAATAAAGCGGGGTTGCCAAGACGACTAATCCGCTCATCTGCTGAAGTAAGTTGCGCCAGCGCTGTCGTAACATCTTGCGCTGTTTTTAACCGCTCATTAGCCATAAAGGCCAAATAATTTGCTTCCGCTAGCACCCAATCTGTGTTGCCTGACAAGGTCACTAAATTCGCTTGTGCATTCATGAGCTGCTGTTTGAGTTCACTCATGGCGTGCTGCGCTTGCTCTGACTTCACATTCTGATCTTGCATTTGAATCAGCGTTTTTTTGGTTTGTTCACTTAAAGCTTGTACAGAGCCTTGTTCATCCGATGTTTGCTTTTGCAACTCAGAAAGCTGTTGATAAGTAGCATTGGCGTAGTAACCTAAAACAATCACGGCAACCAATGAAACAACACTGAAAAACAATGCACCATTTCCACCTGAACCGCCACTGGGGGGCTTCTCACGATAAGAAGGCGTTTCAGGTGGCATATTACCGCCACCGCTATAAGGTTGTTTTGGTGATTCATTTTCAGAGCTGCTGCTTGCATAACTCGCCGCCACTCTTGGGGGCTCAGATACTTGGGATGGAAAAATCTCTTGTCTGGGCAAAGTTGGAGCTGTCTTTGGCGTTACGGGTGGCAATGTGGGGGTAATTTTGGGCTCAACTTTTGGCTGTGATTGCACAGGCGTTGCGGGTGTGATGCTTTCCTGAACTTTTTGTTGTGGCTGTGGCATCGTTGTCGTCGTTTTGGGCATGCTCCCAATATCAACCGGACTACTGATAATATGCGTTGGCTCTGTTGGCATTATCTCGCTTGGCACATCGGTATCTTTTTTCTTTTTACCATAATGGGTTACCACCACTTGCTTTGGTGTAGGTGGTTTTTTGTCGCCAGGGGAATTGTTATCTGTATCGTCCATTGACATTGCCTTCTTATCCTCAAAACTTTACTTCACTCATCATAAAGCATTTTGCTTGGCTACTTCTATTACGATAGGTCACTGGAAGACTTTTGGCTATTTAAACAGCGCATTAGCAGGCTTTGTACCCTCTTTTGTATCCATAAAATCCGATAAACGGCTTTTTTGATCAGATTGCTAACCGCAATATTAAGTTTGTTTAATTGATAACAAACAGCAAACAATAGTATGATTTATGACTAACAAATTATTCATTTAAAGAGAGAACTGTCATGCTATTAGGAACAGATCCCGCACTCGAGCCTATTGCGGCGCCACCAGCGCCACCAGCACCGCCACCGCCCCCCATGCCAGTTGCGAAAAAGAAAGATAACGCTCAAAACAGCGCTGAGGTTGAAAGTCTTAAAGCCATTGTGGCCAAATTAAATGAGCGCATAGCAAACGGTGATAGCATAGCTGAACGCGAATATGATCAACTTAAAACAGAACACACTAACAACTTATCCGCCTTTACCAAACTTGTTAGCGCAAGCGAAACCAAAGTAAAAGCATTAGAAGAAGAGCACAATACGCATGCAGCGCTTTTGTCTCAAGAAACAACGTTTATTCAAAATAAACAAAAAGATCTAAATAGGCAACTGGAAACGCTAGCCCTGCAAAAAGCCAAATTTTCACAATTAGCACATGAAATCGACACGACAGCCAAAGAAGTTCAAGCGCAATTAACCATTATTGCACAAAAAGAACAAACTATATTACCTCGCTTAAAAGCAAATGTTGCAAAAACAGAAGAAGCACTTAATAAAGCCAAAGCTGAACTTGCTGATTTACGTAAACAAAGAGAAAAATTGGCAGCGCTATCGCAAGCCGTGCCTGCAAGATCTAAAATCAAACAAGCTCCACTGTTGAGCGCTGATATCGACTTCCAAACCTGGATCGAGAGCCAACTGTTAGGTGGGTTATATTTAGCTTACCTGAAAAAATTTATCGATAAAGATCAAGATGAAGAAGTGATAGCAAGATACCAAGCCCTGACTAATCCAGCTGCACGAAAGATTTTACCGACATTATCACTAGTCGCTATTTTAGGCATCGCTGCAGGCGTTATTCGCCGTGCAGATGATAAACGATATACGGATGCAACTCCTTTAAGGGATACAACGATTGATAATAGCAGAATTTGGTTGTTGCAAGCTTTATTAGAAGAATTTTATACGGCTAATCCTGCATTTAAACCTGTTCATGCAGCCCAATTCTCTGCCGATCCAAGCGACATGCCTACTTTTATCAAAGCCGTTCTTGAAGCTTTGAATAAAGCGGTTATTGGAGCTCAACCCAAAGAAACACCAAAAGCTGTGCCTGTTGTGATTGAACCAACAAAACCACAGCTACCCGCAGTGACGCTCCGAAAAGCAGAAGTTACTTCTGTCGCTGTTCCACCCAAAGTACAACTACCTGCTTTTGAGCTTAAGAAAGCCCAAGCGCCAAACGTTGTTACAAAACGTGCTTTGCCAGCGGCACATGTACAACCAGCGTTGAGACGTGTGGAGCAAGTTATAGCAACTGATTGTAAAATTGAAGTTGAATCACTCAAGGATGATAGCAGATCGGTACTTACAGCTTCCCATTAACCAAAAATGCATTACAAGCATCCCTAATGGCGCCATCACTGGCGCCATTAGCAACACCAATGCGTTCAAATCCCAATCCTTTTGCCTGTTGATAAATTCTATCACTGACGACAATCAGGGCTTGCTTTAAAAGCCAAGGCTTATCATAGTCGCTTGCTAAGGCTAATAAATTTTCAACGATGCGACTACTGGTCGCTATAAAACACACTTTAGTTTTTGATTTTAGATGTATCAGTGGCGTTAACGAATGTAATGATTTTTCTTGCTTGTAAACTTTTATCCATTGAATCTTTGCGCCACGCGCGCTTAGCGTATCCGCTAGCACTGTGCGACCATCAAGACCTGCTAAAATAACGACTTTTTTATGGGCAATATGATGTGGTTGCAAAAAATCTTCCGTTAGCACACTTTCACTAGTGCTACCCATCGGCGCGGTAAAATTCACTTTTAATGATGGTTTTTTTGTTTGAAGCGCATTGGTCGTGGCTTGCCCCATGGTCAAGATAAAAGTACGCGCAGTTATTGCTGACATTAACGCTGCCGGTGCACAATGCACCGCATTTGCACTCGTCACAATCAAATAATCCGCTGTTTGCAAGCTTTGGCGCCATGTTGCAAGTTGAGTGCTATCATAATTCAACGGAATAATATCTATTAAGGGAACCACACTTGTATGTGCTTTGTCTGCTTGTAAGCACTTAACCAATCCTTGCGCTTGATGTTCGGGACGCAAAATAACGATATGCCAATCTTGCAACACACTAGGTTCCTGTGATTTCGTTAATAATATCCATCGCGCCTTGACTCACCAGATGCTGCGCAACTTGTTCCCCTAGCGCGACTGGATCAGTTGAAGGACCTTGCGCGCAGGATTCTAATAATATTAATTTCTCAGGGTGGCCAACTCTACCCGTTAAACGCAATACATTATCGTGCAAAGTGGCAAAACCTGCCACCGGTACCTGACAATTTCCGCCCAATGCCGCATTCATCGCTCGCTCTGCCTGCACACACAATCTGGTAGGCAAATGATCTAAAACTGATAATATGTCTTGTGTATTTTCATCATCTAATCGACATTCTATCCCTAGTGCACCCTGCCCTACTGCAGGCAATAATTCATGAGCTTCAAATGTTTGTGTGATATGCGCACCTAAATTGAGTCTTGCTAAACCAGCTTGTGCCAACACAATGGCATCATATTCGCCCTGTTCGCATTTTTTTAAACGTGTATCAACATTCCCGCGCAAAGGTAAATAGATCAAATCATTACGCAACATTTTTAATTGAACTGTTCTTCTTAAGCTCGAAGTGCCTACCTTTGCCCCAGCAGGTAAAGATGTAAAGTTGTGCCCCTTTGGACAAACCCACGCATCAAAGGGAGACGCTCGCTCGCTTAATGTGGTTAAGCCTAAACCTTCAGGGAAAGTTGCCGGTACATCTTTTAAAGAATGCACCGCGATATCGGCTTCCTTCGCTAAGAGCGCTTGCTCTAACTCTTTGACAAAAACAGCTTTGCCGCCAATTTTGGATAACGGTGTATTATCTATTTGCGAAAGATCGCCGGTTGTTTTAATGCCAATAATTTCCACATCTAACTGATTATGGTGCGCTAATAGTTGTGTACGCACGTAATGAGCTTGCCACATAGCAAGTGCACTCATTCGGGTAACTATTCTTAGTCGGCGGGTGTTGGCCATAAAATGCTCATCTAAAATGAGAGCTATCTTATCTGTGAGAGAGGGCAGACACAAGGTCTGCCCCTACAGCAAATAACAATCGCAGTAGGGGCAGACCTTGTGTCTGCCCTCTTAAAATAGGCAAAATAAAAAGAGAATTTTAGCCGGACATGATTTGACGAACATGCGCCACGTGACGTCGACTGACATCTAGTGTCTCAGGAACTCCACGCAAACGAATGCAGGGCTGTCCGCTTGAATTTTTTTCCAAGGCTTGCAAATGTTCCATCGCAACCAAACAGTTGCGGTGAATTCTTAAAAAACGCTCGCCAAATTCTGTTTCCAATTCTTTGAGGGTGTCTTCAATTAACACTTCGCCCTCTTTATGGCGAACGGTGACGTACTTATGCTCTGCGCGAAAATAATAAATATCGCCAACAGGCACTAATACAATTCCTCTGCGGGTACGCGAGCTGATATGGGTTCTTGCTTTGGGAGATCCATCTTCTTCGCGGTTTAAAGATTTCCATTGCAATTTGTTTGGTTTGAGCGCTTTATTTAAGGCTTCGCCTAGTCGTTCAGCACGCACTGGCTTCATGAGATAATCAACGGCATTCACTTTGAATGCTTCCAAAGCATAATCGTCGTATGCAGTAACAAAGATAACCGCCGGCGGCTCATCCATATCTGCTAAATGGCGCGCAACCTCAAGACCATCGATGCCTGGCATGCGAATATCAAGCAGCACCACCTCTGGATGTAAGGAATCAATTTTTTGCAAAGCTTCTTGACCGTTGCCGGCTTCACCGACAACTTCATGCTCATTTTGTTCTTGTAAAATACGTTTGATTCGATCGCGTGCCAAGCTCTCATCATCAACAATTAATATCCGCATAGGACGATTCCTTCACTGTATTTTTACATACCGCTTTTCAAGTATGGAAAGATCAACGTAACTTCATACTCTTGCGGCGTCGCATTCACTTTTAATTTTGCATGACTTCCAAATAATAAGTTTAGTCTATGTCCGATGTTTGCCATGGCAATTTGATTGCCCCCAGAAGCACGCCTTAAGCTGGGCGGAGGTACAGGATTGGATATTTTTATGCACACCAAATTCTCCTGCATTTCACCTATCACTTTAATGGTGCCACCGTTCTCCAACGCTTGTATACCATGGTAGATAGCATTTTCCATCAAAGGTTGTAGGGTTAACATTGGGATGGCTGCATCTTCAGGCACTTTGGACAAATCCGACTCTACTGTTAATCTGTCTCCTAATCGTAGTCCTTCAATGCGAAGATAGTTGCGACACAGAATCCACTCTTCCGATAAAGGTACCATGGATCCCGTATCACGTAAGGTAGCACGAAATATTTCCGAGAGATCTTCTACGGCTTGCTCAGCTTTAAGCGGATCGGTGATAATTAAACTGGCAATGATATTCATACTGTTAAATAGAAAATGAGGTCTGATGCGAGATTGCAAAGCCTCTACTCTGGCCTGGCTTTCTAGCTCAATCCGTTGTTTCCATTGTTGCTGTACATAAAAATAGCGCAAAGCCACTAACGATAAAATAGCGCTGATACTGACACATCTTGTGACAAACTGACCAATCGTTTCAGGCGTGCTTCCCCACTGATAATTTATTTTAATCATAAAATATTGCGCACAAAAGGCGATGACGGCAGTTGTTAACACAACCAGGATATATGCCACGCCAGAAGCAAAAGGTAGGGTTAGCTTAGAGAGCCAATGGCGCGACAAACATAATACTCCCGCACTCGCCAACGTTATCCATTGCACAAAAACCGATAATAACCCCAGCTCATCCCAAGATTCGCTTAAGATATCCCCTGTGGCTAAAATCAGCATAAAAGCAAACAACTCTGCGCCAATCGCTAACATAAAAACAGATTTCACTGCACAAAAATTCGGCAAAAAGAACGAATTTTCTTTTAGCGGTGCAGTTTTTGTTCGAATAGTTGGATCCATATACTACCATTTTGGACTGAATATGCGTTTCTAGCGAATATCATTTACTTGCTATACAAAAGTTCCTGGATCCATTTCCCGATGTCCTGGAGTTCAGGCAAGCAAACACTGTGTTCCATCGGGTAGGTGTGCCAAGTGGGTTTATACCCCGCTTCTTGTAAGGTCATTAAGGAAAGTTCAGCGAGCTTCATTGGCACCAACATATCCAATATGCCATGAGCCATAAAAATGGGAATATTCATATTGATTGGATTTTTCTCTTTTTGTAGCAAGCCATGTAACGGCAAATAACCGGACAGTACGCCCACACCTGCAAGCGGTTTGTCATAACGCAAAGCACTGTATATCGCCAGCGCCCCTCCTTGAGAAAAACCCATCAAAATAATTCTATTTGTCGGGATATCATCATTCACATTATCTTCAATAAGTCGATTTAGCACTTTTTGAGAGGCACGAATACCAACTTCGTCTTGTGGTGCATCCATATCAATAGCCGTGATGTCATACCAGGCGGGCATAACATAACCAAAATTGAGGGTAATGGGTAACTGTGGTGCATGCGGGAATATAAATCTCACCCGACATTCTGGCCCTAAACCTAATTCTTGTGTTACGCCAGCAAAATCATGGCCATCAGCACCAAGACCATGCAACCAAATAACACAAGCATCTGCCTTTTGCTTTGGCTCTTGAATGAGAGCTTGCCATGATGTCATGAAGGCTCCTGAAAATTGAAAGTGTTGGGATCGAGAACGATTGCTGTTATCTGTTGAACAACCGCGCACAAGACGGTAAGCAACGTTTCACCTTGCTTGGTTTGCCATTGTGAAGCTAATTGAAAATGGTAAGCACCAAGAGGGGTAGCTAACCATACTTCTTTTAAATACGCCTGCCTAGAAAAAATTAATTGCTCACCCTCAGGCAGCGTGATAGTTAATATATTTTCCTGCGTTTCAAAATCAAGCACATTCTCCTTTTCAAGCCATTGTTCAATCGCAAGAAATAGGGCATCCACTGTATCGTGGAACTGCTGCTCGTTCATATCGGTCTTTTTCCTGATTTTTTTGCAAGAGTACACCGTAACATGGCGCTTGCAAATAGCATCCTAAGGTTGCTTTAAGTTAAAGTAGGATAAGTTAGAATATAACAGTATGGGAAAGATATCAAACTTCCGTTTGATAGTTAAACTATGAAAATAAACTTGTACAAACGCTGGGGCATTATTTTTGCCTTAATATATTGTTTAGGTCTTTTTGGCTGTGGCCAAACTGGCGCTTTGTATTTACCCAATGACACGCATGTTGATGGCGATGACTGATTTTAACTATCAAGGCAATGAGCTATGGGTTGAAAATCTGCGTGTACGCGATATCGTTTCCCAATGCCAAACACCCTGCTTTATTTATTCTTACCATAGCTTAGTGAATTCATGGCAGGCCTTTGATAGCGCGTGCACTCACCCTCACCTGATTTGCTATGCCGTCAAAGCCAATAGTAATTTGGCCATTCTCAATGCATTAGCAGCCCTAGGATCGGGTTTTGATATCGTTTCAGGCGGCGAATTGCAGCGAGTTTTAGCAGCAAAAGCCACCCCCAATAAAATTGTATTTTCAGGGGTCGGCAAATCTCAAGACGAAATTGCCATGGCACTGAAAGTGGGCATTTATTGCTTTAATGTAGAATCGCATGCTGAACTGCTGATGATCAACGATATAGCGACACATCTTAATGTGAGAGCGCCCATTGCTTTACGTGTTAATCCCGATGTAAACCCTCAAAGCCATCCCTATATTTCAACTGGGCAAAAAGAAAGCAAATTTGGAATAGAAGTTGAAAGCGCGCTTGGATTGTATCAAATAGCTAAAACGCTTTCCCATCTACAAATAAAAGGTATTGCTTGCCATATTGGTTCGCAGCTCACTTCCACCGAACCCTTTGTGGAAGCTTTAGCGCGATTGCTTCACTTGATACAAAGGCTGGCAGCGTTAAATATCGACCTCGAACATGTTGATATGGGTGGCGGTTTAGGTGTGCGCTATCATGCGCAAACTATTCCTTCTGTCAATGAATACATTCAGGCGCTGCTCGGATTAAAAATACCCTCTCACTTAAAACTCATTTTAGAACCTGGAAGAGCTATCGTAGCTAATGCTGGGATCTTAGTTACAAAAGTTTTATTAATAAAAAGTAATGGAAACAAACAATTTTGTGTTGTGGATTGTGCCATGAATGATTACTTACGTCCTACGCTATATGACGCTTGGCAAAATGTTATTCCTTTGCAACAAGATCAAAACGCACAAACATCACTCTATGATATCGTTGGCCCTGTTTGCGAAAGTGGTGATTTTTTGGCAAAAGATAGAAAATTAGCAGTGAAAGCTGGAGACTATTTAGCGCTTTCTCAAACCGGTGCTTATGGTTTTGTGATGAGCTCAAACTACAATTCAAGACCAAGAGCGGCTGAAGTCATGGTAAAAGGAAATAAGTTTAAAGTGGTCAGAGCCCGTGAAACAATTGAAAGTCTTTTTGCCATGGAATCGCTATGGTAGGTTATATTAAATATATCTTTTCACCTATTAACATAGTCTTTAGATAGGAACCACAATGTCGAGCATGATTCATTTTACAAAAATGCATGGGTTAGGAAATGATTTTGTCGTGCTAGATAGCATCACTCAGCATGTCAAACTCACCCCAAATTTGATTAGACGTATTAGCGATCGAAACTTTGGTGTGGGCTGCGATCAAGTCTTATTAGTTGAGCCTCCTGCAAACCCAACGCTAGATTTCAACTATCGGATCTTTAATCAAGATGGTAAAGAGGTTTCTCAATGTGGTAATGGCGCTCGCTGTTTTGGTCGCTATGTTTACGAGCGCGGGCTAACCGGTAAAAAACAATTATTAATTGGCACAAATGCTGGTAATTTAAAAATTGATATTTCTGATTTATCCTGCATTGAAGTCGATTTAGGGGAACCCATATTTTCGCCTAAGGCCATTCCTCTCAATATTAAAGCGGTATCCAAACTACAAAAGCAAGGATATTATAAAATACATTTGTTAGGCAGCAATCGTGAAGCAGTCATTCTTTCAATGGGAAATCCGCATTGTGTGATCTCAGTTCCTGCTG
This sequence comes from Uncultured Candidatus Berkiella sp., assembly GCA_964606325.1. Classification (GTDB taxonomy): domain Bacteria; phylum Pseudomonadota; class Gammaproteobacteria; order Berkiellales; family Berkiellaceae; genus Berkiella. The sequence continues at coordinate 79,983 of CAZSGE010000006.1, forward strand.
TCACCGAGGCCGCTGTTGCTGATGTGGGCAAAGCACTACAAAAACATCCTGCCTTTCCTAAAGGCGTGAATGTGAGCTTCATGCAAGTCTTGGCAAGAAATCATATTAAGTGCCGCGTCTTTGAACGTGGCGTGGGTGAAACATTAGCCTGCGGCACTGCAGCTTGTGCTTCCGTGGTTGCTGGAATCATCCATGGAGAGCTTAACAAGGAAGTTAAAGTCGACATGCCCGGTGGCGCCTTGACCGTCAGGTGGGAGCAGGTGGGATCCGTTTTCCTGAGCGGCCCGGCCATGGGTGTTTTCCATGGTCAATTTTGTGTCGCATCTCAAGATCTTTTTTAGAGGTGGGCACTTTATTGGACTAGATGCGCATTTTTGCTATGCTAATAAAAAGTAAATATATGATTTAAATGAGAATAACAATCCGTCCACTCTACTATTACTTATTTGGGTTTTCCCTATTTTTATTGGGCACATCGTTTGTTCTGCAATTTCATTTTCATCTTCAACCTTGCCCATTATGTATCATCGATAGGGTGTTAGTTTTTATTCTTACTCTTTTTTTTATAATTGCTATCATGCACAACCCGCAACCGCGTGGACAAAAAATATACAGCCTTATCGGTTTTTCAATCGCTTTGCTTGGGATCTGCTCAGCGATACGTCATTTATGGATTATTCATCTACCCCCCGAACAAGTTCCGGCTTGTGGACCAGGTATTCAATATTTATTTGGCACTTTTCCACCGCACGAAGCCATCATGCTGGTTTTACAAGGTTCTGGTGAATGCTATTCGGATAAAAGTAATTTGTTCGGGATCTCTCTTCCAGCTTGGACACTGCTTGGTTTCATGATGCTCGCCATTGGCAGTTTGTTGCCGTGGTGGGGAAGTAAGAAGTAAGAAGATAAATCCCTCTGTGCCCCTTCGCGGCCTCTCTCTTTACGAAAGAGAGATAATTGTTCGCTTCGCTCACATAAAATTAAGAACTTCTTTTCATCTCAACAAAAGCACTGATAGTTTTTTTCGAGCTATTTTTTTTAGGCGAGGAATCAAGTTGAGAGCAACCGGAGTGTACATCTGAGTACATGAGGATTGAGCGAAACGCCGATGACGAAGCATAAAAGAAAACAGCGAAGAAAAAAAAAGGGTAGCTGCGGCCACCCCATTTGTATTCATCCTTGCTTAATTACCAGCCCGCACATCTTGTTGACCTGTGCATCCTAACCAGTCCATTATGTTAGGGTGGTTTCCTTACCTTGCACGGCAACGTTTTCCCTTTAATTTGTCTTATCTTAAGATAAGCCGGCAATCCTTTGCCCGATGTGCTGGCAACATTCCTTGCTACCACGCTGGCCCCACATCCATCCTTTGACATGGGATGTGAGTCAATTTATCAAATTGGCACTTGTTAACAAGGCACCCCTTCTAAACTTTCTAACGAGCATATGTCCGCCTAAAAAAACAATTCTCATATAAATCAATAAGTTAAATTTATTTTTATTCTTGCTTAGCCTTAAAACTCGCTTCAGGTATAGCGATGTGTCCACAGCATTTTGAGAAAAGGCTTACAAATAAACTCAAAAAAAAAGACAACTTGCCAACAAAACTTGACGCCCTTACACAGCAAGCTTTACTTACAACATGGACAACAACTAAGGAGGGCTGTTACATGCTACCTAAACTACCTTTAAAAGCGACTAACAACTCTCAACTTGTTAATCAGTGGCTATCCAATCGTCAAGCGGTAATTGTGGCATTTAACAACTTATGCGGTTATCGACCTTTTGCGTTAGCAAACGTTAGCGCTGTAGAAGAAGCACTACAGGAATTTTGTTTTTTGCTTGTCGATTATGTTTCACTTGGTCATTTTGAAGTTTTCGAACATATAAGTGATTCAATTGACAAATGTGGATATGCCCATTTTGGGATCCCGCAACGCGTACTGCAATGCTTAATGAACACCACAGTTGCAGCATTAGACTTTAACGAGAAATATCAACAACAAGCTCAGCTTTTAAGCTTAGAAGAAGATCTCGGTTCGATAGGTTTAGCATTCGCTCAACGCCTTGAGTGGGAAGATCAAATGATTGCGCAATATCATCTTGCCAAAAATAGCGCTCCAAGAATAGCTAGGTCTGCTTAAGATCCTCAATCCCTCCTTGGGAGGGATTGTTTGTTAATCTTCTAAATATTGCAATTTGTCTTTAACGCCATTCCATTGCTCTGCATCAGGCAAAGCCTCTTTATGGGTGGTCAATGTTGGCCATTCCTTTGCCTTTGCGGCATTGAGCTGTAAAAAATTTGCCATATCTGGGGTTAGATCATCTTCTGAACAAATAGCGTTCGCAGGACATTCTGGTTCACATAAAGCACAATCAATGCACTCATCAGGGTCGATAACCATGAAGTTCGGCCCTTCGTGAAAACAATCGACCGGGCAAACTTCAACACAATCGGTAAACTTACATTTGATGCAATTATCTGTCACGACAAAGGTCATGCTCTTCCTCATTTTGGGCCAGCCCTGGATGGCCCAATAGTACATGAGCCAACGGAATTCATGAAGGTTTGACTTAAAAAAACTTAAAATTTATTGTTCAGGTGCTATATAATACTGACTTATGTAGAGATTCTTTTTTACGCCGACAAGACCAAAGGAGCAGGTATGGCAAAATCGAAAAAGGCGGCCCCCAAAAAGGCCCCAACCAAAAAACCTATCGCAAAAAAAACATCCCCTAAAAAGGCAACAGCGAAAAAGCCTTCACCACCAAAAATAACATCTAAAAAAGCAAAACCAAAAGCGACCAAACCCGCAGCGAAGGCCAAAACAACAACTAAAACGCTTTCTAAGGCCAAAGCCTCGAATACGAAGCCTCCCAAAGGCAAATCACCCGAATCTCTCTTAGAACAAAATTTTCTAGACAGCCTTGCTAAGCTTGAGAGCTTTTGGTCTAAAAAAGTAACGACGCTCAAAAAAGAATGTGACACCTTGGTTGGAAAACATAAAAAGGGCACACAAGGTAAACCTACTCCTAAACAAGCTGAAAAACTTAATTCTTTAGAAAAGGAAATTGCGCTAAAGCAAGATGCGCTTGATGAAGCATCCTTTGCTGCCGCTAAGTTCTCGGCCTTAAGTCAAAAAATGAATGCGTTTGAGAATGAATGGTTGAACCAGCTCAATGTGCAAACGTCAACCAACTCTGCCATCAGCCAAGCTCCCGCATCACATGCCCAAAAAATGGATTTCTTACCTCATGGCATTTCCAAAATCACTGACGTTGAAAATATGAATCATGATTGGGAAGATGAACCTGAAAGCGATGCAGAGGAAGCCACTGATGATTTAGAAGACATTTTCATGCCACAAGATGATCTGTCTGAGTTCGAAGTGATTGAAGACTTTTCGGTCACCAATGATGATTTTGAGGATGAAGAGTAAAATCTTGGTGTTTCCAGGGAAGACTCGACAATTCTTCCCTGGAAACCTAAAGCCTCTTAGCCTATCACCCTAATCAGGCAGCGCTCAAAAACTCTCAGCAAACTGAAAAAACTTTCCACAATAGGGTTGCACCAAAAATTAGTTTTGGGTGGTCTAAAATACCATCCTTGCGTATAGGCAAGACATGTAGCCAACATGCCCGTTAATAATCTGTCATCAACCAACAGCAACCGATGCACAGGCACACCACGATACTGTGCAATCATCTCAAGGCCATCTGGATAAGGTTTCTTCTTAGCGCCTTGTAAAAAAAAGATCGAAGGAAATTTTTTAGCGAAATAAGCTATGCGCTCCGGTTTCGGCTTATTGCTAAAAAGCGCAATCCGATGCTCCCCTATTGTTTGGCTTAGCTTAATTAGCCAAAGCTCCGCTTCCTTTGATGGAATTGCAGCATTATGAGGCGCGAGGACGCCATCAAAATCTAAGACAAGAATAGCAACATCCGCCTCATCTAGCTTATCTAAGGTAATTTCAGATAAATCATGGATTTGCTTCGCTGGGTCGATGAGAAATTGCTTTAGTTTTTTTCGTAATGAAATAGCATTTTTAATTGCAAACCACCAACGCACCAAGAACCTCGCTGTATAACCTGATGAAATGAACCTTCAGAGGAGAATATGAATACTGCCCGATGTCATATCTTTCACTGATTTTAAGGCGCAAAGCTTGTTTAAGGCAATATCGGCTTAAGATGTGGAACGTTTTGGTGATTTAGTGCCTATTTGCACGAATGACACTGGGTGATAACTCACCACCAACCACTGGCTGATTTTGGTCATTTTCATGCTCAGGAACGCTGGCTAGACGCACCATCCAGGCAAATAAAAATCCAACTGTGGTTAAGATGGACAAAATACTGATCGCGAATATGATACCTGCCATGGTAACTTCTCCCTTGCTCCCGATTGGCATTATTCTTTTCGAGCACTGAGTGACAACTCTTCACCCGTAAGGAATATTGTAGGACAAACCCAAATGACGCGCAAATCCATAGAATGTACATGCAATAATCTTAAAGGTGTAAGCTAGCTTGATGTAGCGGATTATATGGCACCTTTTCTTGATTGGGTGTCCTGATTACGGTATCTTGCAAACCTCTGATTTAGTGAGTATTTGTAAGGTTTTGCGATGATTAACAATAAAGAGTGGTTTACTGAGTTTTATCCTAACTATGGCACAGGCTTTGGCTTGCAGATCAAATCTAAGCTGCATGAAGAAAAGTCCCCCTATCAAACGATAGCTATCTATGACACCACCCATTTCGGTAATCTCATGACTATCGATGGCATTATTATGCTCTCAGCACGTGATAACTTTATGTATCATGAAATGATGTCTCATCCAATCTTATTTACTCACCCTAAACCGTTGAATATCGTTATTATCGGTGGTGGAGATTGTGGGACCCTCAAAGAAGTGCTTAAACATCCTGTGGAATCGGTTGTTCAAATTGATATCGATGAGCGCGTTACACGATTGGCTGAAATCCATTTTCCAGAATTATGCACTTCAAATAACGACAAAAGAGCAACCCTTTTATTCCAAGATGGTATTCACTGGATGAAAGAAGCTGCCAGTAACAGTGTTGATATCATTATTGTGGACTCAACCGACCCCATCGGACCAGGCGAAGGATTATTTAATCAAGCGTTTTATACACAATGTCATCGCGTTTTAAGAGAAAATGGCATTTTAGTGCAACAAAGCGAATCACCCATTTTGCATCAAGCCATTACGCGTGACATGAGAAACGCCATGAATAAAGCGGGTTTTTCAGATTTTCTGACTATCACCTATCCGCAACCTGTTTATCCTTCTGGTTGGCACAGCGCCACCATGGCAGCTAAATCGCCAATGTTAAAAACCTTCAGACGAGATGATGCTTTGTTGAAGGACATTCAAGCGCAGTATTATCACTTTGATTTGCATCAAGGCTTATTAACCGAGCCAGCCTTTTTGAAAAAAGCTTTAACTTAAGTTTTTCTGTCATTCTGAGCTTAGCGAAGCATCTTATTCGAAGATCCTTCGCTACGTTCAGGATAACAAACTATCTAAATGGCAGATTCTTTATCCTCACCTGTTCGTATTCTTATGACATTTTCCAGTGGTAAAACGAATATTTTACCATCGCCTATCTTCCCTGTATGCGCCGCCTTCATTATAGCTTCAATAACCAAATCAACTTGATTATCGGCAACGGCTATTTCAATTTTAACTTTGGGCAAAAAATCGACCACATACTCAGCACCACGATAAAGCTCCGTATGTCCCTTTTGCCGGCCAAATCCTTTCACCTCAGAGACGGTCATTCCTTGCACACTAACATCAGATAAAGCTTCTCTGACATCATCTAGCTTAAAAGGCTTTACAATCGCACAAATCAATTTCATGGTCTTGCCCGTACATCCTATCTGTTTATACTATGGATTCTTCATCTAAAGTAATCATAGGTCATCCTGATGTTCTCTCCCAAAACAATCGAAGAAATGGTTAATCAGTTTGTTGGCTCGCTTCCTTCTGGTTTAAAAAACCTGAACCAAGAAATGCAACAACAGCTTTCACAAGCTTTGCAAGCATGGTTTAACAAAATGTCATTGGTCACTAAGGAAGAATTTGATATTCAGTGCCAAGTTTTAATCAAAACACGCCTTAAACTTGATGAGCTTCAAGCAAAAGTCGACGCTCTCACCAAGGGTAACCTTCCCTAAGTCTGGATGTGTGGGCAAAGCTATGGCTTAAAGTGTGTTAATCGCCTATCTTTAAGTCAAGTGGCCGTTTTTTACCACGCAGGGACATGCTGTGAATTTACGCTCTCGATTATTAATTATGGGGTGTATCGCGCTGATGCTACAGATGCTGATTCTGTTTGCATTCTTTTACTATTACCTTAACCCCAAAATTGGCAATCTGGAAAAATCTCTAGTTGAGAAAAATCTGCATCGTGGGCTAGAAATTTTACAGCGAGAATTATTTCACATCACCCATATTACCCAATTAATTGCCCAAGACCCTTTAATATCACAACTAATTTCCACGCCTTCTCTTCAATTAGAGCCAAATGAAGCTTTACAACGCAAAATGCTGCGCCAAGAAATAAATTTAATGTATGTGCTTAACGATGCTCACAAAGTCATTTGGGAAAGTATTATTGATTTAACAACAGAGCGTCCCTACCCCAAACAATCGTTTTTGACATCACTGTGGGAAAAGCGTCCTGCTTTTTTAGATCACCCTTCGACTTTGAGTGTGTATGCTGGTGTTTTTAATAGTGCCCTGGGACCCTTATTCGTCGTCTCAGCACCTGTCACATCAGGGACTAGCACACAGGTGACAGGCACCTTGATTATCGGACGATTGATTACCCAAGATGTGCTTCATTTATTGCAAAGCCTTTCCTATACTGATGTTAAACTCTGGCCTTTAGGCGGCGGCACACTGAATTCTAATCAGCGAGGGATTATTCAAAAACTCTTACAAAGTGATTCCGATTTTACCATCGAAAAAAGTGGCGATTTGCTTCGGGGATATATGTTTTTACAAGACATCAATCAACAACCCAATTTGTTAATATCGGCCACACAACCAAGAGAATTTACGCAAGCCATTGAGTTCAGCATGACCGAAATTGCAGCGATTTTTATTGCTTTGCAAATTATTTTCCTCTTCATTTTCTTTTTAGTCATCCGCAGCACCCTCTTGGTGCCCGCTCGCCTACTCATAGAGCAAGTAAGCAACGCAAGAAAAGATTGGCGCCCTATTCGCAGTGATACCAAACCCTGGAATGAAATCGGAATGTTGGCCAATGCTATTTCTAACTTAATTATTCGTTATCAGGACAGATTAGCTCAAGAAACAACCATGGCATACCGCGAGGGATGTTATCAAACCAGACATAATTTGTTTAATGAAATAGAAGACACGCTTAAACCGGTGATTGATAATATTGAAATTACAGAAAAAAAGCTCTCCAACTTACCCACCAATGATTTGGAATGGATCATTGCGGAGAGTAAAACCGGGCAATATAACGCTAGTCGTTTCGCAGAGTACACAGAAAAATTACAACGAATTAATGAAAAACTACGACATTATCAAAAAGAAACTCGGCATAGACTTTATGATCTTTATGCTAAAACACTGCGCAATGCAGCAGCACTTCGTGCTCAATCGCGCAGTCTTGACACCATCAGAGAGTTTACACCCATTCATGCAGATGAAAGTACAGAGAAAAGTGGAACCCATGGCTATTAAATGATATACAGCATATAAAGACATCCTTAAGATTAATGAAAATAAGATGAGAAAATATAGTGTCAAGTTTTGAAATTTTATTAATCATTCTCGGGCTGGCGGTCGTGATTGTCTCACTGCTTCGTCGCTTACATTTACCTCCTATATTAGGTTATCTGATTGCAGGTGCGTGTGTTGGCCCCTATGGCCTAGGGTTATTAGAGTCAAAAGAAGAAATCCGTAACATAGCCGAATTTGGTGTTGTATTTTTAATGTTCTCAATCGGATTGGAATTATCTTTACCTAAACTGATTTCCATGCGTCGCGCATTGCTAGGTCTTGGCGGCCTTCAGGTGTTGTTATGCACATTGGCTGCACTGTGCGTCGCCAGATTTTTAGGAATGAGCTGGGCAGGCGCTTTTGCTGTATCGGGTGCTTTGGCACTGTCTTCTACCGCGGTTGCAACCAAACAACTTGTCGAACAAGATGAATTAGACCAATCTCATGGCAAGCTCTCCCTTGCGATTTTGCTATTCCAAGATCTTGCGGCAGTGCCATTTTTGATTGTGGTGCCAGCCCTTGCCAGCACCGCAGGAGAAAGCTCTATTGGTGAAGTCCTTCTAGAGCGCATAGGCGTTGGAACGCTCATCTTTATTGCGATGCTTGCTGCAGGTCGGTGGTTGTTGCGTCCATTGTTTCAGCACATTGCGCAAGCGCGATCCTCTGAACTTTTTATGTTAACAGCACTGTTGGTAGTTTTGGCTTCTGCCTTTTTAACAGAGCATTTTCATTTATCTGCCGCACTGGGCGCATTTTTAGCCGGTGTGATGCTCGCTGAAACAGAGTATGTCCATCAAATTGAATCTGATATACAACCTTTTCGCGATATCTTATTAGGCTTTTTCTTTATCTCTGTCGGTTTGGTATTTGATCCACTGACGGTCATGAATGAATGGAAACCAATTTTAGCCATCTTGCTCAGCCTGATCATATTTAAAACAGTAGTCATCGCTTTTTTAGCAAAATTGGCTGGCGCGCCCTCAAAAACGGCTCTGCGAACAGGCTTAATTCTTGCTCAAGGTGGCGAATTTGGTCTATTTTTGATTGCGGTGGCCTATGATCTTAATATTATCAATGTACATGATAGTCAAATCGTTATCGCGGCTACCGTGATTAGCATGGCTGTTTCTCCCCTGCTTATTCGTAATAGCAAATCAATAGCCATCTTTATTTTGAAAAAATTCAACAAACCGATTGAAGAACCTATTGAAGAAATTACACCATCTAAAAATCTTCAGGATCATGTCATCATTTGCGGCTATGGTCGTGTTGGCCAAACCTTAGCAAGATTTTTAGAATATGAAGGGATCACTTTTGTAGGCTTAGATGTTGATCCAGTTCGTTTAACTGAAGCACGAGCCGCTTCCGAACCTGTCTTTTTTGGAGATCCCTCCCAAGAGAGTGTGCTTGTTGCAGCCGGCATTACTAAGGCTCGCATGCTCATTATTGCTTTTAGCACCCCTAAAGGTTCTCTTAAAATTTTAAGAGCTGTGCGACAACTAAATAAAGAAATACCTATTTTGGTGCGCACCACCGATGACAGTGATTTAGAAGCACTACAAGTGGCCGGCGCGACGGAAGTTATCCCCGATAAATTAGAATCTAGCCTCATGCTTGCGTCTCATATGCTGATTCTTCTTGGTCAAACACCAGCTAGAGCACAACAACAAGTAGCGGAAGTGAAAGCCAACCGTTATAAAATGCTCAGAGGCTTTTTTGAAGGTGAAAACATTGGCCATTTAGAAGATAGCCGTGAAAAAATCTATCTCCATGCGGTCGAATTAACGGACAGTGCTTACGCGGTTGGCAGAACACTAGAAGATTTAGTGGCCCAAAAAATTCCTGTTAAGATTTCTTCCTTTTCCAGAAATGGCTATAAGTGTAATGACCCAGCCCCCCATACCGTTTTTCAACCCGGTGATGTGTTGGTGCTAGAGGGGACACATGAAGAAATTTATCTAGTTGAAGAGAAATTACTACAAGGCTAATTCTTCCCATTTTAAAAAGGGCCGGTCACCGTGCCGGCCCAAATTCAAAAATTATGCGCTAATGCATAAAAACTCTAAATATTTCAGCATTATTGGTGGTTGGCTATATCAATTCTTGCGCGCTATACTCGCGCACCTATTTCTTCGTGAGTATAAAAAATGTCGCTTGCCATTGTTTTTAGTCGTGCCAATGTGGGTCTTCATGCTCCACAAGTGGTTGTTGAAACCCATCTTTCCAATGGATTACCCCAATTTAGTTTGGTAGGGTTGCCTGAAACAGCAGTCAAAGAAAGTAAAGACCGCGTTCGTAGCGCATTAATACAAAGTGGTTTTACCTTTCCAAAAGGTCGTATCACCGTCAATTTAGCACCTGCTGATTTACCTAAAGAAGGGGGGCGCTTTGATTTACCAATAGCAATTAGCATCTTGCTGGCTTCAGAACAACTGCTGTGTGCGGATCTATCACAATACGAATTGGCGGGAGAGCTTGCACTAAGTGGCGATCTTCGCCCAATTAAAGGAATATTGCCCTTTGCGCTAGCGACAGCTTCAGCAAAACGAAAATTAATTATACCAAATGATAATAAAGAAGAAGCCGCTTGGGTAAACGATTTGAGCATTTTTCCTTTTAGCAATTTTCTTGCAGTGTGTGCACATCTTAGCGGCAAAATACCACAATTACCGCTGAAAAGTACGCAGTTGATAAATGACGAGATAGACTTTGGTGTTTGCATGTCAGAAATTTGCGGACAACATCAGGCCAAGCATGCCTTAGAAATTGCGGCGGCAGGTGGGCACAGTTTATTGATGATTGGCCCACCCGGCACGGGTAAAACGATGCTAGCAAGTAGGCTTGGCACCATTTTGCCTCCTTTGACACAAAAAGAAGCTTTAGAAGTAGCCAGTATATATTCCATTAGCCGCCTGGGTTTTTCACAAAAAGCCCTCGCAAAAAGACCTTTTCGCCAACCACATCACACCGCTTCTGCTGTGTCCTTAGTCGGTGGAGGTCGCACACCGATGCCAGGAGAAGTTTCACTTGCTCATCACGGCGTATTATTTTTAGATGAATTGCCAGAATTTAATCGCCACGTGTTAGAAGTATTACGTGAGCCATTGGAGTCTGCCAAGGTGAACATTTCACGTGCACAAGGCCAAGCAGAATATCCTGCCAATTGCCAACTCATCGCTGCGATGAATCCTTGTCCTTGTGGATATTTAAGCTCACCTCGGCATCATTGCAATTGTACTCCCGAGCAAGTACAGCGATATCGTAATAAGATCTCAGGCCCCTTGCTTGATAGAATTGATATGCATATTGAAGTACCCTCATTAGATCCTTCACGCTTAGCCTCATTTCATCCACAACAAGAAGAATCAACCAAAATTGTGCGTGACCGGGTTATCAAGGCACGTGAACGCCAATTTCAACGTCAGCAACAGACTAACGCCAAATTGAACACCCATGAAATCATCGAATATTGCAAGCTGGATGCACAGGGCCAACAGATGCTAACATCAGCATTAGAGAAGCTGGGGATCTCTGCACGCGCCTATCACCGCATCTTAAAGGTTGCAAGAACGGTTGCTGATCTGAGTAATTCAGAAAACATCCAAACTAGTCATCTTGCGCAAGCGATTCAGTTCAGAAAATATGATAGGCAGCTGTAATTAGCTAAAGTATATATAGTCCACGAGATAATTATTTTGGGAAGCGGATGCATGTCTGAGCCTGCTCTAAGCAGGCGAGTTCAGGAGCAAACAAAATAATTATCCTGAGGACTATCGCATTTTAAATATTAGTTTAAAGTAATGGAATACCAATGATAGCTTTTAGCCTCTCTATTTTCTTGAGTGCCTTCTTATTATTTATTGCTCAGCCTCTACTGGCGAAAAAATTACTACCTTGGTTTGGTGGTGGTCCTGCCGTTTGGTTATCTATTGTTTTATTTTTCCAAAGCATATTACTGCTGGGATATTTTTATGCTTATCTTTTAACTAAAATAAAAAGCTTAAAAAAGCAAGTGAAAGTTCACCTTGTTTTGTTCATCGCTTCACTTATTTTTATACCAACCTTACCTGTTGAATCTAAAATGCTATTAGAAGCATGGCCCCCTGTTGGCGTGTTTGGCATTTTACTTGTTACATTATGTTTACCAGGACTTATCATTTGCGCCTCAAGTCCCTTACTACAATATTGGTATTGTCAGTGCTACAAAACAGACTATCCCTATCGTTATTATGCGCTCTCGAACGCAGGATCACTCATTGGGCTAGTCGCTTTTCCGTTCTTATTTGAGCCCTTTTTGGGGTTAGAATTTCAGCTTTATGGATGGTCATTCCTTTATATAGTGTATTTAATCGCGGCAAGTACATGTCTTTATATCGTTTATCAAAAAGGCCCCTTTCAAACGTTAGCGACCAAACACGTAAGTCCATCCTTAAAGTTTTCCGTTGTTTTTTCTTGGATAGTACTCACATTTCTTAGCTGTGCACTATTACTCACTACCACTCAAATTATGTTGCAAAATGTTGCCGGTTTTCCTTTGCTATGGGTGGCGCCATTATCCTTATATTTGATATCCTTCATTTTGACTTTCTCTTACCCTGCCATTTATATTAACTACGCATGGTCTGCGCTGTTTATCGGAATTTGTGCCATTATATGCTTATATTTTTCACATCATATGATGACGCTGACAAATCAGATTGTGCTTTATTGCGGCCTACTTTTCTCTGGTTGTATGATTTGTCACGGCGAGTTGTATCGCTTAAAACCTGATGCATCACACTTAACCACTTATTATCTTTTCATCGCCTTGGGCGGAGTCTTAGGCGGCATATTTGTTAACCTTGTTGCCCCATTGATATTTAATCAATGGTGGGATTTTTATATCACCATTTTTGGTATTTTACTTTGTATTGGCATCTTTGTTTCACTTGATCGTTTTTCTAAACCATTACGCTTTGCTTTAAACAGTGTTTTTGTGCTCTCGGTTGCGCTCCTCTCTTTTTTATTTTATGCACATTACCAGAAAACAAATGAAGATGTGGTGCTTAAGCATCGTAACTTTTTTGGCTCATTTGAAGTGACTGAACGATTTGCTAACAAAGAAGAATTTCATTATCGAACCGTTACCAATGGCAGTATTATTCATGGCAAACAATTTTTATTTGGGCAAAAGAGAAGCAACGCCACAACTTATTATAGCCCGCAAAGTGGTATAGGCTTAGCGATTAACTTTGAACATACCCTTAGAAAGATGGAGCCAAACCCTGGCTTATCCATTGGGGTTATCGGGTTAGGCGCAGGCACCATTGCTGCACTCACACAGCCTCGAGACAGGTTACGTTTTTATGAAATAGATCCTGATATCGAAAAAATGGCGCGAGACTACTTTTATTATCTTCAAGATTCACGTGCAAAAATCGAAGTCATTATTGGCGATGGTCGCATCAAATTGCAAGAAGAGCTTGCCTCATTTGGTCCTCTATTGTTTGATGTACTTGCCATCGATGCGTTTACTGGCGATTCAATTCCCGTGCATTTGTTAACACGCGAGGCACTTGATATTTATTTATCTCATTTAGCACCTAATGGGATATTAGCGTTTCATGTATCAAGTCGCTATGTTGATTTATATCCGCCCTTACAAACACTTGCGTCAAAACTCAATTTATTTTTATTTACCACACAAAATGACGAAGACATTAATAATGGCGTTTTTAGTTCAAAATGGATTTTGATGTCACGAAAAGGCGAAGTTGGTGCTTACTTGTATTTGCATAATTCATTACTTTTTCCGCCAGATCAAATGACCCCCGTTTGGACAGATGATTTCAGCTGTTTGCTGCCTATTATTAGGTGGTGATATTAAAACCAGAGGATCACTTTTGGCATCCTAATTGATGCCTTGAAAGGTTGTGTCTAATATCTTAAACTAATCTCCCCCCAATCAAATATTACATGTAAGTTTATGTTTGAACTCAACGCACAGCAGCAAGCTGCTGTCAAATACATTGATGGCCCATTACTCGTTATCGCTGGCGCGGGATCTGGCAAAACACGCGTAATTACGCAGAAAATTGCACATCTTATCGAGAACTGCCACATCCCACCCAAAAATATTTATGCGCTTACCTTTACTAATAAAGCTGCCAAAGAAATGTCATCACGTGCAGCAAAGTTATTCGCTAAACGAAAAATGGGCAACATTCATGTTTCCACTTTTCACTCTTTGGGTTTAGATCTCATTAAAAAAGAAGCCTCTTCACTCGGTCTAAACGCTAATTTTACCTTGTTTGATTCCCTCGACACCATGGGGTTATTAAAAGAGTTGAGTCAAAAACTCACCGCAGTGAGTGATGATAATATTCAAAGTATTCAGCACATTATTTCCAATTGGAAAAACGATTTAACAACACCTGCACAAGCTATTGAAATAAGTCAGACCGAGCATGAAAATTTGGCAGCGCGTTTTTTTGCCGCTTATGAAAATACATTGCGTGCCTATAATGCTGTTGATTTTGATGATTTAATCGCGCTACCTGTGATTTTGTTTCAAAATCATCCTGAAGTGCTTGACCGCTGGCAAGATAAAATACGTTATTTGTTAGTCGATGAATACCAAGACACTAATACAGCGCAATATACTTTAATCAAATTATTGTGTGGCGCACGTCAAGCGCTCACCGTGGTGGGTGATGACGATCAATCTATCTATGCTTGGCGCGGCGCTAAACCTGAAAATATTTTCTTATTGCAACAAGATTATCCCAATCTGAAAGTCATTAAGTTAGAGCAAAACTATCGCTCAACCAGCACCATTTTAAGTGCCGCTAATCAATTAATTTCAAATAATCCTCACACCTTTGAAAAGCAATTATGGAGTAGTTTGGGGCAAGGCGAGCAAATCCGAATTCTAGCCACACCTAATGAAGAAGGTGAATATGAGCGCGTTATCAACGAACTCATTGCACATCAGTTTCGGCATCGTTTGCCTTATGATCACTATGCTATTTTATATCGCAGTAATCACCAAGCCAGAAACTTAGAAAAAGCATTACGTGCTAATGCCATTCCTTATCAAATCAGTGGTGGTATTTCATTTTTTGCCAGAACTGAAATCAAAGATCTGTTTGCGTATTTTCGTTTAATGATTAACCACGACGATGATTCGGCATTTCTTCGTTGTGTGAATACCCCCAAACGCGACATAGGACCTGCCACCTTAGAAAAGCTTGGGATCTATGCTAAATCACGCGAATGTAGTTTGTTTAATGCGTGTATGGAATTTGGTTTGTCTGAATTTTTACCCGATGTGGCACGTAACAAATTACAGCATTTTGCTGATTTAATTATGGAAACCTTTGAGAAAGCTAATTCAGATGAATGCATTCAAGTACTCCAAGCTTTTGTCAAAGAAATTGGCTACTACGATCACTTAACCGACACATCAACCACGCCACAAAGCGCTGAAAAGCGTATTGAAAATGTGCTTGAATTATTAGCTTGGTTATCTAATCTAGTAAAGGCCGAAGGTCAAGGTCTATCCTTTAATGACGCCATTCATAAAATGATGTTGCTGGATATTTTAGACAGGGAATCGAAACAAGGTGATAACCGCGTGCAACTGATGACTTTACATGCTGCCAAAGGCTTAGAGTTTCCGCATGTCTATATCATTGGTTGTGAAGAAGAAATTTTGCCGCACAAAACCTCAATTGAGCAAAATGCCATCGAGGAAGAACGTCGCCTTGCCTATGTGGGCATGACACGTGCGCAATTCACTTTAACCCTCACCTTTGCCAAACAACGCAAACGTTATGGCGAACAACAGACCATCACGCCAAGTCGGTTTATTGATGAATTACCACCTGAATTGGTGTTTCGCGAAGAAGAACAACCTGCAAAATCTGAAGAAGAACAGCGTGCGGTCGGCGTTGCGCATTTATCAGCACTCAAAGCGTTGTTGCAACAAACTGAATAGTGAGTTTGAAAATAAGGGCGTTAAGCATGCTTAACGCCCTTTACTTTATTTCTTTTGCGGGATCATATACTCAATAGCCATCTTCAATTCTTGATCAGAGCACTGCATACAGGTGCCCTTAGGTGGCATTGCGCCTTTACCTTTAATTGCGCTTGCTAACAAACCATCAATACCCATCTCCATACGCACCTTCCAGTCAGCATCGTTACGGA
>CAZSGE010000007.1:0-13501 GCA_964606325.1 Uncultured Candidatus Berkiella sp.
CATTAGAATCGTTAAAGCGATCTAAAGAAGCAATTAGCAATGGTTACTTTAAAACAGAAATTGCACCTGTCACCCTTGTCACTAAAGCGGGATCATCTGTAGTTTTGGATGACGAATTACCCAGCAAAGCGATGCCGGAAAAAATTCCCTCATTAAAACCTGCCTTTAAAGACAATGGCACCGTTACCGCAGCAAATTCCAGTGGCATATCAGATGGTGCAGCGGTTCATTTGTTAATGTTAGAAAGTGAAGCAAAGCTTCGTGGGTTAACACCGCTTGCCACGATTGTGGATTATACCACGCATGCTCACGAGCCCAGTTGGTTTACCACAGCACCCGTTAGCGCCATCCAAAAACTTCTCCATAAATTAAATTGGAAAGTAAGCGATGTAGATTTGTTTGAAGTCAATGAAGCCTTTGCAGTAGTTGCCATGGCGGCGATGAAAGATCTAGATATTCCACATGAAAAGCTCAATATTCATGGTGGTGCTTGTGCTTTAGGACACCCTATCGGCGCGAGTGGTGCCAGAATAGTCACAACCCTAATTTATGCGCTCAAAAAAGCAGGCTTAAAACGAGGCATTGCGGCATTGTGTATTGGTGGTGGGGAAGCAACAGCAATGGCCATCGAAATAAGAGGATAAAAAAATGAAAAGTAACCTCAACGTAAAATCGCCTGAATTTACAAAAAATGCCCAGCAGATCCTTATCCAAGTTAATGCTTTAAAAGAACTCACTCAAACACTGGCACAAGGTGGTGGTAAACAAACCCAAGATTTGCACCGCTCTCGTGGCAAATTATTACCTCGTGAAAGAATCAATAAATTACTTGATCCTGGCTCCCCTTTTTTAGAGCTTAGCGCTTTAGCCGGTTACCAACTCTATGATGAAGAAATCCCTTGTGGGGCCATTATCACTGGCATTGGTCGTATACATGGCATGGAATGCATGCTGATAGTAAATGATGCTACCGTTAAAGGTGGCACTTACTACCCTATTACAGTAAAAAAACACTTGCGTGCCCAAACTATTGCGCAAGAAAATCATTTACCGTGCATTTATTTAGTTGATTCAGGTGGTGCCAATTTACCGCATCAAGATGAAGTGTTTCCAGATAAAGATGATTTTGGACGTATTTTTTTCAACCAAGCAATTATGTCAAGCATGGGTATTCCACAAATTGCGGTGGTCATGGGATCTTGCACTGCAGGCGGCGCCTATGTGCCCGCCATGAGTGATGAAAGTATTATGGTCAAAGAACAAGCTACCATCTTCTTAGCAGGCCCTCCGTTAGTTAAAGCGGCAACCGGTGAAGATGTCACTGCAGAAGAATTAGGTGGTGCCGATGTTCATTGCCGAATTTCAGGTGTTGCTGATCATTATGCACAAAATGACGAAAATGCCTTAATGATAGCAAGAGACTGTGTCAAACATTTAGGTAAAAAGAAAGGGATCAGTATTCCTTTACAGGCACCTAAACCACCCCTGTATGATATGAATGAAATCTATGGGCTTATTCCTGAATCCTTACGTACCCCGATGGACATGAAAGAAATTATTGCACGCATTGTCGATAGCTCTGAATTTCATGAATTTAAAACGCTCTATGGCACAACACTCATTTGTGGTTTTGCCCATATTCATGGATATCCTGTTGGTATTTTAGCCAATAATGGTATTTTATTTAGCGAATCCGCGCAAAAAGGCACTCACTTTATCGAATTATGTTGCCAACGCAAAATACCCCTGGTCTTTTTACAAAATATCAATGGCTTTATGGTTGGCAAAAAATATGAGGCCGGTGGCATTGCCAAAGATGGGGCTAAAATGGTAACAGCGGTGGCTTGCGCAAAGGTACCTAAGTTTACTGTGATCGTAGGCGGCAGTTTTGGTGCAGGCAACTATGGCATGTGTGGAAGAGCTTATGATCCTCGATTTTTATGGATGTGGCCCAACGCCCGCATCTCCGTGATGGGTGGCGAGCAAGCCGCCAGCGTTTTAACCCAGGTTAAAATCGCAAAAATGCAAAAAGCAAATCAAAGCTGGGCATCCGACGAACAAGCGCAATTTATTCAAAGAATTGCCAAACAATATGACATGCAAGGACATCCTTATTATTCTAGCGCCAGACTGTGGGATGATGGTGTCATCGATCCCATCGACACACGCGATATTTTAGGGTTGGCCCTGGCCGCCAGCTTAAATGCACCTATTGAAGAAACGCATTTTGGAGTGTTCAGAATATGACAGCGCCTCTCAATGAACAGGCAGTATTCACTGAAATTTTAAACGATGGGTTGGGCATTATCACGCTCAACCGCCCCGAGCGTCATAATGCTTTTGATGATATCACCGTGCAAGCTTTGACAGGCGCCTATAAACAAATGGAGCAAAGCCCCGTAGTCAAAATCATTCTATTGAAAAGCTCAGGAAAAAGCTTTTCCGCCGGCGCTGATTTAGAATGGATGCGTCGCATGGCAAAGTATTCTACGGATGAGAATTTGCGTGATGCAGGTTCTTTGCATGAATTGATGCACACTATTTATTATTGCCAAAAACCTACTATTGCGATGGTACAAGGAAACGTGTATGGCGGTGGCATTGGCTTAGTCGCCTGCTCAAATATTGTTATTGCTTCTAATAACGCTCAATTTTGCTTTTCCGAGGTCAAACTTGGGTTAATTCCGGCTGTGATAAGTCCCTTTGTCATAAATGCTATCGGCCAACGTCAAGCAAGAAGTTACTTCCTTAGCGCCCAAACATTTGATGCACAAAGAGCAAAGGAATTAGGTTTAGTTTATGATGTGGTAACGCCTGAAAAATTAGAAACAACTACGCAAAGTATTATCCATTTATTATTACAAAATGGCCCTCTTGCCCTAAAAGCGGTTAATGCCCTGATGAACAAATTATCCATAACGCCTGAAATAGCCAATCTCACTGTACAAAAACTTGTTGAAATGCGCACATCACCTGAGGGGCAAGAAGGCCTAAGCGCATTTCTTGAAAAGCGTAAACCATCCTGGTATGTAGCATGATGAAAAAAATCAAAACGTTGCTAATTGCCAACCGGGGTGAAATTGCATGCCGTATTATCAAAACCGCCAAACGGTTAAATTTAAAAACCATTGCCATATATGCCACACCTGATGTCAATGCTTTACATTGCCAAATGGCTGATGAAGCTTATTGTGTTGGGGATGTGCCCGTTGAAAAAAGTTACTTAAATATGGATAAAATTATCAGTGTAGCAAAGCAAGCTCACGCTGATGCAATTCATCCTGGATATGGCTTCTTATCAGAGAATGCGCAATTTTCTGACATGTGTGAAAAAAATGGTTTTATTTTTGTAGGCCCTGGCAGTGATGCCATTGCCAAAATGGCAGTCAAAGATGAAGCCAAAGCTATCATGATTAAAGCCAAGGTCCCCTGTGTCCCAGGCTATATGGGTAAAGTGCAAGACAATAACACGTTAAGCAAAGCAGCCACTGATATTGGCTACCCTATTATGCTCAAGGCGGCAAAAGGTGGCGGCGGCAAAGGGATGAGGGTTGTTCACCAACCATCAGAACTACTTGATGCCATTGAGGCTTCAAAAAGAGAAAGCATGTCAAGCTTTGGCGATGACACTTTATTTATAGAAAAATATTTAACAACATCACGGCATATTGAAGTCCAAATATTTAGGGATAATTTTGGAAATTGCGTTCATTTATTTGAACGCGATTGCTCATTGCAACGGCGCCACCAAAAAATTATTGAAGAATCCCCTGCCACGGATATCCCAGCATCTGTTAAACAAGCTCTGTTTCAAGCCGCTATCGATGCCGCAAATGCGATTGATTATCGCGGTGCGGGTACTATTGAATTTTTATATGATAACCAGCAAAATTTTTATTTTATGGAGATGAATACGCGGCTTCAAGTTGAACATCCTGTGACAGAAATGATCACGAGGCTAGATTTAGTCGAATGGCAATTACTTGTTGCTGATGGACAAGCCTTACCCTTACAACAACAAGATATCCACTCGCAAGGTCACGCCATCGAAGCTAGAATTTATGCTGAAGATCCGTATCATCAATTTTTACCAGCAAGCGGTACTATCAAAGATATTTTGCTACCCTCAGGAAACTATCGTTTAGACAGTGGCATCAAAGTGGGGGACAACATAAATATTTACTTTGATCCCATATTAGCCAAACTAATTGTGCACGCCTCTACGCGAGAGCAAGCTATTTTAAAATTACAACATGCATTAAATGAATATCATTTAATAGGTCTATCAACCAATTTGCCTTTCTTACGTAACATCATTAAAGATAGTGTGTTTTTATCAGGTAAAGGTCATACGCAATATGTTGAATCTCACCTTGAGACACTATTGCCTAAACCAGACTCGCCCACCCCTTTTGAACTAGCCATGATAGGCATGATTCAAGTGCACAAAAGAGCACAACAGGTGAGACAAGTTGATGAGCCTAATTCACCCTGGAATCACTTGAAAGCCTGGCGCGTCAATTTACCCTTTGAAGAAACATTTACCTTACAGTTCCTTAACGAAGATATCATTTATCGCGTATTACATCCCAAACAACCCGATGGGTATTATTATCTTGAAATCTTAAACACACCCATTGCTTTAAACGTTAAAACAACGCTCGTAAACAACCGTATCAACGCGATGTTTGATTCACTTGAGATGAATGCCTATTTTTATAGCGATGAACACAATATAGACTTATTCCATGAAGGTAAATCACTTGCTTTTAAACCAAAAACTTATGATTCTCATTCCTCATCAGATGGCCCTAATCATGCCTTAATAGCGCCCATGCCTGGCGTTATTAGTAAAATTTGGGTAAAAGCCGGTGAAAAAGTAGAAAAAGGCACTAAACTTGTGGCGCTTGAAGCGATGAAAATGGAACATACCGTATTTTCACCATCAGATGGATTGATAAAATCAATTCACTATGAAATAGGCGATCAAGTAGATGAAGGCTGCGAGCTAATAGACTTTGAGTAAAACTATGGAACAATTCATTAATATCGTCGAAGTAGGTGCCAGAGACGGACTTCAAAATGAAAAAGAAGTTGTGCCCACTGACGTTAAATTAACTTTAATCGCGACATTAATCGCCAGTGGATTAACCACCATTGAAGCAACCAGTTTTGTGTCACCCAAATGGGTGCCACAAATGGCCGATCATGAACAAATCATGCAAAACTTACCACTCGCCCCAAATGTAAGATTTCCTGCTTTAGTGCCAAATATGAAAGGATTAGAAAATGCTTTGCGCTGTGGCACCAAAGATATTGCCGTTTTCGCAGCAGCATCAGAAACATTTTCACAAAAGAATATAAATCGCTCAATTGATGAAAGCTTAAACGAGTTTGCGCTTGTTACCAAAGAAGCACTAAAAGCCGGATTACGCGTCAGAGGATATGTTTCTTGCGTATTAGGGTGCCCTTATGAAGGCAAAGTTTCTCATAGCGCTGTTATCAAAGTTGCCACAGCGCTTTTTGAAGCGGGTTGTTATGAAATATCATTAGGCGATACCATTGGCGTGGGAACGCCTCTCAGTGCCAAGGCCATGCTTAAAGCCGTTTCGAATGCAATTCCAATCCATCAGCTGGCACTACATTTTCATGATACCTATGGCCAAGCACTGGCCAATATTCTTGCCTGTCTTGAACTAGGTGTTAATACCATTGATAGCTCTGTGGCAGGATTAGGCGGCTGCCCTTATGCCAAAGGGGCAACAGGTAATGTTGCAACCGAAGAAGTAGTCTATATGCTTAATGGGTTAGGTTTAAAAACAGGCGTTGATCTGAATACGTTGATTGCAGCTGGTGAGTATATTTGCCACTATTTAAAAAGGCAAAATCGCTCTAAAGTCGCAGTGGCAACTTTAGCTAAAAAATCTTAAGGAGAACGTTGTGGCAGGGTTTAATAAAATTGTCAAAACCTATGATGAGGCATGCAATGGTCTCAAAGATAACATGACTTTAATGGTCGGTGGATTTGGCTTGTGCGGCATTCCAGAAGGCCTTATTGCTAAAGTTTATGAGATGGGGATAAAAGGTTTAACTTGCATTTCAAACAATGCCGGTGTAGATGGATTTGGTCTAGGGATGTTGCTTGAAAAGAGACAAATCAAAACCATGATCTCCTCCTATGTGGGTGAAAATGCCTTATTTGAGAAATTGCTTCTCAGTGGTGAAATGGAAGTCAAATTAACCCCTCAAGGGACTCTGGCTGAAAAAATCCGTGCGGGTGGCGCTGGAATCCCTGCTTTTTATACACCAACAGGTTATGGCACCGTGATAGCCGAAGGTAAGCAATCAGCAGTTTATAATGGTAAACACTATATTCTCGAAGATGCACTCAAAGCGGATTTTTCTCTTATCCGTGCTTGGAAAGCAGATAAATTTGGTAATCTCATTTATCGTAAAACTGCTATGAACTTTAATCCCATGATGGCAACTGCCGGCAAAGTTACCGTCGCAGAAGTTGAGGAAATTGTTGACGAGCTTGATCCAAATTTTATTCACACCCCTGGCATTTATGTGAATCGCGTGATCATCGGTAAATTTGAAAAGCGCATTGAACGAAAAATGATTTCAAAATAGAGAGGCTTGATTAAAATGGCATTAAGTCGTGAACAAATTGCACAACGTATTGCAAAAGAATTAAAAGATGGATATTACGTCAACCTTGGTATTGGTATTCCAACCTTAGTTGCCAATTATATTCCCAAAGGCATCGAAGTCTGCTTTCAATCAGAAAATGGACTGCTAGGCATGGGACCTTACCCCTTCGAAAATGAAGTAGATCCCGATCTCATTAATGCTGGCAAAGAAACGGTAACAGCCGCGCCTGGCGCAAGTTTCTTTTCATCAAGTGAGAGCTTTGCGATGATAAGAGGTGGCCATATTGATTTAACCGTCTTAGGCGCCTTTGAAGTCGATGTACAGGGTAATATTGCCTCTTGGATGATCCCAGGCAAGCTCGTTAAGGGCATGGGCGGCGCGATGGATTTGGTGGCCAGCGCCAATAACATTATTGTGGCGATGGCTCATGCGAATAAAGAAGGTGAATCAAAACTGCTACGTAATTGTTCATTGCCTTTAACTGGCGCGCATTGCGTGCGTAAAATTGTAACTGATTTGGCCGTTCTCGAAGTCAAAAATAAAGCGTTTCATTTACTTGAGCGTGCGCCTAACGTCAGCGTTGAAGAGATCAAAGCAAGAACCCAAGGCGAACTGGTTGTGCCTGATTTCGTTCCTGAAATTCAATTTTAATTGCCAGAGGATCCGCAATGATACTTAAACGTTGCGCATCCTCTTGTAGTTACATCTTTTATTATGTAATCTTACCCCCCTAACTGATTTTAATAGTATTAACTTTCTCATATCATAAAATTAAACATTCATAAAGACATTTACGACATGATTACATTTTCAACTGATGCAATTTTGCAACTCGTCAAAGATGATATGTTACCTGCTGGCTTTAAAATAGATAAAAATAATTTATTATCGCTATTGCAGCACAGTGCACATGCTACTGAAAAAGTATTAGCCGCTAGCAGCTCTTTTAAACATGGCGATTTATTAGAAATAATAAATGATTATGACACATTATCCTCACTACGCTATCAAGCCATTCGATTACTTTATTTTCACTTTAATCCCAAAAGAGAATGGAAGGCTTCTAAAACACCTGTTTTAGAAATGCATTATATGTTTTCTCGAACAGAGCATATATTAGGATTAACAGATACACTAGATTTTGTAGTTCAGGGAAAAAAGTACGCTCTAAAAACCGCTGGAGAATTTATCGCTGTTTCCTTAAAACATATCACAGAATATCTAAGGATGTTTGGTGAAAAATATCCCAGTGAAATAAACGATCAAATAACGGCAGCGTACGAACATTCGCTTTCATTGATAGTCCCGTGCCACAATAGATATCAATCAGATGCTGCTAAAAGCTTTTTGGAACGATACAAAAGCAATCAGTTAACCCTTGTTTCAACTGGTTGGGAAAAACACGGTGTTAGCCTGACATTTTTCGGTGACTATCTTGTCTATACTAACCGTGGCAGCGAGGGCAATCCGTTTTATGGTTCACGCATCTTTAGAATTAAAAACAAAGCGATGATCACGACTAAACTGCTTGACAAATTTATTCCAGACAACATCCCTAACGGTAAAGCTTTTCATAGAATATTATCCACAATTGTTGATCTAAACAAACCAGTTGCACTGTTTCGATGCAAAAGCCAACGGCATCCGACTTGTACTTTCGCAAACACAAAGTCTAATATTGAACCACTCATTGTGCTCGCTCAAGCAGGACCATTTGCGACCCAAAAAGAACTAATGGATATTTATCAGGTTGAATATAAACGAAGAAAATATAAAATGTTTAGTAGCTTTATTCGCGACAGAGAAATTGATGAAATAATTAAAAGCATGTTTTACGCAAACAATATACATCTTGTCTACTTCTATGCAGCTTTAGCTAAAAAAATTATCAGAGAACATCATGGTAAGCAACTGAACGGCGAAGACCGTGGCTTTATAAAAGATAGAGAAGAAATCAAACGCGCTTGTGATTTTTATGCAAGAATACCCCAGAAAATAAAAACCGTGATGAACAATGATCATAATTTTGTTTCATTGATGGAAGAAATTCATCTCAAAAGCCAAAACTTAGTTAACAACACCCCCTATTCATTATGGCCACAAACACATTACATTCGAACAGGTGGTAGAGCCTATAAAGTCAATGTAGAAAAAGGCTGCATTGTTGCTATCAATAATAATGAAACACCTAAAATGCATTTTTCTTATAAACAAGCCAAAACACTTATTCGTACTTTTGGCTAACGAGTATTGTGTTTATTTTTTCTTTGCTTTTTTTATGTTCTCACTGTCTTTATCATTTTCATCGGTTTCATCCAGAGGCCGCTTATCTTTTGCCACAGAAAAACCTGGCAAATAAGTGCCCAAATATGAACCCACGCGCGATAAAAAGCTTCGAGGCGCTAATTGCGTTATGTAATGCTCTTCTCCAAATGTTTTGCATAAAAGATCATATGTTAATTCTTGCGGAAAAAGTCTGATAAACATTATTGCCAACTCAACATGCTCTGGCAATGCTAACAAAGAACATTTAGTAGCCGTATCTAAATATGGACCAAATATTTCTAATACCATATTTGCATCATCTTCTTCATAATCTGAGCCAATAAAAGAAACCAATATAAGTGGATTACGACGCAAAGCATCAACGAAATAAGGAAACCGAGTTAATTTAAGCAAATCATCCCTAATTGACAATCTTGCAAAAGAATTAAAATTTCCAGCATCTAGCGCTTTTTGAAACAGGATTTTTCTAAACTCATCAGAAAGAAATTCGATAGATTTTAAAACATGATGAGCAGGAATATCTGCAGCATGTAAAGTAATAAATCTATTTAAAAAATCATCGTGTTTTAGAGAATGTAGCAATATATATACCGCCAACGCACCAAATGCATTACTATATTCAAATTTAGCTGAGAAAACTAATTTCCGTAAAGCCCAATTAATTTTATGAGTCAAGCGATTATGAAATAGAAATAATGCATATTTCGCTGCAGCCGATTCATTTTGGGCAAAATTTTCTTGAAGATAAGTCATTAATTTTTCATTAGTTGTAGCGCTTGCATGTATAAACAACCAGATAACAAATATTTCTAAACGTTCACCAGAAATATTGCTTAGCGCAGGCAAAATTGGATCAACATGATCAAGCGAAGCCGCCAAATCAACAAGCCGAGGAATAAATGCTAATGGTACATTAGACATCATGTTCAGAATGAGTAGCCTATCATCATTTAAAAGAGCCCATTTAAAGGCTGTATTTACCAACCATTTATCATCCTCATCCCTTATGTCTAAATTCAATTCTCCCCGCCCGTTATTAATCAAGTTTTTTCCAGCAAAATATTCGGCCACTAAGGACATTTGATCATTTCTACAACACCATTGTGCAATTAACGGTGATTCCATCAAAATGCTTCTGAGATTACTATTTGCTAAAATAGCATGACACATTCTAAAAGCTTTATTGCGAATTTTAACATCTAAAGATTCAAGTTTTTTGGCGACCATTAAAAATTTTTTAACCATCGGCTTTACAGATAGCACCGATTTATTATTTAATTCAACCAATGGAATTAAATCTATTCTATCTGCAAGTATAAGTCTTTTCAAAAGCTTCTCTTGTAACTTACCGTTACCTGCCAATTTTTTAAATGCATAAAATGTATGAGCATTCATCTCAGCAAATACATCATTTAAGGGCTTTTTTGACAGTGTTGATACGATAGAACTTGAGTTTAATTTTGATTGAATTTCTACCTCATCAAAATCAACCCCCATAATTCTTCTTATTTCTTTTATATTTCCAGCTTCAATTAACTCTTTTAAATCTAAAAGCTCTTGAGGCAAGGGCTTATAAAATCCATTCAATTCGCGTATTTTTTGTTCAGTTAGATGCGAAAGTATATTCAGATCTGAGATGGATGCTGCCCAACGAAAACATTCTTCTCTTTCAAAAGATAGTTCATTTATTGTAAATAAATCGACCAGAGCTCTTATATTCGACGCAGCCAAATAAGCCGATAATAACTCTTCGAAGCTAAGCGCTTTCAGGAATCCTTGGGGTGCTTTTTTCCCCTGAAAACCAACAACAACGGATACGAAATTCTTATTATCAGTGTCCTCGAAAGCTTCATCCATCTCCTTGAGCAATAGTTTACTATTTTGCAGTTGTGAATATAATAAGGTTAAGCGATTGCGAAGAGATTCTACAATTTCGTTAAAATCTTTCCCCCTTATCATATTAGCTAATATATACGCGGGTATAAATTCTAATGGCTTGTCAATCAAAGGGAGCTTGAATCCTAAATCTTGATATAAAAATGCGATAAATCCCTTATCATTAAAGCTCTCAATATGTGTGTCTAAAAAAACTGGGAAGTATTTTTCTACAAGGTCATGAATAATTTTTTTATCTTTTGCTAGAGAATCGAAATATTTACAGACTAAATTAAAATCATGTTTATTGTAATTATCAAAATCAAATAAGTAATACTCGTAAATTTTAAACCATATATCTTTAGGCAGCAGATGAAATTGGCCATCTCTCACAAGCTTTACCATCATTTCAAGCTCTTGTGACACCTGCTCTACACCCTTTAACATATTTACCTCTAGCAATTAATTTAGTTTTTTGACTATATGTTTCTATGAGGAAAATTTCATGTCAGATAAATCCCAATTCCCGATAAAAGAATGCATATCTTTGATAAATGGGTGTATCAGAGAATGTGAGGCGTAAAAATATCAGCATTTGTAAGAGTAATTGTGAATTTGTTACACTGATAAGTAACATCAATATGAGAATACAATTATGAAACAAAGCAAATACACATCAAAAACACCGGATGAGAAAGGCTTTGTTGCTTATACACCAGAAGAAAATGGGGTTTGGCACGATCTCTACAACCGTCAAATGGACTTACTCAAAGACAGGGCCTGCCAAGAATATCTTGATGGCATCAAAGCGCTCGGGTTAACCGCCGATCATATTCCGCAAGTACCCGAGGTCAATGAAAGATTACGCGCCCTTTCGGGATGGGAAGTAGCCCCTGTGCCTGCCTTAATCGATTTCCAAGGGTTTTTTGAGTTAATGGCCAACAAAAAGTTTCCTGCGGCCACTTTTATTCGCACACGCGAGGAACTCGATTACTTACAAGAACCTGATATTTTTCATGAAATATTTGGCCATTGCCCGTTAATCACTTTGCCTGTTTATGCTGATTTTATGTATGAATATGGCAAACTGGGTTTAAAAGCGAACCATAAAGATAGAGTCATGTTAGCAAGACTTTATTGGTTTACCGTGGAATTTGGTTTGATTCAAACATCAAACGGCATGCGTATTTATGGCGGTGGTATTTTATCTTCTTTTGGGGAGTCTAAATACGCGTTGGATAGCGATAAACCCTTACGCAAACCATTAGAACCCGTTGAGGCATTTCGCACCCCTTACAGAATAGATATTTTTCAGCCACTGTACTTTGTGATTAAAGATTTTTCTGAGCTTTTCAATTTATCAAAACTCGATTTAATTGATTTAATTGAACAAGCAAGAGCGCTTGGAATGCATTCCCCTTTATTTGAACCCAAGATTAAAGATGATGGGAGATTTTTGTAACTGGACCCCGCTGTCAAGCAGCGGGGATTCGGAAACAAAATGATCTTACCCCGATTTAGTAGACACAGCCTACGCAGCAGCTCTAATTTTTAGCTTTTCGTTTACTAATAGACTCTTTCGCAGCCTTGCTAACCTTTGGATCAGCATCACGACTCAATATTTTCAACACTTCCGTAGATGTATTAGGATGTTGTGCCACTAATTGCTTCACTGACAAACCTTGAGCATTGTTAGGTTGGTAATAATATAAAGATTCCAATCGGTCATTTACAAATGATTCATTAATTTTAGCAAGGTTAGCCAATGTTTCCTCCGTGGTAAAAGGATTCAAGGCAATCGCTTCCAAAATAAAGGGTTGGGAAGCAATGGGGAAAGTCTGATAGGAATTAAATTTATCATTTAACATATTGGCATCATGTAGCAGATTGATTTCATAAAGAGCCATTTTTGTATTCATCACTTCAACAAAGCTTTCAGTAAAACCCCATACCAATCTTACTGTGATTACTAAAAAAATGAGAACAAACAAATTTAATTTCCGGCTTTTTATGGCAACGACTGTTAACAAATAAGCTAAAGTTATAGCAAAACACCAAACTTTGAAGGAACTTACCGTGGCAACAAAGGGAATTAAGATAAATCCTACCGTAACGACAGGATTAACCGTGCGTAATAAGACATTGGCTTGCACCATAAACTGAGCGGCAAATACAATTCCCATAATAATCAAAAAGTATTTAAAAAATAACTTAATCGATTTGCGAGAAAAAACTATGGGATAGAAAAAGTGCTTTAGAGCCTCTGGTATTGCCATGGTATTTCCATCTCATCGTTCGTTCTTTAGCCTAATGCGAAAGACTAGGCTAAAGAGAATTCGACCATTATTTTTTGGTGATTTGGCCCACAATTAACAAAACGATGCCGCCTACAAGACAGATCCCCCCCAGCAGCGGAGGAAAGCTAACGCGCTCTTTGGTTTGAGCGGTAATTTGCAGATCACCAAATTTAGCAACTTGTTCTTCCTTGTTATAAGAAAATCCTTGATAGGAGAATGCTATTATTCCAACAACAATTAAAATAATACCCATAATATTTATAACTGATTTCATAACTTGCATTCTTCAGTAACCCTTCTATCTCATACCTTTCTACATCTCCCATCTCATAGACCTTCTCTCCTACTTTGATGCTTGCGCTGACTGTTCTTAATACTTCATCTGTTTG
>CAZSGE010000007.1:13511-93529 GCA_964606325.1 Uncultured Candidatus Berkiella sp.
ACTGATTTCATATTCCGCTCCCTGGATACTTATCTAGTCACTATTTGTGAGTCATTGCAATGATTGCATCTGATTTAGCTGCGCAGATAAAATCATTCTCCGATAATCCACCAATCGCATGGGTAGAATACCGTACTTTGCATTTATTATAGGATACTTCTAGATCGGGGTGATGATTTTCAGTATGTGCCATATATGCCAAAGCATTCACAAATGCCATGGTATGATAATAGTTCTTAAATGAATAGGTACGGGCTATCTCTTTACCTTCTGCGTTTATCACCCATTCCGGGACTTTCTTTAAGAGAAATTCTGCTTCTTTAAGTGAAAGAGGGTTAACGCCGCCTTCACATGCTTTGCAATGTTTTTGGGTTAAATCGTTACTCATACAACCTTTTCCTTTTGCAAAATGGTTTTTAATGCTTTAAGACAGGCTTCATTTTGTGTTGGCGTACCAATCGTGATGCGGAAAAAGTGTTCCATCTTATAAGGCGCCAAGGGTCTGATGATAATACCCTGTTTTAGTAAAGCTTGAAAAACATCCACATCAGACATGGGAATCTCAAGCGCAAAGAAATTACCTTGAGTTGGCAAAAATCTTAAGCCTAACTTGCTAAAACCTTCGCTTAATTGCTTTTTTCCTTGCTCATTGACTTGAATGCTTTTAGTTACAAAATCTTGATCTTCTAAAGCGAGTTTTGCTGCAACTTGCGCCATGTGATTCACATTAAACGGCTGACGGACTCTATTGACCAGCTCAATGATTCTCACATCTGCAACTCCATACCCCACTCGCAAGCCTGCTAAACCATAAGCTTTAGAAAACGTTCGAGTAATAATGAGATTAGGATATTGCTTAAGCAGCGCTAAAGTTTGAGGATAATCTTTTGCTATAACATATTCTAAATAAGCTTCGTCACAAACAACCAAAACATCTTGACTGAGTTTATTCATAAAATCGACAAGAGATTGTTGGTTCACATAAGTGCCAGTAGGATTGTTGGGGTTCGCAAAGATAATCATTCTTGTGCGAGAGGTTACCGCTTTGATGATGGCATCTAAATCAATACCATAATTTTTGGCTGGGGTTTCTTTAACTTCTATCCCTAACCCCTGCGCTAAAATTTTATATGCAACAAAGGCATATTCAGAAATAAGGATCTGATGATTGCCTGAAACAAAAGTTTGGATCAGCATCTTTAGCACATCTTCAGAGCCATTCCCTAAAATAAGTTGAGCCTCGGTTATGTTGTTAAATTCGGCTATGGCTTTTTTTAACTCAAAGGCACTGCCATCTGGATATAATGCAAGTTCTGGAAATACTTTAGATAATTGGCTGGTCACGTGCGAACTTGTACCCAGCGGATTTTCATTGCTTGCCAATTTAATAAATTCGGCCAAACCCAAGTCACGTTGGCATTCTTTAATCGGCTTCCCGGGCTGATAAGGTTTAAGCGTCAGCAACAAGGGGTTCACTAAGCGATTGGGATCAAAAGGCATAAGTGTTCTCTTCTCTTAATAAAACAAATGTGGCTCAGTTAAAGGGGTTGGTAACTTATGCATTCGATGCAATATTTCCAAGACTATCACACCTACCCCAAAAGCAAAGGTTACCAGTATGGCAAATCTACCGCCCCAGACGCGGTAGCCCGTTGCCAAATTTAATCGATATCTTCCCCACCATACCATCATCGCCGGGAAAATAACTAATAAGATAGCCGCAAAAAATCCCGCATAATGCAATGCTGTAATAAATCTGGGGTAGAACAAAGCAAAGAGAACAGGGGGCAAAAAGGTTAAGACAGCCAGCGAAAATTTCCCTTTAACCGTTTTTTTAATTTGAAAACCATCGGCAAAGAAATCAAATAAACCCAGAGCAACCCCAATAAAGGAAGTTAACATAGCGCATAATCCAAAGATCCCAGCTAACAAAGTGATGCGGGGGTTTTGCAGCAAATGACTTAAAAGTTGTGTTACTTCAATGACGGCTTGTTTGCCCGTATGATGTTCTGCAACTAAAATGGCAACTAGGCCTTGCTCTCCTTTGACAGGAATAACGCCCAGCACTAAAAGTTCCCACAACAAATAAACGATTAATGGCAACAAACTGCCTAAGAAAATTGACCATCTTAAGGATTTAACGTCGCTATTAAGATAGTTTTTTAAACTGGGGATTAATAAATGAAAACCAAAAGATGTCACCAATAAGGGGCCCGTGGTCCACAGATATTTGGCATGCCCTTCGTTTAATAATTCCGGTGAAACTTTGGGTACCACATGTGAAACTAATGCAACATAAGCACCTATCAAACCCACCATCATTATTCGATTAGCCCAATCAACAGAGCGTGCACCAAAATAAACAATCGCAGCAAAAATAATAACGGTCACCCACAATCCCATCGATTCATCAAAACCCATCTTACCTAGGATTTTGCCGATAATTCCTGCAGCACCAGATGTGTAGGCTGTCATCAGTGCATATAAAAATAAGACATAAGTAATCCAAGCAATAATTTCTCCACCTTTGCCTAAAGTAGATTTTGCCATGGTGATAAGATTCGTTTCTTGAGGATACCAAAGAGAGACCTCTAACATTAAAAAAGCACTTAGCGTCATCATCAACCAGCAAAATACAAAAAGCATAGAAGAGGGATAAAAACCGCCTGCTGCAGTGGACACTGGTAAAGCTAGCATACCAGCACCAATACAGGTGCCTGACACCAGCATAGCACCACCAAATATTTTGTTAAGTGAAACGTTAGCCAAGCGCTAATCTCCTTAAATATGGTAAGGCAAATAAGAAAATGCCTTGTAAAGTAACAAAATAGCGCAGTCTTTGGAACCATGCTTTGCATCAATTTTGTCTTTTTATCGCAATCCCTTGGCACAAAGACAACTTTGGACTAGGGTATGGACTTACAACTTTTTATAAAAAGTTAGCCGATAAAATTTATAAGGAAGTCATCATGATCCAAGCAATAAAACCAACAATACATGATAACCCGCTGGCATTAGATGGATTTGAGTTTGTCGAGTTTGCCTCTCCAGAACCTGCAAAGTTAGCTGATTTTTTTCTAAAGCTTGGATTTACCAAAATCGCAAAACATCGCTCTAAAAATGTAACCTTATTTCGCCAAGGTGAAATTAATTTCATTCTCAATGAAGAGCCTAATACACATGCACAAGCTTTTACGAAAGATCATGGACCATGTGCTTGCGCCATGGCCTTTCGAACTCAAGATGCCAATAAAGCCTTCGATATGGCCGTCAAGAAAGGGGCTAAACCTTATCTTGAAGGTAAAGTGGGACCAGGTGAATTACAAATCCCAGCTATTTACGGTATTGGTGATAGCTTGCTCTATTTTGTTGATAAATATCAAAAAGAGTCTATTTACGATACCGACTTTGTTCCATTATCTGGCGTTGATCAACATCCCAAAGGTGAAGGTTTAACCATTATCGATCACCTAACACATAATGTGTTTCAAGGCCAAATGGAAAAATGGGCTAACTTTTATAAAGATATTTTTAACTTCTATGAAATACGCTATTTTGATATCAAAGGCGAGAAAACAGGTTTAGTGAGTTATGCACTCTCTAGCCCTTGTGGAAAAATCAAGATCCCCTTAAACGAATCTAAAGATGATAAATCACAAATCGCTGAATACCTGCATGAATATAAAGGTGAAGGCATTCAGCATATTGCTTTAGCAACACAAGATATTTACACCTCCATTGAAAAATTGAGCGCAAAAGGCCTTAATTTTCTGAGTACGCCGGATACTTACTATGAAATGATAAGAGAAAGAGTCAAAGGTCACCGCGAAGATATTGCCAGAATGCAAAGAAACCAAATTCTAATCGACGGTGAAGTTGCCAATAATGAAGAAAAAATATTACTACAAATTTTCACTGAAAATGTGATCGGCCCCATCTTCTTTGAAATTATCCAACGAAAAGGAAATGATGGGTTTGGTGAGGGTAATTTCCGCGCCTTATTTTTAGCCATTGAACGAGATCAAATGCGTCGAGGAGTATTGTAATGAAATTAGCAACCTTAAAAACGAATGGACGTGATGGACAACTGATTGTGGTATCCCAGGATCTCACCTTAGCAACCAAAGTGCCTGATATCGCCATGACCTTTCAACAGGCGATTGATAATTGGGATAAATGCGAGCGGGCGCTTAAAACAATTTATAACGAATTAAATGAAGGCAAGATCAAAGAAAATTTTCCTTTTGATGCTAACAAGGTGCGTTCACCACTGCCTCGCGCCTATCAATGGGCTGATGCCAGCGCGTATGTCAATCATGTGCAATTGGTACGCAAATCGCGCGGTGTAGAAATGCCAGAATCTTTTTGGACCGACCCTTTAATGTACCAAGGTGGCTCAGATAGTTTTATTGATCCCTGCCAACCCATCTTGCTTGCAGATACCGCATGGGGCATCGATTTTGAAGCAGAAGTCGCTGTCATTACCAAAGATGTGCCTATGGGTGTCTCAGAGGCTGATGCAGGAAAGTATATTGCCCTTTTAATGCTAGTCAATGATGTTTCTTTAAGAAACTTAGCCAAAGCAGAATTAGAAAAAGGTTTCGGCTTTTTTAATTGCAAACCCTCGACAGCCTTTAGCCCCGTTGCCGTAACACCAGATGAATTAAAAGACGCCTGGGATGGTGCCAAAGTGCATTTACCGCTGAAAAGCTATTTAAACAATAAATTGTTTGGCCAACCCAATGCTGGTGTGGATATGACCTTTGGTTTTCCAAAACTTATTTCTCATGCCGCTAAAACAAGACCGCTAGCCGCGGGCACGATTATTGGCTCAGGTACGGTATCGAATGCTGATCGCTCAAAAGGCTCGTCCTGCATTGTTGAAAAGCGCATGCTAGAAACTATTGAAAATGGCAAGCCTACCACCGAATTTATGCAATTTGGTGATTCGGTGCGTATAGAAATGTTTGATACCCTCGGATCAAGTATTTTTGGTGCGATTATGCAGACAGTTCAGAAATATGAAGGGCCATAGCTTATGTTTAAGCTTTATGATTATTTTCGATCTAGCGCCTGTTATCGAGTCCGCATAGCGCTAAATTTAAAAAATATTAGCTACGAACAAGTGCCTATTCATTTGGTTCAAGGCAAACAACAAAACGCGGATTATCAAAAGATAAATCCGCAGTGCTTAGTGCCTGCCCTTGTATTGCCTAACAATCAAGTTATCACACAATCCATGGCTATTATCGAGTATCTTGAGGAAACACTTAGCGATATTCCCTTGTTGCCCAAAGATCCTATCCTGCGTGCACAAATTCGTGCTTTTGCACAAATCGTGGCTTGTGATATTCACCCCGTTAATAATCTACGTGTGTTGAAATACCTTAAACATGAGCTTGATGTAAACGATGATACTAAAATGAAGTGGTATTTTCATTGGCTAGGATTAGGTTTTGACGCCATGGAAAGCTTGTTGCAATCACATCAAGAAGGACCTTATAGTTTTGGAGAAAAGCCCACGCTCGCGGATGTATGCTTAATCCCTCAAGTTTACAATGCGCTGCGTTTTGAGTTTTCGTTAGAGAAATATCCCCTGATTCACAAAATTCATCAACACTGCTCGCGGCAAAGCGCTTTTATCAAAGCACTGCCTGAAAATCAGCCAGATGCAGAGTAAAAAAAAGGGGTTGCGCGAACCCCTTTTAATTTGCATTTGATTAATGCAGACCTGTTGGGCTTGGGCTACGACTACGACGATCTGAGTTATCATCCGAGCTAGAAGCGCTGCTCAATTCCCCTTCTTCAACGGCTGCTTGCTGTACCTTCACAGAGACAGGAAGCGAAATTGCTGCCGTACTGCGGTGCTGTCTTTCAAGCTCTCTACGGCGATTAAAATCTGACAATATAGAAGGCCGAACTTGAATCCCAGGAGCCAACTCAGACAAGGGCGCAGGGATCGCTTTGGTTGTTTGTTGTTTGCTTCTTTCAAATGCTGCTTTTTGTGCGGCGAGTTCTGCTCTTTCTTCTTCTAATACTAATCTTGCTTGTTCCAGCTCACTCTCAAGATCTTCTACCGCTCTTTCTTTATCGACTAATTCCGTTTCTCGAGTTCTTAGATTTTTTGCAGCATCATGATTTTTGGTTTGCGCATCTTTTATTGATTGTTCATGGGTTGCTTTCTCGCGATTAAACGTTGCCCTTTCTGCCTTGATTGCTTTTTTCTCTTCTTTGATGGCTTCCTGAGCTTTTTCCAAAATATTTTCTCTTTTTAGGAGGCCTTTTTCTTTAGTCTCTAATTTTTTATTTCGAGCTGCAAATTCTTGCTCTTTAGCTGCGAGGGCTTTTTCACGTGCAGCTAAAACTTCATCTTGCTCATTTTCCATTTGTTCAATAGCTTCATGTGCTTCTTTAATATCCGCTTTTAATTGCAGATTTTCTGCCTCAAGTTTGCCTACTTTACTCACTTGGCTAACCGTCCATGTGCCTGTACGCAGTGCAGCAACTGCTAAACCAGCTTCTGCTACCAATGCAGCACCTTGTGCATAAACATTACCAGCCAATGAACCAATCAGCGGGCTTAAAAAGGAATCAACATAAGTTAAAACTGGCTCAACTGCACCAACATACCAAAAGCTAGCGCCTGTTGCGCCTAATGCTACAACGGTTGGGCCAACATTTTTTGCGACTTGTAACGCTTTTTGTGCTTGGGGGGATGAGGTGATGGACTTAAGCATGGCTTACCTCTTAATTATTGTTTGAATTCGGATAAGAATCTAAAAGAATATGAATATTTTTAATTGTTATTTATAAAACTTCACTGGATTATCTTTATTTTTATTCCAGCGCTGAAAATATACCCCTAGCTCTAGGGAAAATCAAAGACTATCTTGTTGTTATCTATGAATCCAAACTAAAGTCTTTTGCTCTTTTAGCTAAACAGCCAAAATCTTTACTCTTAAAAATGATGACATATTCAATAAAAAATCATCGGCATCTATTTTCATTCAAGCGTAAATGCACGATACAAAAGTAGCTATCACGCCAATTTGTTTATATTCTATATATATGGTTTGATTAATTTTTGCGGGGATATCATCCTATGCCAAACGACACCCCAGACGATAATGAAAAACCGGCTCCTTCGTTATTGTTTAACAACTTTGCACATAAAACCCAAGAAAAAAAACCTGCGTTATCCTCTAGCACCCCTGGCGGCCCAGCCCTTTGCAATTTTATTGCAAAACATCACGCGCCCTATAAAGACCAAGCGGTGAATTTATTTTTATATGTATTGCTGCGACATCTTGCTCTAAAACAAAAAGAAAACAGCCAAGAATATAAGCGCGCGGAAGATGCACTCAAAGAAATTCTAACTGCAGAAAAGTTAAAAGCTGTTCCCAAAGAAGCCATGGACAATCATGATGTCTCGATGGAAAAGCAGATTTTATGGCAAATGGCAGGATTAAATCCTGATGGAGATGATGACGTAGATGCATTTTTCAAAAATAATAATATCGATTATCTTTCTCCAGAACAGGCTAGCCATGAAAGCCTGGAAGAAACAGCTCAAAAATATTCCAATAAAAATACGCCCAAATTAAAACCGCCCACAACACCTTATTAAGAAAAAAATGTGCCACCGCCATTTGTGCGCTTGCCAATCTTGTACTTAAAACGGTAAAGTGCTTTTGGCAGAAAATAGCTTACCAATCCATGAGCCCAGCAAATGTTAAACCTTGCCTATAAATGCGCTAACTATATTCGCAGAAAACTGCAACGCTTTTTAAATACCGCCACTATTGGGGTCAAAGCGCTTATTATTAATGAACACAAACAAGTCATGTTGATAGAACATACCTACATGGCTGGCTGGCATTTGCCCGGTGGTGGCGTGGATCCCGCTGAGACGCCCAAAGAAGCGATCATTCGAGAAGTCAAAGAAGAAACAGGTTTGATTGTCAATGAGGATCCTACCCTGTTTGCTATCTATGCTCATGAGATCTTTGGCGCCAGTGATTACCCCCTCCTTTATATTATTAGAGCGTTTTCCCCCCTTCCAAATGCCAAGCTATGTCGTGAAATCAAACAAGCCCGTTGGTTTGATATTGATAACCTACCCCTTGAGACCACTGAAAGTACACGCCTGCGTATCGATGAGGTGTTGAAGTCCCTCCCTCCCTCCGCAAACTGGTAATGAAAGCGCATTCGAACTGAGATTTGGGCACCTTTCTCTTGTATCTGAACGATGTTAAAGCGATACTGCGCTCAGTCTGGATTTCCGCTTTTTTGTTGGAGGATTAACTTTATGGTCTTTGGCATTAATTTGCTGCCTCAAGATAATAAGTTCTTTGAACTGCTTATTCTGACGAGCGAGTTATCCAACACATCTATTCATCTGCTGAAAGATCTCACGATTGAAGAAGACAGAGAACAAGCATTTAAATTGGGCCGCGACATTGAAAGCGCGAAACATAAAGCCAAAGATGTGACTTACGAAATTACTGAAAGGTTGAGCCGTGCACTCATGACGCCCTTTGATCATGAAGATATACATAGGCTTTCACGCGGTTTATATAAAATCCTCAAAATTTGCGAAAAAGCGCAAGAAAGATTAATCGCTTTTCAATTACGACCTTTTCAAAACGATTTCTTTAAGCTCACCAGCAATATGGTTGAAGCATCCGATGTCGTTCATGATTTAGTGAAAAATCTTAAAAAAATTAAAGATAGCAAACCGATTCATGATAAATGCGCGCTTATCCATAATATCGAAGCCAATACCGATCAGCTGTTGAATCAATTAACGATTGATCTCTATCACTACGAAAATGATTTCAAACAGATTCTGATCCGTAAGGAAATGTATGGTCTGATGGAAAGCATTGTTGATAGACACAGAGATGTTGCTAACGTTATTTTAGAAGTCGTTCTCAAGCACTCTTAATTCACCTAACGGAATACCTATGGAATTAGCATTTTTGCTTTTTGTAAGTGTTGTTGTACTTGCTTTGATATTTGATTATATCAACGGCTTTCATGACGCTGCTAATGCCATTGCAACGATTGTCTCCACTAAAGTTCTTTCTCCACGTGTCGCAGTTATCTACGGCGCTATATTAAATTTTATTGGCGCCTTGCTTGGCACCAAAGTAGCAACGACAGTCGGTGCAGGCTTAGTCAATACGCAAGTGGTTACCTCAGAAGTTTTATTAGCTGCGCTTATGGCCGCTATCATTTGGAACTTACTGACCTGGTACAAAGGACTCCCTTCTAGCTCTTCTCATGCACTGATGGGATCACTGATGGGCGCAGTGGCATTTGCAACCAGCACCGAGAATCTTCATTGGGTCACCATCACTAATAAAGTTATTATCCCCATGTTTAGCTCACCCGTCATGGGTTTTATCGGCGGATACTTTGTGATGGTAGCTCTGTATTGGATTTTTCATAAGGTCAATTTGCCCAGGATAAATGCTATCTTTTCCAAAGCGCAAATAGTGTCTTGCGGTTATTTAGCCATTACCCACGGCGCGAATGATGCACAAAAAACCATGGGTATTATTGCCCTTGCTGTTGCCGCCTATTATCAAACACCATTTCATGTGTCCGATTGGATTATCGTCTCTTGCGCCATAGCGATGGGATTAGGAACGGTTGCGGGCGGCTGGAGAATTATCAAAACCGTCGGCTCAAAAATTGTCAAAATAAAACCCATCCAAGGCTTTGCAGCTGAAGCGACTGGCGGCACGGTTTTATTTCTTACCGCGCATTTTGGTATTCCTATTTCAACCACACACACCATTACAACCTCCATTATGGGTGTAGGATCGGCTAAACGTTTCTCTGCTTTAAACCCCAAAGTGATTATCAATATTGTAGGCTCTTGGTTTTTAACCTTGCCTATCACATTCTTTCTCTCTGGTGGGCTTTATAAGCTTGCGCACTGGTTGCTGCCGATGTTTACCAATTCATAACCTTAAAAGCGCATATATTGGATA
Organism: Uncultured Candidatus Berkiella sp.; assembly: GCA_964606325.1. GTDB lineage: Bacteria > Pseudomonadota > Gammaproteobacteria > Berkiellales > Berkiellaceae > Berkiella. The sequence continues at coordinate 23,513 of CAZSGE010000007.1, forward strand.
GACGCCCCAAAAAGGCAGACAACTAACATTTTATTTATTGCTAAACCCGATATAGTCACCCCATGAATAATTAAAAATATGATTGGGGTACTAACCATGTTGGGTGCAAAAGAAACCAAAACCAACACAACAGAAGATGCCAACAAAAACGCTGATGCCAAATCTTCTAATCTCGCCTTCTACAGTAAAATAGCGCTATCTGCTTTGGCAGGCGCTGCTGCCATCTATTATGGTGGTCCTATCGCTGCGGTCACCGCACGCACACTTTTTGATAGCTACTATGAACATCAATATGGCGCTCTGCCAAGTTTGTTAAGCACAGACTATTGGAAAATATATATGCCAATGAGAGAACATATTAGCGCTATAGCCTATCAATATGGCCCGCAAAGCTTTGGGGCAGTTAGTGCTTTGGTAACTTATAAAACGTCTCAAGCCATAGGCTGGGCAACCCATAAAATCAGGGGTAAATCTTCACCCGTACACGTTGAGCAAACCACCTCATCCGAGCTCCCTAAAGAAGAGATAAAAATCACGCCGCATGAGGAATTACCCATCAAACCTGCTCAAAATGATCCTTTGTTAGAAATTAAGGTAGAGCAATCCCCCCTTGTGGAAATAGACAATAAAAAGCTAGATGAAGAGCTCGAAGACATTATCAAACAATTGATGGCACTTGATATTAATGCAGACAAAGATGAAGTACCTTGCAAAGCGTACTCCATGGCTGATTTAGAAAAGGAATTCGAAACCCTGACGTTTTTATTCGCGAATGAACTCACGCCTGAGAATAAGCCTGAAAACGTTAAATTAGAGCAACCAGCTTCACCTGTTCAAAAAAACCTAATCGTTGCTTAAAGCGGCTTCAAGCTCAGGCAAGATAGTGAATAGATCGCCCACTAAACCATAGTCTGCGACTTGGAAAATGGGCGCATCGCTATCTTTGTTAATCGCAACAATCACTTTGCTATCTTTCATGCCGGCAAGATGTTGAATCGCACCAGAAATACCTACGGCGACATATAAACTGGGCGCGACCACTTTGCCTGTTTGCCCCACTTGCAAATCATTACTGACAAAACCTGCATCAACCGCAGCACGAGAGGCCCCCACAGCACCACCTAATTTATCAGCAAGAGTTTCAATCATTTTAAAGTTATCGCTACTTTTCAAACCACGTCCACCGGAAATGATAATCTTAGCGGAAGTTAATTCAGGGCGAGTTAATTCTGGTGTTGATTGTGATATAAATTCAATTTGATTTGACACCTCAATCGGAACATCTAGTTTTTTAACAGTCCCTTGCCCGCCCGTTTTAACTTGATCAAACGCAGTGGTACGGATAGTAAGCAATTTGATGTTATCTAAGGCTTGCACCTTTTCAAAAGCATTTCCTGCATAAATAGGCCGAATAAAAGTATCTTCGCTTTCAATTGTACAGACATCAGAGATCTGTGCAACATCCAACATCGCAGCAAGACGCGGTAAGATATTTTTACCAAAAGTGGTGGCCCCTACCAAAATATGGGTATACTCTTTTGCGAGAGTTACCAATAATGGTGCAAGATCCTCTGCCAGTATATGTGCAAATCGTGGGTGCGTGGCCACCAAAACTGTCGCAACACCATTGAGAGCAGCAATTTCTGAGCTGAGTTCATCTTTATCACAAGCGAAAAACACATCACATTGGGAATTGAGTTTTAGAGCTGCGCTAATAGTTGCTTTGGTGCTTGGGGCCAGTGACATGGTGTGGTGTTCAGCAATAACCAGTACTTTTGACATATCAAATAACCTTTTCAACATCTTTTAAATAATGAACCAGCTCTGCGACATCTTTCACCATTTTGCCCGGTTTACGCGCAGGCGGCGGTGTGACGCTTAGTTGTTTTACATGCGCTTTTATATTGACATCCAATGTAGCTATATCAATATCCGTTATCGGCTTGCGCTTGGCTTGCATGATATTAGGCAAACTTGCATATCTTGGCTCATTTAAACGTAAGTCGGTAGTAATAACGCAAGGTAGTTTAAGCTGCAAAGTTTCAAGACCACCATCAATTTCTCTGGTTACCTCAACACGTTGCGTGTTTTTATCAAGTGTTATTTTTGACGCAAAAGTGGCTTGAGGCCATTGTAAAAAGCCTGCCAACATTTGTCCGGTCTGATTACAATCATCATCGATAGCTTGTTTGCCCATGATAATTATATGAGGTTGTTGCTGGGACGCTACCTTGCTTAAGCATTTTGCAATATTGATGGGTTCTAGCGATTCTTTACACAGTACATGCAAAGCACTATCGGCACCTAACGCCAATGCCGCTCTCAGTGTATCCTTTGCCACTTCATCAGCAATGGTAACGACGACTATTTCAGTTATTAACCCTGCTTCTTTCCAACGCACGGCTTCTTCAATCGCTATTTCATCAAACGGGTTGATGACCATTTTAACATTCGCAAGCTCAACGCCCGTGTTGTCCGCTTTGATTCGGATTTTAACGTAGGGATCGACCACTCTTTTGATTGGCACCAATACTTTCATGCTATTCCCATACCTAAGTGAAATCATATACTCGTATATCATTGCCTGATTTGCTAAGTCTAAGCAATAATGAAAGTTCTTAAAAAAGGGAGTTTACCATGGCGCATGAGTCCATGAGTTTTGATTTGGTCATCGTTGGCGCGGGCCCTGCAGGATTATCAGCAGCAATCCGCTACGCTCAACTTTGTAAGGAAGCCAACATTGAGCCAAGAATTTGCGTACTTGAAAAAGGGGCAAACGTTGGCGCGCATATTATTTCTGGCGCTGTATTTGAACCCCGCGCTTTAAATGAACTTATCCCAGATTGGAAAATGATGGATGCTCCTATCCACACGCCTGTTATCAAAGATGAATTTTTATATCTCACTGAACGCAAAGCACGCAAATTACCCACCCCACCACAAATGAGAAACCACGGTAATTATATTATTAGCTTGGAACAATTGTGTCAGTGGTTAGGCAAGATTGCGCAAAATCTTGGCGTTGAAATCTATCCTGGTTTTGCAGCAACTGAAATTTTATATAACGAAAAAAATGAAGTCACAGGTGTTGCCACGGGCGACATGGGTAAAGATAAAAGTGGTTTACCCAAAAGCACTTTCCAAGCAGGTATGCATTTACATGCTAAACAAACCTTGTTTGCAGAAGGTTGCAGAGGATCATTAAGCCAACAACTGATTAAGCATTATCAATTAACCCGAAAGCATCAAGTACAAACTTATGGTATTGGTTTGAAAGAAGTCTGGGAAATTCAGCCTGAAAAACACAAAGTGGGAACTGTGACGCACACCATTGGTTGGCCGCTCGATCCTAAAACCTATGGTGGCAGTTTTATTTATCATTGGGGTAATCATCTCATTAGTATTGGCTTGGTGATTGGTCTAGATTATCAAAATACCTATTTAGATCCTTATCAAGAATTTCAAAGATTGAAACATCATCCTGTTATCAGATCCTTATTAGAGGGTGGCCAATGTATTAGTTATGGTGCCAGAGCAATCAATGAAGGTGGTTGGCAATCCATACCTAAATTAACATTTCCCGGTGGCATGTTGATTGGCTGTGCAGCAGGGTTTTTAAATGTTCCTAAAATTAAGGGAAGCCATACCGCCATTAAATCTGGAATGCTTGCGGCACAAACTGCTTTTGAAGCACTCACCCATCAATCATCACAACGAGAGCTATCAACCTATCAAGATAAAGTTAATCATAGTTGGATAAAAACTGAATTGTTTAAGGCGCGCAATATTCGCCCCGCTTTCCATTGGGGGTTGTGGCCAGGGTTAATCTATGCGGCTGTCGATACCTATGTATTTCGGGGTTATGCGCCTTGGACTTTCTCTTATCGAGCGGATCACTTAGCACTGAATCGCGCAAAAAATTGCAAACCGATTAGCTACCCTAAAGCCGATGGCATTATCAGTTTTGATAAAATGGTATCTGTGTCACGCACCAATGTGTTTCATGAAGAGAATCAACCCGCGCATTTAAAACTCAAAAATCTTCAAACGGCTATCACCATCAATTGGCAGCAATATGCAGGACCTGAGCAACGTTATTGCCCTGCAGGCGTTTATGAATTTATCGACGATGAACATGGGAAAAAGAAATTACAAATTAATGCGCAAAACTGCATTCATTGTAAGACGTGTGATATTAAAGATCCGACACAGAATATTACCTGGGTACCACCAGAGGGTGGTGGCGGGCCGAATTATTCGAATATGTGATATTAGGATAAAATCCATCTCTGCCCGCTACGCGGACCTCTTCCCTTTACAAGGGAAGAACTAGTATTCGCTTCGCTCATTTCAGAGGTTTGAGACTTACGTTCGCCTTGCGAACAACACCCCTTCCCTTGTAAAGGGAAGAGGCGCGTAGCGCACAGATGGATTTTATCACCAATTTAAGCCGTCTCTTTCTTACTCAATTGCTTTGCCACTTCTAATAATTTTTCAGGTGGCAAGTAACCAGGAACCATGGTGCCATCTTCAAATATTAACGTAGGTGTGCCAGCAACACCCATTTGCATACCTAATTCAAAATCTTTCACCACACTATTATTAGGGCAAGTCACATTTTCGACTTTGCGATCAGATTTCGCTGCATCTAAAGCTTTGTTTTTATCTTTAGCGCACCAAACAGAAACCATTTTATTGTAGGTGGGTGTATTAGGGCCAGAACGTGGAAATGCAAGATAACGTACCGCAATCCCTAAATCGTTAATTTTACCCATTTCCGCTTGCATCTTTTTGCAATAACCACAATCTACATCTGTGAATACGGTGACGGTATATTTTGGATTTTTAGGCGCGAAGACAATCATGTTTTCCTGCCCTAAAGATTTTAAGGCATTTAAGCGCGCGATTTTTCTCGCATCTTCGGTGATATTCGCTTGTGCATTTTGCAAATCGATTAAATCACCTGAAAAGGCATACCGCGCATCGGCGGTCACATACAAAATGTTGGCACCTGAGCTGACTTGGTATACACCTTTTACAGGGCTTGGTTTAACTTCATCTAGGGTTAATTCGGCAAAGTGCTGTTTGAGCACGTTACGAATATTGGTGGTTTCTTGGTCTTGGTTTGCTTGCGCAAAATGAAAGCTAACTAATGAAATAAGTAGTACGCTCAATTGAGCAAATAATTTGATTTGCATATCTTTCCCTAGAGGTCGGCATTGAATAATGCCTATAGACTAACACCCCGCTACCTTAAAAGCTACGCAGCGCAAGCTGCCTGGCTTTTGCACTAATCTTCGCAATTAACTGCTTTTTCGTGGTGTAACAGCCACTGTTTGATCGCAATTTTGCTTCCCTTCAATTGCCCACAAAAACCACCCACATCACTGGCTGCTACAACACGATGACATGGAACCACTAAGGCTATGGGATTGGTACGACAAGCCATGCCAATGGCCCTAGCAGAAGTATTTAATTTCTTCGCTAACTCACCATAGGTACATGTTTCACCCAGTGGGATCTGGCGTAGAGCTTTCCAAACTTTATTTTGAAAAGGTGTACCACTGAGGGTCACAGCTAATTTTTTTAAACAAATGGGATGGTGAAAAAAAGACTCTAGCTCTTTTGCTATTTTTCTTACATGTGTTGATTGCTTAGCGCGAGGCAAAGGAACAATGCTTTGCTCAAGATAATGAATGGCTTTTAGTTTTTCACCATCGCATGAAACGCCAAGATGGCCTATCGGTGTTTTTAAAATAATATCAAACATAACAAAGAAAAGGGGCCAACTGGCCCCCTTCTCTTATTCTGCGGCAGCAGCAATGCTTTTGCCTTTGTTTAAATCTTCTTTAATACGTGCTGCACGTCCAGCCAAATCACGTAAGTAATAAAGCTTGGATTTACGTACTTTACCATGACGTTTTACTTCAACACTGCCAATGATTGGGCTGTGAGTTTGAAATACACGCTCAACGCCTTCGCCATGAGATACTTTACGCACCGTGAAAGAAGAATTTACACCACGATTTTTAATGGCGATAACCACACCTTCAAACGCCTGTAGACGTTCACGAGTTCCTTCGACAACTTTTACCCACACGCACACGGTGTCGCCTTGGGAAAACTCAGGAATATCGCTACGCAGAAATTCCTTCTCATATTCTTGAATAAAACCTGAGCTCATGATAACTCCTTAACACTATTCTAATTTTACGATTCGAATTCTAGTTGAAACTCTGCCAGTAATGCTTGGCTCGTTTCATCTAGCACTAAATTTTCTAATATATCGGGTCTTAATAACCAAGTTTGACCCAACGATTGTTTTCTACGCCATTTTTTAATGGCTTGATGATCCCCGCTTAAAAGCACCTTCGGCACGGTTTGGTCATCCAAACTCGCAGGCCTTGTGTAATGAGGACAATCTAACAATCCATCGTTTTCACTACTAAACGCATCATTTTGCGCTGAATCTTCATGACCTAGCGCACCAGGGATCCAGCGCGTGATAGCATCAATCACTACCATCACTGCTAACTCGCCCCCAGAGAGAACATAATCTCCAATCGAGATTTGCTCATCGACATCGCGCTCAATCACGCGATTATCTATACCTTCATAACGGCCTGAAATAAAAATCAAAGGCCGCTCACTTAACGCTAGCTCTCTGGCCCTTTTTACATCAAAGCGCTTTCCAGCTGGCGTGACATAAATCACGTGGGCCTCACCGGGTGCAACCGCCTTAGCACTGGCCAAAGCATCACGAATCGGTTGAGCCATCATTACCATGCCCGGGCCACCCCCATAGGGTCTGTCATCCACTGTGGCATAGTTATCTTTTGTAAATTCTCTTGGGTCCCACGTCTTAAGCGTTAACAACTCTTGTTTTATCGCTCTTGAGGTAATCCCACATTCACTGATGACATTGAACATTTGTGGAAAAAGGGTGATAACACCACACCACATTAATGCTCAAATTCCCAATCAATGACCACTTGTCGATTTGTTAAATCGACTGATTTCACCGTATCATCCATTACAAATGGAATATGTCTTTCTTTATCTTGGTGTTTTATCACCATGATATCGGCATCAGCATTTTCATACAGATAGGCAATGTGACCAAAATCAACGCCTGCTGTATTTGTGACTGCTAATCCTTCTAAATCTGTCCAGTAAAATTCATCAGCAGGAAGCTCAGTTAAAGCTTCTCGTTCAACGGCTATCATGCAGTTGGTTAATAAGGCTGCTGATTCTGGACTATCAACGGCACTTAATTTTGCAACCAAACCTTGCCCATGACGGCGACCTTCAACTAATGAAAGCCCTATCCATTCACCTTGATGTTCAACATACCAATGCTGGTAGTTGAATATATTATCAAGGGGATCGGTAAAGGAATGGATATGCTGCCATCCATGCACGCCATAAGGCGCACCGATTTTACCAACGATGACAAGCACGGCTTCATGAGCATCATCATGCTCATGTGAACACCCATGACTACAACCAGTCATGAATTATGCCGCTTTTGAACTGTTTGCATCCCATTGCTTTACCAACGCCGCAACACGCATCGACAATTGTGCGCCTTGCGCTACCCAATGTTCGACCCGTTCGCGTACTAGGCGAAGCTCTTCTTCTTTGCCTGAAGCAACAGGATTAAAAAAACCAAGGTTTTCAATAAAACGGCCATCACGCTTGAAACGTTGATCCGCTACAACGATGTTGTAGAAAGGACGCTTTTTAGCGCCAGCGCGAGCTAAGCGAATCACCACCATAACGATGCTTTTCCTTTTTCTCTAGTCAGAAAATTTACTTATATTTTTATGCTTTTGGCATTAAAGGGTTGGCATTCTACTCTACTTTAATCCTTCATACCACCCAGCCTTTCTTAAAAAGAGCTACTGTTCCATCCCACCCATGCCAGGAATCATACCTTGCATGCCTTTCACCCCACGCATCATCTTTTGAAGACCGCCTTTCTTGGAGATTTTCTTCATCATTTTTTGCATTTGAGTGAACTGTTTTAGCACACGGTTCACATCTTGAATGGTCGTTCCCGAGCCATTCGCAATGCGACGTTTGCGCGAACCTTGTATGAGTAGGGGCCGACGACGCTCTTTGCGGGTCATAGAATTGATAACAGCCAACATCTGATCAAGGGATTTATCATTGGCCTTGGCTTTGGCTTCAGCGGGGATAGCCGACATGCCCGGCATTTTATCCATCATGCTGGCTAAGCCACCCATATTCTTCATTTGAACGAGTTGGCTGCGGAAATCTTCAAAATCAAATTCTTTGCCTTTGCTTAATTTTTTCGCAAGTCTATCGGCTTCTTGCTTATCAACCTTGCGTTCAAGCTCTTCTACCAGCGATAAAATATCGCCCATACCTAATATACGGGATGCGGCTCTATCAGGGTAAAAAGGCTCTAAAGCGTCTACTTTTTCTCCCATCCCCACAAACTTAACGGGTTTACCACCGGTAATTTGGCGAATGGATAAAATGGCGCCGCCTCTGGCATCACCATCTAATTTGGTGACGATCACACCGGTGAGACTGAGCGCTTCATTGAAGGCTTTTGCCGTTCTTGCTGCATCTTGTCCCATCATGCCGTCTACCACAAAGAGAGTTTCGACGGGATTAATGGCTTGGTGGATTTGTTTAATCTCTTGCATCATGGTGTCATCGATATGCAAGCGGCCAGCGGTATCGATAATAATCACATCGACAAATTGCTTTTTAGCAGCGGATAACGCTTCTTTGGCAATTGAAACCGGATCTTTGATATCACCATTTTCAAAGAAGTGTGCATTCACCTCTTTAGATAAAGTTCTTAATTGATCGATAGCTGCTGGACGATAAACGTCAGCGCTTGCCAATAAGACAGATTTCTTCTGACGCTCAATAAGCCACTTAGCTAATTTTGCTGTACTGGTGGTTTTACCCGAACCTTGCAACCCCGCCATTAACACCACCGCCGGCGGTTGAGCGGCTAAATTCAGCTGGGCACACTCATCGCCCATTAAATGAACTAGCTTATCGTTAACGATTTTAACTAATTGCTGAGCGGGGGTGAGGCTTTTGCCAACCTCTACGCCTTTAGCAGACTCTTTAATATCTTCAATAAAAGTGGCTATCACTTCTAGGGCAACATCGGCCTCTAGCAAAGCTTCCCTGACTTCATTTAATGTTTCTTGCATATTGTCATCAGTGAGCTTGCCACGGCCAACAACATTGCGGAAAGTTCTACTTAATCTATCTGTTAAACTTTCAAACATGAAATACCTTCTTTAAGATAGTGTGAACATACCCATTCAAAAGCTGGGATTTATGAATGTGGCAAGCATACCAAATCTTGATGAGCAATTCCTTCCCTTTTGAGGAACAGTGGCTTCTAGATACAAGCTATGCGATGATTCTGCGAAGACAACAAGTAAATGCTTATGAATCTACACACCCTTGGTATATTAAGTACCCTATCTTACTTAGCCGTGGCCTTCATCCAAGGTCTACATCTTTTTGGTAAACGTACCACTTCCAGTGGCTGGTATTTTTCCGGCTCACTCCTTTGCCTTGTCAGTCATGGCTTTATTCTTTATAAACTAATTGATACCCCGATGGGCCAAAACATGGATTGGCTTATCATGCTTTCCTTCACGATGTGGCTAATGAATATATTTACTTTAACTATGTCTTTGCGCGCCCCCATGATGCAATTATCCGTACTCACTTATCCTTTATCTGCCATTACTTTAATGTTGAGTTTATCTGGGCATCATGAATCATTAAGTAAAACACCGCCAACAGCACTCATTCATATTTTTATTTCTTTATTTGCGATGAGCTTATTAACGCTGGCAAGTTTCCAAGCCATCTTATTAGCCATGCAAAACAGATTACTTAAACAACATCGCGCTTATGTGATGCTACGTATATTGCCGCCTTTGCAAACGATGGAAGGGCTGTTATTTGTCATTCTATGGAGTGGCCTACTCTTTTTGAGTGCATCTCTGTGCAGCGGGTTTTTCTTTCAATCTACACATCTCACCCATATTGCCTACCCCAAAACATTATTGGCTATTTTTGCTTGGGTCTCACTTGCCGCTCTGATGGGTGGGCGAGTCTTTTTTGGATGGCGTGGTCCGACCGCTGTTCGTTGGACACTCACCAGTACATTACTGGCCGTATTATCTTATTTTGGCACTAAAGCTTTATTGCTATAAAGGAACTCACGGGTGGAAAATTCCCATATCCATATTTTATCACTAGCTCTTTTGTTTCTAACGCTACTGCTTGCCTTCTTTTCACTTTCTGAAACTGGCATTTTGTCTGTTAATCGCTATCGCTTAAAACATTTAGCACAAACTTCCAAAAGTGCACGCCGTGTACAAAAGTTGCTTGAACGGCCCGATAGATTGCTGGGAGTTATTTTATTAGGCAATACTTTTATCACCATTACGGCCTCTTCTATCGCCACGCTATTAGGCGTCGAACTGATAGGTGAAAAATTCGGCGTTATCATCGCCGATGTGATTATCACGCTTGTCTTATTAATATTCGCTGAAGTTTTTCCCAAGACGTTAGCTGCACTATATCCAGAAAAAGTAGCTTTCCCTGCTTCTTTTTTACTACAAATAATTTTAAAAACATTATATCCCCTCGTGTGGATTGTAAACTGGGTGTCAAATGGTCTTATTCGCTTGTGTGGGTTATCTCCTTCCAAAATCGACAATGAAGGCATTAGCCCTGAAGAGTTAAGAACCGTTGTACATGAAACCTCGGGGAGAATACCTTCTAAGCATCGCAAAATGCTCTTAAGCATTTTAGATCTGGAAAAAGTCTGTGTGGAAGATATCATGATTCCGCGTCACGATGTGCTGGGCATTGATTTAGAAAGCGAATGGGATGCAATTGTTGCCCAACTTGCCAATACCCAACATTCCTTTTTGCCGGTGTATAAGCAAGATCTCAATAAAACTATTGGTATTATTCACGCCAAAAAAGCATTGCATATTATGGGGCATGAAGAATTTGATGAAGCCATGCTGATTGAATCTTTGGATCCGGCATTCTTTATTCCACAAAGCACATCCTTAACCAACCAATTGATTAATTTCCAACAAAGCAAACAACGCTTTGCCATGGTGGTTGATGAATATGGTGAAATCTTAGGCATTATCACTTTAGAAGATATCTTAGAAGAGATTGTGGGTGAATTTACCACCAATATGTCCGCGGCCTATACGTCGATTCATGCACAAGAAGATGGCTCATACTTAGTTGAAGCCAGCACCACCATTCGCGAGTTCAATCGCTGGGCACATTGGAAACTCCCTTCTCAAGGCCCTAAAACAGTCAATGGCTTGGTGATAGAATATTTGCAAAGTATTCCGGAAGTAGGCACCTGTTGTTTAATTAATGGTAATATTCCTATCGAAGTGGTTCAGGTACAAGACAACCGCATTAAAACCATTAAAGTATTGCCGCCTTTGCATCGTAAAAAGACACATGCACATGAATAAGGCTTTTTATGACAGCTTTGTGCCCATGAGAGTCTTCAATTTATCTGCTTAAACTGTTAGTCTGTCGCCTTCATTATTTAATGGGGCCGCAGTATGACCGCCATGCTATTTTCACGTGCAGCTACAATCTTTGATCAAGCCGATGATTATATCGATCCAGATACATTAGAAGACTTGATTTCAAATGAAGAACTCAAGCTAAAGCACATGCAATCAGCATTTATCGGCGATCTTACACTTTGCCGTTTACAATTCAAATTAATTAATGCGCTAAAAAATCTTTTATCGCTACTTACTAAACCGCATTCAATGCAAGAATTCATGCAACAATTGTCTAAAATCTCATCACTTTTTCATGAAATTGATAGTGAATTGTCTAACGCAAAAATTAATAAAGAAGCCATTAGATTAGAAATACTTTCACAAGAAAAAAGAATGCAAGAAATAATATTAGCGATATTAACTTATTGTGAAAGAGTATTTGCAAGAGCAGCAAGATCTGATTTTTACTATCAACAAATGAAAAATAAACAAGCTGAGTTTAAAGAAAAAGCAAAAGAAGTACTATTAGCCGTCCCCAAATGGATCCAAGCGAACCTCATTCAAAGCGCTGAATTAAAACTAAGACGTTTATGGTTAAAAAATCCTCATTTAACCTTGCTTAATGAGCACAATCACGTCAATAAACCCAGATCACCTTTTAGACCTAAACCAAAACCTGGGTTCTAATCACTCAAAAGCAGATGCCAGCGCAGGATAAGTAAAGAATACAAAGTGCACAGAATTGACCATAAAATGCGTCAAAATACTGGCTTCTATTTTTCGTGTTTTCATATAGGCATAGCCATACAGTAATCCGGCCACGCCCGCCAGCACCATATATTTGCTACCGCCTTTATAGTGTACAGCACCAAACAACATTGCGCTGATGACCAAGGCAAGCCATTTACCTATAGCGTAGTTTTGCCACACATTCATTAACGATTGCTGAATCATGCCACGAAAAATTGCTTCTTCAGCAATGCTGACAAAGATTAAATTATTAAGTGCCCATAAGTAAAAGAATGGCGTTAGTTTTAGATCAAATTTGACATAACCTAAAGCAAACGAAAGTGGCAATAATACGGCAATCGCTGCCAATCCACACAATGAACCAACTTTAAGTACCCTTTTCCATTGTCCTTCATTAGCAAGGGTATAAACGCTAAACCAAATAAAAAATAGCCCAATTAACGCTTTATCAAAAGTAAAACGCATCGTATAAGGGATAGCATCTTCGGTGATATAGAGCTGTACGATTTGCCAATTGTTAATGCCAGGAACAGGCGCCAACATAATTGCAAGTGAGCATGATAAGACAATAATAAATAAACTTCTGCGGACCCACTTATTTTTTGCGTGATAGCTTAAATAAAACAAAGCGCCAAACAACAATATTAATCCTAGGCCCAATAACTCAACGTGCCCAGCAATAATGCCCAAAACAATGGCGGCTAAAAAAAAGCCCACTCGCACAAAATAGTTTTTAAACACGTACAGACAGATAAAAGACAACGTCAGGGCAACAAAGGCACTCAAGCTTAAAGGATAATACATCAGTGTCTGATAGCTAAAAAACATATTACAGCTTAATACCTAATTTTTTTAGTTCAATAATGGCCTGCTCTGCACTTTCAAACAAAATCGCTTGCATACCCATTTGTTTAGCGCCTTCGATATTTCTGGGCATATCGTCCAAAAACAACGTTTCCTCAGGCACTAAATCATAAGTAGATAACAGATGGTGATAAATTTCTTTTGATGGTTTTAAGTGACCAACGACAGCTGAAACCACGATGCCTTTGAAGATAGGCCAAAAATCATAGCGATCTTGCAGATAAGCCATAATATCGTGCGTATTATCGGTTAAAGCATACATATCATAGTGCATGCTCAATTGACGTAACAATTCAAAACTACCCGGGAGGGGAACAAGGGATTCCTTAGTATGCAGCGCCATTTGCTGCAAGAGTTCAATTTCCAAGTTCAAGCGGGATTGATATTCTTGTAGCGCTTGGGATTCCGTGACAAGTCCTAAGTTAAGATCTAACCAGGTTTGATGCTTAAAGATACCTTCCACTAGGGATTCGTGATCAGGATGTCCTGGAAAGGATTTGGCAATGATAAAGGAAGGATCATAACGAACCAGTACGTTACCGACATCAAAAACGATGTTTTTTATGGTCATGGACTATCCTTGTAATGTCGATCTTGTAGGAGGGATTGTTTCGACGCTTTGCTTCGCATACGCGTCTCACCCTGCGGGCGCCGTCGCAAGCGACGACGACCAAAACCACTCACGGATGCTAAAGCATCGTTTCGTTCGTGATTTTGTCGACCCTCTTCTCGGGTTCGATCACTCCCTCGACTGCCATTTAAAAATACCCTCTTTGAGGGTATTTTTAAATGGCGGAGAGGGAGGGATTGTTTCGACGCTTTGCTTCGCATACGCGTCTCACCCTGCGGGCGCCGTCGCAAGCGACGACGACCAAAACCACTCACGGATGCTAAAGCATCGTTTCGTTCGTGATTTTGTCGACCCTCTTCTCGGGTTCGATCACTCCCTCGACTGCCATTTAAAAATACCCTCTTTGAGGGTATTTTTAAATGGCGGAGAGGGAGGGATTCGAACCCTCGGTACCTTTGACGGTACAACGGTTTTCGAGACCGCCCCGATCGGCCACTCTGGCACCTCTCCGTATTTTCTTCGCTTTAGATAATGGGCCTGCTTAAGACCAGGAAAGGACGAAGTCGCGTAAGCGACAAACTATCTTCCCTTGTAAAGGGAAGAGGCTGCTCCCTGAGCAGCGAGATGGATTTTATCTTGATAAAATCTCTCTGTGCATTTCCTGCTTCGCAGGAATGCCTCTCTCCTTTACAAGGAGAGATCTATTGGTTGCTCGCAACCCAAGACCTCTTCCCATATGGCAATCTAATCAAGCCTACTATGATCTATCACAACGCGCTCGACATAATACGGGACTTTTTAGCCCATTGCACGTTATAGTATTAACGCAAAAACTTACAAGATGTTGATGGACTAACTTAAGGTGTCACCCATGACCAAACCGGTAGTGATTGTTGAACTTAATGAATTCAATACTGAATTATTGTTTCAGGCAACCAAACAACATTCCCTGCCAGCACTGGCAAAAGTTTTATCCTTTAAGCAGTCTAATTATAAAACCAATGATAGATATAATAGTGGGTATCTGGAGCCCTGGGTGCAATGGGTTTCAATCCATGCGGGCACCCCTTCAACGCAACATCAAATTAAACATCTTGGCGATGTGCCTGATTTAGCCTTTGAACAATGTTGGGAAACGCTTTCCAATCATGATGTTTCGGTAGGGGTGTGGGGCGTCATGAATGGCGCGCGCAATAAAGCGAAAAATGTGCCTTTCTTTTTGCCTGATCCCTGGACCTTTTCCGAAAAAGGACAGCCCAGTGAGCTGAATCATTTATTAGATCTGCCACGTTATATTTCTAAAAATTACCAAAACTTAAAAGTATGGCAGCTCATCAAAAAAGGCGCTGGCCTGATAAATTTTATTCTTGCATCAAAGGCGAGATTTAAAATATTAGCGCATACCTTGAGATTGGTTAAACATCTTCAGCAATTTGGGAAAAAGCATTTTGTTTATATATCTTATTTTGATTATATTTCTACCATGCTTTTTTGTACTTACAAACGTAAATTTAATCCCAATTGTTCCATTATATTTTTAAATTCATTAGCGCATCTACAGCACCATCATTGGAAAAAAGGCCCTCTGACCCTAACACCACCTTTGGTGCATGGTCTAAAAACAATTGATGCTATCTTTGCTTATTTATTTGAACAATTCCCTGATAACCACTTTGTCGTCCATAACGGGTTATCGCAAATGAATACCAATCATGAAAAAGCCTGGGTATTGTATCGCCAAAAAGATCCCATGCAGTTTTTAAAGTCATTACAGATCCCAGCGATAGCAGTGGAACAGCACATGACACATGACGGGCATGTTTTTTTCGCCAATGCGCAAGACTGCCAAAATGCTTACCAAGCATTAAAAGAGGCGACAATCGAAGGTAAAAATTTGTTTCATGTAGAATTTAATCAGCTTGATAATTGCAAGCTGTTTTATATGCTCAAATTTACCGATGAGCTCAAAGCAACAGATACAACCTTTAGCTTTAATCAAAAAAATTATAAATTCTTTGAGCATTTTGATAGTATCGTCACCCGCACCGGGCGCCATATTCCTTTTGGCACTGTCTTTAGTGACGCCATTCATTTTCCTGATCAGATCTATAATCATGATTTTAATCGATATGTTTATCATTACTTTAAACCAGAAGCTTTTCCTTTACCCCAGCTTGAAGAAACCTCTTTAGAAGAAATAGACGCATTAGAAGAAATATGTTAAATACTAAACCGACTATTATTATACCCGCATATAAGCCCGATCAATCGCTCATCGGACTCGTGCGTGAATTAACCCAACATAATCTCTCGCTTATCATCGTGAATGATGGTTCAGGGCCGCTCTTTGAGTCTATTTTTCAAGCATGCGAGCACCCTTGCGTTACCATATTGAGTCACGCTGTGAATATGGGGAAAGGACAAGCGCTAAAAACAGCCTTCAACTACTTCTTAAACCAAGAGGATACAAATTGTCCTGGTGTTGTTACCGCCGATGCCGATGGTCAGCATTTAGTGCAAGATATTCTCAATGTGAGCGAAGCATTATCGCACCACCCCTACGCTTTGTGCTTAGGCGTGAGAAATTTTTCCCAAGGAGTGCCCTTTAGAAGCCGTTTTGGTAATAATTTGACTCGCTTTATTTTTAAAATCTTAATAGGACATTCACTTTCGGACACCCAAACCGGATTACGTGGGATCCCGCGCTCTTTTTTAAAGAGTCTATTGAAAACAAGCTCCAATGGTTATGATTTTGAGCTAGATATGCTGATATCTGCCGCTAAACAAAAGATCAAAATGAAAGAAATCTCCATTCAAACGGTTTATAAAGACAACAATAAAAGTTCGCATTTCAATCCCCTGGTCGATTCTTTTAAAATCTATTTTGTGTTTTTCCGCTTTTTGATATTTGCTATTGTGAGTGGCTTACTTGATTTTCTGGCATTTTCATTGGCTTACTTGGTTTTTGGACAAGTTTTGGTGAGCGAAACCTTGGCCAGAATTTTTTCAGGTACCTGCAATTTCTTGCTTAATAAAGAACTCGTCTTTAAATCAAAAGAACGCATTTTACCTGAAGCCCTTAAATATGCGACGCTTTGCTTGGTTAATTTAGGCTTTTCTTATGGCTTGATTTCAAGTTTGGTATTTTTAGGTGCCAATGTGTTTGCCAGTAAATTAATCGCTCTGGCTGGCTTGTTTGTGGCCAATTTTGCCATTCAGAAAGTGTTGGTGTTTAGGAAAACAGAAGCGTCGTTTACATAAATCCCTCTGTGCCGCTGCGCGGCCTCTCTGGCGTACCCGATCTTTTACAAGGTATTACGAAAGAGAGATCTTATGTTCGCAAAGCGAACAAGAGCCCACTTTGTAAAGGGGGCGGCGCTTCTTAGCGCGGGGGATTTACTCTCACACCCTCAATAATCCGCGCAAAATAATACGGCTGCCTTTGCGTCAAGCGATAAAGTAATGCAGGGCGATGATTGGCATGGCGAGAATGACCTGTCTCTTGTAAAAAGCCCGCATCTAACAAGCGTCTGCGAAAGGATTTCTTTTCCATTTTGATGCCCAACACTAACTCATAGGTTTTTTGCAAATCCGTTAGCGTAAATTCATCTGGCAATAAAAAGATAGGCAAGGAAGTATAAAGCGATTTATTTTGTAATCGATGCAAACAATTTTCAATAATCTGTTGATGATCAAAAGCTAGCTTGAGAGACAACGCCTCGCTTAATGTCATCCATTTCATTTGATTATCTAGCAATTCAGATTCTGTGTAAACCAAACTATAGTAAACAACACTCAACGACCAACCTCTGGGATCGCGCGTATTGTTGCCTATGGTTTGCACCTGCTCCAGGTAAGGCGTTTCAAGTGCTAACAAAGAATTGATATTACGCTTCGCTGTTTGCTCAAGATTAGCATCAAGTGTGGTTTTAATTTCACCCAAAGGCAATGACCAACTCGCCTGAAAGGGTTCAGTTTGTCTTTTAGTCATCAATATACACAATTGCTCATTGACTAAAGAAAAGATAACAACATCAACGGATAACTGAGCATTGAAATCACTCATGACGACCTTCTCTTTCACGATACAATTGATGTTGCTCAATATAATACGCTATTTTTTCACCCACCAGCATCATTAATTTTTGTAAACGCAGAGAAGGATTATCAGCATAACTGGCACAGATCTCTCGCGCTTGAGTACTGTGAATAGCCAGATTTTCTTTAGCAACAAACAAAGGCCATTGCTTTTCAATATCTTGGTAACGATAAAATTTATGCCAAATGGCAGGATTACTATTATCTGGGCCTAAGATGAAATGTATTGTCACATTTTTGTTGCGCACCTGATACTGCTGAGTGAGTGCGGTTAACACATCATAGGTATAGATTGGGCCCTTTGTCTTAAGCTGCGAAAGCAATACTTGCTCGATATCTGATAACGTTATTTTAGTTTTAAAAGCCAGATCATCAATAAACAACGTTAGCATTGCTAAACGATGTTCAAGCGAAATCATGTTTTTACCAAACGCATGAGATACGGAAGGAACCAATAAAATCTCATCAAAATGTGAACGAACCTGCTCTAAAACGTCTCGATGACCCAACGTTGGAGGGTTAAAAGCGGCCCCAAACACCCCAATTCGTTGCATATTCATCATTCCCTATTTGACAAAGCCGCCTAAGTATTAGATCATGTTAGTGTGGGTGTGCCACTAAGTCAAGTGAGTTGCTCTTATGAAACATAATATTCCTAAATCCCAAATTGCTAGCTTTGATATTGACGCGCAATATAGCTTTACACCGGCTTGTCCTGATGAGCTACCGGTTCCAAATGGCGAAGACATTGTGGCGCAATTAAATGAACAGGCAAAATTTGCACAATATCGACTTGGCTCCAAAGAAGGCCATAGCGCTCATGCACATTGGGTAGCGACTAAAGATAATCCTGTGCTTAGTAAAATCGAAGCCTCAAATATGGATGTCCGTTGGCCAAAGCATTGCATACCAGGCACCAAAGGGTTCGAAACTATACAAGGTTTACCGCATCCTCAAGATTATCATTTCTTTGTCTGGAAAGGCATTGAACCAGATATGCATCCTTATGGTTCTTGCTACCATGACTTAACCGAAAGACTCAGTACTGGCGTCATAGAATTTTTGCGCCAAAAAGACATTATCCGCGTTATTGTCGGAGGCTTGGCCACAGACTATTGCGTTAAAATAACCGTACTTCAGTTATTGCACGCCGGATTTGAAGTCGTTGTTAATTTAGGTGCCTGCAGAGGGCTTTCGCCTTTAACCATTAAAGAAGCTATCAACGAAATGAAAGGTCACGGCGCTTTTATTATCCAGTCTGCTCAAGAATTACATATTGCACATCCCAACGAAAAAACCTCTCTCGCAGGATAAGAAAGTGAATGCGAAACGCAATTATCAATTCTCTACTAGATACTGACTTATATAAGCTGACAATGATGCAATGTGTGTTGCATCATTTTCCTCACACACAAGCAACTTACCAATTTAAATGCCGCAAAAAAGTACCACTAACTCATCTTGCTAAAGAAATTGAAGAAAATATCTCTCATTTTTGCAAACTTCGTTTTACCGAAGAAGATCTGCAATATTTAGAATCGCTCACATTTTTTAAAAAAGATTTTATAGATTATTTGAGAAATTTTCAGTTAAACGAAAAATATATTAAAGTTAACGTAAAGCAAGATCTTGAAATCCAAATTCAAGGTACTTGGTTAGATACTATTTTATTTGAAGTACCCGTGCTCGCCATGGTGAGTGAAGCCTATTACCAACATCAGTACCCAAATCATGATCCAAGCCTTGGCTTGCAACGCTTGAATGAAAAAATTGATTTTATTACACAAGACAAATTCGAAGGTTTACGATTTTCAGATTTTGGTACCAGACGACGGTTCTCTAAAGCCTGGCATCATCAACTGATTAGTATTTTAAAGGAAAAATGCCCCATTCAATTTAATGGTACAAGTAATCTTGCCTTTGCCAAAGAAATGAATTTAAAGCCGATTGGCACCATGGCACATGAATATTTACAAGCTTTTCAGGTATTAGCGCCGCAATTAAAAGGCTCACAAAATTTTGCACTCCATATTTGGTTAGAAGAATACAAAGACAAGCTTGGTATTGCCTTAACGGATGTCCTTACGATGGACGTGTTTTTAGGTGAATTTGATAAACATTTAGCTACCCACTATATTGGCTTGCGCCAAGATTCAGGCGATCCCATCGCTTGGGGCGAAAAAGCCTTAAAACATTATGAAAGTTTAGGTATTGATGCCTCGGATAAAATTTTTGTGTTTAGTGACAGTTTAACCTTTGAAAAAATGGCCGCTATTTATGAACACTTTAAAGGGCGTTGTTATCCCACCTTTGGGATTGGCACAAATTTAACGAACGATGTAGGGTATGCGCCCTTAGATATTGTGATTAAAATGACCCATACGAATCATCAACCTGTCATCAAAATCTCAGACACCAAAGGCAAACTCGTCTCCGAAGACGATGCTTATTTGCAACATGTGAAAGACACTTTTCAAATATAGGATAATCCATGCGTATTGGGATAGCTCAATTAAATTATAAAATTGGCGATTTCGCTGGCAACTTTGCCCAAATTGAAAGTATTCTCAGACAACAAGCTGAAAATGTCGATTTAATTATTTTTTCTGAATTATCACTGAGCGGCTATTATCCTATGGATTTAATAGACAGCCCTGCTTTTATTAAAACCCAAGATCTTTATTTAACAAAACTAGAAGAACTCACCCATACCTTAGCAATAAGCGTTGTTATTGGCTTTATTGATAAAAATAAAGGAAAAGGTAAACCCTTTCATAATAGCTTGTGCTTAATTAGTAAAGGAAAACGCCTGTATACTTATCATAAACAGTTACTCCCCGTTTACGATATTTTTGACGAAGCAAGACACTTTGCCCCGGGAGACAAAGTCGGTACTTTTAAGTTTGAAGACATTAACTTAGGCTTTTTAATTTGTGAAGATGGCTGGGCAGGCGTTGATAATTATTTATATAATTGCGATCCGGTCAATGACTTGAGCAAACATACTATAGATTTGGTTGTGTGTATTAATGGCTCACCGAGCAACATTGGTAAACAAGCACAAAGAATTCACCATTTTTCACCTATTGCAAAACGTTGCCAGGCACCACTTTTATTCACCAATCAAGTCGGCGGTAACGACGATATCATATTTGATGGCGCAAGCTTTGCACTGGATGACAAAGGCCAGTTACTAGGTGCCTTAGCACAGTTTGAACCAGGGTTTGCAGCGCTCACGCTCAATAACAAACAACTTGAATTAGGCTCAGGGTTTTTGCCTTATCAAGCCCCTAGTAATAGCGCGTTGTTTTACCAGCAAACGATCTTAGGATTAAAAGATTACGCGCAAAAATGTGGTTTTAACAAAGTCGTGATTGGGGTTTCTGGTGGCATAGACAGCGCCATTACACTGGCGTTGGCAGTAAAAGCCCTTGGCGCTGAAAATGTCACCGCTATTGCTATGCCTTCGCGCTATTCTTCCCTAGGAAGTGTACAAGATGCCACCGCACTTTGTAACACCTTCAATGTTAAAATGTTCACCGTTTCGATTGAAGAAGAATTCGCGCTTGCCTTAGCGCAATTTGAGAAAGTCTTTCATGAAAAACCGATATCTCTAACAGAGCAAAATATTCAAGCGCGCCTGCGCGGTCGGATTTTAATGGAATATTCCAACCAAACTGGGGCATTGGTGCTATCTACCGGCAATAAAAGTGAATTAAGCGTGGGTTACACGACAATTTATGGTGATATGACAGGTGGCTTTAATTTAATTGGCGATCTTTATAAAACACAAGTTTACGAATTATGTCGCTATTTTAACGAGGTAAATCCAAAGCAGTGTATTCCTGAAAGCATCATTCAAAAAGTGCCTAGCGCAGAACTTGCTCCCAACCAAAAAGATTCCGATTCTTTGCCAATCTATGAATTATTAGATCCAATTTTGAAGCTTTATATTGAAGGTAAACTGTTACCCGAAGCAGAATATGAGCAATGCCAGCATCAGGTAAATCAACTCCCTCCTGAAACCATTGCGAGAGTCCATAGTATGGTGGATAAAGCAGAATTTAAGCGCCGCCAATCGGCACCGATTATTCGAGTACAGCGAAAAGCCTTTGGCATCGGCAGACGCTTGCCTATTGCAGCAAATTATCCAAAATAACTAGATATGGTAGTAAGTTCTCTTTATAATATGGCTAACCTCATCTAAATAGCGTGTAGTTATGCTAGATCAGCCTGAGCCTAATAACAAAAAAAAGAAAAGAAAGAAAAAGTCTGATGGCGCTTATCGCCCAGGCACGCGCCGCTCAACGCCGTTAGATGCCAGCGCCTTTACCGTTGAAAATTTAATGAAATTGAATCAAGCCGCAAGCTCACCTGCTAAGAAAGGTGTGCTGTTAAACTCAACAAGCACTGACGTTCCACTTGAATCCAAATTATTTACACCAAGAAAGACACGTTTTACACAATTGCTTTCACCCAGCAAAGTGACACTTTCTACCCCCCAAAAAGGGCCCTTAACAAGCCATGTCACAACACCTAAAGGAAGTAAATTACGCCCTTCGCGGATGATTGAATGTGATGATGGTACTTGTGTGCTGTTTTTATCAGAAAATAAGATAAACGATGATTCTCTCATCATACCTCCCAAGCCTTCGAATTGGCTTAAAACTAGCCCTATTCCTAAAGCACAACTCAATGGCTTGATTGATGTAGAAATTACTCAAAAAAGCATTCAAGCAACACAAGCGCTCATTCGGGCGCGTAAAAAACAAGGCCTCCCGGCACGTATAAAATCT
Source organism: Uncultured Candidatus Berkiella sp. (assembly GCA_964606325.1). Taxonomy (GTDB): domain Bacteria; phylum Pseudomonadota; class Gammaproteobacteria; order Berkiellales; family Berkiellaceae; genus Berkiella. The sequence continues at coordinate 46,159 of CAZSGE010000007.1, forward strand.
CAAAATGAAGTTATGAATATGCCGGCCAATCAGGCACTTAAAAATGCAGGCATTAAAGCTGAGCCTAATACCATGCACTGGGTGCATTTTATTTCTCATATGTTTATTGGAGATAAAAGCCAAACCGTTGAAAATTTAGGCTTAGGAACAAAATATGCCAATATGGCAATGGAACTCGTGAACCCTGCGATTCAAAGACTTTTGAACAAAAAGAACGCATATCCTGCTATCTATTTAAGTATCATTCCTGAGTTCGTGCCCGGTTATGAATCGATACGTCTGTTAAAAAGTCTCACCATGGTGATTAAAGATGCCAAGGGGGATACTTACAAGCATAAAGCATCGGTTAAATTTAATATGTTATCTTTGCAAAAAGTGTGCTTATCAGATGTACAACCCATTAAAAAATTCATTATGAAAAAATTTGCTAATCACGAAGTAAAAAGCAAAGAAAATGATGAATTTTTATTGAATATTTCACCGCCTCCCATTTTAACTTTAAAGCACATCGCTATGCAAAAATGTGAGCCGCTGTCTTCTATACAATCTCACCAACCCACTTTAATCGTTAAAAAGTCGAAAAATCCGAAAAAGCTAAACCTAAATTGAGGCTTACTGTTTTTTTCTTCAACGCTGGTTTGGGGGTTAATTCAATTTCTTGCTATACCTTTATATATACCTTGTTAGCCTTGTCGGATAAAAAATGGCTTATTCAGAGAATATATTACAATGTATCGGCAACACCCCCTTAGTGAAATTAAACCGCGTTGTCGATAACAATGCGGCAACCGTATTAGTTAAATGTGAATTTATGAATCCAGGCGGATCAATAAAAGATCGCATGGCACTTTACCTTGTTGAGCAAGCAGAAAAAAAGGGGCTGCTTAAAAAAGGCGGCGTGATTGTTGAAAACACCTCAGGTAATACCGGCCTTGCACTTGCCATGATTGCCGCCGTCAAAGGCTATCGCTGCATTTTTACTTTACCTGATAAAATGAGCTTAGAAAAAATCAATTCTCTGAAAGCTTATGGCGCCCAAGTGGTTGTAACCCCAACGGATGTGCCAGGTGATTCACCAGAACATTATGTCAATCGCGCCAAGCAAATTGCCAAAGAAACTCCTGGTTCATTTTATGTTAATCAATATCACAATCAAGATAATATCGCCGCGCATTATCACTCCACTGCGCCTGAAATTTGGCGCCAAACTGCAGGTAAATTCGATGCTTTTGTGGCAGGCACTGGTACGGGTGGCACGATTTCAGGAGTGGGCCGTTTTATTAAAGAACAAAATAAAAACATTAAAATTGTCGGTGCCGATCCCATCGGAAGTGTACATTTTGATTATTTCTATACACACAAATTAGTAGAACCACATGTTTATAAAGTCGAAGGTATTGGCGAAGATATATTATGCGAGGCCTTAGATTTCTCTGTTGTTGACGAGATGCGACAAACGAATGATAATCAAACTTTTGCCATGGCAAGACGATTGGTGAGAGAAGAGGGTTTATTTTGTGGTGGTTCTTCTGGTGCCATTGTGCATGTTGCTTGTGAATTAGCCAAAGAATTGGGCCCCGGAAAAACAGTGGTGACCGTGCTCACCGATTCAGGTTCACGCTATATTTCAAAATTTCTAAATGATACATGGATGCAAGAAAACGGATTTTCAAATGAATAAAAAAGACAAACCCTTACAATTTGCGACCAAAGCCATTCATGCCGGATTTGAATATGATGAAACGGGTAGCGTTATGCCTCCCATTTATCTTACTTCTACTTACAAACAAATTATACCCGCACATCCTGTTGGCAAGTATGAATATTCCAGAACGGCCAACCCCACTAGAGATGTGCTACAAGCCAATTTGGCTGCCCTGGAAAACGGCAGATATGGATTTTGTTTTGCCTCTGGCTGCGGCGCGCTGAATACGCTATTGCAATTACTAACACCCGGCGATCATGTTATTGTCTCAGATGATGTTTATGGCGGCACTTTGCGCTTATTGGCGAATGTGTTTTCTACTTGGGGTATTACCTATACCCAATGTGACATGGCCAATACCGCTGCTTTTAAAAAAGCCTACACTGATAAAACAAAACTGGTATGGCTAGAAACGCCTTCTAATCCTTTGCTCAAAGTGATTGATATTGCCGCCTTGTGTGAAATCAATAAAAAGAAGAAAAATGGTGCTTTAGTGGCCGTCGATAACACGTTTGCCACTCCCTACTTACAGATGCCACTCGAATTAGGTGCTGATATTGTATGCCATTCCACCACTAAATACATTGGTGGGCATTCTGATGTGGTGGGGGGCGCTCTAATATTAAACGATGAGGCACTCGCACAGAAAATGTCTTATCTGCAAAATGCCACGGGTAGCGTGCCAAGCCCCATGGATTGCTTTTTGCTCATTCGCTCTATTAAAACCCTGCATGTGCGAATGCAAGCGCATTGCCACAATGCGATGCATATTGCGAATGTTCTCAAAAGCCATCCTAAAGTTAAACAGGTATTTTATCCTGGTTTACCAGAGCATCCACAACATCACATAGCCGCGCGTCAAATGAAAGGCTTTGGCGGTATGATAAGCGTTGATTTAAAAGGCGATGCCGAATTTATCAATCGCTTTTTCAAACGTTTACAAATCTTTACCCTGGCAGAATCCTTAGGGGGGGTTGAATCGCTGATTGGCAATCCTGCCATGATGACGCATGCCGCCATTCCCAAAGCGCACCGTCAAAAAATAGGGATCACGGATTCTTTAGTGCGCTTATCTGTAGGTATAGAAGATGTAGGTGATTTAATTGATGATTTGATGCAAGCTTTAGCATAAATTTTTGCTGCTGATGGTACTGCACATAAAAAAATCAGCTATTTAACCAAATATAGGCTAGAGCCTACCTCTTGTCGGAAAAAGATAACACATAGTCTGCTTCTTAACTATTTTCGAAAAGATTTTAAGTATGATGATTTTAATTTAAAAATATAGGAAATTATCATGCTTTTGTCGGTTGAATTATCCACTAAAAGAAAATTTACCTTTACGCCTAAGTTTGAAAGAGATTCAACTTGTCAGCTTTATGACACAAGTGACAGGCTACTTTTAAATCACTACTACAATCATAAAAAATTAAAACCTGAGCTAGAATATATCTCTCTACTTCAACCAGAATTTTACCCCGAATTATTATCTGAATCCTTTCTTAAAAAACATTATCTTGATAAAGATCAAAGAAAAGAATACGAAGTCGATTGTACAGGAGAACAATTCCTTAATTCAGAAGGGTACCCTTTACAAGGAGAGTACATATATGGGCTATTACCAGACAATCGACTTTACTGCGCTCCGTGTAGAAAAGAATATTCCAATGATTTTATCATTAGAAATCATTCACATCTCGTCGCCGGATTACCCGTACTGGCTGCTGGTCATGCCTACTTTTCTAAAGGAAAACTAATAACGCTAAGTAATAATAGTGGTCATTACAAACCATCTACACAAAAAATGTTGCAAGCCCTCACTTGGTTTAATCAAAAATCTGATTCGGCATTTTTATACGAAGACCATTCAGGATTTGACTTAAAAAAAGATCATTATGGAATTAAACATTATCGCGTGAAAGATGTATTAGCATCTCTTAGTAATTTAGAAAATCAGGCACTTACCCAGGATCAAATATTAGAATTTATCAGAGAGAACACCCATACTTTAGAAAGGCTGGAAGCCAAACTCGCTAAAGAAGTGCCAAATGGGCCAACAGGATATGAAAGAAGTATTGCACAGGCGCCTTCAGAATTTCCTCCCGAAATTCAGTTAATGATTGATTACACAGGCTTGAATAAAGACCCGAATCACAGCCGTTTTAACCGATTTAAAGATAAGAAGATGTCTTGCCAATAGATTGCCCCCTATTCATTCCCACGCAAAAGGTTATTCTAAAATAGGTGCTAGTACACTTAACATGTGCAAGATGCTTCCTTACCTAGGAAATATCTTGCACTGCAACTATTAAAATCGTCAATTTTTTGATTAATTCTGTCATTTTTTGACAGTTTTAAGCTATAATTTAATAATGACTAGCCAATTAGAGAAAAAGTTACGGACTTTTAAATCAGCCTATGTAACCTATGCTGATTTATGCACTTTATTGCCCACCTCTGAAGATGCGCGATTTTCGCAAATTAAGCGTGCCTTAAAAGAAGGTTATCTCGTGCGCCTTCGTAAAGGGTTGTACCGTCAAGGGCAATACCTAAATAAGGATAAACCACACTCTTTTGAAATGTCACAATACATCCATTGGCCCTCCTACGTTAGCTTAGAATCTGCCTTGTCATATCATGAGCTTATTCCTGAAGCTGTTTACGGGACGACCAGTGTTACCACCACACGATCACTACAGTATCAAAACGAATTTGGTGTTTTTAGCTATAGGACTTTACCAAAAAAGAATTTTTTCATGGGGGTTACCAGAGTAGTAGAACACCAAAATATTTTTATGATTGCCACGCCTTGGAAAGCAATCACGGATTATTTGTATTGCTATAAGAAAGATTGGACTACACTGGCTCCTTTTAATGAAAGCTTACGAATTGAATTATCAGAATTGCCACAATTATCCAGCGATTTTGCAAATGCATTAGGGGCATATTACAATAGCAAAAGAATTCATACATTTCTAAAAAACGTGACAAAGAGTTAGCATGGACATTGAAGTCGTTCAACAACGCTTAGACAGTTATCATTGCAAAACCCGCCAAGATGAGCATAATGCCTTAAAGGAAATTACCCAAGAAATAGCTTTGATGGCTTTGTCTAAAACCGATTTCTTCAAGGTAGCTGAATTTCATGGTGGAACCGCTTTAAGGATTTTACATAGCTTACAACGTTTTTCGGAAGATTTAGATTTTGCTCTCTTAGCACCAAATGCGGATTTTGATTTAAATCATTATCTTTTTCATGTATCTGAAGAGTTTGAAGCTTTTGGTTATAAAATCAACATTTCAGATAGAAGCGACGTTCAAAAAACTGTTCAGAAGCAATTTCTAAAAGTGGATTCACTTGGAAAGATGCTCACAGTGCAATATCCCATGACACGATCAGATAGACAAATCAAAATTAAGTTTGAAGTTGACACCAATCCACCTACAGGCGCAAATACTGAAATTAAATTTTTACTGTTTCCCATACCCTTTAGCGTATTAGCAAAAGATTTACCAAGTTCATTTGCCGGCAAAATTCATGCGCTATTATGCCGTAAATATAACAAAGGCAGAGATTGGTATGATTTCATTTGGTATATGCAAAACAGGGTTCCTGTCAATTATGAATTGCTAGCCAATGCTTTAAAACAAGTAGGCCCGTGGCAGGACCAGGGACTATCAATCGATCGTAAATGGCTAGTAGAACAATTTAAAGTCAAAATTAATTCAATTGATTGGGAAATGTTAAAAAATGATGTAAAACCTCTCCTTAAACCCTCTGATTTAGCTGGATTGGCATTGTGGAAGGCAGAATTTTTTCTTGAGTTAGCAAAAAAGATCTGAATTAGCTTATTTTTTTGCTTTGATAGCACTATTCACATCCTGGATATGTGCTTGATATGCCCTATCAGTGTATCGACCTAAACTTTCTTTTAATCGTTCAAGATTCTGTGCCAGCAACATCGATTTAATCAAAGCCCCCCTCTTTGGGCTTTGATATCAAATCTTTGTACTTTTCGCATTCCTATTTAAGGGTTAAACTAAATGTACATAGGTATGCACTGGTAACAGGATTCAAAGAAAATGTTAACAAAACACAGTGGACTGGTATTATGTATACTGTCCTTATTTTCAACTTCTGTTCTAGCTCAAACAGAAGCAAAATTAATCCTAAAATCTTTTAAAACAGAACAATCACAAGAAAAAAGTGGTGACGAGCTTTATATCAGCGTCACTGAATATACTAAGAATCATTCCCCTAGTTATTATCAAGTACCAGCATTCCCTGCTCACTGGCTATCAGAGCATATTGGCAAAGTGAATAATGCGATTATCTGGAAAAAAGACATTACTAAATGTGAAGACGTCGATCTGATGATAACGTTAGTTGAAGAAGATCTACTTCCTTGGAACGTTGACGATTCATTAGGCTCTTTGAAACTTAAACTTACCTGCCAAAATGATAAACTACAAGGCGAGTGGATCATTCCTAACGCCAATGCCGTGAGTAAAAGCACCGAAAAGAATGCTTTTCAATTTACGGGGGATAGCGGCAGATATGATATCCAATTTAATCTTGAGAACATCACGACCCCATAAGCTGCACAAACTCAAGATGACTGTGACTTATGCGCATCTAGGATAATAAAGTATTCCTCTTTTTTTAATGGACTAAAAAAATGCGATTATTCCTTACATTGCTTGCTTCATGTTTAATCATCAATGTATCCTTTGCCCAAGATCCTAAACCAAATAGCCAAACTCAGAGCACCAATCTATGCCGATGCTTACCACATCAAGACTGTTGGCCAAGCGAGGCAACATGGAACGCGCTTTCCAAAGAATTACACGGGAAACTGGTAAAACCTAAAGCTACATTAAGTGCCTGTCATGAAGATCCCAAAAGTGTTGCATGCGAAGTAGCCTTAAAAAATAGTCATAATCCTTTTTACTTACAATCGCAACCCGGCGAGACACAAAGTCAAGGTTGGTATAAAGCTTGGGATGCTAAACTCAGCGAATATGCTGTCCAAGCACAAAGCACTCAAGATGTAGTGGCTGCTGTCAACTTTGCGCGCAACCATCATCTCAGATTGGTGATCAAAGGTGGTGGACATGATTATTATGGGCGCAACAATGCTGCTAATTCATTGTTAATCTGGACGCACCCCATGAGGGAAATCATTGTGCATAATGATTTTGTCCCTGTCGGCTGCTCTAAGAAACAACATAGTTCTCAAGCTGTGACCGTTAGCGCAGGCACACGTTGGATTGATGCTTATTCTGAAGTCACCACCAAACACAATCGCTATGTGCAAGGCGGTGGCTGTGCTTCTGTGGGCGCCGCAGGCGGCTTTACCCAAGGGGGTGGCTTTGGATCGCTGTCTAAAAAGTTTGGTAGCGGGGCGGCCAATATGTTGCAGGTAGAAATAGTAAGCGCAGATGGCAAAACACTGATTGCCAATGAATGCCAAAATGCCGATTTGTTTTGGGCTGTGCGCGGTGGCGGTGGCGGCACCTTTGGCGTTGTCACCAAAATGACTTTAAAAACCTTTGATTTACCATCTAACTTTGGTGTTTATAAAGCGAAAATAACCGCCAAAACAGATGCTCATTATCAAAAGTTGATTAAAGAGTTTCTCTCCTTTTATCGCGATAATCTCAATAATGAACACTGGGGTGAGCAAATTGAATTTACCAAAGATAATACCATTGACATCATGATCGTGTTCCAAGGTTTATCTAAAGAGCAAGCAAATAATTCCTGGCAGGGATTACAACAGTGGCTGAAAAAAGAGCCTGATGGTTATGCATTTGAAAATGACGTATTTATCATCCCCGCAAATAAAATGTGGGATTATAATTTCTGGAAAGAAAATCATCCTGATTTCGTGACATTAGATCCAACGCCTGGCGCACCTATTGGACAATATTGGTGGAAATCTAATACCAGTGAAACTTCAAAATACTGGTACACCTACTTATCACGATGGTTGCCACTGAGTTTGTTTGCCGAGAGTAAATTAGATCAATTAGCACAAACCCTTTTTAAGGCTTCAAGATTAGCCCACGTATCATTACATGTGAATAAAGGGTTAGCCGGAGGCGCCAAAGATGCGCTAGCGCGTTCAAAGCAAACAGCCACTAACCCCGCAGCATTTGAGGCTGCAGGGTTAGTCATCATTGCATCAGGCAGCAATGAAGTTTACCCCAGTATTAAAGGCAAAGAAATTGATGAGACAAAAGTCAACAAAATGATTCAAAATGACCAAGATGCTTATGCACTTATCAAAGATATCACGCCTAAAGGCGGTACTTATTTAAATGAAGCTGATTACTTTGAAAAAGAGTGGCAAAACTCATTTTGGGGCGATAATTACAAAAAGCTGTATTCGATTAAACAAAAATATGATCCCAATGGATTATTTTACTGCCATCATTGTGTGGGTAGTGAAAACTGGGATGAAACAGGAATGTGTAAAGACAAAACATCATAAATTAAAATAACCTGGGATCAGACCTAAGGTATCCAATCTTGGTCTGGTCCTATCTACATTATCTTAAAAAGTCACACCCTTGACAGTGTTCACACCAAGCTCAGGTGACCCAAGCTCAAGATATTTACTTTGTCGTATAAATCATGTCGCATTTTTATGAACTAGTTAATTGCTGATATTTAACTACAATGGGCTGCACTTAAATAGGAGGGTCTATGTTCAATATCACCAGTATGTTTCAAACCTTAAGTGATTTGTTAAGTAATACAACGACACAAAACACGACATCTTCAGCTGCTCCAATTATTGCCTCTACGAGTGGGTGCCCCCCCGTGCTCGTTACATGCCCTTCTAATGAATCACAACTCAATACTCTGATTGCTATTGAAACAACCGCGATGGTAACTTTTGCAGCATTAACAACTTATTTTTTATACTGTGGTGGCAAAAAAGCTATTGAAAATTCAGCTGCTCAAATACCATCTCGTTTGCAACGGTCTCATGTAGATAATTCCATCCTACCGCAAGATGAGAACTGTGGCGATGATGGGCGACGAATGATAAAGAAATAATAATTTTCTATTTATTATATATAAATAAATTACTCATTATTTTAGCATGCTTTCTTAAAGTGAGTTGCCATAAATAGCACACTGCAGTTTACAATGTCATAAAAATAGAACGTAGGTTTTTAATCTTGATGCACAATATCATCATTTTGTAACCTACATTTATCCCGTCTCTAGGAGTAAGTTATGGCATCTCATATTTTAGTTGTTTCTGAATGGCTACCCAAAGATAATCATGAGCAAACATTATTTGAATCCTTTCAAGAACTAGCCCGAATAACCTTAGAAAAAGAAAAGGGTTGTCTTAAATACCACGTTACACGCCAAATTTCGCATCCTGGTACAAAAGGGGAATCGAAATTCGCTATATTATTGATTCAAGAATATGAGAATATTGAAGCCTTTAATAAGCATTGTGACTCTGAACATGTTTCTGATTTTTCCAAAAAACATGTCGGAGATGAAAGTACAAGTATCATAAAAGATTGGCGATGTCGGGTATTTAGTGAAGCTTGATATGCACGACAGTTACCGTGGATAACGATGTCATAAAAAACGAGATCTGGCATTCCTTTTATTAAGTTGGATGATTTCCCCAATCATTTAGTGTGATTATACGCCCCAATGCTAATCAACAAGGAAATAGCTATGTCAAAACCAGGCCCTAACGACAATGAACCCGCCAAAAGCAGTCGCATGCTCCGTAGAGTGGAGTCCCTGATGAGCTTTATGGGAATAGCGTCTCCAGAAAATACTGTATTATCACCTGCGCCCACAACACCTGCACCCGTTGCACCGCCAACACCAGCCTTGGCACCTGCTCCAGTTCAAAATGTTGAAAAAGAACCAAAAGAAAAAAAAGAAAAATCAGCAAAAAGCTCTCGCTTTAGAAGAATCTCAATGCAGATCTTACCCTCTTCACTCTTTGCGCAACCTAGCGCAGTTCCTGGTAATGCTTCTTTGTCCACAGATCAGAAAAAGGAAAAAAATCAGGAAAAAGGCGCGGTTGCTTATGAAACACACGACAAAAAGAAAATTTATACAGGCGATTTGATAAAACTCCCTGTAACCGTGTGCACTTACGCAGAAAGGGAGCAGCAACTAAAAATTGAGAAAATGGAAAGAGAACAGAAAGAAAAACAGCGCGAACAATCAAGCACATCTTCCAGATTACCTACGTTGCAAGAACTATTTACTGAACCTGCCCCACCTGTTAGAAGAGGCTCAGTGATCTATAATGGCCCCATGCCAAGAAACGCTCATGAGACGCAATTCAATGAATTAGAGGCGCTAGCTGCTACGCCTCCTGCTCCTAGGCCGATTCTAATGCGTACATCCAGTATGGTATTGTTGGATGACGTCGTCACCCCAGCATTTGAAGAAGAAACTAAAAAGAGATCTCCTAGACCTTAACTTATATTAACTCAAATAACCACTGGCATTTAAACTACACTATAAATGCCAGATGAGTGTTATAGTATTCCAGCTCCCGATTTTCTTTCTTTTGATGATCTATCTGAAATAGCCATCTTCTCAAGCTGCTCTAAAACCTCTTCTGATGCTTCTTTATGCAATCTCAATTTAGAAGCACTCCTTAATGGTGTGTAACTTTCGTTAAGTAAATCAGGGGAGATTTCTTGCTCTAGTAAATGAGGTTTTAAGGGTGCTTTTCGCGGCGAGAGGATCTCATCGACGAGTGAATCCTGTCTTTTCATAGAAGTTGATTCTTCACTAGCCTCTAAAATTTTCTCAACCTGCAGCATTAATAGTTTTTCTCTATCTCTTTCTTGAGTTGATTTTCTAGATAGCGTTTTACAGACCCCTAGCGTTTCTTGTGCAATATCAAGGTAGTATTTTCTTTTAATCTCAGAAGGTAAATCATGCAATGATCTCATTACCGCTATCTGCGCTTCAACCAATCCCAAGACGATTTGCGCATCATCAACATCTATAGCACCCAAAGCATACATTTGAGAAACACGGAAAATCAATTTTTCACAAAAAGTTGATTTTGAATCTTCTTGCATAAGTGCGTTAAATAATTCTGTATTTTGAGATTGCATTATTTGCGACGTTATTTTGTGCCTATTCAAAGTATCAACGTGCTTATTTTTCCACAAAAAAACCACATTGGGAATATTGTTTTCTGAAATAGCTTTGTCTAAAGCATTAACGACGCTATCCGCGCAATTAAGCTGTTCACACCGGTTTAAAAAGACGTTCAGCATTTCCGGCGTGCCTTTGCGCGCAGCATACTCAAACAGTTCTTTAAATATTGCCATTAATTCTAAATCAGATGTTTGCGATGGCCAGCTTGAGAACAATAGATATTCTAAAAATTTAGGTAACTTTTGGAGACTGATAAATATTTTAAAACACACGGGTCTAAAAGAACGTATAAAGCAGATATTTTGAGATAGTAGGGCTTCTAAAACTTCTGACAACTCATGGCGCATAGCCCATAAAAATACCAACTCTAAATATTTCCCATCAAATTGGTTACCACTTTTCAAAACGGCCACTAAATGATCAGTACACGCTCTATCGTTTGTATCTTCAAAATAAACTTTGATATATTTAAATACCAAATAAAACAATTTACTATCATTGATAAGATCTGGTCTATTTCTAACCAATGCTGCCATCTCTACAAATCCAGCAAAATATTTACTTTTTTCATCTTTGCTTGCTAAATTCAATTCATAGATGGCATTTTCTATTGCTTCGATTAATTGGTCTTCATCTGAAACGATTTCGGGTGAGGAAGATGTCGATGACACCGTTGAGCCTGAAACGTCTGATAATGCGCCACTGCTTGGTCCGTTTTCCATAAATAATCCCTTGTTTTGTGCATAAATTAAGCTGATTTCACATAACAAAAGGATTAGCTATACCCCGCAAATTTTTGCACTGCGTGATTTATTGCAAATCTGTAGGTAAAGTTTATGGACATAGTGCAGCATTAACAAATTAAGCTATGATGCTTTTGACCATAATTTTAATCGGTTATCGTGTCAACTGGCGTTATGTTCAGATGCTGAACAATAATCTTGTGTCAATTTAACATAAATATTTTAAAATTAAGCACCCAAGCAAAACTCACCCAAAGAAAATAAGGCATAAATAACCAAAATATTCGCGGTGATTTTATCGTTAATGTCATAAAAATGAATATGCTTGCCCACATTAATGAAATATCTATTAGTGCAAGATCAACTCTATGGTAATGAAAAAAGAGAAATGACCAAAGCAAGTTAAGCACAAACTGGAATATAAAAAGTCCAACAAGCAATCTATTGCTCTTAATTTTAACAAAAACGATACCCATTATGATATAGAGCACTGTCCACATTGGCGCAAAGATCCAAGACGGTGGGTTGAAGCTCGGTTTTTGTAATTGCGCATACCATGAGGTATCACCACTTCCGGACAAATAGCCAGATAATAAACCTAGGCTTAAAAAAAGAATGCAAGACAGTATATAAGTTGTGTATCTTGGTGAGATATTGTTCATCGATTGCGCCTTAATTTAAGTTAAAATTTTCACCATCATATTTATCTTATCCCTTTTATTTAATTATCTCATGTATTTTTATTGAAATTGCACGCGTGTTGCTACACTAGCATGTTGGTTTTTATTTGCTAAGATTTTATGTTTCAACGAGGTACTTTCCATGAAAGGTGTTGAAAACAACAGGCTTATCCGCTATTTTTGTCTATTAATATTACTGTTCACCTGTGCAATAACACACGCACAAGGTGCTAACAATCAAAATGAATATTTCAGAAGCATCAAACATACGCCGCCTGAAAAATTTGTGGTTTCTGGGTTACAAAAAATTCCTAATAATGGCAATGGCAAAATTGCTATTGATCTTGGTTCTAGTATTGGACAAGAAACAAAATATCTTTTGAAAAAAGGATATAATGTTATTGCTGTTGATAGTAATGCAGAGGCATTAAACTTTATGAAATCACATATCGTTTCACAATCTGCATCCAAATTGAAAACGATTAATGCCAAATTTGAAAGATTAGATTTTAAAAAGCTACCACAATCTGATTTAATCATTTCAAGCTTTGCACTTCCTTTTATTCCTAAGAAAAATTTCAATAGAGTTTGGCAAGATATAACCGCAAGCATTAAGCCAGGCGGACATATCATTGTTAATTTATTTGATCCAGGCTTTACGTTCGTGAATAAAAAAGTAGACATGACGTTTCATACTAAAAAGCAAGCATTAGCACTTTTCGGTAACTTTAAAATAATTGAATTTCGTGAAATGAGAAATGATCCTCTTAAACCAGGTTCTAAAAATCATTATTACGTTATTGTTGCCAGAAAATTGTAAAATAAAGAACTCAGGAATTTAACCCTGAGTTCTTTACTCGTACTTTGTGATTCGAACAAGACTGTTCGCTTGATCTAAAGTGGCTTTATATTTTTCAAAAAATGCAACTCCTAGCAAACCTAGTGGGTCAGCAGAACGACAAGCTGATTCCCCAAGATATATATAAGGAGATCTAATAACAATCGATTTTGATAGCACAACCTCTCCTTCTAATTCGGTAAAATAATCTGCCTTTTTATTTCCAAATATATCAACCCCCTTACTTCCTTTAGATTTTAAATTTCGCATTTGTGGTATTTTGCAAGCATTCACAAAAATGTACATATAATTTCCTGTACTCAAAAGAAAGTGTTGAGTTTCTTCTTTATTAAGCTTTGAAAATTTTATTTTCGCTTTGATGATAGGCAGAGGAGAAGTGGTGGAATAAGGAATGACTGCTTCTTCAATTGCTGACAACCTTCCTTTTTGTACATGAATTTTTTCATTCTTTAAATCAAGTGTTAACAATAAATCATAAAAAGCGTTTGCGCTAAGATAACCATCGATACGTACGGTTGAGATTTGATCGGTATCATTCCCAAACTTAGAAGATGCCATGACGCCATAGTCTTTAATCGTCATGCCACCCATTTCCATATTGCTTATGATGTATATATCTTTAAGGAGGCGCTCACCTTGATTTGAAATAATCGATTTTTCTCTAACTTTAGGTAATTTAAGTTTCTTTGCTAGATTTTCAGATATTATAGTTTCATAATTATTCGTGGATAATGCAAATAAAAAGGGGCCCTGGTTATTAATTTTAATTTTAAGAATAGGAGTCTGAAAAGAATCTCCTATAGGAGCATCGATTGTTTGCTGATCTTCAATGTAAATTCCACCTGGAATGAGAGTTCCTGTGTCTTGTCGATAATTCAACTTTTCTGATATATCAACAGCAAAACATGGTAGAGAAAACAACCAGAACAACACCATGCCAAATTGCTTGATAGAAATTTTCAATCTTTTAGTCTCCAATAGCGCAATTAATATGCTATAGAAAGTGTGGTTATGGATTTGACACGATATTTATTAGAGAGCAAAACTTAAATCTTTCCTAGCCATTCTTTAATACTTTCATCAAAAACTTGGGTACTTTCTAGCTGCGGCCAATGTCCCACATCTCCACAGTGAACGAGCGTAAAGTTCTCTGGTGTTGGATAAGTAGCCCATTGAACTAGAGGAATGCTATCATAATCTTGTTCACCTGCCAGCAAGATAACAGGCGTTTGGATTTTTTCAATGCCCACTTCAAGATTGTGAGCAGGCAGAATCTTTTTGAAGAATTGGTTAATCATGGCATCATCAATGTTAATACCATCCCAAAGTGCATGTATTTCACTGTCTTTTACTTCAAAGTTACCCCAATATCTTGCTGAATCAGAAATATACTTCTCAAGTGACACTTCGGAATCTGTTGGTTTTTTGATAAGTGCATAGTATTCTTTTCGCTTTTTATCATTTGCTATACGATCAAGCTCTGCATTATATTGAAAATGCGCTTCCGTTAAAGCGAGAGATTCCTCATTCCATTGCGGTGCACTAGCAACGAGGATAACCCCTCTTAAATTAGCGTTTGCTTTTTTTGCAACTTCGAGTGCCACAATACCAAAACAAGAATGCGCAATAATAATAGGTTTTTCTAATTTTAATTGCTGGATTGTTTCCAGAACATCCGCAACTAAACGTTGCATGGTGAAGGCAGCTACATCAGCATGTTGATGTTCCTTCACAAAATAAAGGTCGGTTGCATACACCGTAAATAGCTTTTTAAATTCATTTGAAAGACTGCGCTGTAAGAGCCCCCCCAAGCCAATACATAAACAAGCTGTTTTGCCATTTCCTTGTATACCCACAAGATACTGAATTTTATTTATCGTAATAGTGGTTTGCATATTATTCTTATGTAAATGGCTAAATTTAGGATTTAATATCGTGATTATAATTTATATAAATAAGCAGACACAACCTAGTTAGCAATAAGATATGAATTATGCTCATTTCGTCTATAATTTATGAGTATTGTTAATATTAATATAGATAAACATGAAGAAAATATTATTCGTCTGTAGTCAAAATAAGTTACGCAGCCCAACTGCAGAGGCTGTCTTTTGCGAAGTTCCAAATTGGGAAGTTCGATCTGCCGGACTTAACAACAATGCTGAAATACCACTTGGAATTGATGACATCGAATGGGCAGATTATATTTTCGTGATGGATAAAGTTCACAAGAAAAAAGTTCAGCAACAATATAGTGCTTTTTTGAAAGACAAAAAGTTAATCTGTTTAGACATACCTGACAACTACGCTTTTATGGATCCAAGACTTATTCTAATTCTAAAAAAAGTAGTGCCTCCTTATGTAAAATAGCAAAACATTTTCTTGTAGATTTTCACGTCTTGTATAAGCCTCCTTGCTCGCCTATGATCCGCTCAGTTAAGTAATGAGCTTATTTTATATCATTTAGCTTTGATTCCATCTGTTAAAAATCATTAGGAGCTTTAAATGCCATATTCAGAATTAAATTTTATTGATTTATCAATAAAATTGATTGAAGTTATGATTCAAGATGAGCCTGCAAACATACTTCATAGAGCCATGCATGCTGCTTTAAACCTAGAAAGACGTGGTGATACACGAGCAGCACTCAAAATATATTCGAGTTATGCAACAGATGATTTTGCTAAAAATCGCATAGCGGCACTTTGTCCTGAAAAATCAAACAACTCGGTTGAAAATTTACCATCTGATTGGAACATTAGATTGAGAAATATAATGACAACCGACGAAGCGATTGTATTCAAAGCCATTATGCAATTACGTCTTAATGAGACTTTAATCACAAGAGAAGCATTGATTGAAGCGACACAATTTAGCAAACAAAAAGTGTTTAGACTGATGGAAAATCTTAAAGGCAAAGGTTACATTGCAAAATTTGAGCGTCATTACCATCGCCTCGAAATCATTAACCATCCCATTGAATTGGATGGATTGATGGGAATACCACAAAAACCTAATTCCTTTTTGCAAGATGTATTGCCTTTGCTATCAAAAGGTTTCGAAAACGAACTGAGATTCTCATTAAGAAGGCCTGAGATAATTTCACCAGGTGCATCTCCTATTGAATTAGATGATAATTCAGAATTCGAAACCATCAATGAAACGTCTAAACAACATTTCAGGCCAAGATAATCAAACTTATTGATTAATTTCACAAGAGCAGATCTCATCTGCTCTCACAAACATCTATGGTGTCTGTGGTAAAAAAGTATGTATTTATAAAATAGCAAAATCTCATATTACCATCTGTCAGATCTGTGCCTATGTTCATCTATAACGTATTGAATAGAAGATTAAGCGCAATTACGATTGCCACTTATTGGTATTCAACACACAAGAGGATTTATGTTAGGTGGTGGATTAATTCGACAAAGAGTGGCTGATAATGAGATCGATTTTGTTGAAAAATTGGAGCAGAACTTAAAATCACTTCCACCTGAATTTCAATACAAAGTTAAAAAGCTCAACTTCTTTAGTAATGCTTATGATTGTTGTGTTGATGACATTCGAAAATACAACTTGAAACTGGGGATCCTCGAATTACTCGAAGAGTTTATACAAAATGGGTATCATCCTATCTTTGTGGGTATTGATTTAGGTTATTATATATACAGCGATCAATTAGGTTTACAAAGATTACCTGTATTTAAAGAAATTTATGACCCAAAAGCCACACATTCGCCTAAGGACGTATTACCTGCGTTTAGTCGCTTATCTGCAAAAGCAAATCCGTTTATCCCGCGAACGGCAGATACGACGCCAGCACGCGCTAATAAAGTGTCTAGAGATTTAACAATATCGGGATAGGTATACACCTCAAAGATACAAGCCTATAATTATTTTCAAAATAGTCTAGCCAAATAAGATAACTTAAATGCAAGCAATGAAACTCGGTATATATCGCCACTATAAAACAAAAAAATTGTATGAAGTGTTATTCACGGCCATTCATAGTGAAACCTATGAGCAAATGGTTGTTTATAAAGCGCTCTACGAGTGTGAAAAATTTGGTACAAATAGTATCTGGACCCGCCCAGCTAAGATGTTCTCAGAAATGGTCACAATTGCTGAAAACACCGTCCCAAGATTTGAATTGATCAAAACATAAATAATGGTATCCCCTATGATGGCCCACCATTTAATTTATGGCACATAACAGGCTTCCTTTTTGAAGGCCCCACCTTTGTATCCATCATCGGCGGGATCGTACTTTTTCTAAATTGCGGTATAAAAGTAAGGCTTAAGGGCTCTAAAACCATTTGCTTTGCTTGACGCTTACGGAGATTGGCTTGGCGGTGAAGATGATTAATGTATTCAGCATAATAGACCTTCACTATATTTGACATTACCGTCTTTTCGATATCACTTGGCGCATCAGCAGTAAAGGCACTATAAAATTCATCTATTGTTTGTTCAACACAATCATGTAAACTTTGCAAAGTGGCATTGCACATTTTCAACTTAATAACGGGCGCAAGAAAAATCGCACCCAGCCTATTAAACGAATATTCATGCTTCCTGATACTTGTTTCTACCTGATCCATTTTTATGCATTCGAGTTCAAGCCAACTCAACAAATCCTCGTCTGAACAATCTCGGTATTGTAATGGTGGAAAAATGCGGCCCAATATTTGTAATTTACTGATATATTGTATATTACGTAACGCCCAACCGCGCATAAATAAACTTGAAAAATGATGGCGATATTCTTTAAATGGCAGTTTAGTCAACAAATGTGCATTTTCTAAAATCGCCAGTTCTTGAGAAGCACTATGACAACCAAGTAGTTCATGGCTTTGCCTAATAAAACGATATATACGTCGTGGATCGGCTTTAAAAGTTTCCATGGTGTTACCAATAGGAATTAACTCATTTTCCTCTAAATCTGAAATACTTCTGATGATTGGCGCATAGATAAAACCTTGACGATCAACTAGCATTGCATTAATCGTAACATCTCTTTCTTGAGCAAAAGCTAACAAGGTTAAACTCTCATCTTCACATCGGATATCAGCACCGTTAAATACTAATTGTTTACCAGGATTATTTTGATTATCAACACACTTTTCACCAAGTATGGCTTTGGCTCTTTCAGGAGGACAAAATACCACAAAATCAGCATCATGCGGTTCTCGCCCCAACAACGCATCTCTTGGATTTCCACCATACATAAAAGCGCGAACATTGTGCGCATGAAAGAGATCTAAAACTGCTTTCTCCTGTGCTTTTATTTCAATCTGTAAATTATCTATCTTGAATGCTTCATCAGGCAAATTTAATTGACGCTGCTGAATTCTCTCTTTAGAAAAAAATTGTTCTAATAACGCAATTCTTTCTTCCATTGATGGAATTTTTTCATCAAACAGATTCAACTTCGCGACAGCTTTGGTCACCTCAGTCATCTCGTCGGTCGCATCATCAATCTTATGCAATTGAGATGCTTCTTGTTTCTTTTGATTTTCTAGTTGTCGCTTAGTTTCGATTACTTGTATTTCAGTTAAGTCATTGGTCTTTGACTGCCCACTTTCAATGACTTGCTTTAGTTTAGAAACTTTTTTCATTTGCGCTTGAGCTTGTTTTTGCCTGGAAACTCTTTCTTGGCGTTCTTGCTCTTCCTTTTGGGCTTTTTCTAACAAGCGGCGTTTTTTCTTAGTCAGCTTGGGTTCTTTGAAATCAGGGATATCTGGTTTCATTTCAACATAATTTGGCGCCTCGTCTCTTTTTTTGGACCGCTGCACCGCTTTAGATATTTTTCTAGAATGAAGCGATTGCGCTTGCACTGAAGGTTCTAATTTCGCTTGCGCGGTTTTGGTTTGCTTTTCTTGAAGCTCTTTTTTTCTTAACTCTTTACGCAATTTATCTTGCTGTATTTGTGCTTCACGCTTCGCGCGTTCAATTTCCTTTTGCGCTAAGAATTTCTCTTGTTTTTGTGCGTTTATTACTTGCAACTTGGCTTGTTCGTGAAGTTTGCGCAAACACCCATCAATATCAATAATGATACAAATCAATGTCTCAGCAAAAACTCCTAAAGCCCCTACTTTATGATTGAAATAATATTCCCTTTTTTCTTCAAAATATTCTTTGATTTCACTGAGTAATGTTATCGCGTTGTCTAAACCAATATCTTTATTGATGTTTAAAATAATATCAGCAATCTCAACTGGATTGCTTTTTGCACTATTCAATCTTTCCCTTAAGCCTTCGAATCTTTTTTGCGCTTCTTCATCTACCGCTTTTTGTGCCAAAGCCATACCTCCGAGAGCATTTAAAAAGGGATGTATAGCTGTAGATTTTTCAAAAATCGCTTTAAAAAGATTTTGTGCTCGAATAGGATTAGGAAGCTCAAATGATTTAGCATTAGCAAGTAATGTTGTGTATTGATCAAGTTCCTGCGAGCTCAGATTACAGGTTTTATTGAGTGTTTTTAAGATTTCCATCCCTTGCTCTAATGCCTTTTGGGCCAATTCACTCTCTGCGAATTGTTCAAAAATGCATACATAGACAGCTTGCAACTCTACAAAAGATTTTAGCTTGGTAGCTCTTTCTTCTGGATTATGACGCACCTCACCGATATAAATTCCTTGATATTTCACTAAAATCTGATAGTTCCCATGCAACAATTTGTACAAAGCGGCATATTGCCCTGGTGGCACATCGTGATTTAAGAGCAATTTCTCAAGCTCTTTTGCTTGCATAAGAATATTAAGTACCATCAGTCCTAAAAAGCGATACAGCGTATCAGCTTGAGGAAAACTATCGATCTGTTCTTTAGCAACAGTACAAACAAAATAATATAGTGTATTTATATTTTCTTGATGTTCTTTGATCCGCAATAATTGATCTTGCTGTAATCGTGTTTTATTCGCTATTTTAATTTTAGAATCCAGCTTGAAGCGCTCTATAATGCTATCTATCATCGCCATACGAACAGGATAGACTTTCAATTCTTGTGAATAATTCTTCGATAAATTGAAATGCTTTGCACTATTGGTATCAGGCAGATCATCTTTTGTTGCTTTGACAATCCGATTGATGGTTTCATTGATATCAACACTATGCACTGTATTATTCTTGCGAACATAGACAACGATCTTTTTTCCTTGCTTTGATAGTGTCGCTGTAACTGTGTTAAAGTTTTTAAGTAGATTGACAGTGATTTCGAGTTTTTTTTGAATTTGCAGTACCAAATCTTGATAATCCTTCAGTATTGACTTATCCATTTTCTCATCTAGTTCATCGATAGTACCATTCACGTCCCACGAAGCTTCTTGTGTTGCTTGGCAGGCTTTTTTCGCCAAATCATATTCATGTACACTGGTGCAAATAATGGCATAACACAGTTTATACGTTAGTACATTATGATGTGCTGCATATATTTGCTGTTGAAACAATTTCTGTGTTTGAATCGTTAGCGATTTGTTTTTAATTGCTTTTGCTTTTTCTAGAATGTATTCGCTATAACTAGGTGCAAGAGAATCAAGTGCTTGATAATATTGTCGCAAAACGGCGAAATATTGCGCATCTTTGGCACTAAATTCCTCACTTAGCTTAAAATATCTATTAGCAATGATAAAATAGTAAGATGCTTGCGTATGAAGATCTGCTATCAAACTGTAGCGTTCAGATAAAAGCTCTGGACGATCTGCCAATACTTCATTAATAACATACAACGTAAGATTAATGGGTACTTGACAAGATGTTAGCAAGGCATTTGCTTTTTCTACCGTCATTGTATCTAATGGTGGCAAAGTGGCTATTTCATTTGCAAGTCGCGTTGATAACGCGGCGATTATTTGTTTCGTCGCACTAACACTGCCAAACAATAATTTCAGCTTTTCATTCAAAGGTAACAAAGATACATCTTCTTCAAACAATGACTGAACTGTTTCATTCGCTATTTTTTCGCTTAATATCAGCGTCTGATCAGGGTGTACTTCACTCAACGTGGACGTTATTTGTTTTAGGACTGTCGCTGTACTTTTGGCTAAATCACCTATTTTTAGGCTAAGTAATTTAATGGGAAATGTATTTTGATGTGCTTGTAATTTATTGTTGAGCTCAAGAAGTAATTGCTCCACCTTGGGTAGCAAAAATATCGCATCAGATACCTGATGACAGTCTTTGAGAAAACCGATAATAAAAAACACAGATTCTACATGCTTGTGAAAATGACCTGTTGAAACATTTATCGGCAAAGCAAGTGCCTTTGTGTTTCTAGTTAGAATATCTAGATTTTTATCAAATTTTTCTAATGTATATTTTGTTGTGCCATGCGGTGTATGAGCTTGTAAATTCTTTTGAAGTGCCGCCAATACTTTTTCATATTCATCACATTGGCTGATGATGGTTGGAAACGCCAACTTTAATGTAATCTCATCAAACATTACAATATTTGCATGTTCAGTTTCACGTGAAGGTAAAAGACAATATCTATCAATACTTTCTGCTAAAGCATTGCTTGTCATTCCTTTTAAGCTCATGATATTTATCGTTCTTGAAAATTTGGGTAGCACTTTAAAATAGATAAAGTGTAAACCATTGATACGCTCTAGCAACTGTTGCGCCTTATCAACATCAATAGTTAAATCAAGCGAAAGTAAACTTTCAACTGAAATGGTAAAAGCTATGCCTAGATTTTTGTAATATTCCTCAAACTCATCAACCAATGGCGCAACAATATTTTCCGATGCATCAGGCGCTATCTTTTGAGTTTTACGCAAGAGATCGAGGATGACACCTTCCAATGAAAGTGTTGGGTTTTTGTTTGTTTTGGGTGCATCACTGTCGGCATTGTGTTCTGTCGTAGATAATAATGCTGATTTATCTGTATTTGGTGTAAACATATTTTCTAGTTGGTAAACTCATTTAAGGGAGTGGAAGTTTAGCATCCAAGCTTGTTACTGTCGATTTTTATGACACAAATTGCATTACATATTAAACGTGAAAAATGAACGCTGTCCTTATTTTGATAACGTGTAATTACTCTTAATAAAATGAACTCGAAGGCCAATCATTAAGTCATACTAAATAGTTTCAACAGCCCTTTGAAAATCTAGAGGTGTAACGTGATTGGACATGAAGACAACCGAAAAAGAATCGTTCCGCTGATGGTGCGCTGGAAAAAAGGCGAAAATATTATCAGTGCGAAAGAACAGGCAGAACTTATCTTGCAAAATTTTGAAGCAGAAATTAATAAGGGCAAAAATGTTGCGATCACTTACTCAGCGAATAATGAACAAGCTAAAGCTATCTACGATGGCTACACATCCGGCAGTTATAGTATCAGTGGCTCCAATCAAGCTGAAGTGATTAAATTAGTCATTAAAGGCATTCACAAAAGAAAATGGGAAAACCGTGCCCATATCTTGCCTGTAGCAACCTGCATGAAAAGCGGAGGCAAAGGTGAAGTTTCCCAAGATATCGTCATGCGCGATCTTAAAAACATAGCGCAACATGTCGGTGCAGGTTGGACTGTGTTTGGTTATCAAAATCAAGATCATGAAAATACCACTACCTTAGCGATTGCAGGTAAAGGCGCTATCAGTGAAGCGGTATGGGATAATGCAGCTAATGGTAATAAACCTTTATTTGACAGCAAAGTCACCGAAATGATCGGCGGCAGATTTGAAGGTGAATTGGAACGTGCATTTAAGCAGGGGCAAAATTTTGGCGCACCATTAATGGCAACAAAACGCGCTGCTGTCTTTAAGCAAGCCCCACTTGGTGAAGTTGCATTAAGGCAAGGTAAGTTTTTTGGAGATGATCTGAGTGCCATTACCCTTGAGGAGTTGACGCAAAGATATAAAACAAAAGTGGAATCCGGTGGCGCAAAAAGTAAAATCGATGTCAAACCTTTGCTAACACAAATGGTACACGGATTTTATGCCATTGTTGAGAGAACGCGAGACAATGAAGACAGAGCATTCAACGCCTTTGCCATGGTCCATGCCCTAAAAAGTGAATATCCCAAGCAAGACAATAATATGCCAACACCTGCATTTATCAAACTATGTAATGACTACATTGACAAATTAGCTGTCATGATACCACCTGAGCGGCTCCAAAATTTCAAAAATAATAAAGAAGAGCTCATTGGTATTGGGAAAAATATATTAGAAGGTACAACAGCAAAAGAGAAAAAGAGAAAACCTTTATAAGGGAAGGGGCATTGCGCCCCTTAGTTTCAGTCAGGCTAGGCTGTTTGTGGGATCTTCACACCTAAGCGATAAGCTACTTCTTCGTAAGCTTCAACCACGCCACCCATGGATTTTCTAAATCTGTCTTTATCTAGCACTTTTTTGGTTTGCGCATCCCATATACGGCAACCATCCGGGGAGAATTCATCACCCAAGTATAATTTACCGTCACTTGAACCAAATTCAAGCTTGAAATCTACCAACAATAAACCAGCATCTAAAAACAGTTTCTTTAATACTTCATTAACTTTTAAGGAGTAAGCTTTCATTTGATCGATTTGATCCTGCGTTGCCCACTTAAAAGTAATGATTAAAGAATCGTTCACCATCGGATCATGAAGCGCATCATTTTTTAAGAAAAATTCCACAGTGGGAGGATTTAGCTCTAAACCTGATTCCACACCAATACGCCGACATAAAGAGCCTGCGGCGATGTTTCGCACCACACATTCCACGGGAATCATCGCTAATTTTTTAACGATAGAGGCATCATCTGTTTCACGCTTTACAAAGTGATTGGGCACACCTGCTTTAGCAAGTTGTTCCATAATAAAGGCATTAAAATAGTTGTTCACCATGCCCTTTTTATCGAGTTGCTCTATGCGTTCACCATCGAATGCTGAGGTGTCATTTCTAAACACACACAATAATTCATTAGGGTTATCGGTGGTGTAAAGAGATTTTGCTTTACCGGTATATAATAATTGATTTGACATCTTTTCGACTCCTAACAACGCTCAAATTAACCTAATGTTCCAAACCCAGGTGGCTCAAGATTAATGGGTTTAAGCGAACCGATCGGCGGAATATGTGCAGGCAAAGGAAAGGCCACACTTTCTGGTGGTTGGGTCAAACCCGCTGGCACTTTGATGGGCGCTATCAAATGGGCATTTTTGTAATCCTGGCTTCTGTTTCTGAGATATTCTGATCTGGGAACAACTTGTTGGCACCCAGATAACAGGATGATGCCAATCATAATTCCTAATGTCGTTACTCTTTTCACAATTAACCTCTAATTTCTATATTGGCTTTATTTAATGCTTGAATCATATTTTCATGATGTTCTTTTGTTAAAGCAGTTAAGGGTAAACGGATCCCGCTTTCAACTTTACCCATGTAATGCATCGCCCATTTTACCGGCATGGGATTGGGTTGCGCTATCATCATGTGATGCAGCGCTTGTAAACGTTCATCTAAAGCTTGTGCTTTGTCGTACTCTTTCTTTAGCGCGTAATGACACATTTCATGCATCGCTTTTGGCGCCGCATTAGAGGTAATCGAAATAACACCATGACCACCTTTGGTGATAAATTCTAAACAAGTGGGATCATCACCACTGTAAAACTTAAAATCTTTGCGACATTTTTCACGCAGTTCAGCAAGGCGTGGAATATTACCAGTCGCTTCTTTAATACCTATAATGGTGGGCACTTTGCTCAACTCGCCGACGGTCGCAGGCTGCATATCACAAGCCGTTCTTGTTGGCACATTATATAGGATAATCGGAATATTTACTGCCTTGGCAATGGCATGATAGTGCGCAATCAACCCTTCTTGGGTGGGTCTATTGTAATAGGGTGTTACAATTAAACACGCATCTACACCAATTTCTTTAGCTGCCAATGTCTGCTCAATGGTACTTGCTGTCGCGTTGGTGCCAGTACCAGCAATAATCGGAATGCGCTTATTGGCGGCTTTGTTCACCAAGTGGATAACATGATGGTGCTCATGAGGTGTCAATGTGGAAGATTCACCGGTTGTACCGCAAACCACAATGGCATCAGTGCCTTCCTGTATATGCCACTCGACCAAGCTATTTAAAGCATTTTCGTCGATTTCCCCTGTGGATTTCATGGGAGTAACCAAGGCTACGCAGCTTCCTTCAAACATGAGAGATCCCCTTTGGTGAATTTATGTGCAAGCTAACATGTCAACGATAGCAAGACAAGTGAACCCTTTTGAGGCCTTATTGGTTATGGGGAATATCACTTCACACCGCCCTATTTAATGATAAACTTCGCAAGCTAAATTAGTTCTGGTAGTCATTATTTTTGGCGGGTATATCGATGAGCGTGAATAATCAACATTTCCTGGTAGTCACCGCTTTAGGGAGTGACCAAATTGGGGTCTTAGAGGCTTTTACCAAGACCAGTAAGCAATGCGGCTGCAATATACTAGAAAGTAGAATGACTACTTTTGGTGAGGAATGCTCGATGCTGTTTCACATAGCAGGAAGCTGGAACACGGTTGCAAAATTAGAAGCAGCCCTCCCTGTGCTTGCACAGCAATACGACTTTGCCATTCAAAGTAAAAGAACCTTACCGCGCGTCAACTCGCCAGCGCTTCCTTACCAAGTACAAGTTATTGCCCAAGACAGAGCCGGGATCTTAAATGAGCTAGCACAGTTTTTTATGAATCAAGGCGTTAGCGTCGATCAAATGGATTGCGAAACATACCTTGCCAAAAACCAAACCACGATGACTAGTATTAGTTTAGTAGTTAACATTCCTGCCAAATCGCATATTGCTAGCATCAGAGAGCGGTTTATGGTTTATTGTGAAGATAGGAACTTAGATGCTGTTTTAGAGCCGTTTAAAAGTTAATCAATAAATATAAGAATCTTTTCTAAATGAAAAAAATAGCGCTGAATAAACCGCTGCCTGCCTTTTCATTTGAATCAACTGATCCCGCATTAGCAGATTTTGCTTCTCTTAAAGGCAAGCACGTCGTTATTTATTTTTATCCCAAAGACAATACCCCTGGCTGCACCCAAGAGGGTATCGATTTTTCGAGTCTTTATAAATCTTTTGCTAAATGTGATACCCAAATTATTGGCGTCTCACGTGACAGCATCACCTGTCATGAAAAATTTGGTGCCAAACACAATTTTCCTTTTCCTTTGATAAGCGACGCCAATGAGGCGTTATGTAAGGCTTTTGATGTTATCAAAGAAAAAAACATGTATGGTAAAAAAGTCATGGGCATTGAAAGAAGTACTTTTTTAATTGATAAAAAAGGCATTCTTCGTCAAGAGTGGCGAAAAGTGAAAGTCGAAGGTCATGTTAAGGAAGTGCTGGCTGCTGTTAAATCATTATAACAAGCAAAATGAAAAACTTACTCGAGTATCAGGGAAGATATGAAAAAAAGAGCTAAAACTAAACTTGCTGATAAAAATTTGTTCGTTCTTGACACCAATGTCTTAATTCACGATCCAACCGCCCTCTTTCGCTTCAAAGAACATGATGTATTTTTACCGATGGTGGTATTAGAAGAGCTCGACCAAGGTAAAAAAGGCCTATCAGATACCGCGCGCAACGTTCGTGAAGCCAATCGCTACTTAGATGGTTTAATCAAAAATACCACTAACGAAGAAATTTTTCAGGGGATCCCACTGATTTACCCGGGGCATTTTAATAAAGCCATCACCTTGCCCTCAGGTAAACTTTTTTTTCAACGTGAAGAAATTCCTTCTGAATTGCCAGCCTCTTTGCCAGGAAACAAACCAGACAATTCTATTTTAGCGACAGTTATATCTTTACAAAAAATTCATAAAGACGCGCTTGTTACCTTAGTCTCCAAAGATATTAATTTGCGAATAAAAGCTGCTGTTTTAGGTATTCACGCTGAAGATTACTATAACGACCAAGTATTAGATGATGTGAATCTCATGTACTCAGGGATTGTCCCTTTACCAGATAACTTTTGGGACAAGCATGCTAAAGAAATGAATTCTTGGAAAGAAGATGGTCGCACTTTTTATAAAATCACAGGCAAAGATGTCGCGCAATGGTTTTGTAATTTAAATGTCTTCAGTGAAAAAGATAATTTTGAAGCCATTGTCAGAGATGTCAATGGCGATGTCGCCACCATAGAGTATGTCAAAGACTTTCGTAAGCACCGCAATAAAGTCTGTGGCATCAACGCACGCAATCGCGAACAAAATTTTGCTTTAAACCTATTGATGGATCCCGACATTGATTTTGTCACGTTGGTTGGCGCAGCGGGCACAGGCAAAACCTTATTAACGCTGGCAGCAGGCCTCACGCAAACGATTGAGCAGAATCTTTATCGCGAAATTATCATGACTCGTGTGACCGTGCCCGTTGGCGAAGATATTGGTTTTCTACCCGGCACGGAAGAAGAAAAAATGACGCCGTGGATGGGTGCCTTGATGGATAATTTGGAAGTACTTACGCAAGCGCTAGAACCTGAAAAAGATCATACGAAAACCAACGATTGGCTGCAAAATCGAATTAAAATTCGATCTTTAAATTTCATGCGTGGCCGTACTTTTTTAAATAAATTTATCATTATCGATGAAGCACAAAACCTCACTTCAAAACAAATGCAAACCCTGGTCACACGCGCAGGTCCTGGTACCAAGATTGTGTGCTTAGGAAATATTAATCAAATAGATACACCCTATTTAACCGGCACAACCTCAGGACTCACCTATGTGGTGCAGTGTTTTAAAAATTGGGAACATAGTGGCCATATCACGCTTGCTCGTGGCGAGAGATCCAGATTGGCGGATCATGCGATTAAGGTATTGTAAATCCCTCTGTGCCGCTACGCGGCCTCCTATTCGCGAACTCCAAAAAGGTGAGCGTAGCGAACCAATGACACCCACTTTGTAAAGGGGGTCGCTTGCTTTTAGCAAGCGGGGGGATTTACATCCGCATCTGACCAGCAGGCCACGACTCAATAACCGCTTTCACCAAAATCGCAAGCGGTATCGCAAAAAACACGCCCCAAAATCCCCACCAGCCGCCAAAGATTAATATCGCAACGATAATCGCCAGGGGATGAATATTCACGGCCCCAGAAAATAACAATGGCACTAAGATCACACCATCAATGGTTTGGATAATGCCATAGGTAATCATAAGATAAACGAATTTATCTTCTAATCCCCATTGGAAAAACGCGACCATCACTACGGGAATGGTGACCACGACGGCACCAATATAAGGGATTAACACCGAAGCGCCCACCAACACAGCCAACAACGTTGCGTAACGCATATTGAAAAAATAAAATGCGATAAACGTTGTCAGCCCGACAATAACCACTTCGGCACATTTGCCGCGAATATAATTACCTATTTGCTTATGCACTTCTTTGCCAACAGTTGAAATCAGTTGTTTTTCTGTGGGTAGAAAATGACTAAACCAACGAATGATCAAGCGGTAATCTTTTAAGAAAAAGAAAACCATTAACGGCACCAACACCAAATACACAATTAAGGCCATGATGCTTGGGAGTGAAGCCACAGAAACCGCCAGTATCGATTTACCTGATTGCTTAAGCTGCATTAAAAAGCTGGCAACCCAGCCATCTACCGTTTCTTTGGTTAAATACTCTGGAAATTTATCCGGTAATAAATATAAAAAATGTTGGGAATTGTTGATCATGGATGGAAACTCATCAAACAATTTCAACAACTGATCCCAGATGATAGGCCACAAAATCAATATGGCACTCAAAAAGATCCCTAGAAAGGCACCATAAACTATTAAAATAGCGGCCATTCGCGGTACGTTTAATTTAATTAAAAGATTGGCTAACCATTGCAGCAGATAAGCTATCACGATGCTGGCGATAACAGGCGCAAGAATATTGCCCATGAGCATGACCAGGATAAGCCCACCACCCAGCAAGAGTAGTAATAAAACTACTTGGGGATCAGCAAAATAACGTTGCCCCCATCCTTTCATCACTCCTAGCACACAACCTCCAAATTAAATTAGCTATAAAGCTAAATAAAAAGATAAATGTCCAAGCGTAATTACCCTTTGTAGGTTAAAATACTTGATAACATGCAAAGATTATACGATACAATTTTGGGTACTGACGAGAAACCGACACGATCTCCCCTCGTGCTTGTGGCACTACTTTGGACATGTCTTTTTCCCAGTAGCCTCTATTCAGGTGATCTGCCCGATCTGGGTAACTCTGCAAGCGCCTTTTTTACCCCCGCCCAAGAAGTTGAGCTGGGTCGCTCCATCATGAAAGAGCTGCGTCAAGCACAAATTATTTCCCAAGATGTTTATGTCACCCAATATATCCAGGGTTTAGGTTATCGTTTGCTTGCAACCCAAGGACAAGCACAATCAGCTTACCATTTTTTTGTAGTAGATGATAAAAGCATTAACGCCTTTGCACTGCCAGGTGGCTTTGTCGGTGTTAATTCCGGTTTAATTATGGCCAGTGAATCTGAAAGTGAACTTGCCGGTGTCTTAGCGCATGAAGTTGCGCACGTGCAACAAAAACATATGGCACGTATGTATGAGCATATGGGGCGTTTACGCCTCTCTACCATTGCAGGTATGCTTGCCGCAGCGGTGTTAGCCACACAAAACGCGCAGGCGGCGTCAGGCGCGATGGCAGCGACAATGGCAGGTGGCCAACAAGCCATGATCAATTATACCCGTGAGCATGAAAAAGAAGCTGACGCTATGGGGATCGTTGCTTTAAAAAAAGCAGGTTTTGATCCCAATGGCATGCCTGCGTTTTTTCATCGCATGGGTCAAGAAACGCGCTTTTATGGCAACCATGTGCCCGAATATTTATTAACTCACCCACTGACCGAAACACGGTTAGTAGAAGCACAATCCAGAGCAAGTAGTTATCCCTACAAACAAGTGCCGGATAGCTTGCAATATCACTTGGTGCAAGCACGGCTTGTAGCTGATACATTTTCAACACCGCAAGAAGCAAGTGATCATTTTTCTAAAAAATTAGTCAAAGGTAATTATCGTAGTCGGTTAGGCACTTTATATGGCTATGTCATTTCACTATTAGAATCAGGAAAACCTTCACAAGCAAAACCGTATTTAGATGAGTTGATTAGTAATGCGCCAAATCAACCTTTATTCCAATTAGCCTATGCCCAAATGGAAATGGCGTTGCAAAAAACAGATGAGGCTATTTCAAGATTAGCGACAACCTTGCAAAATCATCCCAATAATTATGCAGTGACTTATACCTATTGTGAGTGGTTGATAAAATCAGGCCAACAGACAAAGGCTATCAATATTTTAAAAAGCCAAGTTGCTCGCAAGGGCGCTTACAGTCAATTTTGGAACCTACTCTCTCAGGCCTATGCCACGGCAAAATACCCTATTCATGCTCACTTTGCACAAGCACAATATTTAAAAACCCAAGGTGACTTAACCGGGGCAGTTAATCAACTCAGAATGGCGAAGAAAATCGCATCACTCAGCAAACAAGAACAACGCCAAATCGATGCTGAGTTAAAAGACCTCCAAACTAAGATCGACGAAACCCCACAAAAGTCTCGATTCAATTAACCACTTTTATTCACAAATTCTGTGGATAAGTCTGTGCAAAGATTTGTGAACAACGAAACGAGCCCTTTATTTTCGTACACTTAGCCCCTATGCACAAATCTTGCCCACTTTATTTTTTTGTTAGTTTATCAATAGGTTCCTAAGCAGAAATTTTTTAATGGCCCTTAAATTTAAGGTAGTTGTCAGGTTCTCTTACATGCTGGTTGCTTAACTTTTAATATTGGATAAGCTGTGGATAACTTTTGTGCTGATACTGTGAGGGATGCTTAATCAGGTGATGTGATCCACCTGATTAAGCACAAAGATAAGATTTACTTACGCTCGTATTTATCCCAGCCACTACCTGAAGATTCTGGTGTAGCAGCAGGTTCTTCAATAGGCGCAGCATGTGGTTGTTCTTCGCCAGGAAGCGGCAAAGCTTGTTCATGGCTTTGTTCAACATGGCCGGGAGGATAAGGTAAACCCGCACCTTTGTTTTCTTGTCCAGGCAAGGGTAAAGAACTGCTTTTTTCTTCTTGCTTCACTTCGCTCTTTCCGGTTTCAGCCAATTTGGTGGTGTAAGGAATGAACAATGCTATTACCCCTAATATCAGCAAGGTAATAGGTGTAGAAAGTGGTACGAGTTTGGGGCTTTGACGATGAATTTTATATTGCGCTACCGACATTAAGACAAAAGCCAAACCGATTAAATAACACCCAATCTCAACGAGCTTCATGACGATGGAGGTCGGCGCCATCAGATTTTCTGCAGCATCGCCAATCGAGCCTGCCATCAGGGTGGCTGGCATCAGCGATAATAAAAGCAACGGCTTGATTAAATAAGAGATTTTTTTGTTCATGATAAGCCCCACTCACGTTGTTATCTTATTAGTCTACATTAAATTTTATTTAAGCAATACATTGACCTACCACCACCTAGATATCTCAAACGTGCGTATGCTCTTAGACAAATTAGTCAACATTGGTTTCCAGCGGTATGCCCAATACCCCTTTTGGTCGTCTCTCAAGCAAGAAATTCTTGATTTAGGGCGAAAAAAAGCCTAAGGTGTCATAATGTATTAGCGCGCTAGTGCAAAATGACAAATTGATAAAGGTATCTGACATGGCGGTAAGTATGAGTATGAGCCAACGTTATTCTCCCACACGCGTCTTAAGCGTGTTTTCACTGGTTATGATCAATGTTATCGCTGTCGATAGCATTCGCACGCTGCCCATGGCAGCCAGTTTTGGTTATGGTTTGATCACACTCTATGTGATTGGAGCCATCACTTTTTTTATCCCTACAGCACTCGTTACCGCAGAGCTTGCGACGACTTGGCCTGAGAAAGGCGGTATCTATGCTTGGGTCAGAATTGCCTTTGGCCACAAATGGGGATTGTGTGTTGTCTACTTACAATGGATTTATAATGTGGTGTGGTATCCCACCATTTTAACGCTGATTGCGAGCACCATTGCTTATTTGGTTGATCCGACTTTAGTACAAAATGCCACCTTTATGACAACCGTAGTGTTAGCCACATTTTGGGGCTGCACATTACTTAACTTTTTCGGCATGCGTATTTCAAGTGCTGTGAGTACTTTTGGATCTATTTTAGGCACCCTAGGGCCTATGATTTTAATTATTGTGTTGGCATTTTGGTGGCTAGGACGTGGTAATGCGCCAGAAATTACCATGGCAACATCAACCTTTTTTCCCAAAATGAATAATATGTCTGCGATTGCAGAACTTGTGTTTTTCACGCAAATTATTTTTAGTTTACTGGGCTTGGAAATGTCATCCGTACACGCTTTAGAAGTGAAAAATCCCAAAAAGGATTATCCTAAAGCGTTATTGATCTCAGCACTGATGATTTTATTTAGTTTAATTTTATCATCTTTAGCCGTTGCGATTGTGGTACCTGCTAAAGAGTTGACTAATCTCACAGGTATTATCCAAGCATTTACCTTATTAGCAGAGGAATTTAGTCTACCATGGCTAGCGCCTTTAATGGCTGGCGCTATTTTAATTGGTGGTGTGTGTGCGGTAGCGACTTGGATTATTGGCCCCACTAAAGGCATGTTTGCGGCGGCAGATGATGGTTTATTGCCCAAGACGTTGGCAAAAACTAACCGCTATGGTGTGCCTTATGCCATGCTGTTAACCCAAGGTGCTATTTGCAGCTTATTAACACTGATTTACGTTTTATTGCCCACCGTCGAAGGCGCTTATTATTTGCTTTCCTCTATGGCCGCGCAATTATCCATGATTATGTACGGCATATTGTTTGCAGCAGCCATCTCACTGCGTTACACCAAAAAGGATAAAGAGCGCCCCTTTAAAATTCCCGGTAAAAACTGGGGTATGTGGTTGGCCGCCGGAATGGGCTTAGGCATATGCTTGGTGGTTGTGTCTCTTGGTTTTGTGCCGCCCTCCACCAAAGTAGACTTGGGCGATGTGGTGCTCTATGAAACCTATTTGATTGGTGGCATTGCGTTAATCATGTTGCCAATCTTGTTCATCCATAAGCCAAAGCGTGCTCGTTCTTAGATATTTAGTCATCTTTGGATGGGCGAATCCTGTATTCGCCCATCCAAAATGTTTAAGAGTAGAGGGCGCATATGGGATCTGAAGGCTCTCCTCATATTTAAAGAAGAAATCGATAATATAAAATCACTTGTTATTCGAGAAAATTCTAGCAGCAGCGCTGCGTAGGATTTTAGCCCCGCGTGCAGGCGCTTTAGCGCCGGAACGTGGGGGATAATCATATCAATCAAAAGCCGCGGCAGCGGCGTAGGATTGCTAGAGATTTTTCCTACGCCGCTGCCGCGGCGAACAAATTTTCATATCTTTCATCCCCATGTTCCGGTGCTCTTCGAGCCCCTACACAAGGGGCTAAAATCCTACGCAGCGCTGCTGCTTTAATTCCGTTCTCAACATATGGAGGGATCCCTCAGATACGGGATGCGCACCTACGCAGATAAGATCACGGTGTAATTACACATAACATGAGATTGAGCATTTAAATAGGCATGAGCTTAGGTTATGATACCACCTTATTTTGTTCGAGGTGGTGAGGCCATAAATGCAAAATGTGCTGCTTTTTATAGGAAGCTGCGGGTTAATTGCCGGTTTTGCCTGGTATTTTAGTAGCCTCGGACAAAGTGCCCTAACCGCTTTAATCGCCATATTGAGTTTGTTAGCAAATTTGTTTGTATTAAAACAAATTGATTTTATGGGGTTAAACGCCACCGCCAGTGATGCTTTTGCGATTGGCTCATTATTAGGGTTAAACCTCTTGCAAGAAAAATATGGTCCTCAAGCCGCCAAAATGGCCATCTGGACCAGTTTTGCAGGATTAGTCTTTTTTGCTTTGATGTCGCAAATACATCTTTTATACATCCCCAGCAATTTTGATCAAATGCATGAAGCTTATCAATTGTTGTTAAGCCCTGCGCCCAGAATCATGATTTCTTCTTTAGTGGCTTTTCTTATCGTTGATCAGTTCGACGTGAAATTATATGGCTTGTTACGCCAAAAATATCCACGCATTTCCATGATTTTTATCAGCGCCTTCACCATGAGTATCAGCCAATTGCTAGATACTATTTTGTTTAGTTTTCTTGGGTTATATGGCGTCGTGGCAGCGATTGGTGAAATTATCGTGGTAAGCTATTTGATTAAGCTCTTGGCCATTGCCAATACCATTCCTTGGTCTTTTGTTACAAGGCGTTTGTTAAGTCGATGATTACATCACCTGTTGTTTCCTCACAATTTACGTTTGAATTACTTTATCAATCCAAAAAATCGCGCGCGCGCGTGGGCAAAATACATACCCCACATGGTGTGATAGAAACGCCAAATTTTGTGGCGGTGGGCACTAATGGATCGTTAAAAACCTTACACAATCACGATCACCAAGCACTCAATGTGCAATTAATGTTTTGCAA
Source organism: Uncultured Candidatus Berkiella sp. (assembly GCA_964606325.1). Lineage (GTDB taxonomy): Bacteria > Pseudomonadota > Gammaproteobacteria > Berkiellales > Berkiellaceae > Berkiella. Next base: position 80,817 of record CAZSGE010000007.1, read on the forward strand.
TACTTATCATTTGATGGTGCAACCAGGCACAAAATTGATTAAAGAAGCCGGTGGTTTGCATCGATTTATTAACCGCCATCAGCCGATTATTACCGATTCTGGCGGCTTTCAAGTGTTTAGCTTAGCGTATTCACAAGTGGCCACAGAACAAAATCGCGAGCTTAAAGGACAAGGCGGCAAGAAGCACGCCACCAGCGTGGTTAAAGTCAGTGAAGAAGGCGTTATTTTTCGCTCATATAAAGATGGGACCAAAATCTTGCTTTCCCCGGAAACCACGGTGTTGGCACAAAAAGATTTAGGCAGCGATATTATTATTCCGCTTGATGAACTACTGCCCTTTCACGTGGATGAAATCAAGTTAAAAGCCTCCTTTGATAGAACGCATCGTTGGGAATGCCGCTCCCTGCATGAGCATTTAAAAAACCGCCAAAACCAAGCGATGTATGCCGTGGTACATGGTGGTTCGGATTTAGCGTTGCGCGAAAAAAGTTGCGCTATTTTATCTAACGAGGCCTTTGATGGTTTCGCGATTGGTGGCTCATTGGGATCGGATCATCAAGAGCTTTATAAAACGGTAGAGGGTACAACCTGTCATTTACCGCCAGAGGCGCCAGTGCATTTATTAGGCATTGGTGATGTCGCTTCAATTGATAATTGTATTCAATACGGCATTGATACTTTTGATAGTTCCTACCCTACCAAAGCGGCACGCCATGGCATGATTTTCACTCGCAATGGCCCTTTGAAATTAATTCGCCAAGCACACTCACGCGAATTTGAACCGCTAGAAGAAGGCTGCACCTGTCAAACCTGCACACATTACACTCGCGCTTATTTGCATCATATGTTTAAAGCGAATGAGCCCTCTGCGGCAAGCTTAGCAACGCATCATAATGTGCATTTTATGATGAAAAAGATGGAAACGATTAGAACGCAGATATTGTGTGGGTTGATTTAGAAAGAGAGAGCGTACACGCTTTTTGTACCATTTTGCTTTTTACACCTGTCAAAACCGTAGCTAGACTACGGATATGACCGTATTACCCCCTCTTGAACATCTTGATATTAAATACCAATTATCTTAGAATTTGATCTTGCGACTAATTTTAGTTGCAATTGTAGTGAGTGGGTTTATACTATGAGTAAGACGCTTAAGTTGGTTGAGCGGTTTACTAGTCTTCCTAAAGATTTTTCTTGGTCGGAGCTTTCTTCCTTATTGAAACTTTTCGGCTTTGAAGAGATGCAAATGGGAAAAACCAGTGGTTCAAGAGCCAGATTCTATAAAGCGGGTTATCCTCCCATTTTATTACATAAACCACATCCTGGAAAAATTTTGAAAGAGTATCAGATTAAATACATTAAAGAATATTTGGAAGAAGAGGGTTTTTTATGAAAAGCACTCAATTTATGCAATATAAAAATTATTATGGTTCAGTCAATATCGATACTGAAAACAATTTGCTTTACGGAAAGGTTGAATTTATTCGAGCAGTGATCACTTTTGAAGCAAAAGATGCTGGTGGTTTAGTCAAAGCATTCCATGAAGCTGTAAATGATTACTTAGCTTTTTGCCATCAAAAGAAAATTGAACCAGAACAACCTTTCAAAGGAAGTTTAAATGTTCGGATTGGAGAAGCCAGACATAGAAAAGCATGGCTTGCAGCTAAATCAGCAGATAAAAGTATTAATGATTATATTTGCCAGGCACTTGATGAAAGCTTTAATACTAAAGTCCAACATGCGCATGAAAGTACTAAAACTAAACAGAAAAAATCCACCGATGAAAAGCGAAAATCAGCATAATTATTCTAATTTTAGAATCAAAAAGATGGAAACGATTAGAACACAGATTTTGTGTGGGTTGATTTAGTCTTTTTTCTTCAATGAGCAAAGCGAATATGTAGGGCCGGGATCATAGGTAACAGAGATATAATCAAGCCGCGGGAATTCGGCGCTTTTTCCGCATCCCCGCTGCTTGACAGCGGGGTCCACTTTTAAAATGCAGATGGATCCCGCGGTCTTCGCCGCGGGAATTCGGACGAGGTGAAATTATTTTTGCGAAGCAGATTGCTTTCAGACAAGTCGCCTAGTTTTTAAGCGCGAGGAGTGTACTCTCAGTACATGACTCGTGCGAAAAAACGCAGACAACGCAGCATCAAAGCAATCTGGGAAGCAAAAAATTTTTGCAAGCAGTTTGATTTCAGACAAGGCATCAAGCTTGCGAATTGTCAGGAGTTTACATCACAGTACATGACTGACATGAGCAAGCGCAGATAACGCAGTATAAAAGCAAAATGCGCCGCAAAAATAAAAAAAGGGAGCCAAGAGGCTCCCTAAAACATCAGTCGAGGTGTATCAATTCTTAAGAGTTAGCACCGCCAATCTTAACGCGTAAGAATGGGCCGTATTTACCCCAATCTTGTGCTGCGCCAAGGTAAGGAGCATTGTCTGCTAAAGGTTGTGCATTGAAACCATCATTAACTTGATATGCGGTATTGCCATTCTTGAACACATTTATCATGTTCATGTATTTCATACCCAAGGCCACATCCCATGCTGCACCACGAAGTTCGTGTCTGAATTTGCAACCCCAATTGATACCAAATTCTATATCTAGTTTTCCTACAACAGAATCGGTTTCATGTGGTTGATAATCATAACCACTTCCTGCTAATGGGCCAACAAGTTCACCTAATGTTTGACCGTACTCATTTTCAACTTTTAATAACGTGGTGTTGGCACCTGCAAAAATATGCCAGGTTGGGTTATGGGAATACCAACGGCTCACAAAGCCCACACCAGGACCAAAGCCTTTGATCAAATTTTCTGTCGATTCAAAACGAACAACACCAGACTGTTGAACCGTTTCATTGAGAGTTTGTGTAACACGAGAGTATTCCAAAAATGCTTTAAAATCTAAGCAAAAATGATCACCAAAGTGTAGATCATGCACCGCGCCCACTCTAAACTCATGCGCATTGGTATCAAGCTCTGTTGCAGCAAAAGTGAAAGCACCTGGTGCTAAACCAAGCGCACGAATGCCAAAATCACCTTGTCTGTCTACATCATTTTGAAAATGATCATAGCTCATAAATAATTTGGTATGGGTATGTGGCAAGCGATAGCTCACACCCAAGGCCCAATCAAATTCATAATCAGGATCAACAAAGAAATGATTGTGCGCGCCATCAAAAGTTGCAGGTGGCGTAGTTGCTAATGTGTAATCGCCAACGCTTAAACCATTATTGCTTTGGCGCATGTAGGTTGCATCGCCCCACACCGCAATGCCGTTCCAAATTTCATGAACGTGCGCGCTCGCAATCATGGGTGCAGCCATACTCACTGCTAACACCGCTCCAAATGTAACCTTGAGTACTTTCTTCATGGATCAATCCTTATTGAAGTTCTAAACATTAAACGAAATCTTTTTTGCTTACTGCCTACCTATTTTTGAAATTAGTAGACGATTTATCAGCTCAACAACTAAAAATACAACAATTTTTAATTACCAACTCATGTAAGAAAATGGACCAATTAAAAATGCATTAAAGATAGGCTAGTACAGGATTTGAAGACCGGCAAAGTTAGGCAGCAAAAAGATTACAACAATAAAACTGTTAGTCAGTTAGCTTTTAGAGGGTGAATTCTTTAAAGTTGCGTAAGCAACAAGAGTTCTCTCCTTGTATCCCCTGAAGGATCGGGGACGCGAAGGAGAGAGGACGCTCTGGCGTCAAGAGAGATTTTATCTTGATAGAATCCATCTCTGCGTGCAAAGCACGCCTCTTCCCTTTACAAGGGAAGATAATTTGTCGCTACGCGACATTTGAAAGAATTATAGGCAAAAAAAAAGGGGGGCATAAGCCCTCCCTTTCTTATTCTGACTTAACCGTTCAATTAAGAATGGTTGCCGCCAAGTTTGAAGCGTAAGAATGGACCATATTTGCCCCAATCTTGTGCCGCACCAAGGTAAGGAGCGGCTGTAAATTGTGGTATTGTTGATCCACCGCCATTAACTTGGAAGGCGGTATTACCATTCTTGAACACATTAAACATGTTCATGTATTTCATACCAAGCGCCACATCCCACTTCATACCATGCAATTCATGTCTGAAGGAGCAATTGTAGTTTATACCAAATTCAATATCTAATTTACCAACAATTGAATCACTGTCTTCAGGTTGATAATCATAGCCCTGACCGACTTGTGCAGCATTAGTACTATTAATTATTCTAAAAATTTGGGTAAACTCATTTTCCACTTTGAGTAAGGTGGTATTTGCGCCTGCAAATAATTGCCAGTGCGGATTACGCGCATACCAGTGTGACATAAAGCCCACACCTGGACCAAAACCGGTAACCTTGTTTTCGGTTTCTCTGGTTCTAAAGTTATCATTATTGTTTCGAGAAATACTTTCATTAAAGTTTTGTTTTAATCTGTCGTATTCCAAGAACGCTAATAAATCTAAGCAGAAACGATCGCCTAAATGTAAATCGTGGACTAAGCCTAAACGATATTCATGGGATTTCACATCATATTCAGTAACACCTTGGGTGGGTTGCAATTCGATGTTTGGGCCGACAGTAACGCTAGGCGAAATACCAATGTTCCTAATATTTACATCGCCTTGGCGATCAATATCGTTGCTGAAGTGATCGTAGCTAAAGAAAACGCGATTGTGGGAGTGTGGTAAGCGATAGCTCACGCCTAGTGCAAAATCAAATTCATTTTCTGGTTCTAAAAAGTAATGATTGTGGGCACCATCTGCAAGTGTTGAGTAGGGTACTAAAGCATAATCACCCACGCTCAAGCCATTGTTGCTTGGTCTCATGTAGGTGAGATCGCCCCAAACAGCAACATGATTCGCGATAGGATCATGCGCAACAGCTGCAATTGGTGCAGCCATGCTGACCGCTAACAGTGCTCCAAATGTAACTTTAAATGCTTTTTTCATGGATGAGTCCTTATTAGTCCTAAATAATCGAAATCTTGTCCCTGGAGCTTCCCTTTGGTTATGTCTAAACCAAGCTGCTCTTTTGTAAGAAAATGAACAAATTCAATACTTGCATTGGGGATAGACTACCAATGAAGGGGGAAGATACACAAGTAAAATAGAAAAAAATTTTTGCGCAAATGAAGATTTTGTACTACGGGGCATGTTAGTTAGAAAGGATTAAAAATAAAAATCTGGATTTTCATAAAAGGTGAGCGAAGCGAACCAATTGTACCCACTTTGTAAAGGGGGTCGCTTAACGAAGTTAAGCAGGGGGATTTATCTTTTGTATGAGTGCTGATTTAGGTTTGTCATTCGAGCAACACTGCTTCGATATGGCTTCATGAACAATTATCCAATCTCAGCCTCAGATAAATCCCCCGCTTGCTGCGCAAGCCGCCCCCTTAACAAAGTGGGCAATTTGCTCGCTTCGCTCGCCGAAAAATCATTACATTTATAGTTAGAAAAATTAAAAATTAATCTACACAGTGATGCAAGATGAGAATTTTGTAATCAAAGGAATTTAAATTTAGAAACTAACCAGAAAGGCAGAAGATCTTAGCAGGCCTACTACGCCTAAAAAAATTCAAAGGGTATAAGAATTTGTAATGCTCGCTTTTAGCGAGCTAACAAATTCTAGTGGTGGGTCGTGATGGATTCGAACCATCGACCAATAGATTAAAAGTCTACTGCTCTACCGACTGAGCTAACGACCCAAACATAAGGGCGCTATCATACCCTAAACTTTCGAAAGTTCAAAGAATTAGAACGCACTCTTTACACTTGAATTTTAAGCACACGATGAGACTTATTTTTTCTTGGTGACTTTTCGCGGCTTACTTGGCGCATTTTCTTGAGTTTCTTTTGCTTTCTTTGATCTTTGAGCCAGATTGTCAGCATTAGCTTGCGCCCTGTTATATTGCTGGACTACTGCCTCTGAGGGTAACCGATCAGTTAGTTTTGGCTCTGTGCCATCAAAACGCTGAGATGGCATTTTATGGTTGTCTTTAGTCTTAGGATCCTTTGGCTGTTCAGGCAGTTCCTCTTGCAGCAAGGCAGCATCTTCGGCCTCTTGCATTTTGAGTTTAGCATACATGCCCACGAGTACTTCCGTACATAAACCCAAGCTACTCAGCCCCCCTACTAGCCATGTCGCTTTAAAAGCCGCTATTGGGGTGAAGCCTAGATATAATCCGGCAAAAAAGGTTACCCAAGGTGCGGCATGAGCAGCGGATCGCACCATTGAGCCTGTAGTTGGCATCTCAAAGCCATGGGTGCCTGTACGATAAGCATAAATAAGATTGGCCGCTGTAATCGACCCTATGGCTCCCAACAAGATAAAGTTGGAATAAGGCACCAAAAAAGAGAACGGCATCATCATTTTAAACGCGTGGGAGACAAAACCCACGGTCAGCTGCCCCGCCATTCCCCCAATGGCTGAGGAGCCAAAATAGGCCAAGGTAAATGGCAACATAGCAAAGACCAGACCATAAAAATTACTTCCTAAAACAGTGGCAATCGCATTAGAGATGAATTGAAATTTCTCGCGCTTTTGCTTATCACGTAGATATTTTTTGAGCTGAGCAGAGTTTTTTGGGGCTACTGCTGCATTTCCTGCTTCTGGGCCTGTTTGAGACATAATTCACCACTTTGAAAACTGACAAAACGCACAAATTGACCGACAAGGTAACATGGCGCCAAAACGGTGTCAACTAACTGGCAAAAATATGATTAGATATGGCCTTCATGCTGCATTCTTTGCAAGCGTGAATCTGCAAGCTGTGCAGAGGTGGTGCCGGGGAATTGTGATTTGACCTGATTTAAGATCTCTACAGAGCGCTTCCATTGGCCCTTGTTATATTCTACATAGCCCAATTTTAGCAATGAATCTGCCGCTTTGGGATGCTTAGGATTTTGGCTATAAACCATATTGAAAGCTTCGGCCGCCTTTTCAAGGTTACCTTTGGTTAAATGAATTTCACCTAACCAATACTGCGCATTAGGCGCGTATTTGCCTTGGGGATTTTGCGTTAGCATATTGTTGAACGCTTTAAGCGCCCCATCAAAATCTCGGTTTTGTACTAAACGATAAGCCGCTTGATAGGCCTTTTCATCGTTGACAGGCGTTGCTTGCGCATTAACAGCAGCAGCCATCGGTGCAGAAGCAATCGTGGGATCAGGTTCGTCACTGACAAATTGACTTGCGGCATTTAAATCTAAGGCTTGTTGTGCCGCAGGATCTTGGCTAGAGACAGAGGGTGTTGCAGCTTTGGTCGCGCTAACACGTTTGTCTAAATCCATATAAAGCTTTTTGTTTTGTTCTTGCATTTGCTGCATTTGGTAGGCTTGTTCTTCAACCTTACCACGTAACTCTTGCATCTCTCTTTGCAAATACTCAATTCTTTGCAACATATTGAGAGAAGGATTTTCACCACTCATATTGCTCTGAAAAGAAGATTGTTGAGAGTTCGAACGAGACTCTACATCAGCAAGCGCGCACGCTATCCCTGCATGACACAGAGATAGCATGGCTAGGAATGCTTTAACCCTAGAGTTTGTTGCTCGGGTTTTTAGCATCTTATTCCTCGTATACGATAACAGCGCGACGATTTAGCGCTTTATCTTCAGCTGAATGACCTAATGAATCTGGCTTTTCTTTACCAAAGCTAACGGTTGCAACTTGGTTACCTGAAACGCCTTGTGACATTAATGCATCAGCTACTGAACGTGAACGTCTTTCACCAAGTGCCACGTTGTATTCACGGCTACCGTTTTCATCGGTATGGCCTTCTACACGAATGCGACGGTTAGGATTTTGTTTTAAATACTCAGCATGAGCATAAACAACTTCATAATCGCCTTGACGAATTTCTGATCTGTCGTAATCAAAATAGATTTTACGCTTAGCCATCATGTCGCGCGCAGCATCATCGCTTGCAAAACCAGCGCCTTCACCAGCACCATTTGCACTTGCGCCGTATGCTCCGTTCTTGCCGCCGTGCTTAGCATTGTGTGAACAACCTACAACACCTAAACATAGTACGACACCTACTGCTAAATGACGCAACCCCCGAATTTGCATGTTTGACTCCTTACCTAATTATAAATTTATGTAAACCAGTATCTTATCTCAAGAGAGAAACGGTGACCATGCTGGTTCTTGAACACTACCTTCACGCGCTGGTAGGCGCAATTGCCCCCGACCATCAAGGGTCACTAACCCCAGAATCTGGCGATCGCCATCTTGCGTGCCATAGAGTACCATAGCCCCGTTAGGAGACAAGGTGGGAGATTCATCTAACCGAGCATGAGTCAGAACTGTAACCTGCCCTGACACCAATTCTAAACTCGCAATATGAAACTGATCACCTTTATCTTCTCGATGCATCATTACTAAATATTTACCATCCGGTGTTAACATCGGTCTGGCATTATAGTTACCAATGAATGTGACTCTGTCGATTTTTCTGGAAGCTAAATCTAACCGATATATCTGCGGTTTACCACCACGATTAGAAGTAAAAAATAAAGATCGGCCATCTGCAGACCAAGCTGGCTCCGTATCAATCGAATATCCATCAGTTATCTGAGTTAGTTCTTTGGTGGCGATGTTCATCATGTAGAGCTTAGGCGTACCTGTTTTAGATAAAACCAAAGCCAATTTTTGACCATCTGGTGACCACGCGGGCGCACCATTAATGCCGGCAAAATGAGATAGCAATCTACGTTCACCTGTTGCCACGTCAATAATATAAATTTCAGCACGGTTTTTTTCAAACGAAACGAAAGCTAGGCGCTTACCATCTTTTGACCAAGAAGGTGACATAATCGGTTGTTTAGATTTCACTAAACTGACTGGGTTAAATCCATCTGCATCTGCCACTTCCAAACTATAGCGGTTGCCATCCATCGTTTTAACAACCATCACATAGGCAATGCGGGTTGAAAAAGCGCCTCGAATACCGGTTAATTTTTCATAAATGATATCGCTGACATGATGCGCTAAAGCACGAAAATCTTGGCGGCGAATGCCTGAGAAGGATTTTTCAATTAACACATTACCATTTTTAACCAATAACTCACCATTGTTGAGTTGCTTTTCACCCTGGCTTGGCACGTTGTAGACATCTAGCAGTTTAAAAGTAACGGTGTAAAAATCGTTGCCTTGTGGCGTTACGGTGCCCACCACAAGATTCTCAGCGCCAATCGTTTGCCATGTGCTCACATCCAACTCTTGTTGCGTTGAGCGAATATTGGGAAATTGTTCAGGGTAAAGTGGTGAGAAGCGTCCACACATTTTTAAATCGTTACGAACAACACTGGCAATTTCTTCAAAAGAGCTGCCCACCCCATTTCTGGCTGAGGTTTCTTGAATGCTGGTTGTTACCGCAATCGGGATCCCGGCGGCTTCCCCTTCGGTAATGTCGATATTCAAACGAGCCTGCGCATTTAAGGCCACAAAAAATAGTGATCCTAATATTACTTTTTTAAGTGTTGGTAAAAAACTCACGCGGCCCCCGGTTGGAATGTAAAGGTAAATTCGCGAAATGATTTGGCAATGTTGTCATCTTGAGGCATCGGCAAAGGAGACGCTTTTTTAACAGCAACCTCGCTTGAGCGATCAAATTCCACGCTGCCGCTACCTTCAATAACGGTGGCACCAACCACTTCGCCTGTGGGTAATAACTTAACTAATATTTTGCATTTGAATCCATCGTAATCAAAACCAATAGGCTGGCGCCAATTTTGATTAATCTTGTTTCTAATTAATAAAGCATGACGCGTAATTTCATTTTGCAACGCACGTGGATTGGCGGCAGGCGCTTGCTTTTCTTGCTCTTGTTTTTGATCCGCTTTTTGTTGTAATTCTTTTTCTTTAAGCTCAGCCAAACGTTTTTCTTCAAGGACTTTCTTTTCTAGCTCGGCCTTCTTTATTTCTTCCTCTTCCTTTTTCTTTTTGGCTAACTTTTCTTCTTTTTCCTTTTCTTTTTTCTTAATAGCCTCTTCTTTCTCTTTGGCTAATTTTTTAATTTCCGCTTCTTTTTTCAATGCGATTTCTTTTTTCAGGGCAATCGCTTCTTCTTTTTCACGTTTTTGTTTTTCAATCTTTTCTATTTTTTCTTGTTTTTCTTTTTGTGCTAACTCTTTAACGCGCTTTTCTTCTTCGCGTTTATCATTTTCATTTTTTTCAAGTCGTTTAATTTCGCTTTGTAAGGTTTTTTTGCTGACCATCACCGCGTCAATGATAGGCTTATTATCGGGCGTTGGCGGCGCAGATATATGGATGGTTTGCTCAAAACTAAGCGTCAACAGCAACACAATCATCACATGAAAAGAGATGGATACAGCCAAAGATATCTTTTCAGAGCGACTTCTTGCGCGTTTCATGCTTTGGTGCTCGATTGCGCAATTTTAGCGGTCTTGGTTTGCGGCGGATCATCTTGCGTGACAAGACCAATACCCTCGGCCCCTGCTTGTTGCAAAATAACCATGGCACCAATTACTTTTGCATAAGGCACACCACCGTCTGCTTTGACCAACACTTTTCGTTGCGGATGTTGTTTAAGCTCTGCTTCAACACGTGTACAAAGCGGTTCTTTGGACATGGGCGATTGGGGTGAATCGGCAATATTCAAATAGTAGTTTCCGCTTTTATCCACGCTCACAATGATAGGTTCTTTTTCAGAGGGTGGGAGCGCCTTGGCACTGGCCTGAGGCAAATCAACCGCAACGCCTTGTTGTAGCAAGGGCGCTGTCACAATGAAAATAACCAATAACACCAACATCACGTCGATGTAGGGCACAACATTAATTTCTGCTACGAGCTTTTTAGGTCGACGTTTCTTGAGCATGTGTTTGCCTACTTATTTCGGAACGTCAAAATTGGGACGCGCTTCTGTTTCTGGCTCTTGCCATGATTGACTATGCAAGCGACGATGCAAAGCACTTGAAAATTCTTCAGCTAAATTGTCATAAGCGCGAATCAACTTATCCACATGCGTAAAGAAACGGTTATACGCAAAAACGGCGGGAATAGCAGCAAACAAGCCTAATGCCGTTGCAACGAGTGCTTCAGATATACCTGGCGCAACCATGGCTAGCGTCGCCTGCTGTGTGCTACCTAGACCACGAAAAGCGGTCATGATGCCCCACACAGTTCCAAATAATCCGATATATACGCTGATGGAACCAACGGTGGCTAAAAAGGGTAAGGATTGCTCTAATTCATCTTCTTGTTTTGCCAGTGCAACACGCATAGCACGTTCGGTGCCTTCCATCACCGCTTCTGCGGGTGCTTCTTGTTTATATAAACGCACAAATTCTCTAAAGCCTTGACGAAAAACTTGTTCAATCCCAAAGCCTTGATTGCGCTTTTGAGCAAGATAATCATACAAACGGTTGAGATCCGCACTGAGGTGGAATCTTTCTTGGAATTCTTCAAAAGATTGTTGTGCTTGACGCAAAGCATAGCCACGCTGAAAGATCAGCGTCCAAGATAAAACTGACAGTATCATCAAAATTAGCATCACGATTTGCACTAATACGCTGGCATCTGTGAATAAACTCACCAAAGATAAGTCAGTGTTCACTCTTTTAACTCCTTGATAACCTCTAAGGGTATCGCACATGGTTTAAATTGCTGATTGACGCACACCACAACCACTTCACCTGAACATATCATAGTATCCATATCACTCGGATCAAAATAGATATTCTGCTTGAAAGTCAGGCTTGCTCTGCCTTGCTTAACTAAGTCAGTGGATACAATTATATTTTGTTGTAGTTTTGCAGGTTTTTCAAAAGTTATGTTGACGGCTCGTACGACAAACTGTATGCCAAAGGTATCAATTAAAGCTGGCAAACTCAATCCTTTTTGCTGCAATAACGTTGTTCTGGCTCTTTCTAAGTATTTAATATAGTTAGCATGATAAACAATACCGGCAGCATCGGTGTCTTCGTAAAATATTTGTACGGGATAATAATGGGTCAAATTAAACCTCTTTAAATGTCGTGTGTCTGTTGGCAGATACAAGGTCTGCCCCTACAGCCAAAATTTAATTTGGTGCCTTGATGCCAAAGTGCCTATAGGTTTGCTCTGTGACGATCCGACCTCTTGGAGTTCTGGTCATAAACCCTTGCTGAATAAGGTAAGGTTCAATCACATCCTCAATGGTATCTTTGGCCTCACCCAGGGCTGCGGCCAAACTGTCGATACCAACGGGCCCACCCCCAAATTTCTCAATCGCACACATCAAGAGCTTTCTATCCAAAATATCAAAACCTTGGGTATCCACTTCAAGCAAGGCCAAAGCTTCTTTGGCCAGAGCCAAAGTCACCACGCCATCACCACGCACTGTGGCCACATCTCTGACCCGGCGTAATAAACGATTAGCGATTCTGGGTGTGCCTCTTGAGCGACTGGCAATTTCATGCGCACCATCTAATCTCATCGGAATATTAAGCACCTTTGCTGATCGCATCACAATTTTTTTCAGCTCATCCACCGTGTAAAATTCCAATCGCAGCACAATGCCAAATCTGTCGCGTAAAGGGGAGGTTAACATCCCGGCCCTTGTGGTTGCTCCAATCAATGTAAAAGGTGGAATATCTAATTTTATACTTCTTGCCGCAGGACCTTCGACTATCAGGATATCAATTTGGAAATCTTCCATTGAAGGATAAAGCACATCTTCAACAAACGGAGATAAAAGATTAATTTC
>CAZSGE010000008.1:0-72328 GCA_964606325.1 Uncultured Candidatus Berkiella sp.
GGAAGTGTTTGATGGGCCGTTAGCTCAGTTGGTAGAGCAGCTGACTCTTAATCAGCGGGTCGTAGGTTCGATCCCTACACGGCCCACCATTAATAACACACCAGAGTTTTGCGAAAGTGGCGGAATTGGTAGACGCACTGGTTTTAGGTACCAGCGGGGCAACCCGTGAGAGTTCGAGTCTCTCCTTTCGCACCATTTATTTCACTGAAAATATGATTGAAGAGGGTAACGTCATGGAAGTGTCAGTTGAGAACACCAGCACCTTAGGCAGAAGAATAAAAATAAGTGTTCCTAACAAGCAATTGGCAGAGCAAATTAAAGCCAAAATGACTAAGTTGCAAAAAGAAGCTCATTTAAAAGGGTTTCGACCTGGCAAAGTTCCACCCAGTGTATTGCAACAAAAATTTGGTGAGTCTGTCAGATTAGAAGTAATCAACGAACTTATCCGACAATCATTAGGTGAAGCCGTTCAAGAACAGCAATTGCAACCTGCTGGCACACCTAAAATTGAAGAAATTAACATTGCTGAACTCAAGAATGAATCAAATAAAAATTTAGAGTTTGTGGCTTCTTTTGAAGTGTTCCCACAAATTACGTTAGCAGATTTTTCAACAGTTGAAATCGATAAGCGCACGGTAGAAATTTCCGACCAAGATGTTGCTGCCATGGTCAAGAAACTACAAGACCAATTAGCGAATTGGTCTAAAGTAGATCGTGCTGCTAAGAATGGTGACAAATTAACCGTTGATTTTGCACGCATAATCGCAGAAGAAGGCGCGAGCAAAGAAGATCAAAAAAATGTGCAAATGGTCATTGGCGCGCAGGGCGTATTGCCTGGCTTAAGTGAAGCGCTGATCGGTAAGAAAGTAGGTGAAGAAGTTAAAGTTGAACTAACCTACCCAGATGATTGGGCTGATAAGCCTGCGGCGGGCAAGGCAGTCACATTGTGGATCACTTTGCATAACATTGAAGAAAAGCAAGAATTGGATGATGTAGAACTTGCTAAAAAATTAGGCTTAGAAGAAACCGATAAGGCGAGCCTTGAATCCAAAGTACGCGAAAGAATGCAAACAGAGCTTGAGCGTGCATTACGAGATGAAGTTAAAGAAGCAGTTCTTGAGAAATTACTTGAAAAAAATCCTATCGAGCTACCACAAGCTTTGATAGAACAAGAAAAAGAAGCTATCTACCGTGAACTGGTTAGAACTCGCCGTAATACAAAGATTCCTAAAGAAGTAATCCATTCTCCAGAAATTGAGAGCTCTGCTCGTAAACGAGTTGAACTGGGTTTGTTGCTTAACGAAGTGATTTCGAAGAACAGCCTCAAGGCAGATCCGCAGCGTGTGAGATCTGAAATTGAAAAAATCGCATCTAAATTTGCTAAGCCAGCTGAGATAATTGAAGCCTATTATGGTAGCAATGATCTGCTTTATAGCGTTGAAAGAATAGTCTTGTTGGATGAAGCAGTTGATGCCATTCTAAAGGCTGCTAAAGTAAATGATAAAAAAGCAACCTTTGATGAGGTTATGAATCCAACTGAGGAAAAGGAAACTGCTTAACAGCAGTTTTGTAAAAAGGAGATAAGGATGGCCGACAGAATACTCGCACCGACCTATGGCTTGGGCGTTCCAATGGTTATTGAACAGTCAGCACGTGGTGAACGAGCATATGATATTTATTCTCGCTTACTTAAAGAGCGAGTAATATTTTTAGTGGGTCCAGTTGAAGATTACATGGCTAATCTGATTGTTGCACAGTTGCTATTTCTTGAATCCGAAAATCCAGATAAAGATATTTTTATTTATATCAACTCTCCTGGCGGTTCAGTTTCATCAGGAATGGCAATTTACGACACGATGCAGTTTATTAAGCCAGATGTCAGCACACTTTGTGTTGGTATGGCTGCTAGCATGGGGGCCGTGATTTTAACTGGTGGTGCTAAAGGTAAAAGACACGCTCTACCTAACTCTAGAATCATGATCCATCAGCCTCATGGGGGCGCACAAGGCCAAGCTAGCGATATAGAAATACAAGCTAGAGAAATAATCAAGACAAAACAACGTCTCAATGAAATTATATCCAATCATACAGGGCAACCTCTCGATGTAGTTGCACGCGACACAGATAGAGATACTTTTATGAACTCTGTTGAAGCGTCCAATTACGGATTAATTGATTCTGTCATCGAAAAGCGATAAAGATAAATCAAGGGGACAACAAAATTGACTTTTTAGGTGTATATCACCCTAAAAAGTCAGTTCGCTCAAAGTAAAAGTCGCTATGATTTTAAATTATTTAGAGTAGGTTGAAACCTGGATGTAATGACCCCATATAATAAAGTGAAACAACAATGAGTTTGAGGTGGGCCAAATGAGTAATCATCACGGTGGTCGCGGAGATGATAATAGCAAGCTACTCTACTGTTCATTTTGCGGTAAGAGTCAGCATGAAGTTCGTAAGTTAATTGCAGGCCCTTCTGTTTTTATCTGCGATGAGTGCGTTGAGCTATGCAATGACATAATTAGAGAAGAAATTGAAGAGAGTAGTTCTCCTAGCCAATCTTCACAGCTTCCTACACCGCATGAAATTAATAAAATTCTCGACGATTATGTGATTGGTCAGAAACGTGCCAAGCGTATTTTATCGGTCGCAGTTTATAATCATTATAAGCGCTTACAGAATGCGACTAAAAATGATGAAATTGAATTAGGTAAAAGTAACATTTTGCTCATAGGCCCAACGGGTTGTGGTAAAACATTACTTGCAGAAACGTTGGCTCGTTTGTTAGATGTACCGTTCACTATTGCCGATGCAACTACGCTCACAGAAGCGGGTTACGTCGGTGAAGATGTTGAAAACATCATTCAAAAGTTATTACAGAAATGTGACTATGATGTTGAGAAAGCACAAACCGGTATCGTTTACATTGACGAAATAGATAAAATTTCCAGAAAGTCTGAAAATCCATCTATTACTCGTGATGTTTCAGGTGAAGGTGTCCAACAAGCCTTATTAAAATTAATCGAAGGTACGGTTGCTTCTGTACCTCCTCAGGGCGGTCGTAAGCATCCTCAACAAGAATTCTTACAAGTGGATACCACGAACATTCTCTTTATTTGTGGTGGTGCATTTGCTGGTCTTGAAAAAGTGATTATGGATAGATCTGACAAAAGTGGCATTGGGTTCAATGCACAAGTCAGGAGTAAGAAAGATAAAAAAGCACTGAGTGATGCAATAGCTCTGGCTGAGCCAGAGGATTTAATCAAGTATGGTCTTATTCCAGAATTTGTTGGTCGTTTGCCGGTCGTTGCTACCTTGGAAGAGCTTGATGAAGACGCATTGGTTTCTATCTTGACAGAGCCCAAAAATGCACTGACCAAACAATATTTTAAGCTCTTTGAAATGGAAGGTGTCTCTTTAGAGTTTCGAAAAGAAGCACTACGTGCCATCGCAAAGAAAGCTTTGGAAAGAAAAACAGGTGCCAGA
This sequence comes from Uncultured Candidatus Berkiella sp., assembly GCA_964606325.1. Classification (GTDB taxonomy): domain Bacteria; phylum Pseudomonadota; class Gammaproteobacteria; order Berkiellales; family Berkiellaceae; genus Berkiella. Next base: position 3,487 of record CAZSGE010000008.1, read on the forward strand.
GGTTTGAGATCCATTCTAGAACAAGTTTTATTAGATACTATGTATGACTTGCCTTCGATGGAGAACGTCAGCAAAGTGGTCATCGATGAAGGCTTTATCAATGGTGAATCTGGACCGTTGATGATATACGAAAATCCGGAAAAGCCGTTGCTTGCACAAGAAAAGAGAGAATCTTAACCCTTAAGGAAGGCATATGGACCAAGAGAAAGACGAGTCTTCGCCATCAAAAAGTGTGGTAGCAATGCCCGTGCTACCACTGCGCGATGTTGTTGTGTATCCCCACATGGTCATTCCTCTGTTTGTTGGGCGCGATAAGTCTATTAAAGCGCTTGATGCTGCAATGGCCCAAGGAGAAAAACAAATTCTTCTTATGGCACAAAGAGAGGCTACTGAAGATAATCCTTCAGTCAGTGACATCTACTCTTTGGGTTCAATTTCCACTATTTTACAATTACTAAAACTGCCTGATGGGACAGTCAAAGTTTTGGTAGAAGGTATTCGACGTGGACGTGTTGTTGATTATGTTCACACAGATCCTTACTTTTTAGCGAATGTGGATTTTGTTGAAGATGCGCCCTTGCGCGAAGAAGAAGCTGAAGTTTTGGTTAGAACCTTGCTTAACCAATTTGAGAAATATGTTAAGTTAAATAAAAAGATCCCACCAGAAATTGTCACATCAGTTTCCAGCATAGAAGATCCAGGCAGATTAGCTGACACGATTGCGGCTCATATGTCTTTGAAAATAAATGAAAAGCAAAATGTGCTGGAGATCACCTCATTAAGAGAACGTCTTGAAAGACTCATGGCGTTGATGGAATCTGAAATTGATTTGCTTCAGGTTGAACAGCGCATTCGTTCGAATGTTAAAAGGCAAATGGAAAAGAGTCAAAGAGAGTATTATCTCAATGAGCAAATGAAAGCTATCCAAGAAGAATTGGGACATGAAGCAAGCGAGCATGAAGAGTTAAAAGATAAAATTGAGAAAGCGGGCATGTCGCAAGAGGCTTTTAATAAAGCCACTGCTGAATTGAAGAAGTTAAAAATGATGGCACCGATGTCAGCGGAAGCAACAGTCTCACGCAATTACATCGACTGGATGCTGCAAGTGCCTTGGAAGAAAAAAACAAAATTACGTCTTGATTTGCCAGCAGCTGAAGCCGTTTTGGAAGAAGATCATTATGGCTTAGAAAAAGTCAAAGAGCGCATCGTTGAATACTTAGCTGTTCAAAAGCGTGTTAAAAAACTTAAAGGTCCTATACTTTGTTTAGTTGGGCCTCCTGGTGTGGGTAAAACGTCTCTGGGTAAGTCAATAGCCAGAGCAACGCAACGCACTTTTGTAAGAATGTCACTAGGTGGCGTGAGAGATGAAGCTGAGATTCGCGGTCATCGTAGAACTTACATTGGCGCGATGCCGGGTAAAATATTACAAAAATTAGCCAAATCAGGGGTACGGAATCCGCTGTTCTTATTGGATGAGATCGATAAGATGGCGATGGATTTTCGTGGCGATCCAGCGGCGGCGCTTTTGGAAGTGCTTGATCCAGAGCAAAATAACACCTTTAACGATCACTACTTAGAAGTCGATTATGATTTGTCAGATGTGATGTTTGTCGCAACGGCAAATTCGTTAAATATTCCACCCCCCTTACTTGATCGTATGGAAGTGATCAGGCTTGCTGGTTACACCGAAGATGAAAAATTGAATATTGCTGAGCGTTATCTTCTGCCAAAGCAAATTCATGACAACGGTCTCAATGAGGGTGAGCTCACAGTAACCCGTGATGCTATTTTAGGTATTATTCGCTATTACACGCGCGAAGCAGGAGTGCGTAACTTAGATCGAGAAATATCCAAGCTTTCAAGAAAAGTCGTGAAAGAAATTTTAATGCAACCTGAGCTTGGTAATTTGACAGTCGATGAGAACAATCTTGAGAATTATCTTGGTGTAAAACGTTTTCGCTTTGGTATTGCAGAAGATCATGATCAAGTTGGTCAGGTTACAGGTCTTGCATGGACAGAAGTGGGCGGCGACATTTTAACCATTGAAGCCGTGGTTGTGCCTGGGAAAGGTAAAACAACTTCTACCGGTAAACTGGGTGAAGTTATGCAAGAATCCATCACGGCAGCAATGTCTGTGGTGAGAAGCCGAGCAAAACTCTTAGGCATTGCGCCAGACTTCTATGAGAAGAGTGATATTCACATCCACGTACCTGAGGGCGCTACGCCTAAAGATGGCCCTAGCGCTGGTATAGGTATGTGTACGGCGATTGTTTCTATACTCACAGGGATCCCTGTGCGAGCAGATGTTGCTATGACGGGTGAAATCACCTTAAGAGGTGAAGTGTTGCCGATTGGTGGTTTGAAAGAAAAACTTCTTGCAGCACGTCGTGCAGGTATTGCTGAAGTCATTATTCCCGAAGAGAATAGACGTGACTTAAAAGAGATACCGCAAAATATTCAAGATAAACTCAAAATTCATTGTGTTAAATGGATAGACGAAGTTTTTCAAATTGCTTTAACACGCATACCGCAACCTGCACCTGAAGGAGCCAAATCTGAAACGCCAGATGAAGCCCCAAAGGAGGATAATCAATCAACCGATGTGTTGCATCATTGATTGATTTAAATGCTCTTGTACCCTCTACCGCTTTGCGGGAGAGGGCGCTCATTGCTAAAGCGTAGCTTTGGCAATGAGCGGGTGAGGGCGTTGCGAATACCCAAGAGCCCTCATCTGCCTCGCCATTGCTGTGCAATGTCTCGACACCTTCTCCCGCAAGCGGTAGAAGGGTTTTAAGATCAAACATTTGAATTCGGCCAACTAATTCACTTTTTATTTTTCCTCTTAAACCTTGTGCCATCTGTCATTCGGTGTTAACTTGCCGGTTAATAAATTTTTGAGAAACCTAACGTTAATTAACAAAAGGGGGGGTATCTGTGAGTAAGATCCCGGTTAATAAAGCTGAGATAATTGAAGCAATAGCTGAGTCAGCTGAAATTTCAAAAACAGCTGCTAATCGCGCATTAAATACTTTCTTAGAGTCTATAACGGCTGCCTTACAAAACGGAAAGACAGTTTCCTTACTTGGTTTTGGCAACTTCTCAGTAAAGACTCGTGCTGCTCGCGTTGGCCGCAATCCTAAAACCGGTGCACCCATTAATATTGAAGCGGCAAACGTACCGCTCTTTAAAGCTGGTAAAGCGCTGAAGGATGCTGTAAACTCCGGCACCGTTATGGTTGAAGAAGAAGAAGCATAAGTATATACTTCTTCGCTCATTTTCGTGTGGGTGCTTAGCTCAGTTGGCAGAGCATCGCCCTTACAAGGCGAGGGTCGGGGGTTCAAGCCCCTCAGCACCCACCAATATATAAATGGGGAGCGGTAGTTCAGTTGGTTAGAATACCGGCCTGTCACGCCGGGGGTCGCGGGTTCGAGTCCCGTCCGCTCCGCCACTACTTAAAATGTTCACAGAGCAGAATGCTTTGTGAACTTTTTTTTTATTAGTCACGCATTTTTGAGGAACAAGCCATGCTGCAAAGCTTAAGGGACAAAGCACAAGGTTGGATTGCTTGGATCATCGTTGGCTTGATTGCTCTAACATTTATTCTTTTTGGTACTGAAAACTTTTTTAGCGGTTCAAACCGTGGCAATGTCGTCGCTAAAGTGCAGGGATCAGAAATTTCTGCCCAAGAACTTGAAAACGCGTACAGACGTTATCTTAACCAAGCAGGCAATGAATCTGTTTCTCAAATAGATCAACATTTCGTCAAAAAAGAATTGCTACAGTCTATGATTGACGAGAGCATCATGATGAATGATGCGAAAAAAATGGGCTTAACCATCAGTCCACAACGCGTTGGCTTTATGCTCAATAGCATTCCTTTTTTCCTTGTTGAGGGGCATTTTTCTCCTGATGCTTACCAACGTTTTTTAATTAATGCTGGGTATACCGATACAGGTTTTAAATCGTACCTTAAAACGGCGCTTATTAAACAGCAATTAGAGCAAGGGCTAATGCAGACAGCCTATTCTTTGCCTGCCGATCTTGAAACGCTTATTAAATTCATTTTACAAAAACGTGATTTTCGCTTTTTCACTATTTCACGTCAGACTTTTGAAAATGAAGTGGTAACGACGGATGAAGAGATCAAAGCTTATTACGATAAACATTTAAATGATTTTAAAACACCCGAGAGAATAGCGCTCGAATATGTTCTCTTATCTTTGCCGAACATTGCCGAGCAATATCAACCAAAAGAGGAAGTGATCCAAGCGTATTTCACAGAGAATGCCGCTTCGTTTAATCAACCAGAAAGAGTGCAAGTTGGACACATTCTGATTGCTGTGCCCAAAAATGCTAACGAAAGTGACACAAAAGCAGCTAAAGCACGCGTGGAAGAAGCCGCCAAACGAATTAAAAATGGCGAATCCTTTGAAGCCCTGGCCAAAGAGATCTCAGAAGATAAAGCAAGCAACCAAAATGGTGGAAAGTTAGAATGGATCTCCAAAGGTGAGATGATTCCAGAGTTTGAAAAAGCTGCCTTTGATTTGAACAAAAAGGGTGATGTTAGTGCGCCAGTGCGAACTGACTTTGGATATCATTTGATTAAATTACTAGACAAGCAAGCCGCGAAAGCGCGTAAGTTAGAAGAAGTCAAAGACGATATTATTGCTAAAATGAAGCATGAATGGGCACAAGAAAAGTTTGCCAAGATGGGTGATGAACTGAATGATCTCGCTTTTGATCATCCTGATTCATTACAGCCAGTGGTTGATAAACTTGGTTTGACCCTTCATAAAACGGATTTCTTTACTAAGAATGAAGGTCCAAAAGAAAAGGATGCTTTGCTACAAAATCCCAATGTTGTATCTGCTGCATTCAATCCGACTGTTAAGGACGACAAAAATAATAGCGAATTAATTAAACTAGATGACGAAAACTATATGGTATTGCGTGTTGCAAATGTGCAGTCCTCAACTCAAAAGCCATTAGAAGAAGTTAAACCTGAAATTATCAAATCAATTGTATTCGATAAAACAGAACAATTGGCGAAAGCTAAAGCAACAGCTGATTTTGATAAGATAGTTAAAGACAAACAAGGGCATGATAAATTGCTTACCGCTTTTCCTTGGGTGAATGCAACGGATGTTTCTCGTAATTCAACAAATCCTTCACCTAAGATAGTTGAAGCTTCTTTTGCAATGGCTAATCCTTCTGAAAGTGGTAGCTTTAAGCAAGTGAAACTTGAAAATGGTGACTATGCCATCATTTGGTTAACCAAGGTGATAGATGGCGATGCTAGTAAACTTTCATCTCAAGAGAAAGAGAATTTTACCGCGCAATTAGCCAAACATTATGGTGAGCTAGAATTCGCACTTTATGCGACCCAGTTGATCAAAGATGCGAAGATTGAGAAGTTTGACGATAAGGTTTAATAAATCCCCCGCTTGCGCAGAGCAAGCGGCCCCCTTTACGAAAGTGGGCGTAAATGCGCTACGCGCATTCCTTCTTTTCATGTATGAGCCTTGCGAATAAGATCGCCCACTTTGTAAAGGGGGCGGCGAGTCCGCGAGCGGGGGATTTAGTTTTGTTTTCCCCAATCCCACCTATAATAAATATAATCATTAGCTATCCAAAAAGTTTCTTATTTAACTTAAATTTTGTTCTAAGTTGAATTTTGACACTAGAATATGGGATACCTAGAGCTGCGAATGCCAAGGAAGACATTCTGTGTTGGGTAAATTACAATCATTAGCGCTGCTATCCATAGTCCTATTTTCCTTCGGATGCGATAAGGGGATGTGGAACAATCCCTACCCAGAAGATGAAGCCAAAGATAACACCCTTTATACTTCCTTTTCCGAAAGACCCAAACATCTAGATCCTGCTATTTCCTACAATGCGGATGAATGGATTTTTATTAATCAAATTTATGAACCGCCATTACAGTATCATTATTTAAAAAGACCTTATGAACTAATGCCGCTTTCGGCATCATCGTTACCGCAAATAACATACCTAGATATAGACAATAAGCCGTTGGCACAAAATGCTGCGCCGGAAACGATTGCTTACAGTATTTATAAAATTCAAATCAAACCTGGGATCATGTACCAACAACATCCTGCCTTTGCTAAAAAACCAGGAACAGATGAATTTTTATATCATTCGCTAACCAAAGCTGAAGTATCCGGCAAACATAGCGTGCATGATTTTAAAGAAACAGGAACGAGAGAGCTGACCGCTGATGATTTTGTTTACCAAATCAAAAGACTAGCGGATCCCACATTAAACTCACCCGTGCTGGGCTTAATGGAAAATTATATTGTGGGGATGAAGGTTCTAGGCGAACAGCTAAAAGCGAAATATAAAGAACTAGGCGCAAACGATCATGATGCCCCATTTCTAGATTTAAGAAACTTTGCTTTTGAGGGGGCCAAGGCTCTAGATAAATATACATTTGAAATTAAAATAAAAGGACGACAGCCACAGTTTATGTATTGGTTAGCGATGCCTTTTTATTCGCCAATGCCTTGGGAAGCTGTCAGTTTTTATTCACAGAGCGTTCTACAACAAAAAAATATTACTTTAGATTGGTATCCAGTGGGTACAGGTCCTTTTACGCTGGCAAAAAACAATCCTAACTTGCAAATGGTTTTAGAGAAAAACCCAAATTTTCACGGCGAGTTATATCCCACTGAGGGGATGCCAGGTGATGAAGAAAAAGGGCTACTAGCACATGCTGGAAAACCTATTCCCTTTTTAGACAAAATTGTGTTTATTTTAGAAAAAGAAAGTATTCCTTACTGGAGTAAGTTTTTACAAGGTTATTATGATCAATCAGGAGTTAGTGCGGAGAATTTTGATCAAGTCCTTAACGCAGGGGCTTCAGGAAATTTAAATCTTACGAAAGATCTAATGGATAAGGGCATTCAACTTAGCACTTCTGTTCAACCCAGTATTTTCTACTGGGGTTTTAATATGACTGACGAAGTAGTCGGTGGCTACAGCGAAGCCAAAAGAAAACTTCGCCAGGCGATATCGATTGCGGTTGATATTGAAGAATATATCAACATATTTTTTAATGGCAATGGTTTTGTAGCGATGAGTCCACTGCCGCCAACCATTTTTGGGTTCAATGAAGATAAAAATGCAAAAAACCCAATTACTTATAATATCAATACAAAACAAAATAACCTTGAAAGAAAATCGATTGAAGATGCCAAAAAACTGTTAAAAATGGCGGGTTATCCTAATGGTATTGATCCTAAAACCCAACAGCCTTTAGTACTATATTATGACGCGATAGCTACAGGTGGACCTGAATCTCAAGCGCAGTTTTCTTGGTTTCGCAAACAATTTAAAAAACTTGGAATAGAGCTTGTTGTTCGTGCAACACAATATAATCGTTTTCAAGACAAAATGCACAATGGTGATTTCCAAATCTTCTTTTGGGGATGGAATGCAGATTATCCTGATCCTGAGAATTTTTTCTTTTTGTTATATGGAAAAAATAGCAAAATGAAAATCGATGGTGAAAATGCCAGTAATTATGAAAACCCTACCTTTGATGCACTCTATGAGCAAATGAAGAGCATGGATAATACACCACAAAGGGAATCGATTATTAGAAAAATGATTAACATAGTTCAAGAAGATGCTCCATGGATTTGGGGATTCCATCCTAAGGTATATGTGTTAAGACAAGGGTGGGTTGCACCATTTAAACCTAATGCCATGTCTCGTAATACGCTGAAATACATGGCAATAGATCCAATTCAAAGAAACATGAAAAGATTAACTTGGAACAAACCTATTATATGGCCACTGTTTGTGGGCATTATTGGTTTAATCCTATTGTGTGTGCCAGCATTTATCATTTATTGGCGAAAAGTACATCATCCTTTGAAACTGCAAAAACCAGTAACACTCGAGGAGTAAACGAGCTTGTTTGCTTATATTGTTCGTCGATTTTTGTTTATGATCCCTATTTTACTTGGGGTGAATTTACTTACTTTCGCTTTGTTTTTTCTTGTGAATACGCCAGATGATATGGCGCGTGTTCATTTGGGACAAAAACATGTTACCAAAGATGCTATTGAAAATTGGAAGGAGCATCATGGGTATGATAAGCCTTTGTTTTATAACGATCAACTACAATCTGAAGATAAGTTTACCGATACAATTTTTTTCCAAAAATCATTGCGAATGTTTGTTTTTGATTTTGGTTTTTCAGATGCCGGGCGTGATATTACTTATGATATCTCTCAAAGAATGTGGCCAAGCTTAGCCATAGCTATACCCAGTCTTATCATTGCGCTGATAGTGAATATTTCACTTGCTTTACTCATGATATTTTTTAGATACAGCTACTTGGATACATTTGGCGTCATCGCGTGCGTCACGCTGATGTCAATTTCAGGGCTATTTTATATCATTGGTGGTCAATATCTTATTGCAAAAACATTATTGTTGGTGCCTATCTCAGGGTATATCCCCGGGTGGCAAATTGGTAAATTTCTCATCTTGCCGGTACTGGTTGGAATTGTCAGTGGCATTGGATCGGGTGTTCGTTGGTATCGAACATTATTTCTAGAAGAGGCTAACAAAGATTATGTCCGTACTGCCAGATCTAAAGGTCTCAAAGAATCAGCAGTTTTATTTAAACATATTCTAGGTAATGCCTTGATCCCAATTTTGACAGGGGTTGTTGCCTTGTTACCCTTGTTATTTTTAGGAAGTTTACTCACGGAGTCCTTTTTTGGGATCCCAGGCCTTGGTAGCTATACCATTGATGCGATTGGGCAACAAGATTTTGCGATTGTGCGATCGATAGTCTTTCTAGGATCTTTTTTATATATCATTGGTTTATTACTGACAGATATTTCCTATACGCTAGTTGATCCAAGGGTACGGTTTAAATAAAAATGATATTTACAGCATTGTGGTCAGATATTTTAATTTATTTACTAGTAGCATTGAGCATCATGCTAGTGATGCATATTGCTAAACAGCCGCAATTACGTCACCGATGGCGCAAGGTGTTATATCAGCCTCTTAATATGGTAGCCACTATTGTTTTAGCATTTTATGCCGTGATTGGACTATTAGACACCGTTCATTTTCAAGAAAAATCAACGGCATCTCAATTAAACACTAATGGCATCGTCAGTGTTCTTGATAAAATATTAATGCCAATGATCATTAACACGGAAAAGACATATTCAGCACCTTTTGCAACACACTCATTTGTGAAAGAAAATATCACCCAAAGTGACGGTCATGTCATTCGAGATTTTCCAAGATTAAAATTTGCAGGCTCTCATCTCAAATCACCAAATGATAAAAATAATGACATTACTACTCGGCTAATCAAGATTGTTTTACAATCGGTAATTTTATGGTCAGCATTTTGTGTTTTAGTACTGTTGTATGCAAGTAGAAAAAATAAAATCACGTGGGAAAACTTAATGGCAGATGTATGGGGTGGAAACGCTGAATTTCCATGGCGTTCATTTCTTGCTACATCCGGTGTTATTATTTTTCTTATTACCTTTGTTTATGGGTTTATGGATTTCTACCATATTTTAGGCACAAATGAAGTGGGTGAAGATGTCTTATATCAAACGCTAAAAAGCGTCAGAACGGGTTTGGTTATTGGCACTTTAACCACTTTGATTACTTTACCCTTTGCTATTTTGTTTGGAATTATGGCTGGTTACTTTCGTGGTTGGGTAGATGACGCTATTCAATATGTTTATACAACTTTAAGCTCAATTCCAGGCGTACTTTTGATTGCTGCTGCTGTTCTTGTATTGCAAGTTGTCATGGATAAGCATACAGAATGGTTCGAAACTGTAGCTCATAGAACTGATGCACGATTGTTAGCGTTATGTGCGATTTTAGGGATCACAAGTTGGACTGGACTTTGTCGTTTGCTTCGTGGTGAAACCCTTAAAATATGTGAAATGGATTTTGTGCAAGCTGCTCGTTCATTAGGTTCCTCACATTTTTCAATAATATTTAAGCACTTGTTGCCCAATGTTTTTCATATCATTTTAATTATGGTAGTGCTTGATTTTAGTGGATTGGTGCTAGCCGAAGCGGTGTTGTCTTATGTTGGCGTTGGGGTAGATCCTTCCACTTTTAGTTGGGGTACTATGATCAATAGTGCCCGTTTGGAAATGGCTCGAGTGCCGGTTGTTTGGTGGTGCTTAACTGCCGCCTTTATTTTTATGTTTATTCTGGTTTTAGCAGCCAATATTTTTTCTGATGCCATTCGCGATGCCTTTGATCCCAGAGCTCGCCTTGGAGGGAGCAAATGACAAAACCTTTGTTAACAATAAAACAATTGAAGGTTCAAATTGCGACGCCAAATGGGGTGATTCAACCTGTCGATGGTGTTAACTTAGAAATCAAAAAAGGTGAAATATTTGCGTTAGTGGGTGAGTCAGGATGTGGAAAATCAATGACTGCGCTTGCTATCGATCGACTGCTACCAGACAATGCTCAAATTTGCGAAGGCAGTGAAATCTATCTTGATGATATTCCACTGCATCAATTGAGTGAAGATAAAATGCGAATGGTGAGAAAAAATAAAATAGGAATGATTTTTCAAGATCCTGCGACAGCATTAAATCCAGTTTTAACGATAGGCGAACAAGTTCTTGAAGCATTAAGTCAGAGTAATGGAGATAAAAAAAGTACAAAAGCCTTAAAACAACAAGTCATTGAATTATTAACCAGAGTAAGCTTACCTCATGTTGATACCATCATAAAGCAATATCCCCATCAATTGTCTGGCGGATTAAAGCAACGGGTGGTGATTGCGATGGCTTTGGCTCATTCTCCCTTGCTTTTAATTGCAGATGAAGCAACAACGGCATTAGATGTGACGACTCAAGCTCAAGTATTGAGTCTTCTAAAAGAATTAAACCAATCCCTAAATATGGCTATATTACTGATTACTCATGATCTTGGCATCGTAGCGCAAATGGCTGACACGGTTGCTGTGATGTATGCGGGTATGCTTGTTGAAACCTCAAGTATTGATGAATTTATGACGGGAAGTTTGCACCCTTATAGCAAACAATTATTCGCTTCCCTTCCTGAGCATACCAAACCTGGCCATGAATTGGCGGTAATTCCTGGATTTGTCCCAAGGTTAGACAAAACTTTCACTCTATGTCGATTTAAAGATCGTTGTAAGTATGTTTTTAGTCGTTGTGAACATGTAAACCCTGATTTGTTTCAAGCAAAATCAGCACACTTTGTGCGTTGCTTATGGTATGACCAAACCTCGTTGAAAAAAATTCCAACCAAGCTTCGGATTGAGAGATTAAATGGGATTGTTAAACCTTTATCGGTGGTATCGAATAATGATCTTGAGGAAGATGAACAATTTTTATTGCAAGTTGAAGATTTAAAAGTCCATTTCCCTGTTAAAAAAGGTTTATTTAAGAAAACCGTTGGACATATTAAAGCGGTGGATGGCGTAAGCTTTTCATTGCCTGAAGGCAAAACATTAGCGCTGGTTGGTGAATCAGGATGTGGTAAAACAACAGTTGGTAAAGCGATATTACGTTTAGTTGAATCGATGCGTGGTAAAGTGATTGTAGACAATACAAATGTTCTTAATTTGAGTGGCAAAAAACTTCGTCGGTTTCGTGAAAAGATGCAAATGATTTTTCAAGATCCATACTCTTCGATGGATCCTCGTATGAGAATTTCAGAAATTATTGAAGAGGGTATGTTAGCGCTGAACATAGGCACTGATGCTAATGAGCGCCAAGAAAGAATAAATGTTTTGTTAGAACAAGTTGGTTTACCCCTGAACATGAAGGAACGTTTTGCACATGAACTCTCAGGAGGGCAGCGTCAAAGAATCGCAATAGCGCGTGCTTTAGCCGTTGGCGCAAGTTTAATTATATGCGATGAGCCAACCAGTGCTTTAGATGTATCTGTACAAGCTCAGATTTTAAATTTGTTAAGATCATTACAAAATGATTTGAGTATCAGTTTCCTGTTTATTACGCATAATATCAGCGTTGTTAATTATTTAGCGGATTTTGTTGCTGTGATGTATTTAGGACGTATCGTTGAATATGGCACAACAGAGCAAGTGATGCATTCCCCCAAACATCCCTATACGATAGCGCTTTTAAAATCTGTACCAACCCTTGAAAAGACGCATGCTTATTTACAACCACCGAAAGGTGAGTTGCCATCTGCTTTACATCCGCCAAAGGGCTGTCATTTCTCGCCGCGGTGCCCGAATGTACATGCCAGATGTTTGGATAAGTATCCAGACAATTACATCATGCCTGATGGGCAACAAGTTAAATGCTACTTGTATTCTCCTGAGGAAATGCAAGAGAGAGCACCTGCACAAATTTCAGGATTTGAAAATCAAAACACTGACAATGGGAAGAAAATTGTAGGATAGAGATAGAATCTCTCATTAAACTCTATAAAACGTTAGTATATTTATGACTTAATGTTCTATAGGTGCTATCTTTAACATCATGAGGATAGATCTAGGGAAGTGAACCCATGGGTGAAAATCCAGGTAGTTCGGAGAAAGCCAAAAAAGCGCAAGTGAAAAAAATCCGCTTTTGCTTTGATGAATCTAAATCGCTTAGCGATTGGGTTTCCCTGATAAATGATGATGATAATGCCCCACTGGGAGTTTATACACATAAGTTAATAAACTCTAACATTTCAGATCCGAATCTTAATTTTGATGAAGCGCAAAAAATTTTAGAGAAGGCTCAATTTAAAAATAAATTATTGCGCATGACAGATGATGTTTATCTTAATCCCATTCAATCAACGTTTTCTGCTATCCAACGTGCCATCGTGATTTTAGGTTTTCAGTCAGTACGAAACATTGGATTATGCTTAGGTATTTATAATCACATGCTTGAACTTTCTCAAGATGAACCCTTGATGAAAGAAATCGTTCTGTCGATTCATGCTGCAATATTGACTGCGCTAATTGCACAACGTAAAGCAAGGATTTTGAATTGTGAACCTTTGCTGATTGCTGCATTATCCTACTCTTTAGGTAACATTATGTTTCAGTTTTTTGGTGGCGAAACTGCCAAGCAATATAATGAACTTCTTGAGTCATCCAAGGAAATTGCTGAAACCCAAGAAAAAGAAGTGGTTGGATTTTTAATAAAAGATTTAACTAAAGAATTGGTGAAATCTTGGAACCTTGGTCAACATGCCATCAGTGTCCACGAAGCCATCTCACAAGACAGTATTACCTATGCGGTGTTGCTGGCGAGAGAAATAGCAGAAAACCTTAGAAAGGGTTGGCAAGACCAAACCGCTATAGATAGTATGAAAAAACTAGAGACTTATCTAGGCTGCACAGCAACTGAAGTTAATGCTATTGTCATGCAGTCATTAGCGCGCGTCTTAGAAGAAGTTGCTCTTTATGGTAACGCTGAATTAATGAACCATATTCCTATGCCTGTTGAAGAAGAAGATCTGGCTGATCAAACACCAAATGAGGATTTGGAAAGAGCAGCACCGAATGCGAGTCGTATAAAAGCCACCATCCAACAACTCTCCATTTTAGTAACAGGTAGAAACTTACCGAGCGTGAATGACGTTATGACTGTGGGTTTAAAAGGTATCTTTGACGGTGTTGATTTTGATAGAGTCTTATTTGCTTTGCTGAGCGCGGACAGAACGCTATTAAATGGAAAAGCTATTTTAGAGAAGCAGAAATCTGATCTGATGCAGAATTTTCATTTTCAATTGAACTCGCCTGAGGGATGGTTGTTCCAACATATTCTTCGTGAACAACGTTGTGCTTGGCTTGGTGGCAAGGGCGAAATGGTTTTAAAGAAATACCGTAACTCTGATTTCAACCGCAGGATAGGTAAAGGACAATTTTTTGTCTCACCCTTAATTTTAGATGGACGAGCAATTGGTATCTACTATGCCGACCGCCAAGTCACATCAAGAATGCTAGATACTCGCAGCTATGATGCTTTCGCAGAGCTTTGCACCACTATCAATGAAACGATAGAATTGGTGCGCAAGCGCGAAAAACAAACAAAATAGGTTCTATCTGATTAATTTTCTTCGTAGTAGGGGTCGTAAACTTCTATTTCGCGATGGCGTCTTGGATTGGCAAAAGAATAAACAATACCCAAACTATAAGAGATCGCTGTTCTATAAGGACTGAAGCTATAAAAATTATCGTCTTGATCAAAACCAGAAACATTGACGCGAATGCCAGGATCGCTATTGATTAAGAATTTTACACCAAGGCAGGGTAAAATATTGTATTGAGCCCCAATACCGATTCGCCCCATTGCTTTATTTTGGGATTCATTTTCAAACTCGTACCATGTGCCAGTGGTGACATCAAGATGATTAATATGAGTATCGATGTGCCACATGGCAAGACCACCCATAAAGATGACTTCAAAATTACGCCAGACTTCCCAGTAAAAGTTGATATCTAAATGAAAATCTCTGATCCGCATATTGATATCAGTGGCACTGTTGGGAAGTTCAGGAACGACAAATATGATTTCACCGCCTTCATATTGCTCACCTAATTGCTTTCTTGTGGATTCTTCATAACCGATATTGGTGCCAAAGTAGCCATTAATACGGGTACCAACATAAAAGTTATAACCATGATCAATTCGGGGGAAGACATCTTCATAAGGCCAGCCAGCATTTAGACCCCACCATTTATAATCCACGCCAATATGAGGAGCCCAAAAAGCAGCTTCTGAAACAGCTGGAACAGCGAATGTCGAGATAAGAGCGCTAACTAACAAGCCTTTGTACGACATTATTCATCCTTGAAAAATGAGGGGTTTATACTCTCATTCTGCAAAGGATGTAGTCCAGAGTCAATATTTAATACACGCAGCGTCCAATGGAGCCGTGCTTGCAACGAATGCCATTGACCCAAATAGCGCCTTCTAAATTGGCATTTTCGTATGTGGTTTTAAAGATAGAGGCATTTTTTAAATTCGCCCCTTGGAGATTGGTATCATTGAGGTTTGTAAAATCTAAGATAGCACCTTCTAAATTGGCTCTGCGTAGAAAAGCGCCTTTTAGATTCGTGTGCGAGAGATCACAGCCTTTCATATTTGAATAGGGAAGCGCTGCTTGTTGCAAATCAATATTGGATAAGCGCGTTTCAGTTAAGTTGATATCCCCCAAGTATATGAATTTTTCTCTGTTAATCTCTTCATTTTTAACGACATGAAACAATCGGGGATTGAGATTGGATACAAAAACTACCACACTGGCTACTTTTTCAGGTTTATTGAGTCTGTCGAGATCTTCTAAGATAGCTTCAGTTCGGGCAATCATCAGCAAATTGATGCGTTGATTCTCATCAGGGCTCTTGGCAAACAGTTCAACAATACCGTTGAAATAACTATCAGTCATTCTACTTGCTTGTAAAATTTCTTGGTGCTTACCGACTTTATAGCTAACCATCACGGTGGCAATACCCACAAATAGGCCCACAATCGCGATAGTAAGCTCAATGCCACGTTGCTTGGCAAATTGCTTGAGCTTGTAGATGAGGCTTGGCTCGGCTTTATATAGGTTGTAGAGATCCGATTGCATATTGTTGGACTGCATCAGTTGAAAATTAGGCGCTTTCCACTTTTAATCTTAGGGGAATATTGACCCTGAATCAAGTTAGTTTTTTTACAAACACTGAGTGTATTGACTACTAGTTTGAAGATAGAACGATTTTTTGTCCAGGGCGAATAATAGAAGAATGTTTTAAGCCATTCATTTTAAATAGCTTATTTTCATTGAGGCCATATTTTTTAGCAATTCTAGGAATAGAATCACCTTTTTTAACTACATGGATTTTCTTTGCGGTTGTCTTTTTGCTACTTGTTTTAACAACGCTAACATCACTCAAAGTAGTGCTTGTTGTTGTTTTGACTACGGCTTTTTCTTTTTTGTCCGCTTTTTGAGTGCTCGTAGCTGGTTTACTGTTGCTGCCTGTTGTGGCAACACTGGGCGCCGTATTAGGCATGGGAGTTGGGGTGACTCCCATTTTCTGTTTAAAATTTTCCGCATGTGACAGTGGCACAACCAAATGGAAGGGGCCATTCGCACTAGAAGATTTCTTAAAGCCAGGGTTTAATTTGCGTAATTGAGTTTCTGATATATCGACTAGCTTCGCAGCATGCGCAATATCAATCGGTTTGCCGGTGTGTACGCGTGCTATCACGGGCTTATTGGGAATGGCAGGCAAAACAACGCCATATTGCGTAGGCGATTTAATGATCGCAGCAAAGGCTAATAATTTTGGTACAAAGTTGGTTGTTTCTTTAGGAAGTTTCAAAGCCCAAAAATCTGTTGATTTTTTGGCATTCCGATTTTGTTTAATCGCGCGATTCAGTCTCACTTCACCACAATTATAAGCCGCAATCGCTAATAGCCAATTACCGTTAAATTTTTTGTGTAAATACTGCAAATGATCAAGTGCTACTTTAGTAGATTCATAAACATCTTTACGGCCATCGTAGGAGGCATTTTGTTTGAGACCGTGCATTTTGCCAAGTGTGGGCATAATTTGCCACAGACCTAAAGCACCTGCGTGGCTGAGGGTATTAGGATTAAAGTCACTTTCAATGATGGGCAGCAACGCAATTTCACTTGGCATGCCACGTCTTTCTACTTCTTCTAGAATATAAAATAAATAGGGAGAAGCATTTTTAACAACCATGTTGATGTAGTCTTGGTGTTTAGCAAAACTTTTGGCATGGCGCTGAAAAAGAGGTTGAGCACTATGATTAGATCCGAGTGATAAGCGGGCGCGAAAACGATTCCAAATTTCTGTGGTCGCTACATTTTCTATTGTATTTTTAGGTGTAAAAAGATGAGACAAAATATTTCTTGTCTGATTATTAACTTCTTGAGTCGTAACACGTGGATATGCGCCGGAGGCACCTAGCGTAACCGTGCTGCTGTAGCCATAGATAAATACACTAGCCAAGGCGGAAAATAATAGAGAAGGCTTAGATACTTTTTTCATGATGAAACCAGTCTTAGACAAGACCCAGTGCAGTGGAAGTTAGATTGGCACATTTTTTCAACATTTTTAATATCCTCGCTTTGCAGAAGATTTAATCTTCTAAATCAAATTGGACTCCATGGTAAATAAAAACGGTCCGAAAAGCAAGCACTTAACTTAGGTGTCGAACTAACATTTAGGCAAGAAAGTGATTTTTCCATTCTCGCAGATGGGCAAAAATGGTGACAGGGGAAGTGGAATTTATCTGTGCCTGTTTTTGCACAGATGCAATGACGCTTGATTGTGTGCAGCGTAGAAAAGGATTCGTTTCACATTCGATAGACAGTGTTGAGGGAAGTGAAGGCATGCCTTGTTTTCTTAATGAAAGAACTTGTTCTTCATAGGCTAACAAAGCTTTATTGCTTGGTTCAACCGCTTTCGCAAAAGCAATATTGGCTGCCGTGTATTCATGACCACAATACACCAGGGTGTTTTTGTTAAGATTTCTGATTTTTTCAAGTGAATTGTACATTTGCTCTGGCGTGCCTTCAAAAATACGACCACAACCGCATGAAAATAACGTATCGCCACAAAACAACACGGCATCATTATAATAAGCAATATGCCCCAAGGTATGACCTGGTATATCTAACACCGACAACGTATGCCCAAAGCCTTCAAGTGTGACCTTATCATTTTCACCGACAGCTTGGGTTAAGTGCGCAACCTTATCGTGCAAGGGACCAATAACTTTGACCATTGGGAAGCGCTCTCGCAATGGTGAGATCCCGCCAGTGTGGTCCCAATGATGATGTGTAATTAGAATATGAGATAAAGCTAGATTATTATTTTGTAAGTATGACAACACAGGGGCGGCATCACCAGGATCAACAACAATTAGATCAGATCCTTCTAGACTGTGCATCGCCCAAATGTAATTATCATTAAACGCTGGAATGGGAATAATGTTTGTCATTTAACTTAATATTGGTAGATTGATGTAAACACATGGTATCAGAAAAAAACTCACATCATGTATGGTACCAGCAAGGTGCAGGTAAACGTTTTGCGGTTGCCGAACAAAATGAGTTGGCAAGTATTCTTCCAACTTTGTATGGTTATCACTTACTTTTTTTAGGGGAGCCTGGCCTCTCTTCGTTGGTATCGAGCAGCTTGATTTCACATCGCGTGTTAATTAACCCTTATCTAAGAAAAGAAAGTGACAATATCAACGGTTTATCCGGAGCGTTAGAATCTTTGCCTATATTAAGTGATAGTGTCGATGTGGTGGTGCTGTCACATACTTTAGAACAAGCTTCTCATCCCCATGAAGTATTACGAGAGTCTCATCGTGTATTAATACCAGAAGGTCATCTCGTGATAACAGGATTTAATCCTATTAGTATGTGGGGAGCATGGTATTCCTCAAAAAAATTAATGGGTAGTATTTCAAGACAAGGAAAGATGTTAAGTCCTAATCGCGTGAAAGATTGGCTTAAACTGCTCAATTTTCAAATTGTAGGTGGCAAAATGTTTTATTTTCGTCCACCAGTTGAGAATGAAAAATTTAATCAAAAAATGCGTTTTATGGAAAAATGGGGTGAGCACTGCTGGCCTTTTTTTGGCGGTGCTTATACACTTGTCGCGGTCAAACGGGTGATCCCCGTGACCCCTATTCGAGCAAAATGGAAACCTGAGCTCATTTGGCAAGGAGAGGGTTTACCAAAACCAACAACAACAACCTATAACCAGCATCAAGACCCACCCAAAAAATGAAAGAACAAGACTCGCTTATTGTAGAAATGTTTACCGATGGCGCATGTAGTGGAAACCCTGGCCCAGGTGGCTGGGGTGTGGTACTTCGCTATGGTGAAAATGAAAGAACGCTTAATGGGGGAGAAAGCTCAACCACCAATAACAGAATGGAATTGATGGCCGCCATTATGGGGTTAAGGGCATTAACTCGTAGTTGTATTGTAGATTTAACCACCGATTCAGAATATGTCAAAAAAGGGATCACCGAATGGTTATCTTCTTGGAAAAAACGCGGATGGAAAACCTCTAATAACAAACCGGTGAAAAATCAAGACTTATGGGAAGAACTCGACATTGAGGTGCAACGTCATCAAGTGCGTTGGCATTGGGTTAAAGGCCATAGTGGACACCCTGAAAATGAACGCGCTGACGAACTAGCACGCGAGGCTATTACAGCTTTAAAAGCGAACGGAGAAGCATTTTAATGCGACAAGTCATTCTCGATACAGAAACTACAGGTTTATCAGCTGCGCAGGGGCATCGCATCATTGAAATTGGTTGTGTTGAGCTTATCAATAGACGCTTAACCGGAAAAACATTTCATACCTATTTGCAGCCAGATAGAGCAGTTGATGAAGGCGCAATGCGTGTCCATGGTATTACCGATGAATTTTTAAAAGATAAACGTCGCTTTCACGAGGTGGTTGATGAGTTTAAAGCCTTTATTAAAGATTCTGAGCTCATCATTCATAACGCAACGTTTGACGTCAGTTTTATTGAAAACGAATTTAAGTTAATCAAAGATAAAAAGTGGCAAAAGTTAGATGATCATTGCAAAATTTTTGATACTTTAACTTTTGCAAGGCAAAAGCATCCCGGTCAGCGTAATAATCTTGATGCTTTGTGCAAACGTTACAATATTAATAACGAGCACCGCGAAAAGCATGGTGCATTATTAGATTCGGAAATTTTGGCCGAAGTGTATTTGGCGATGACCGGTGGTCAAGAAACGCTGGTTTTGGAAGAAGAGCAAAATACAACTTTATCACAAACAGATCATATTCATGATGTTTCAATGCCGAGTGTCATCAAGGTTACGCCACTCATTATTGCCACGGGTGAAGAGCTGCTAGCACACCAAGCATTTTTAAAAATAATAGACAAGAAATCTGGTGGTAGTGTCTTTACCAAAGAAAGTGAGCCTGTAGAAGAAGTTATAGGTTAGAAACCGATCTGGAGTAGGGTGGACAAAGCGAAGCGCGACCACCATCTGAATCTTCTTAATTTATCCCATTTTGCTTGACATAATATTGTTGACAGAAAAATTATACTTAGGCTTTTTATGCATTTAAAACTATTTTTAAAAAATACCAATAAAATAGGCTAGTACTGAATAACGACATCAGATATAGTCGCCTATCTAAATATAATAGTTTTGAGGTTGTTATGGGTTTTATGAAAGGTCTTAAAAATGCTGTTACAGGCAATCATTCTCACAAAGAGCCAAAACATCAACCAGCCCCTCAACAAGAAGTACCTAAAAGAACATCAACGATTAAACAAATTTTTAACACTACAGCAAGTGTTGTTAAAACAACGGCCTCAGTTGGTTTGACTACGACTAAGGTTATTGTCAAAACAGGCGCTATGGTTGCTAAAGGCACGGCGATGGTTGCTAAACCTATCATGAAGGCTTCTGCCAATGTTATTGCACCTAATCCTCATCAAGTGCAAGAGCAATCTCAAGGCTTAGCCATTGAAAGAAGACAGTGGTTTAAAGATCTCGGTTTTAAGGTGTTAGCCAAAATATATGAACCCAATGCAACGCCAGGTAGTCCACATCATGCTGGCAGCATTGCTTCAAGTTTTGCCAATGCTTCTGAAGACTCAAACCTGCAAGATAAAAGCGTCAAGCGTCCTTTATATCATCAAGAAAATAGACATTCTGTGACGAAAGTGGTTAAAAAAGTAAATCGATTTTTCAGAGGTGATCCCGCTCACATTAAAGCAAGACAAGATTACTTAACACAAGTTGCCGGCGTGGTATGCGCTGCGCAAGAACAAGCAAAGCAAAATGGTGAAAACTTTGAGCGCGGCTCCATTAAAATTAAAGATCCCGGTGGTAAATTATTTGCCTATTTAAAAGGTTATGTGCAATTTGCGACAGGCAAAGAGAACCCAGGATTTCTTTTTTCATCAAATGATTTTGCTTATAGCCGTGATCCAAACAAAAAGCTCTCTAGCCATTATACTGAATTTGAGACTGAGCAATATGGCATTGATATGCGATTATCGGGTGCTGCCCCCACGTTAGAGATTTTACCCAATAAAGGTGATTCTCATTTATTGTTTGGTCGTATTAAAATTAATAATGAATGGCATACTTTTATTAAAGGAGAACCTGCTGGTCTTGGACATCCGTTGGAATACCTTGAACATGCTAAACATTTTTTATTGCCAAAAAAACATCACGGTGTAAGTAGAAAAGAAAGTGAGATCCCAAAACCGTTAAAAGATGCTTATGGTAAATTTCATAGCGCTCATGGCGGTGTTAAAGCAAAAACAGTTGCGGATATGTATCAACAAATTGTGAATGCTAATGATTTATCAGAGAAAGCACTTAGGGCAAGAGAAAAATTTCTAGAAGGTATAGAGCAACTTAATTTTACCCAAGATATTTTAATCAGAACTGGTAATGAAGTTATTTTAGATTTTCAACCTTTTGAGCAGGCACCTTTAGTACAACCACACCAGCCTGTTGTCCCACCTGTTGCAGCTTTCGCAGCGCCACGACCAATACAACCGCCAACTATGCCAGTTGCTCCTGTTATTGCTCCAATTCAAGCACCCATTGTGCAAAGACCACTTGTGCCGCAAGCTGAATATGAGCCAATAGCTAGAAGATTAAGAAGCAAGGCAGTGCAACCCCAGCAACCAGTGCAAGCGCCTTTAAGGACTGTCATTCAGGTTCCACCTGTTCCCCATCGTCCTTCATTTAAACCTAATCTTAAATTATGCATTCTTGGCGGGATTTTAGGCATCGCTGGATTGGGGTTAGTTGGTTTGCCATTAGGGCCTTTTTTCACTGCGCTTTATGGTTTTGTGGGTGGTTTTTTAGTAACACTGATCCCCCAAAATGAACGGATAAATGCTAAATATAATGGTTTAACTAAATTTGATGATAAATCTATTAACTCATTAAAATATAATAAAACAGAGCTAGATATTTTTGAGCTTGGCGTGAGTGCTGCTACAAGTTATCAATCACAAGCAAAAAGTGTATTTTGGTTATCTGCTTATGGCTATAGTGAAGCCTATTATGCTGGTATGGCAGCAAAGGAAGCGGGGCGAGATGATGTGATTGCCAAAGTGGCAAGTGCGAGGCGTTTGTCGATTTAATTTATTTTATAGGGGGCGCATATAGGATGCGCTCCCCCTCTCTTTTTTACTTTCCGGCAGGAATAAACTTGAACATTTCTGCGGGTTCAAATTTTTCGGTAACATCACCAACGAGATCAGGATTATTGTCAAGATTAAGCATCTTTACTTTATCTTCTTTCCCAAAGTCAATTTCCTGCAACTTAACCCAGACAATATTAGGGCTAATGGTAGATTCAAAATAAAATAATCCTTGGGTTAAATCAGAAACTGTGCGCCATAGCGTTGTTGAGATATTGGGGCGGCTAGGATCAGCAGTTCCAAAGGGTTGTGACACATTTCTCATTACGCTAAGCACCCCCGCAACCGCTTCGCGAGAATCTTTAGGATCAGGAAGCTGTTTAAGGTAATAGGCTGCTCTAACAAATCTATCAGCGGCTTCGGTTGTGCCAGGTAAAGGTGCTGACCCACCAAATCCTTTATAATTTTTTAGATTTAACAACTGCGCAGCATAAGGAGGAGAGTTTGTCATCACTGTAAATTCTTTGCCATGATGAATTTGAACTTTCCCATCAATATACTCAAGTACAGCGGTATCGCCTGTTTTGTCAGAGAGGGCAAGATGCACTGTTGCTTTTTTTGTTTCTTTCGTGCCTACCGAGGCCATGACTGGCTGAAAAGGTTTGTTCTTAAAATCGGTTAATGCTTCGTTAACTGTTGCATAATTGTCCAAAAAATATTGTGCCCACAAAGATAAACTGAGCCCTGCTATTTTAGGATCTCTTTTGCCAAAATCACTTTCAGATAAATACAACAATGATGCTGACAGGCCTTTTTCATTCAGTCCTTCTGCTGTAGCGCCATCGTAAACTGACGTAGCAAGGCTACCATAGCGTGATGTCCATTTCATGGGGTTTTCATCGCCTGTCTCACCATTACGCTCCATGCCGCGGGGTAAAATCCAGAGTTTGGTATGCATAGGTTCAAACCAATCCATATTGCGCCCAACCAAGAGATCTTTGCCTGTGAAGTTTGAAACTACACGAGAGCAGGCATAAAGATTACTGGATATTAATAGACTGGCTAAGAGGGGGATAGCGACAAGTGTTTTCGATAAAAACATGGGGTTTATCCTCAAAACTATGACAGTAATTTTGAAGATAGCACATAGACATCTAAAGTAGGGTGGACAAAGGGCAGCTTATCCACCAGATGCATGGCAAATTCTCATATCCAACCTTGCTTAAACACGTATCCCTTGTAAACATGCTTATCTAACCAAGAAAAGGTTTCTTTGAGCAGTTTATCTTGTTGATAAGGCATATTGATAATCACCATGCCTGTGCCTTGCAAACCACTTTCAGGATTGTCATTAAATCCAGACCACTCACAATACCACACTTTAGTAAGAGAGCTACGCTGAAGTCCTGTTAACAATTGTATATGATGATTTTCTTTTAGAATGGGGTACCAAATAGCATAGGTACCTTGCGCAAAACGTTCAAAAGACTCATTCACCGCTTTGGCAATGGCTTTATATTCTGTTTTCACTTCATAACTAGGATCAACTAAAATCAGGCCACGCTTTTCTTTAAAAGGTGTTAAGGCTTTGATAGCTTCAAAAGAATCTCGCTCATGGATCTGCGCCCAATGCTTGAAATGCTTTTTTAATTCGGTAATAGCTTGTGGATGTTTTTCAACGCACATTAATCTATCGTTTTCTCTTAAAAAGTGTGCGGCGATTCCGGGTGAGCCAGGATACATATGCTTACTGGTTGAAGGATTATATTTGTTAATAACTTCCAGATAAGTTTGTACTAGTGGCGGTGGATTTTCTACTCCGATGAGCTTTCTAAATCCATGTTTAAATTCCGTGGTTTTTTGGCTCTCTGGGGCGTGTATATCATACAGGCCTTCACCTGCGTGCAGATCTAAAATCCCTATGGGGGTCTCTTTTTTTTGTAAAGCAGATAAAATGGCTATCATGACTAAGTGCTTGTGCACATCAGATATGCCACCTGCATGATAGCGGTGCTGATAACTATACATAAAACAACTTATTATTAATGATGATATGGACAAGAATGGCGCCAAAGTAACCTAAAGCTATTGCCCAAGTCCATTTTAAATGGCTCATAAACGTATATTGACCTTTGGCTTGCCCCATTAGGGCAACACCGGCTGCTGAGCCAATCGAAAGAAGACTTCCACCAATACCAGTGGTGAGTGTAATCAGCAACCATTGACCTTCAGACATTTGCGGATTCATGGTGAGTACGGCGTACATCAGCGGAATATTGTCTATGATGGCTGATAAGATCCCGATGATAACGTTCGCAGGTGTTTGCTGGTAAGCATTGCCTAGCGTACTACCTAATTGGGTATACATCAGATCAGAGGCAATATGTAAATATCCGAAAGCGGCCAAACCGCCGACGCACAATACGACACCATAAAAAAACAACAAAGTATCCCATTCAATGCGGTTAATATTTTCAAACACATTAAATGGCTCTTCGTTATTTTTATTTTTCTTTAAATAATAGCTGAAGAATTTGAGATAAGCTAAGCCCATCATCATGCCGACCGTCGGTGGGAGATGATAAAAATTATGCAGCAATACAGCTGTTGTGATGGTTAATAAAAATAAACAAACCATCCATAATCCACCGCGTGCAATTTTTACAGAATGGCTTAGTGGCTGTGGTTTTGCTTTTGGGATAGCAAACTGCATAAAAAAGGCTGGAATAATAAAACTGAATACACATGGAATAAATAATTTAAAGAAATTGCTAAAAGGTAATACGCCCTTTTGCCAAACCATTAAGGTCGTTATATCGCCAAATGGGCAAAAAGCTCCGCCAGCGTTAGCGCCAATCACAATATTAATACAAGCTACCGCAATAAAACGCGGTTGATTTTGACCAACGGCCATAATAATGGCACACATGACTAAGGCAGTGGTTAGGTTATCTGCTACAGGGGAAATGAAAAAGGCTAACCAACCTGTTATCCAAAAAAGCTGGCGAAAGCTAAACTGTTTTCGCACTAGCCAGCAGCGGAGTGCTTCAAAGACTCTTCGTTCTTCCATAGCATTGACATAAGTCATCGCTACTAGCAAAAATAGTAAGAGTTCAGCATATTCTAGTAAGTTATGCCTTACAGCAAGTGTGGCCTCGTCGCTTAATCCTTTTGTTTTGGCGGCAACTGCTACTAATACCCATATTACCCCTGCGGCAAAAACGACAGGTTTGGATTTAGGTAAGCTAATGAGTTCTTCGCTCATGACTAATATGTAAGCAAGTACGAAGACAAAAATAGATGTCATGCCAAGAAGCGAGCTGGTCATCTGAAGATCGAGTGACATAATTACTTACCTGTACAAGTAGCGTTTTCTTTAATAAAAAAGGTTAATGCTATCGCTAGCAACAAACATACAGGCAAGACACTAAAAGCAAGATGATAGTCTTCAATTAGTGCCATGCCTTCATGTTGGCATTTGAGGGTGTGTAAAAGCCAGCCAATGCCATGCTGCATAAGTCCACCAAACGCCATGATAACCATATTCGTAAAGCCAATAGCTGCGCCTTGTGCCCAATCAGGATGTAATCTGGTAATTAATGTAAACGAAAGCAACATGTTGGAAGTTAAGACACCATAGCTAAACAACATAATATATAAATTGGTAAAAGCTAAATCGTTCCAATATAAAAACATTGAAAGTAGCGTTAAAGCGCCAAACGTTGAAAAAGCCATAAAACGAAGTTTGTGTTGGATTTTTGTCATGGCCCATCCGATGACTGCGCCACCAACAGCTGTTCCGATAAAAATAGTATGCGTAATAGCAGAAGCTTCAGGCGCACTAATATCGTAGGTTATCTTAAGGTATTCGACGCCCCACATTTCTGGTAGTGCGACAATCGGCGCTACGAGTAGAGCACTAAAGATGGCAATTAGCCATGATTGAGGGCAGCGAACCACAATCTTTAAACCAGATAAGACACTTAAATGAGTTAATTTTTGCTGTTCTCGTTTACTGATGGGTTTATCATGTAAAAATAGCCACATCATGACAGTGATAAACAGGCCAGCAAAACTCACCAGCATCATGACATGATGCCAACCAAAGGTTTGCACTAAACTTGCCAGTGGTTTTCCACCTGATAAGGCACCCATCGTACCAAAGAAATTGGTTAATCCTACAACCAGAGGAAATGAACTTACAGCCAACCATTGGCCGCCGATTTTAAGACAGCCAACAAATGCAAACGCTGAACCCATGCCAATCATAAAACGGCTTATTTGGGCAACAGATGCGCTTGAAGTCGTTGCGAATAAAAAGCTGCCCAAAGTTAATACGGTAGATGCGATGACCAATAATCTTTTGGCGCCATATTTGTCGACCAAAACACCGGCAGGTAATTGAAAAGCAGCATAAGCATAAAAATACATAGCACCAATCAATCCTAGTTGGTGCTCATTAACACTAAAGGCAATTCGTAATTCTTCAGTCAGAATACTAGGGACGACGCGATGGATGAATTCATAAGCGTAAAATAAAGCCGCAATCAACCACAGTGCCCAGCCACCCAAAGCATACCGAGATATGCTTTGCCCTTCATTATGAGCAACAAATTCTTGATTAGCCATTACCGGAGCCTACCAAGCGGCTATCGCCTGATCAGAAAACAATTTTTTAGCTGCTTGCGACACTTCTTCTGAATGTAGTGCTTGCATTAGTTGTTTGTATTTTTCTTTATCTTTTTCGCTGCCTCTGACAACGACAATATTGGCGTATGGGGAGTCGCTACCTTCAATAAAAATAGCGTCTTTATTTGGCATGAGTCCTGCTGGGATGGCATAGTTTGTATTGATAATCGCTGCATCTAATTCTGTTAATACTCTGGGCAATTGTGCCGCAGCAATTTCTTTAATGACTAACTCTTTAGGATTACTATGTATTTTCTTGGGTGTTAATTCCAAATCGTTACTGTTCGTAATCTGAATAAGATTTGCTTTTGCTAGTAGACGTAAAGCTCTGGCTGCATTACTTGGATCGTTAGGAATGCCAATGGTGGCGCCTTTGGGTAATTCTTCTAAGCTTTTGTGTTTCTTTGAATATATTCCCATAGGGTATATATACATTTTACCGATTGTTTCAATAGGATATTTTTGTTTTTCAAGCACCACATCTAAATAGGGTTGATGTTGAAACATGTTAGCATCGATCTCGCCTTCAGCAAGCGCCGTGTTGGGCATAATATAGTCTTCAAATGCGATAATTTTTATATTTAAGTCATATTTATCTTTGGCAACTTTTTTGGCAACTTCAACGAGTTCAGTTTCGGGGCCCGAGATAGTGCCAATATAGATTTCATTGTCAGCACGCTCTTTAGGCGAGCAAGCCGCTAACACTAAGCACAATAAACTAATGAGATAAAATTTTATTCGCAACATAATCACCAACACTTTGAATAATTTGAACAAGGGCAATCATAATGATTACCGTAATTAAGACAACTTCGGTATTGTATCGATAAAAGCCGTAATCGATGGCAAGTTTGCCTAAGCCCCCGCTGCCATTGAAGCCAGCCATGGCTGAAAAGCCGACTAAGTTTACGAGTGTGAGGGTTAACCCACTTACAATACCCGACATGGATTCGGGAAGCAATACTTTAGCGATGATCTGAAAGGGCGTTGCCCCCATGGCTTTAGCCGCTTCCAACAAGCCGGTGGGTACATCATTGATAGCAAGTTCCACTGTGCGTGCAAAGAATGGTATTGCAGCTAGGGTAAGTGGCACTATCAAAGCTTTTACTTGAATGGAGCTGCCAGCAATCCAACGCGTCAGTGGAATGATCGCAATCATTAAGATAATAAAAGGAATAGAGCGGGTTGCATTGACTAATGCGCCCAAAACAATATGGGAGAACTTATTTTCCCACAGTTGCCCTTTTTTTGTTAATGAAAGCGCAATACCAAGAGGCAGGCCAAGGATAGCTGCAAAAAAACCTGAGAAAAACACCATAATACAGGTTTCAAATAGGGCTTTAACGATCTCGTTGAACATAACCTAAAATCTCTACATGTAAACCATTGCGTTCAAGAAAGCTGATACTCTTTTCAACATTGGCTCTATCACCTCGGATCTCCACTATCATCACACCCACGATTTCATCTTGAATGGTTTCGATGTTTCCTTGAAGAATGTTGATGTTGATATGGTATTGCTGAATCAAATAGCCAATGATTGGTTGTGAGGCGGACTCACCGTGATAAGCAATTCTAATTAAAGTGCCAGTATCTTTTTCGTGGCTTGCTTGCAACATATCTTTGATAACCCGCGGGATCTCCATTCGTGAAGATGCTTTCACCAAATCTTTTGCTACTTGGGTATGTGGATCGGTAAATAATTCAACTACAGAGCGCTGTTCAATGATTTCACCTTGGTGAATAACACCAACGCGATGGCATAAATTTTTTACCACATCCATTTCATGTGTGATAAGCAAAATAGTAATGCCTAACTCATGATTGATGGATCTTAATAGATCTAAAATGGATAAAGTAGATTGTGGGTCAAGTGAGGATGTCGCTTCATCACACAGCAATACTTTTGGAGAATTTGCTAGGGCTCTGGCAATCGCAACTCTTTGCTTTTGTCCACCACTTAATTGGCTAGGATATTGTTTGGCATGATTGCCAAGTTCAGTGAGTGAGAGTAGTTCATCCACACGTTGTTTAATTTTGTCTTTATTACAACCGGCAAGCTCAAGCGGTAATGCAATATTTTCGACCACAGTACGAGATTGCAGTAAATTAAAATGCTGAAAAATCATGCCCATTTGTCGTCTTGCTTCACGCAGCTGAGCGGGATGCATTTCCGTGACACAAGTGCCTTCAATAAGAACATTGCCTTCCGAAGGCTTTTCTAACATGTTGACGCAACGGATAAGGGTACTTTTCCCAGCGCCACTTCGACCAATAATGCCGAAGATTTCTTTTGGCTTAACATCTAAATTAATATGCTTGAGGGCAGGGATCTTTACCTGATTCACAACATAGTATTTAGATACATTTCTAATAGAGATCATATCAGGGGGTCCCATAAATTAGGCAGACATCGTAACACAGCCGATTACTTCAGGGTACTAGCGCTAACCGGAGGAAGTAAGGACATTGAGGGGATCATCACAAAACAAACCATAAAGCCCTGCGCCCAGAAGTTTTCTGGCAATCTCAGGTGTGTTTACGGTATAGGCTAGAACAGGGATTTGTTTATCTTTGCAAACGCTAAGAAGTGATTCATTTAAGCTTTCATAACCGCAATGTAGGGCGCTATTGGCAGTTTTGGCCACCATTTCTATCATTTGACGAGTACATTTATCATGCAAAAATCCGATAGGCACTTGGGGAAGTTTTTCACGTGTAAGACTTAACAATTCCCAATGAAAACTGGAAAC
The DNA here is from genome assembly GCA_964606325.1 of Uncultured Candidatus Berkiella sp. Lineage (GTDB taxonomy): Bacteria > Pseudomonadota > Gammaproteobacteria > Berkiellales > Berkiellaceae > Berkiella. The sequence goes on from CAZSGE010000008.1 coordinate 33,103, forward strand.
CAGAGGCCAGGGTTTATTTTTGGGCCAGTGCTTGATGAGACTGCTGCAAAGCAAGTTAGCTAAAGTTTTTGCGTGATGCTTAGAAGCTCTGGGCGGCATTTTAAGTTCGATGTTGGTGTAAAGGCCTAAGCGGTGAAACTCTGGAATCATTTCATCAAAAACCGGAATGGTTTGTTGGTTAAATTGAGGTGTAAACCAGGAGCCTGCATCCAATTCGCTGAGTTGTTTTAAAGTATGTTCATGAACTAAACCTTGGCCGTTGGTGGTACGCTCTAAAGTATCGTCATGAAATATCACCAAAGCATCATCCTTGGTAAGTCTTACGTCAAACTCAACCCACTCAATTCCTTGTTGTGCCGCTAATTCAAAACTGGCTCGGGTATTTTCAGGTGCAAGTGCTGCAACGCCTCGATGCCCAATCAGTCCAGAAGTAGGGGCTTTAGGAGAAAAAGGGAGGTGGGTCATTTTTTACCTCTAAATCATCTTAGTAGAACCACCTTAACACGGGTGTGGATGCACACTCAAAGGGTTGGGAACTTTTAGGTGACAAACAAGGTCAGACTTATAAACAATTTAAAAAGTTATCATCCACCATGACTAAAGAAACAACCCCCTTTTTAGAAAAAATTCAAAAACAACAGAGCTCATCCTCGGTCCATGTAAGTACTGATTCAATACCAACCCAAATTGTGAATGATGAATTGGACGACTACGAGGATGCTATTCCTGTCTTTAAATCAGTAGTTCAAGTAGCTACGCCTTTTTATGACTCATCAGATGAAAATCACAAAAAACAATGGGCGTGGGCGAAACAAAAGCAAAACGAAATATTAGAGAAAACTGATAAAATTGCATTTAAAATTCGAGCTAAAGATGTCAGTAAAAATGAAGCGCAAGCATTTGGATTTGTAGATACTTTAAAAAACGATTTTATTTCAATTCAATCAGAAGAAGATAGATCGTCAAAACTCTACTGTCTTGCCTCAAGAGGGAATCATCTAGATAAGGGAAATTTTGGCAAAGTAAAATTAGCGATGGATGAAGATGGGAATGTTGTCGCCGTAAAGATAATTTTTAGAATAAAGGAGAAAACGCAAGTTTGCATTGCTAAAACACAGGATGAACTTTTTGAACTAGATTTAGAGAAAACCATGGGTATTTCAAAAGGGGGGTTTAGTAGAGTCTCAGAAACTAAAAAAGACATTAACTCAAATAAAGTTGCTTTAGGTGAAAATAAAGTAATCGAAAAAGAGTATCAAGTAAAAGAATTTTTAGGGAAGTCGTTAAAAGGTGTTTTAAAAGATATTCAGGCTGGCAAAACGCCTGATTTTACACCTAAGGAAAAAATTGAAATTGGCATCAAATTGATTGAAGCTGTAAAGAACATGCATGATTTAAACATTATTCACAGAGACTTACATGCGGGTAATGTGATGATTCTTCGTGATAATAATGGTCAATTAAAAGTTTCGATTATTGATTTTGGACTTGCTGTCAGAGTAAAAGATAAAGATAGCGCTTATGTTCAAGATAAATCAAGGGTATACAATTTAGGCTTACTAACCCCAGAACAAGAAACAAAAGTGAATAGTGAAGGAAGAATTGTTGCAAAAATTGGTACAAAATTTAATAGAGCTACGGATTTGTACTGTATGGGTAAAATTTTGAAGGACAATTTAGGTTTACATTTAGATCTGTCAGTTTTAGCACCCAATCCACAAGCGCGCGACCCAGAAAAAGATATTATTCATTTAAGAAGCTATACATTTCCTTCTAATAATAGTTTGAGCAGAGCCTCTTTCTCAACTGATAACTATGCCGTGTTTGAAAGTGAAGCGAATCAATCGATATCAACTGAAAATTATGCCCCCGCTGATTCTCTTAAGCCTAGCAAGCCTAACACTTCGAGTGAAATAAGGAAGGCCTTCGTACCCGCCAGAGAGGGTTTAAAGAATGACGCAGCCAAAGATAATGATAAAGCCCAACATCCTGTAGCAAAGAAGACTGATAATAAACCGCAATCTAAGATCTAACCCTTACGGACAGAATTATTGTAAAATAAGGCAAACTTTCCAGCTAGATGTCGATTATTCATGGATTTGAGTATCTTAGATAACCTTAATAATAAAGCCACCTTAATAACACCTTCAAGACGACTTGCTGCCAGTCTTCGTCAATCTCTTCATCAATCCATGTTAAGCACACAAACTGTTAGCGCAACTATCCCCGTTTTTGCACTCGAGGATTGGAAAGTCGCTTTATGGGAACAGTTTGAGATTGAAGGCCTTGTTAATGTGTTATTACTGAATCAAATGCAAGCATTACTGCGTTTCGAACAGATCATTATGACATCTGATTCTGGCAAAGGTCTGCTCAGACAGCACCAAGCCGCGAAATCAGCGATACAGGCCTGGGATCTTATTCATCATTGGCAATGCGAAGATATCATCAATCAAAGTGGAAATAATACAAATGAGGAAGCCTTTAACGAATGGGCGCGAAGTTTCCATCAATGGTTAAAGGAAAATCAATTTATCGATAATACTTTGCTTACACAACATTTAATACCTTTAATAAAAAATAATGACGATGTTGTCGCAGGTATTTCACCTGCCAAGGTGATACATCTTTATGGTTTTGAAGAATTATCACCTTTAACAATACATTTTTTTGAATCTTTAAAAGCAGATGACTGGGAAATCAGTCATATCGATATTTCAGGTGTAGATCCTAAAACATGCTTTCGTGTTCCTTTTAATCAAAAAGAGGCACAATTTTATGCAGCGGCAAACTGGGCTAAAATTGCAACCCAGAAAAATCAAACTGTTGGTATAGTTGTGCCCAACTTAGCAGATGAGCGAGCAGTGCTAGATAAAGTGTTTAGAGATGTTTTTACCCCGAATCATATATTAAACCCGTCGCTTGAAATTTGCAGTGATTTTAACATTTCAGCAGCGACGCCTTTGATTCAATATCCTATCATTTATGAAGCAATCAATCTCATCAAGTTTGCGCTTTTAGATTGCTCAGTTGATGATAATTCTAAAGCAGTAACCAGCGTGTTTACGTCAGGCGCGTTATCAGAACAATTTGCTAGAGCGCAACTTGCCGATACCATCAAAACGAATCAAGAAGATAAAATAAACTTAAAGCAAACGTTTTCGCTTATAAAAAAATATCCAGAACGTTGTGTTCCAGCGCTTGAACAAAGTATCACCAGTTTATTAAAACTTTCCAAAACTCAAACATTAATTCAGTCGGTAAGCCACTGGATGCAGTCATTTAAAGAAATTTTAAGTATCATGGGATGGCCTGGCGAGCGTACCTTAACAAGTAATGAGTATCAGCTTGTAAAAAGAATGGATGAACTATTTAATGAAATGATGCTTTGCGACAGTGTACTTGATAAGCCGGGTGCCTTTGAGGCAATAAGTTTATTACAAAAAATGGCGGCGAATGTACCCTTTCAGGCAGAAAATAAAGGCGCAAGGATTCAAATATTGGGTTTAATCGAAGCGATTGGCCAAACGTTTGATAACTGTTGGATAATGGGTATGGACAGTGAAGCTTGGCCCCCCATGCCAACACCCAATCCCTTTATTCCAATAGAAATGCAGCGAACACTTAATATGCCTCATGCAAGTGCACAAAGAGAATTGGCGTATGCAAGCAGTATAACCAAGCGCTTTAAAGAAAGTGCTGAGCATATTATTTTCAGTTATACACTGAAAGATAAAGAGAAAAATCTCAATTTCAGTGAGTTAATTGAAGATTTGCCACTGATGAGTGACAATTTATCTATAGCGATTACGCGTTGTGAAACAACGTTTATGGAGACTGATACGCTCGAAACCCTTTATGATGAAAAGGCCCCGCCATTAACGGATTTTGATACCTTTAAAGGAACGGCAACAACATTAAGCTTGCAAGCTATTTGCCCCTTTAAAGCATTTGGTGAGCAACGATTAAAGTTAAAGCAAATGGAAGAAAAATCAATTTGGCTTAATCCAAGCCAGCAAGGAAATATATTGCATGATGTTTTGGAAGATTTTTGGAATCATTTTAAAAGTTTAGATAACGTTAATAACACAAAAGAATCTGATGTTTCTATTTATGTACAGAATATCATTGAAAAAAATCTGCGACGCTATGTGTCATCTTTGGCACCTGCCACTTATTTGTCATGTGAAAAAAACCGTTTATGTCATATCGTAATGGATTATATTGATCTAGAAAAAACAAGAATGCCATTTAAGGTTCTCGCCACGGAACAAAAATTAAATATGACATTGGCAAATATACAATTTTCAATACGGCTAGATAGAGTGGATGTGAATCATCTTGGTGACCATGTGATTATAGACTATAAAACGGGCCAATATGGATTCACCGCAGGCGTCTGGCAAGAGAGATTAGAAACGCCTCAATTACCCCTCTATTACATTTCGAGTGGGCAATATAACCCTAAGGCAGTTGCTGTCATCAAATTAAATAGTAAAAAGTGTGAATATGAGGGCGTGAGTGAATCGCCAAGTGATATGGTCGGTGTAAATACCTTAGATAATGTAAAAGTGCAGGATAAACCCGCCAGTTGGGATGCGCTGCAATCATATTGGTTATCACGTTTGACCTTTTTAGCGGATGAGTTTACGTCTGGAAACGCTGCGGTTTTACCACTTTATCGAGATACATGTCAGTATTGTCATCTGAGTAGTTTGTGTCGGATCAATGAGGTGCAATCATGACTGACGCACAAAACCGCTTAACAGCTCTAGATCCGTGCCAATCATTTATCGTTCAAGCACCTGCAGGTTCTGGTAAAACGGAGCTATTAACACAACGTTTTTTGAAATTATTAAGTACAGTAGAAAAACCTGAAGAAATTTTAGCAGTAACTTTTACACGTAAAGCTGCCGCCGAGATGCGCCAAAGGATAATAGGTGCTTTAAAATTTGCTGCAACATCAAATGAACCTGATTCAGCACACGAGAAAATGACTTATTCTTTGGCTAAAGCAGTTTTGTCACAAGACAAAAAATATGAGTGGGATCTCACACTTTATCCAAATCGGTTGCGAGTACTGACCATTGATGCCGTGTGCGCTTACATCGCAAATAGGATGCCAGTATTGTCTCATATTGGGGCAAGCCCAGATATTATTGATTACCCTGATGAATATTATTTTGAAGCTGTAGAGCGATTATTAAGAGAAACGGTTGTTGATGAACATTGGTCAAAAGCGCTTGGTCAATTATTGTTACATCTTGATAACCGCATTTCATTTATACATGATTTATTAGAAAGCATGTTGGCAAAACGCGATCAGTGGTTACCCTATTTAGGTAATTTAACTCAGGACGATGCTTCTTTACAAATGTATGTCAATGAAGGTGTTTTTAGGCTCATTTCTTTACATTTAGAGCGCCTTTTGGATGAATTTCCTGTTGAGCTCAAAGATGAGATTCTTGAACTGCTGAACTATGCTGCCAAAGTTTGTAAAGTAAATGATGAAAATAATGCTTTAAGCACACTTGATGTAGTGTCAGATTTTCCAGAAACAGATAGTGGTTCTTTAAGTATATGGCTTTGCATAGCGGAACTATTATTGACTAAAGAAGATGGATGGCGAAAATCATTCACCATCAAAAACGGCTTTCCCAGCCCAAGTGAATCAAAAGACAGAATAGAAAAGCAATTGCGCAAAGAGCGAAAAGAGGCAATGAGCTCCGTTATTGAGCAGCTCAAAGAAAATGAGAACCTTCTGCCGTTGTTAGCAGATCTAAGATTATTGCCTCAGACCGCCATGAATGATGAACAAAGTGCCATTTTAAATGCGATGGGCACATTATTGCCTGTTTTAGTTGCACATCTTCAAGTTGTATTTCAAGAAAAAGGTAAAATTGACTTTGTTGAAGTAAATCTGCGTGCACTGCAAGCATTGGGAGATGAGCTAACGCCTTCCGATGTCTCATTAAGCTTAGATTATCAAATCAAACACATTTTAATAGATGAGTATCAGGACACATCTAGTATACAATATCGCTTATTTGAAAAGCTTATCATGGGTTGGCAAGCAGGCGACGGCAGAACATTATTTTTGGTTGGCGATCCCATGCAATCCATTTACAAATTCAGAGGCGCTGAAGTCACGTTATTTCTTAAAACACAAGAGAACGGAATAGGCGGCGTAAAGTTAAAACCACTAACTTTAAGTTCGAACTTTAGATCATCAGCGAATATCGTTGAATGGATTAACGGTGCCTTTGTAGATATCTTCCCCCCCGTAGATGAGAAATCATTGGGTGGTGTTAAATATGAGCAAGCACTGGCGCAAAAATCACTCTATGGTGAAACTGCCATCAGTTTTCATCCTGCAAGCACTGAGTTGGAACAATCTAGATTAATTATTGAGGTAATAACTAAGCAGTTATCTAGCAATCCTGATGAAAAAATTGCTGTTTTAGTTAAAGCTAAGCGTCATTTAGTTGAGTTGATTGAGCAGTTAAAGCAAATACGCATTCCTTTTGTTGCTGTTGAGATTGAGCATCTAGCAACACGATCTCATGTGATGGATCTGCTTTCCTTATTGCAAGCGTGTTTGGATTGGACCGATAAAGTTTCCTGGTTTTCAATATTACGAGCACCTTGGCTTGGTTTGTCACTAGCAGATCTTTTAGTAATAGCCAATGTAACGAAATCAGGTGTTATTTGGCATACCCTTAATGAGTTTGAAACCATTAACGACCTAACATCTGATGCTAAAATGCGGCTTGCGCGTTTTGTTCCGGTGATGCGATATTGGCTTTCGCAGCGGCAAAGAAATACTATCAGTGCATTTATAAGAGGTTTGTGGGTTAGCTTATGTGGACCATACTGTTACGATGAAGCTTACCTTTTAAATGATATAGATAAAATTGTAAATTTGATTGGTGATTGTTATATTCAAAATCCAAACACTCAGTTCAGAGACATCAAAAAAAGAATTTCACAACTTTATGCTGATATTTCTTTAGAATCAGACCATGGCTGTGTTAACGCATCATCTAAAATTGAATTAATGACAATTCATAAAGCGAAGGGCTTAGAATTTGATACGGTCATATTGCCTCATTTGCACGCAAAAACGAAAAATCATGAATCTGCCTTGATGTTGTGGTTTGAGCACGCTCATAAAGATGGCATCGATTTAATATTGGCTCCTAGGCGGGCCCATAAGGAAAGTAGCGATCCATTATACCGCTTTGTAGAATCGCAAATACGTAAAAAATCAGATTATGAAGCAGCAAGGCTGCTTTATGTTGGTGCAACCAGAGCAAAAAAGCGCTTGCATTTTGTTGCTCAGCTAGAAAAGGACGAAACGAATGAGAGCTATAAATCACCTGCTAAAGGTTCTTTCTTAAGGTTGTTATGGCCTCACATAGATATCCCAGGCGTTGCGCGAAGTGATGCAATAATTAACGAAGTACCTCTCATTCCTAAAACGGGCATTAAACGTCTCAAAGACAAGGTTCGATTACCCGGAACTCTTAAAATTGAATTTAATGAAAATACAAATGAAAACATAACAATAGACACCAATCGCCCAGAGCCTAGTGATATAGTGGCTCGTGCTGCAGGTACCGTATTTCATAAACTGATGAACCGGTCTAATCCAACATTGCCGCTTAATCAGCAAGGCATTCAATTAGCACTTAAAAGACATGGTCTTAATCAAGATTTATTAAACAAAGCTAGCGATATTGTTCAGATTGGCTATAAAAATATGTTATCTTGTGAAAGAGGGCAATGGATTTTATCACCACGCCATCAGATGAGAAAAAGCGAATGGCAACTGACAGCAAAATTTAATCAAAAAATTGAAAATATCATTATTGATTGTGCTTTTGTTGATGAAGAAAATGTACGTTGGATTGTTGATTATAAATTAACACATCAAACCACTATGAGCGAAGCTGATTTAAAAATTGAAATTGACAAATATAGATCTCAATTAGATAAATATCGTAAGGCATTACTCATGCTTGAAATGCGTAGTGTTCGTTGTGGTTTGTATTTTCCGATGGCTAAGATCTGGTATGAATATAAAGATTTAAACTGATTGAAAGACTAGCAAAGGATCTGTTATGCAAAAGCTTACAAATAAACTGACCGTTGCGATTTCTTCTCGTGCGTTGTTTAATTTAGATGAGAGTAATCATATCTATGAAACTCAAGGCTTGGATGCCTATCGTGAGTATCAACTTGCTCATGAAAAAGTAATTTTAGAGCCTGGGGCTGCATTTTCCTTGGTGAATAAGTTTCTTAAGTTAAATGTTGGTACTCAAGAGAACCAATCGCTTGTTGAGGTGATACTGATCTCTCGAAATACTGCTGATACAGGACTTCGCATATTTCATTCCTTAAGACATTATGGACTGGATGTTATTCGAGCCGCTTTTGCAGGTGGAGCAAGTCCTTATGCTTACGCCAAAGCGTTTAATGCAGATTTATTTCTCTCTTTGAATCCAGATGATGTTCGATCCGCACTGAAGGCGGGTTTAGCAGCTGCCACCATATGGCCGGGTACTTATGAGAAGGATGATGCTTCACTTAACATCGCCTTTGATGGTGATGCCGTGTTATTTTCAGATGAAGCTGAGCGTATTTTTAAAACACATGGTTTAAAAGCGTTCAATGAAGCTGAGGAAAACGCTGCAATGTTGCCATTAGCAGCAGGGCCCTTTAAAGGCTTTTTAACTGCGTTACACGCTTTGCAGCAACATCCATTGGCTATTCCCATTAGAACAGCTTTAGTAACCGCACGTTCAGCACCAGCTCATGAAAGAGTTATTCGCACTTTGCGAGAATGGGGGATTCGTATCGATGAATCGCTATTTTTGGGAGGTTTACCTAAAGCTGACTTTTTAGGCGCTTTTAAGGCAGATATTTTCTTCGATGATCAAAAAATGCATTGTGAGAATGCCAGTAGCCAAGTCACCTCTGGACATGTTCCGTATGGCATCACCAATAGCGAAGCTACGTAACTATATTAATTTTGATTTTAATCTTGCTTTCAAACTGGTATGCGATAAAATACCCTAAAATTTAACCAGGGAAATCAAATACCTTGAATATAACAAGCAAATCTAATGATTTTTCTCGTTTTGATGCGAGAAAATCCCACAACACTAAAGAAATAGTAGTTAGTGCTCAATCGCAAAAAATAATAGATGCCTGCAAGACCCAAAACCTCTCGATGCTAAAAACCTACTATGAACAAGGTGTTGATTTTAACAAGATTTATGATACTTATGGCGATACTTTACTACATATTGCTATTAATTATGATAAAACTGAGAGTTTTAAAGCACTCTTGAGTTATGGTGTCAATATTGAAAATACCTCTAAATATGATGGCACCACCGCACTTAATTATGCTGTCATGTCAAATAAGCCTTATTACGTTCAGCAATTAATTGATCTCAATGCCAATATCAACACACGTGATGATGATGGTTTTACGCCCTTAAATAACGCTGCTTACTTTGAAAGATATGAGATCTTAAAAACGTTACTTAAACACCCCTTAATTGATGTTAATACGCCGTCTGACAGTACGGCTTCGCCATTGTATTTTGCTTTTATGGATGGACGAATGGATGTTGTTGAGCAGATTGTTAAGCATCCTTCCTTTGATGTTGAGTTTGCGCTTATCCTTGAAAACGATGCTGAAACTTACGAACTAAAAGATTATCTACATTCTTTGCCAAATGCATTAAATAATGATTTTGAGTTGTTAGATCTTTATCAACAAGTAAAATTGTTTGCTTTAAAATATGATTTCGATGGTTGCTTGCCATTTTCTCAATTGAAGGATCATGGATTTAACTGTTTTGATCTTTCAGGTTACGCTAACAGAGAGGGTACACAAGGTGTAGCTTATGCTTTTGATAATTTTTACGAGAATATTGTTCGCCCCAGTAGCCTTCCTATTTGGGCGCAGCAAGCCTTTGTAGGCATTAAAGAGTCATTACAATTTAGTGCGAGCATTTTTGAACCAGCTGCATATCTTAACAAAATTAAATTAGGTGAAACGGTTATCATACCTTCAGGTTGGGATGGCCACTCTATTACTTTTGTTATTCAAGATGATAAGTTGTACCGATGTAATCGCGGTCATCTCAGTGATGGTATTCATGGTATTGAAGAGTTTTTGATAACAAAACCAGAAAATATTACAGTAGATTTAATAGGTAAAATGTTAGCTGCTGAAGGCGAGCCGTACTATTTTCAGTATGGCCTTGTTAATACTTTAGGTTTAGAAAAGATTGGTGTTGTAGAAAATCCTACACAGATAGTTGGAAACTGTGTATGGACTTCTCTAGAGACCGGTGTTGAAGCATCTCTGATAAACAATTTCTTAGAGCAGGGTTTAAATACCACTGAAGCACATAGTTTAGCAAAAGATACCTTTTTACTGTGGGAAGAGTTTGATCTAAACTTTACGATGAAAGAAGTGGTGAAAAATCCAAGCTTATTTAGTGAGAATAAGGTTTTGGATGATTTGCTCATTCATGCGCTTGATAACTTTCATGATCCAGAGAGCATCACAGATGTGCAAAGAGGTGTTGTTGCATTGGAGCATTTAGAGGATCCACTTGTATTTGAAACCTTTGATAAGCTATTTGGTCAAGATTTAATAAAATATGATCCTTTAAGTTATTCTTCCATTAGTTACATGAAGCCGTATACTCCTACTGAGCAAGGTTACTTGAACTATCTAACAAATTGGTTTTCAAGTCCAATTTCATCATCTAGTTCTAACCCTGCAATGAAAGAATTTGAAACATTTCTAAAAGCTTGCGATAAATATCGTCAAGAGCATGCAGATAATTTATTGGATATTACTGATATTTTAGATGTATCAAATACTAAAGCGCTGGAAGCTTTGTTCAATAAATTTTCTGATAATTTTAGCGAAGTTAAACAAGACATCATCCAAGGTGAATTGCCTATTTTACCAGTAATGCCAATGATCCTCACCACAGAGGAACAGGTTGTTTTTGTAGCATAGACAGTTGCTAACGATAGCGGTCATCCTATTGGCCGCTATATTATTTAGCCAAGAATATCTCTCTTATCGCTTTGCAAAGCTTGCGAGTAATAACATCAAACCTGCCGTATATCCCCAAATGCGCTTTTGCTCAAAGTAGAGTTCAAAGTAATGGTGAGGAATGGGTGTATTCATATCAACTCGTTGGTAAAGGGTTGTGTTTAAAGCCATTTCTAAAGGTATTTCAAAAATTTCCTCTACTTCATGTTCACAGGCAACATGTGACAACGGGGGCTGGATAATCCCGATGATAGGGGTAATCAAAAATCCACTATAAGACGGCCAACTTCCTAAACTTGAAATGACTTCAATGTTTTTTGCCGCTAAACCTATTTCTTCCTGTGTTTCTCTTAAAGCGCAGCTTTCACTCGTTTCATTGGCCATGCATTTACCACCAGGGAAACTAATTTGTCCCCCATGGTGATGAAGATGTGAAGTGCGCACAGTTAATAAGAGGGTCGGTCTTTCTTTATGCATTACAATAGGAACGAGCACCGCTGCAGGGATGAGATTTTCTTGATAGGGTGGTAAGAATAAGGGAATTTCAGTTGCCACAAGCTTGAGAGCTTGATAAGTTTGTAATGGCGTTTGGCTCTGTAGCGTTTCAATGAGTTTGCTAATCATAGATTCGTTCAAACGATATCCTTACATTTTTGGCAACAGTATATCAGGACATCCATAACTTGTTATTAGAAATCAAAAACCTGACCAAACGCTATGCCAACTTAGTGGCTGTCGATGCGATATCCTTTGAAGTCCCACCCGGGATTTGTTTAGGTTTATTAGGACCCAATGGCGCTGGCAAGACGACAACGATTGAAATGATTGAAGGGCTCATTACGCCAACTTCAGGTCAGATCTTTTTTAAAGGGCAGCTTATTAACAATGACTTTAAACGCTATGCGGGTATTCAGCTTCAGCATACGGCCCTACAAGATTTTGTTACAGTTAAAGAAAATTTGGTTTTATTTAAAGCACTTTATGAAAGTCATATCAATATAGATGAGCTCATTGAGTTGTGTGGCTTGCAAGAATTTATTGATAGGGACACACGCAAAATTTCTGGCGGACAACGCCAGCGCTTATTGTTGGCGTTGGCATTAATTAATCAACCGCAGTTGCTCATTCTTGATGAACCAACCGTGGGGCTGGATCCGCAAGCAAGACATAATTTTTGGAAGCTGATTGACAAAATCAAAAAGCAACGTACAACCATCATTTTAACAACCCACTATATGGAAGAGGCATCACTATTGTGTGATGAGCTGGTCATTATGGATCACGGTAAAATCATTGCCAAAGGCTCGCCAAGTGAGTTGATTGCACAGAGATTCTCTAATTACCAAATACGTTTACCTAAAAATGGCATAAAGTCTTTACCTGGTAATGTTTCTCACACTTTAATAGGTGATTACTTTGTGATTGATACCCAAAAAGTCGAAGAAACACTGAAAGCTTTAATGCAAGAGGGGGTTTCTTTAGATACGATTTCCATCTCTGAACATAATTTAGAAGATCTGTTTTTACATTTAACAGGGCACCAATTGAGGGATTAAATGAAAAAAATCTTAGCCCTTTTGCATACACGCAATTTAGAATTTGTTCGTGATAAAGAAGGAATGACCTGGAATCTGTTTGTGCCTTTATTTTTATTGTTTGCTTTGCAAATGATTTTTTCTGGGAATAGCCGCCCATTATTTAATGTTGGTATCATTGGAGAGGCATCCACTCACATTAGCAAAGAACAAAGTTTGTTTACGCTACCTAATGTTAAATATCATTATTTTAATGATGAGTTGAAGGCAAAGAAGCAATTAGAGCAACATCAAATTGAGTTGTTGCTTAATGTGCGACAGGGAAATGAGAATTATTGGATTAATCAAAGTTCAGATAAAGGGCAATTTTTATCGCATTTAGTTCATGAGCATTATCCAGACTTTAAACGCCAAGAAATAATGGGTAAGCCGCTTCGCTATATCGATTGGGTATTGCCTGGAGTATTAGCCATAAACATGATGTATAGCTGTTTGTATGGTGTTGGTTATGGCATTATTCGTTATCGACGTATGGGCTATTTAAAGCGACTACACTCGACGCCCTTAACCGCGTTCGAGTTTTTGTCTGCACAAGTACTTTCTCGATTACTTATTACCCAAGTTGTGGTAATCGTGATTTTCTTTGGATGTTGGCTACTTTTTTCTCCTAGGATCCAAGGGAGCCTATTACAATTGTTGTGTCTCTCATTTGTTGGGGCATTATCTCTTATTAGCGTTGGTCTATTGATGAGCGCCAGAGGTCAAAGTGAAGAGTTATCACGTGGTCTTCTCGAAATGGCAGCCTGGCCGATGCTCATGTTATCAGGAGCATTTTTTACTTTAGAAGAAGCGCATCCCTTTTTAAAAACGCTGTCAAATGGTTTACCTTTAACACATATCGTTAGCGCTGCGCGTGAAATTTTGCTTTATGGCGCAACGTGGTCGGCGGTGAGTTTGCAGTACATAATCTTATTGGTGATGACCGCAGTGTTTTTACTGCTAGCATCGTTTTTATTTCGCTGGCAAAGTCATTCTTAAAATAAATTAGCCAATTAAGTTACTAAAGGTTGTTTACGAGACAGAGTTGACATGATTTTCACAGTATGCGAGTATTCACTCACTTTGTGGTCAAATCTATTTTATGAGGAATTAACATGAGAACTTTAAACATCGCTGAAATTGAAATGGTATCGGCCGCTGGCATTTCAGACAATTTTGCCTCAATAGGCGCCATTTCTGGTGGGATATTAGGCGCCGCTACAGGCGTATCCATTTCGGGGCCATTTGCAGCTTATGCCGGAATAATGGCTCTTGTAGGTTTACATGGGGCTGACTTGGGCGCTGCCATGCTGATTTCAGGCACGTTTTTCGTGGGGGTTACAGCAATAGGGGCAGTTGGAGGGGCTGCTATAGGTTATGGATTAGGTAAAGCAGCGCAAATGGTTGCCGTTCAGGTGGTAAGCTAAAGCAGATGAATAAATATGCAAGTATATTGAATATATTTGCACAATATGGTCTAATTTAGCCATTATTATTAAATGATGGCTAAAGGTGCCTTATGACTACCTCCAAAAAATTCCTAGGCGTGTTTTCGCTAGCGCTTATTAATGTTGCCGCTATAGTTAGCTTAAGAAATCTTTCTTTTATGGTGGAGTATGGTTTTGCCGCCATCTTATTTTACATTGTTGCTGCCTTGCTATTTTTTATCCCAACAGCGCTTGTGTGTGCTGAGTTAGCTACAGCTTGGCCAGAAGCGATTGGGATCTATGGCTGGGTAACAAGAGCCTTTGGTACGCGGATTGGTTTTTTTGCTCAATGGATGAATTGGATGTTTTCAATTGCATCCTTTCCAACGGTGCTTACCTTTTTAGCGGCAACTATTGCTTATTTAATTGATCCTGCTTTGGCTCAGAATAAACATTTTATGTTTTTTGCGATTGTTGGCATTTTTTGGACTTTAACATTACTTAACTTTTTAGGCATGAAAACATCCGCTGCTGTCTCAACCATTGGTGCATTTTTAGGTACAGTTCTTCCCGGTTTATTAATTATTGTTTTAGCAGCCATTTGGCTATTTATGGGGAAACCGATTGAGCTTGAAATGTCTACTGCTGCATTAATACCTGATTTTTCTTTAGGGAATGTGGTTTTCTTTGGTGCTGTGGTTTTAGGCTTGGCAGGCATGGAGATGTCAGCGTTTTATGCAAACGAAACGGAGCATCCTAAAAAAGTTTACCCTAAAGCAATTTTACTTTCGACTATTTTAATCTTGGGTATTTCCATTTTGGGCTCTTTATCGATGGCGGTCGTCGTTCCAAAGATCAGTATTGTCTCTGGCGTGATGCAAGTATTTAATGTCTTTTTCACAGATTTTGGTATGGGATGGGCTGTGAAGCTAATTGCGCTGATGGCGATTGTTGGCTCATTTGCTGGTAATAATACTTGGATTATTGGACCTGCTAAAGGGTTGCATCATGCGTTAGAAACGGGAGCAATGCCAGCTTGGTTATCTAAGAAAAATAAAAAGGATCAGCCTGTTGCCATTTTATTGTCACAAGCGGTTTTAGGTACATTGTTGGCATTAGCATTTTTTATTATGCCATCAGTGGATGTGGCTTTTTGGTTGGTTACGGCCATTACCACGCAATTTGCGATGGCAATGTATATTTTGGTTTTTGCAGCAGCGATTAAACTTAGATTAAACCATCCTGAAGTGATAAGACCTTATAAAATACCGGGCGGCTTTTTGGGCTTAAGCTTGATTGCTGGTAGTGGCATCATAGTTTGTGCTTTGTGTATTGCATTAGGCTTTATGCCACCAGATCAATTTAAAGATGCACTTTCTTTAAAACACTTATTAGTATTCGAAGGTTACTTGGTTGGTGGACTTATTTTGTTCAGCTTGCCTGCTGTGTTATGTCATCGCAAGATATGTAGTTAATCAACATTGGAATCTGTTTCTGTAGTTGGATATGTTTTGGCGGTATAGAATGGAAAAATTGGGTCGGCCCGATGCGTCGGCCCTCTTTAAACCGACAAAAGGAACCAGACGTGAAGGATCACCCAGGGCAGCGATTACGCCAAGCCATTATTGATGAAAAACCCTTACAACTCCCCGGTGTTATCAATCCTTATGCTGCTAAACTGGCCGAAAGTGTTGGCTTTAAAGCCTTGTACTTATCTGGCGCTGGCATTGCCAACGCAAATTTTGCTTTACCCGATTTAGCGATGACCTCACTAAATGATGTGGTTACTTGTGTTGAGCATACAGCCAACGCTACACCTTTACCGTTGCTGGTCGATGCTGATACAGGTTGGGGAAGCCCTTTGAATGTGAGGCGTAGCTTTCAATTGCTTTCACAAGCTGGCGCTGCTGGAGCCCACATTGAAGATCAAACCGAATCGAAGCGCTGTGGTCATCGACAAGGCAAACAATTAATTAGCACCCATGAAATGGTGGCAAAAATACAAGCGGCAAAAGAGGGGGCCAATCATGATTCTTTTGTTGTCATGGCCAGAACGGATGCGTTTGCCGTAGAAGGTGAAAAAGGAGCAATCGATCGCGCGCTGGCTTATCAAGCTGCTGGTGCTGATGCGTTATTTATTGAGGCGTTAACCACCTTGGAACAATATGCCAAATTTACCAAAGCCTTAAAAGTACCTGTGCTTGCCAATATTACTGAATTTGGCAAAACGCCTTTGTTTACAAAACAAGAACTTGCAGGCGTTGGTGTGTCAATTATTTTATATCCCTTAAGCGCATTTCGTGCAATGAATGCTGCGGCATTAAAAGTGTTCACCGCAATACGCGCACAAGGCACCCAGCAATCAGTAATTGAACTCATGCAAAATCGAAATGAGCTGTATCACTTTTTAAATTACGAAAAGTATGAAAAGGAACTCGATAGCTACTTTAAAATAATGGAGCAAGAAAATGGCGACAACTAAAACGGGTGGTTTGGCAGGTGTGGTTGCAGGACAAACAGCCATCTGCACGGTGGGCCATACCGGCAGTAGTTTGCATTATCGCGGTTATTCAATCGTTGATTTAACAACGCATGCCACATTTGAAGAAGTTGCTTACCTATTGATATATGGTGCACTACCAAATGTACAGCAGTTAAACCAATATAAACAAAAGCTAAAAGCCTTATGTGGTTTGCCTCCAGAGCTGACGCATTTATTAGAAGATATGCCTTCAACCACACATCCTATGGATGTGTTGCGTACTACATGTTCAATGTTGGGCACATTAGAGCCTGAGACTAAAGAGCATAATGCCAAAGACATAGCAGATAGGTTACTAGTGGTTTTTCCCGCTGCATTATTGTATTGGTACCATTTTCATAAAGATGGAAAACGAATAGATGTGAACGTCGATGCGAATAATATCGGTGAATATTTTCTAAAATTATTACATGGTAAGCAATTTGATAGTAAAACAGCATTATCGCAATTAATGATAAAGACCATGGATGTATCATTAATTTTATATGCCGAGCATGAATTTAATGCCTCAACTTTTGCAGCGAGAGTCTGTAGTGCAACGCTTTCCGATATTTATTCTGCTATTACGGCAGGGATTGGTACCTTGCGCGGCCCATTACATGGTGGCGCTAATGAAGCAGCTATGGAGTTAATTCAAGAGTATGATTCTGTAGAGGCATCCCAAAAGGGAATAATGCAAAAATTACAGGATAAAGCGCTGATTATGGGCTTTGGTCATCGTGTTTACACAATATCTGATCCGCGGTCAGATATCATCAAAGCAAAATCCAAAGCCTTAAGTGAAATGTTAAACGATAAGAAATTGTATGCTATTTCCGAATCTATCGAAAAAATCATGTGGGATCAAAAAAAGTTGTTTCCCAATTTAGATTTTTATAGTGCTACGGCATATCATTTTTGCAATATACCCACCAGTATGTTTACCCCCATTTTTGTGATTTCACGCACTACAGGTTGGGTGGCCCATTGTATTGAGCAACGTAGCAATAATAAATTAATAAGGCCAACAGCAGAGTATACCGGCCCTGAGCCGCTGACTTTTGTGCCAATAGAAAAACGATAATGACAGGAGAATGAATGGCCATTTCTAGCAATACCCGCCCCGCGTTTGATGCCGTTTTAGTGAAATTAGCGGATTATATTATAGATTACGAAATTAAAAGTGAGTTGGCGCTAGAAACCGCCAAATATTGTTTGATAGATAGCCTTGGTTGCGCGATGTTAGCGCTTTCTTATCCGGCATGTACCAAACTGTTAGGGCCAGTTGTGCCTGGGATGAGTATAGAACAAGGTGCCAGAGTGATTGGCACTGATTATGAATTAGATCCCCTTAAATGTGCTTTTGACACCGGAACGCTTATTCGCTGGCTTGATTATAATGACACCTGGTTAGCTGCGGAATGGGGACATCCTTCAGACAATCTAGGCGCCATTTTAAGCGTGATGGATTTTGTAACAAGACGCAAAGATACTTATAAAAAAGAATTTCAAGTTAAAGATATTTTAGATGCGATGATTCGCGCTTACGAAATTCAAGGTGTGCTTGCGTTAGACAACAGTTTTAATCAAGTCGGTCTAGATCATGTTTTACTGGTTAAAGTTGCCAGTTGTGGTGTTGCTACTAAACTCTTAGGTGGCACAAAAGAGGATGTGATTGCCGCGCTTTCACAAGCTTGGATTGATGGACAAAGCTTACGCACGTATCGTCATGCACCCAATACAGGTAGCCGTAAATCTTGGGCGGCAGGAGATGCGACCAGCCGGGGTGTACGTTTAGCAATG
This sequence comes from Uncultured Candidatus Berkiella sp., assembly GCA_964606325.1. Lineage (GTDB taxonomy): Bacteria > Pseudomonadota > Gammaproteobacteria > Berkiellales > Berkiellaceae > Berkiella. Next base: position 51,520 of record CAZSGE010000008.1, read on the forward strand.
TTGACACTTCAAGGTGAGAAGGGCTATGCCAGTGCACTCACGGCAAAGCAATGGGGCTTTCAAGATGTGTTGTTTAAAGGCAAAGACATCACTTTCGCGAGGGAATTTGGCTCTTATGTGATGGAAAACATTTTATTCAAAATCGCCTATCCTGCGGAATTTCACGCGCAAACTGCTGTTGCCTGTGCGCTAGAGTTGCACAAACAATCTCAAGATAAATTAAACCAAATAGAAAAAGTGCAAATTACTACTCACCAAGCAGCCATGCGCATCATCAATAAAACAGGCCCCTTATATAACCCTGCAGATAGAGATCATTGCTTACAATATATGGTGGCAGCTGCCTTGTTAGACGGTAAATTAACGGCTGATTCTTATGAAGATAAAAGAGCAAATGAATCTGACATTGATGATTTACGTAATAAAATGACTGTGATTGAAAATCCTCAATATAGCAAAGATTATTTAGATCCTGATAAGCGATCGATTGCTAATAGATTGGAAATCACTTTTAAGGATGGCACAAAGATTTCCCAAGAATGCGAATATCCTCTGGGGCATAAACGGCGGCGCAGCGAGGGGATCCCTTTAATGTGGGAAAAATTTGAAAAGAACTTGCTGACTCGTTTTGCTAAAGATAAAGCTCAAAATTTAATAGTTTTAATGAAAAGCGAACAGGTTTTATCAATGGGTGTATCGGATTTTATTGGGGAATGGGTGAGCTAACAAAAGACGGCAATCAGAAAATTTACAATTATGTTACGTGATTTACAAAACAAATGCACTTAAATATAATTGTTATCCACCTTGCGGGGTTGGTTTTTTCTTGGTAATTTCTGTTGCTTGAGCTAGTTCAGCTGATTCTGCATTTTTTTCAGCTTTTGCTCTTGCTTCGACAGCTGTACGAAGATTTGTTATAGATGCTGCCCGTGTGTCACTTATACGAACTTTATCACTAGTTGGTAAACTATGACCATGTGATACTGCATGATTTGCAGTAGTTTTTGATGCTTCTAGATCTGGTGAAAGCATATCAGGTTCTTGTTTATTATTATGTTTGAGAATTCTAGCTACTGAGGATTCATCTAAATCAAAGCCCACTTCTTTAAAATTATTTTTAATATCAGCAATTAACTTTGATATGTTTGCTTCTTCTATTCCAAGCTCTTGCAACATGCTTTTAATTGGGCCGATATAATCTTTTAAATTGTATTTATCCGTTTCGTCCTTCATTTCATTATAGAAAATACCAGGAGTAACTGAAATTGAATTTGTTTCAATATTATATTCAATTCTAAAGTATGAACTTGTTGACATATCATCGATCAAATTAGGATCTTTATATTCTTTGTTTATCTTAGATGTTAGATTTGACACTATGTTGAATAAATCACGCTTTTGTGAATATTCAGGGGAATCATATGGAGGGGTTTTTTCAAGATACTCTACTAATTTAGGGTGTCTGTTTGTAATCGCATATAACATTGGGTCAAATTTGAATTCTTTCAATGCATCGATTGATGTTAAAAAGTTTAGCATTTTAATGTAATTATCATGATTTTTTTCATTATATTTTTCAAGCTTATTTTCAAATAACTCCTTAGCATCTTGCATATTCAGTTTATTCTCATGAAGAAAAACACATATAGTGTTAATTCTATCCCATGAGGCATCTAATCTACTTTTGAATTCAGGATCGTTTCGACAAGCGTACTCATAAAATTGATTAAAGTTTGGTGGTGTTGATTTTTGATCAACACTGGGCATTTCAACGTTATAGCCAGGGATCATTTTTGTGATCATTTCAGCTGGGCCTAGTACTTCATGAATACTATGTAAGCCAGTTCCGACTATATAAGATAACATTGATTGTAAATATATTTGTTGATCTTCTAGATTTCTAGGATTTACCAATAAACACTGCAATGACGCTAAAAGACTAAAGGTGCCAGAGGGTCCTGAAATATAGGCAGCCTCATTCTCAACATACGATTTAACAACGGCGCTTTGTGTTCTTGCAGCTTGTGATACAGTATCTGGCGTCCATTCAAGATGCCCTTGGGGAGCAACAAGTGTATTAGGACAGTTTTTTTCTATTTTAGAAATAACAGTTTGATCTTTTAATAAGCCATAATGTTTAGTCACTTTCGTTGAATCTAATTTACCAGAGCGTCCTTTGTTCGCTTCGAATCTATAATAATCACTAAAGTAAATTAAATCATCTGAAAAAAATTTACGTGCATTAAATCCATCGGTATTTGGTTTTCTCAGCAATTTTATAAACTCTTCCATTGAACCATAACGTTTCCTTACTTCATTGCCGAATACACCAGTAGGCTCATTAAGAGGTGTCCCAAACATGGGGATATTTCTCATTGGCGTTTGTGCAAAAGTAAATTGAATGTACATGACTCTTTCAAAATTACGATTTTCTTTCAGCGTAGCCATTCCTAAAGCTAACATGGCTTGCGCTTGCTCGATACTAATATCCTCCGCCTTAGAAGCTTTTGCAGGAATAATAGGTAAGCCTTTACTTTGTAAATGATTATTCATTTCATCAAGAGTAAAGCCGCCTGTATAAACTCTATCTGGTAAATGGTGTAACAGGTTTAAGGCAAATTCTTTAAAAACACCTTCATAGTTTTTTGCATTGTCATCTTTTGAATCCCAGCCAAATTCTTTGCATACCTTATGGTGTTCAAATCCACAACGCATGTACGCTTCTACATTTAATATAATCTTGTCTGATACCTGTTTTGCATTTTCCAACATGGCTGTGGTGGGTTGATTAAGAAGAAGACTGGGTAAAGTACCTTCATAGGTTCTAATGACATTATCATCAACTAAAGTGGCGGGGGTTGCTACATCATACGGGCTATCATTTATGTTTTGAATAAGTTCAATTGGAATACATTTTTTAATATCATTTTTTTCTTGTTGTGTCAGAGTGTCATAGTCGTCGCAAAAATTTAAATTACCTGCATGGGAGTCAATTGCCAATTTTATATTATCTGCCCATCTCTCAAGTTTTACTTTAAGGTCGTTAGACAGTGTCAATTGCATCGCTGCATTTATACCAGCCAAAAGGGCAAGTTTAGCCTCGGTATAGCTGGAGAAATAAGTTTTATCACCGATTTGATACATATCGATAACCCTAAACATAAGTAAAATATTTGCCTGCTATGAGAGCGACAATAAAAGCTTGAATAAAGTTCAATTGTCCAAATTAAGGGGGTATGCACTGTTTTTGACGTGGCACAGGCATTAAGTTCAAAAGTTTAGAATGTAGTCTCTATAAACAAAGATGCAATTTTGATTGATGATTTGTACTATAACAAAGTGATATTTGAGCTTTAATTTTATCTCAACCTCCGTTCAATCCCTGTTGCCACAATTAATTTAGTGGCAATTTCCTCAATCGATAAATTGGTAGAGCTTAAAAAGGGTATTTTTTCGTGTTCAAAGAGGCTTTCAACGGCTTTTACTTCATGTTCGCACTGTGCCAGTGTGGCATAGCGACTATCAGGGCTGCGTCCTTGACGTATAGCATGCAATCGTTTGGGATCAATGGTTAACCCAAAAAGCTTTTTATGAAAAGGGCGCAACGCTTTAGGAAGATGTGTGCCATCCAAATCTTCTTCAGTGATAGGATAATTGGCAGCGCGAATACCAAATTGCATGGCAAGATATAAACTGGTGGGTGTTTTACCACAGCGCGAGACACCAATTAAAATCACATCTGCAGAATCATACCCATTAGTTCGTGCGCCATCATCATAGTTCAGAGCAAAATTAACAGCCTCAATTCGTGTATTGTAGGCATGGGTATTGTTCACACCATGGCTGCGTCCCATGACATTTGCTGAGTGCGTACTAAATTCATTTTCCAGGGTTGGAATAAATGTTTGAAAAAAATCAAGATAACAAGCTTTGCTGTCTTGCAATATTTTTCGAATCTCTTGATTAACGATGGTGGCAAAAACGATTGGTTTTTGTTCGTCAGTTGATACACTTTGATTAATTCGATTTGTGGCTGCTACCGCTTTTTCGATAGAATCAACAAACGGTAAGGTTACTTGTGTAAAGTGAATGCCCTCAAACTGTGAGAGAAGGCTTAAGCCTAAGTTTTCAGCCGTGATCCCTGTTCTATCAGAGATAAAGAAAACTATCCGTCGTTTCATGCGTATTCCTATACTCAAGAACCTAAATTCATGCGCTTTAAGCATGCCATCTTGGAGGCCACATGTCAGTAGCTGATGGATATGTCATACCCTTTAGTAAGTTAAGAATCAAAGACGTTGATAAAGTAGGCGGCAAAAACGCATCCCTTGGAGAAATGATTGGAAACTTAACCAATTTAGGGGTCAAGGTCCCCAATGGTTTTGCGACCACAAGTTTTGCTTATCGAGAATTTTTAGCCCAAGAAGGGCTAAACGAAGAAATCTATGCCCTTCTAAAGGAGCTTGATGTTGAAAATGTCTCCCTTTTAAAGAAAACAGGTCAGCGTATTCGTGAACGCATCATGGATTCACATTTTCAGCCAGAGCTGATAGATGCAGTTCACATAGCTTACGAAGAATTATGTCAGGGTGATGAGTTTTGTGCGGTTGCTGTTCGGTCTTCTGCGACAGCGGAAGATTTACCTGAAGCCTCATTTGCTGGTCAACAAGAAACGTTTCTCAATATTCGTGGTTTAGATAATATTTTAAGTGCCATGAAGCATGTTTTTGCTTCTTTGTTCAACGATAGAGCGATTGCTTATCGCGTGCATCATGGATTTGATCATACCCAAATCGCGCTTTCTGTGGGCATTCAGAAAATGATCCGCAGTGATTTAGCATCTAGTGGCGTGATGTTTACCTTAGACACAGAATCTGGTTTTAATGATGTCGTTTTTATCACGTCAAGCTATGGTTTAGGTGAAATGGTTGTGCAAGGCGCCGTCAATCCAGATGAATTCTATGTTTACAAGCCGAATATTACTGCTAAAAAACCAGCGATTGTTAGACGCAATATTGGGAGTAAACAAGTCAAATTGGTTTACGTTGAAGAGAGCGTTGCCCCTGGGAATCATGCCGCTGTTACCAAAGAAGATGTTGCATTAACTGAGCGTAGCCAATTTTCATTAAGTGATGCTGAGGCTGAGACGCTTGCAACCCAAGCCATGATCATTGAAAAGCATTATGGCTGCCCGATGGATATTGAGTGGGCAAAAGATGGTATTGATGGCGAAATATATATTGTACAAGCGCGGCCGGAAACGGTTAAAAGCCGTGCTAAAGCACAAGTGATGGAGCGTTATCACTTACAAGGTGATAAATATCATGTGCTCATCGAAGGCAGAAGTATTGGTCAACGAATTGGATCAGGCAAAGCGCGTATAGTGAAAAGTCCTGATGAGATGGAACATGTTCAGCCAGGAGATGTTTTGGTTGCGGACATGACCGATCCTGATTGGGAGCCAGTCATGAAGCGTGCAGCAGCGATTGTGACAAATCGCGGTGGTCGTACTTGCCATGCTGCCATTATAGCCCGTGAGTTAGGGATCCCCGCCGTCGTTGGTACAACTCATGCCACCAAAGAAATCAAAGATGGATCTGATGTTACAGTGAGCTGTGCTCAGGGTGATGTCGGTTTTGTTTATGAGGGTAAAATACCCTTTGAAGTGAAACGCATTGAATTAGGCAACATGCCACCCATCCCCTTAAAGGTGATGATGAATGTCGCCAATCCAGACAGAGCCTTTGATTTTCAATCGTTACCTCATGCAGGCATTGGATTAGCACGATTAGAATTTATTATTAGCCAAATGATAGGCATTCATCCAAATGCTTGTTTACAGTTTGATAGTTTAAATGAATCGTTACAGGCACAAATTATAAAACGTACCCAAGGTTATGCAAATCCACGAGAATTTTATGTTAAAAAATTAAGTGAAGGGATAGCGACATTAGGCTGTGCCTTTGCACCACATAAGGTGATAGTGAGATTTTCGGATTTTAAATCGAATGAATATGCCAATTTATTAGGCGGTGCCCAGTTTGAACCCACTGAGGAAAACCCGATGATAGGTTTTCGTGGTGCCTCAAGATATGCAGCAGAATCTTTTAAAGATTGTTTTGCCTTAGAGTGTGAGGCCATTCGTTATGTGCGCGAGACCATGGGATTAACCAATGTTGAAGTGATGATACCTTTTGTACGCACCGTTAATGAAGCTAAAAGCGTGCTCGACGTGATGGCACAACATGGACTTAAGCGAGGCGAGAAGGGATTGCGTGTCATCATGATGTGTGAATTGCCAACTAATGCGATTTTAGCGGAAGAATTTTTAGCACTCTTTGATGGCTTTTCAATTGGATCAAATGATTTAACGCAATTAACCCTAGGTTTAGATAGAGATTCCGGTATTGTTGCTGGGCAATTTGATGAGCGTGACAAAGCGGTTAAATTTTTGATGGAAAGAGCAATTAAAGAATGTAAAAAGCAGGGCAAATATATTGGTATTTGCGGCCAGGGGCCATCGGATCATCCTGATTTAGCGTTGTGGCTGCTTGAGCAAGGTATTGATAGCGTTTCACTTAATCCGGATACGGTTTTAGAGACGTGGTTATTTTTGGCGAAAGCGATTGAAAAATAGCGGTAGTTTTATAACACTTGAAGGACATTTAATGCCTGGTAATACACAACAACTACTGGACCTCATCGCTTGTCTTTATCCGCCAGATGATGCAACTGACAGTGAATATGCTGAATTGGAAAAACATGCTTTAGATCTCATTAAAGCTCATCCTGATTTACTGGCAAAACACAGTGTTGAGGATTTAAATGCAACGCCTCTTATCGCCGCTGTGTGGAGTCCAACTCGAACGTGTAGTTTAAATACTTTCAAACATTTGTTGCAAGCTCCCACAGATGTGAATGCACAAACCCATGAAAAGGTTAGAATGATTCATTATTTGGCGCAATATAATAGACACGAACAATTACAATATTTATTCTCAACCAATCAGCTGGTAGATGTAAACGCTGTCACGTCTGAAGGTGATACAGCCTTGCATCTTGCCGCACGCAAAGGTGCTGAAAAAGCCATCGCATTATTAACGATAACTGCCAAGGCGAATCCAAATATTGCTAACATTGATGGGCTAACACCGCTGCATATTGCTTGTTTTTTTGGGCAACTTCAAGGCGGTAAACGTGATAAGCCACTTACTGTTGCGATGGCTCAACCGTTTCTTGATTGTATTGAGTTTTTATTAATGTCTGGTGCAGCAGTGAATGCACGTGATCAATTTGGTTCAACACCAGCTCATATATTAGCTTCTGTGGATATTCCAGATGATATTAAATTTATGGCACTCAAAGATTTATTAGATTCAGGGGCTGATTTAACATTAAAATCAGGTGATAACCATAGCTGCCTAGCACTGGCTCAAAGTTATCAATTTAAGGCATTTTGCGAATCGCTCAAAAAACAAATGGTTCCCTCTTTAAAGATGTTGGCAGCAAGACAGGTGCTCAAATCAAATCTTAGCACTGAAGATGTCGCAGAAGATTTAGTACAGTATTTACACAAACTACGATTAGGTAAAGGTCCAACGTAGTCAGCTTGAGTTAATGAGACTGTCGCGGAGTTTTAGGGGCATTTTCTACTTTTGCAGTTACATCAACATCGTGTTTAGGTTGGGCGTCCCGTTTACTGAAATTGGAAAAAGCATTCAACATAGCCGGCTTACTTTCGTTTGCTGTTGCTGCTTGTGAAGATGATTCTTGAGCTGCAGATTGAAAGGTTACTCGTCTTGGCTGTGAGCGATTATCAGCATTCGTTGTCGCACGTAGTGCCGATTTTAGCTGGGGCTGCTCAGGCTGAGTTTGTGATAAAGGTGCTTGTTGTTCAACTGTTGTTGCCTTCTTTGAATCCATATATTGCTGATGTGCTTGCAGGGCATCTTGAATGATGGGATCCATTCCTTTCGCAACAGATTCAGCTGTTGGGCGGCTTGTGTTACTGATTTGAGAAGCTTGCTGTTGTGACGTTTCATGAAAGTTTGTCCTCCACTTGGTAGACATTTTCTTAAGACTTTCTCGATTAGCCTGTTGCGTCACAGCTTGAGGTGGATTAGAGATGGGTTCAACTACAGCTTGAGTGCCACGTAAGGCAGTCGATTTTCTTTCTTGAGCTGCTTTTAGTCTATGTTTCAAATCCATTATTTTTTCAGTTTTAGACCTAGGATCAGCGTTTTCATGGTTTTCATTATCATGAACTTCTTGCTTTGGCTTACGAGCAACACGATCAGGAATGATAGTGTGCATGGTAATTGGTTGTTGATTTTCAAGTTCTTTTTTGATGTCATGCGTAGATTTAAGTGCAGCTCGTGAATGAAAATGGATTTTAGTATCGACTCCCAATTTTTTCAGCTTAGCAGATCTATGTTCCAGTGAATTTGGATGTGACAATGGATCTTGGTTATCGCTCAACGGATCTAGGCCAACCTTGAGGGTAGGAGCACATATTTTTTCCTCTAGATTGGATTGCATAGGTTCAGGTTCTAAATTATTTGCCAAGTCAAAAAGTAACTGTTTGGTGTCCTCAATGCCTTGAAGACACTCTTTTCTAATGTCTTCAGCATCTTCCTGATTACCGATATTATTGATCATCTCTTTAGTCTGTACTACTTTTCCAGCGACAGCTGCAATACTAGGAATTCTATTAGGGTTATTTCTATCTTCTGGACTAAATTTTGAGGCATGTTGTGCTATTTCCGAGAGTCTCTGTTGTGCTTGATTAGATAGCTCCTGTGGATTGCAGAGTCTGCTAACAGCCCATGAACTTAGAGGGGCTTTAACTAATACTGCTGATTGATAGTCTTGTGCTATAAAAGCTTCATGCGCCACATTTGTATAAAATTCTTCAACACGAATCATTTCTTTTTTGCTTTTACAAGTTAAAATGTCGGTCGCAATCATATCTCTAAGCCTATCACTGAGCGGTACTGCCTTTTTACATTCTTCTTGAAAATCTGCTGCATTGGGATCCATCCCTTGTAAAATCTGAATTTGAAGTTGTCTTAGATCGTGAGCAAATATTCTGGCACATTCTTCGGAATTGCTATTTTTAGCAGCTTTGCTTACATCATCCATATGCGCAATGAGATCAACTTCATCATGTGCACCCATTTTCACGCGTAATTCCCCCTTAATGGGAAAACCAAGTGGTATCATTCTATAATAAGACAAACGAACTAATTGTGATACCTATGTATATCTTGATTTAAAAAAAAAGACATAAAACGCGATGATATACATGCCCTTGAGTTCACAAAAAGTGCATTTTATCTATGACACTGCTTGCATATCAGTATCCTGGACGCGCGAGACTAATAATTCAAGCAGCGCAATCTATATTGCGTAAAAAACAGGCTCGAGTGGCACAATACACTGTTCTATCAAAATGAGCTCAGGAGCGTTTTCACAATGGCATGTATGATTTTCTGGCTGAACTATATTAGCCGCCACGAATGATGCACTGTCAACGTCATGATCGGATTCAACATTATTCTCAACTTGTCCGTTCTCTAAAATCCCATTCACATCAATGCCATGTTGAACTTTGAGGATATTGAGCATCAGTTTATCACTCAAGTCATGAGAGCTTGAATCTTTAATCCAATCTTGAAATGCGCTGATGTAATGATCGGATGTCAATGCATCGGCAATTTTTTGAGCGTGTGAGTGATCAGCATCTGAATAATTATCTTTCAGATGAATTTCATTGAAAATATCAAAAAGCGCTTCAATCGGTAAAAGAGGGTTGTCACTGATAAAACGGTCAATGACAAAATCACCATGAAAATCATCCCATTCTTGATAATATGCCGCGGCAATGGCTTTCGCTTCATCCGAGTTGATATTTTTATTAAGTAACTCGATGTAAATTAGCCCTTCAACGGCATCGCGGTGACTTTCCCAACCACAATTACCATATTGTTGATCGGCACGAGAAATTTCTTCAATCCTTTCAAATACACCATATTCATAAGCGTTTTCAAATTCAAGCACAGATTTTACAGAATTATTGAGCACGTTATACATAAATTGTGGCGAAATAGCATCTGGTTCATAAATACGATAAAAATTGATGCCAGCGGGATCAGGGTTATAATCTGGTGATTCGCCATGGTATCTGTCGCCACTGTTGGCCACAACATACATCAATTGTGGCTTGGAAAGAATGACATCAATAAAATGGCCGTCCCATCCAGAAGGTAGCAATACTGTTTTACCTTGATCATAGAGTTCAAGCGCTTTATTTGCGGTTTCTTCAGTTGAGGCAATTAATGCAAAATCTTTGGCTTGATTGTAAATTTCAGATAAGGATGTAAAGATTTCTGTTTTGAGTGAGTTTTGGTTATCAAAATGAGGATCTTTTAAGAAAGCCTGTAAAGATTGCGCAGCTAATTCAGTTGTTAGTATGCCGGAGTGTCCTTCAGAGAGAAACCATATTTTTTTGTCTTTGGTATAAGACATTGGGTAAATACCGCCTGTAGGAAACTGATGTAAGAGATCTTTAGCATTAATATAAGCTGTGTTTGAGTTGTCAATAGATTGTGCGATTTGAATAAAATCAAGGAGCTTATTGGCTTGCTCTGTGGTTGTGGCATAGGAGGCAATAAATTGCAAAACAATAGGTAATGGAATTGGAGCAATATATTTTTCGCCATCTATTTCCGCAATCTCGTTATACATAAGTGGTTCGGTAGCTTGTGACATAATCACTTGTAGGAGTTTGAATGCATCATCAAGCTTGTTTTGTGATTCTAGATCTGATTTGGTATGTGCATCAGTTAATAGTTCAGGAAGAGAATCCATGAGTAAATTAATGCTATTGAGGCCATCACTATCTTGAAGTAATGGATCAGCTTTGCCTTCAGTTACTAAGGTGAAGGCAACATCAAAGTGCTTTTTATGTAAAGCAAATTGTAAAGGAGTATGATCTTCGTAGCCTTTTACATCGACTGTTGCATTAAGCTTAATTAAAGTTTTAACAGCCTCATTTTGGCCAAAGAGTGCGGCCACGTGCAATGGCGTAACACTTCTGGCATCTTTTTGATTGATATCATAACCAAAGCCATCATTCACCAGAACCTCAATTTGATCGCAATCACCATCTCTTGCTGCTAAATGCAATGGGAAATGAATGTTACTAGCTGATTTGCTATGAGAAAAAATTTCATGCGTTGAAAGGTCATCAAAAGACATTTGGTTATAATAATCTTCAATGTCTTGTATACTTTGTGGAGCAGGGGCGGGTAATAACGTTTCAAAAAGGGTATTTTGATCTTCGCTTATAACGTCAGTGAAAAAGATACTTTTTTGGGGGGTACCTTTGTTCGGCTTGATTTGGTAAAGCTCATTCACCGATAAACTTTCTTCATGAATGTTCACTTTATTTGCTATTTCTTCCATGGCGCACTCTTCTATAGATCAGATAATTTTTAGTACATTTATTGTACTTTTTTTTTGGGGTGCAGCAAATAACTCCACCAAATAAACTATGTTAACAAACTAAAGCAAGTTCAGGATGGCTCTCAAGTGGCAAAAGTGGGCTGATGGTATGTGAAAAATAACTTTGATCTGGTGCATGAGAGGGGGACGTTAGTTCAGAGGTTGATTGTATGTCAATAGTTGAATGACTTACATCGTCGGTGTTGTAAGGCTCAAGTTTCGCTTGTGCGGGCTGTTCAATCCAGGCTTGGTACTCATCAGCATAAAGGGGTGACTTTAATGCTTGTTCAAGGCGTTGGGTGTGCTGTCCAAGTTCAGCGTCATGTTGGTATAGATCTAACATGTCTATCAATGCTTGAGCGGGTAAACTAGGTGAATTTTTCATGTAGTTATCAATAACGAATTCGCCATGGAAATTATCCCACTGCTGATAATACGTTTTCGCTTGAGATTTTGCTGTTTCGCTTTGAACATTTTGGTTTAGTAGTTCAATATAAAGAAGTCCTTCCACGGCATCGCGGTGGCTTTCCCATGTACAGTTATTATATTTTTGCGTTTCTCTCTCGATATGATCGATAGGCTCACTAATGTCATATTTTTGAAACAAGCTGTTTTCAAATCCCTTTTGTGAATTTGTTAGCACATCATAGATAAAAGAAGCATCGATACTTTCAGGGGAAAGTTTTCTGAAAGTATCGCCTATCACATTATTGTTTTCGACATTTTCACCACTATTCGCAAATAAATAAAGTGATTGTGCTTTGGATAGTGCTATATCGAAAAAGTGTCCTTGCCATCCTGAAGGTAAGAGTACGGTATTCTCTTGATGATAAAGAGACTCTAGTTCAAGTGCTGTTTCAAATAATGCCCGATGCTCGGTGCTCATTGCAGCTTGATCAAAAATAGAGACTAATTTGCTAAACACAGTTATTTCAAGCTCAGTGGCTCCTTCGTGTTGAAGCTTTGTCACAAAAGCCTCTAAAGATTCTTTGGCAAGTTTTGTGGTAAATAGGCCAAAACTTCCTTCAGATTGGAAATGCTGATAATTTTTGCCCACTTTTAAATCATATGTTTTGCCCGTTGGGAACATATGTAATAAATGTTTTGCATTTAAATAGGCTGTTTCACTGCTATCATATTGAGCAACAACATTTGCTGTTGATAACAGTTTTGACATTAATTTATGATCTGGAGCTAATGACGCATATACCCTTAATATCATACTTACTGGTGAATAGGTTGTTTGTGCGGTATTATCCATCTGAACAAAGTCTGGAATTAAACAGCTTTGTGCATGTTTAGCAAAGAGTTCCATTGCTTCTAAATTATTTTCAATTTTTTTGAGGGTGGCACCTTGTTGATCCTTAACATAGGTAGAAATATTCTCTGTCAATTCAGCCATCATCATGCTGAAAAGTGATTTAGAATGAAGTTTGATATTGCCATGTGGATCTTCATAACCTTGCTTTAATAAATTAGCAGCCACCTGGTAGTGATGCCTTAGTAAGGCAGGGTGAAGTATTTTAAATTTGGATACATCAGATGATGGCGTATTTAGAGCACCTAAATGGATTGCTTTTTTATTAATGTCAACATCAACAGAGCTGTTTAATAAAACATATTTTGCGTTTTGAGTAAATTCATCAAACAATGATACTTTTACTTGTGTATTATTGCTTTGTTGCTGCGATTTAGGATTCTCATTAGCGCGGTGTGATTGATAACGTGCTACATCATGCTCAGTGTGAATTGCCTTTTGAAAGCCTTGATGTGAAATAATCATGTCACTGGATGGTTCAATATCTTCTACCAAAATCATGTCATCAAGCATCAGTTGTACCGGTTCTGGCTCATTTTTAGGTAAAATAAGCTCAAGCTCTGCATCAGATAGCGTATCTTGCATGTAAAATTTAGGCACGATATCGTTTATGAATGACATGATTGGGTTACATACTTAAGCTAATTGATTCAAAGTGAGGCAACGGATCATGCGTTACTTGTACAGGTGCATGCGTTGTTTGTTCATCAGCATGAGTTGCTTGTACATCGGTGTGCAATTCTGTCGTGGTTGTGTCGTTGCTAGCATCATGTTGTAGTATCTTATTTTTAATAGCTGGTTTTTCGCCAAAAAAAAGATTTTTAAAGAAACCGCCAATACCACCACTGGCTTCACCTTTAGCTACTTCGGTTTTGTGAGTTGTATCGTTCAACTTTTCAACAACATGATAGGGTTCGAACAGCTTTTTAACTTCTTTACTATGTGATGTCTTCATTTCACTTTGGTACCATGATTTAAATTCAGCTCGATAATGATCTGATGTAAGCGCCTCAACGAGTTTAGACGCTTGCGCTTTTTTATAGGTTTCATTTTCTTTTGTTACGTTTTTCGAGACATCTTTCATGATATCTGTCAATGCTTGTACAGGTAAGCCAGGGTTGTTTTTCATATAGTGTTCGATTTGAAATACACCATGAAAACCTTCCCATTGTGAATAATATTGTGTAGCCAAAGTTTTAGCTTTGGCTTTTTCAACGCCAAGATTTAAAAGCTCAACGTAAAGGCTAGCCTCTATTCCATGTTGATGACCTACCCAGGTGCAATTTTGGAATTTTTGTAAAGGGGTTATTTTTTCATCTACTTTTTCAACTAATTCATATTCATACATGATGTCGCGTTCAAAATACATTTTCTGCATATTGACAGTCATGTCATGCATAAACTTGGGGCCAATCGCGCTGGTGTCATTCATATGATATAAATTTAAACCTGGTGTAAATTGATTACTTCTTGAGCCAGAATTCCCCGTAATAAATAGTTCATGGTTTTTAGATAATACAACATCAATAAAATGTGATTTCCAACCGGTGCCTAGTAAAACAGTTTCTCCACTTTCGTAGCGTTCATAGGCTTTTTGGGCATAACTCTCTAATTCACCGTTAGATTTAAGCTCTGTGGCTGCTTCAAAAATTTGCGCTAATTTAGAGAATACAGCGAGCTTTTGTTTGTCAGCTCCTTGTGCTTTTAAATGTTCACAGTAAGCACTAATTGAAGTGCTTGCCCATTTAGTAGATGAGTGTCCAAAATGACCAGCACCATTAAAAACGGTTTTGTGATCATCAAAACTTAATAAGTATATATTGTTGCTTGGGAATGTATTTAATAAATTCTTCGCATGATCAAAAGTTTGCTCGGATGTATCGAATGTTGCAAGATCATCACTTAAGGCAATTAATTTATCTCTCACTTCGGTTGTTGGCGCTCGGGTTGCAAAATTTTTCAAAAAGTAACCAACTGGGAGATCAAAGGAATGGTTTGATCCTTCTATCGCTGTTTGATATAGAAAATGATCGCCACAATGATGGGAAAAAACATCAAGTGTTTTAATGATTTCCAACATCTCTTGAATAACTGCGGGATTCCTAATTTCTTCACTAGTTTTGTCTAAAAAGCTCATATAGCGATTTATCAGTACGTTTGTTGCGGTATTTTGTGCATTATTAAGCAAATATATATTGGCGCCATTTTCAACTAAATGTCTAGCAATCGCATAGTGTTTATGCTCAAGTGCAACGTGCAAAGCAAACTCGTTGTCAAAAGAATCATCATTAACATTTGCGCCTTTTGCAACAAAGTATTTAACGGCATCAAGGTGCCCGTAACGTGAGGCCACATAAAGAGGACGCGAGCTGGTAAAATCTTCTTTGTTAACATCGTAGCCTGATTCCACTAATTTGATAATTTGTTTCATATCGCCTTTGTGGGCAGCAAAATGCAATTCAAAAGGATTTTGTGCATTTACTTTAACTTGGCTAAAGCCTTGTCTTTCAAGACTGGGTTCAGCACTTGGGGGCAATAATTCAAGTAATTCATCTGGGCTTATTTGAGTATCAGGGCTTTCTGGCAAGGTAGCTACAATGGGATCTAATTCATCATCAATCGATGAGAACATATCTTTGAGTGAAATGGCTTTTTGATTAAGTTCTTCCAATGAAATGAAAGCGATTTCCTGCTCAATTGCATCTATTAGATCTTTTGTCTGCGATGTCATGAGAATGCGCCTGTCATAAGTATGTTTAATAACTAGTGCGTATTCTCAATGATCTATATAATACAGCAACCTATTGCCGACAAAAGGTGCAATCTAAAAGACAAAATCATTGGGCAGGAACAGGATCAACTCGTAACCAAAGTGATTTTTGACTCGTATCTCTGGAGCTTGTGTGATAAGTGGTGGTTGAATTGGATCTGTCTTGGGCTTCGTTGCCACCTAAATATGTCCATTTACTCATCGGCACAGTAATGACGGTTTGCGCTTTAAAGGTTGTATATGCTGCTTGTGTAGTATCGCCGATAGTGCCAGTGGGTTGATCGTTCATAGTCGATAATTCTAGTTTTACGTCTTTACCCACTACTTGTGGCTTAACATAAAAACCATTGCTTAGATTTTTGTATTCATAAGAGTTTTCTGCTTCACGCGCATCACCCCGTGCATGATTTTCACCTGAAAAAGCACCATTTGCACCTAAACCACCGATCTGTCCGTCGCTTCGATAGTTTGCAGCGCCGGCATATTGATCTTGAATAAGTGGAATGGTCACTCCCGTTTTAATAAAAGCCACATTGCCACTATCAACAGGGATGGAGCTCACTTGGGTATCACTTTCGCGCGTTGTGGTAATGGTAACTGTGTGTGGACCATCAGGTTCGTCACCAAATGTGACATCACCGTTTGGCGTGATAGAGGTAATTTCGCTGGGTTTATCATGTCCATTAGAAACTGTAATCAATAATTTGGCTGCAGCTACATCGATTTTGGCAATAATGTCTTTGAGCGCTGCGATATTACTAGCACTTGATTGAATAATCAGCTGATTTTCAAACGCTTTGATTTGACCGCCTTTTTCTAAAAAGGGCTCTAATGTGCTTATCACATCTTGCGGTGTTCTATTGTTCAGAGTAATGATGGCTGTTTGTGTCGCATTAGATGCGGTTACAGGCGCGGACTCTTCTGCACAGCAAGCAAAGGTAAAACTGAACAAGCAAAGTAATAATAAAATTGCTGGATGAAAATAAGCTGTTTTTTTCATGATCTTCATTCAAATATTAAGTTCGAATGAAGTAAATATAGCAAAGCAAAGAGAGAGGTTTTTCGCTGCACTCAGGATGACAGAAAAAAATTGTCATCCTGAGTGCAGCGAAGGATCTCTCTGGTAATTTTAGATCTCTTTCGCCAATTTCTCAGCGATACCAAGGTAATTACCAGGTGTTAGCGCTTTTAGCTGTTGTTTAACTTCAACTGGCAGCTCAAGTGAATCCACAAATTCTTGTAATAAGTTTTGAGTCATTTTCTTGCCGCGCGTTAAAGCTTTTAGCTTTTCATAAGGCTGGGCGATACCATAGCGGCGCATCACAGTCTGAATGGCTTCGCTTAATACTTCCCAATTGTTATTCAAATCATCTTCAAGTGCTTGCTGATTTATAGCTAATTTTTGTAAGCCTTTGTGTAGCGATTTCAAAGAAATCAGCATGTAACCACAGGCAACGCCGATGTTTCTTTGCACGGTAGAATCAGACAGATCGCGTTGCATACGTGAAATAGGGAGTTTCTCGGCGAAATGTGCAAACAGGGCATTGGCTAAGCCAAAATTCCCTTCGGCATTTTCAAATTGGATAGGATTCACTTTATGAGGCATCGTGGATGAGCCTACTTCAGTCGCCACCACTTTTTGCTTAAAGTAGCCGAGTGATATATAGCTCCAAAAATCGCGACATATATCAATTAAAATGGTATTGATACGCATTAGGCAATGAAAATATTCTGCCATAGCATCATGCGGTTCAATTTGTGTGGTATAGGCATTAAACGTTAAGCCAAGCGTTGTCACAAAATTTTGTGCAACCTGTTGCCAATCAACTTCTGGAAAAGCGGCCATATGGGCGTTGTAGTTACCCACAGCGCCATTAATTTTACCCAAAACGGCTATCGACTTAAAATGCTCAAGTTGACGTAATAGTCTCATAGCAATGTTGGCCATCTCTTTGCCCACGGTGGTTGGTGTTGCTGCTTGGCCATGGGTGCGTGAGAGCATGGGCGTACCGGCAAATTCATGAGACATTTTGCGCAAAAAGTTAATAATGGTTTCTATCTGCGGAGCAAGAACTTTTTCGCGAATATCTTTTAACATTAAACCATAAGATAGATTGTTGATATCTTCTGAAGTACATGCAAAATGAACATACTCTAGTAGATTACTCAAGGAATCATTAGTGGATAATTTTTCTTTGATATAATATTCAACTGCTTTCACATCATGATTGGTGTTCATCTCAATGGCTTTAATCGCATAAGCGTCATTCGGGTTAAAGCTATGGATCAGTTTTTCAAGATACTCATTATCTGATTTTGATAGCTCAGGTATAGATTTAATGTTTGCACTACTTAATGCTTGTAGCCATTTCATTTCAACAATAAACCGATAACGCATTAAACCGTATTCACTGGCTATGGGATTAAGCTCTTGGCAATGATGTAAGTATCTGCCATCTAAAGGTGATAATGCGGTGATGGGTGATAAATTGGTCATGTGAACTCCCTATCAGAAACTTGTAATCTACTGTGTAAGATCCCGCCATGTGAATCCGTTGCTTGCAATTGTCCGCCACCCAAACAGATATCCCCTTCATAAAACACAATCGATTGGCCGGGTGTCACAGCACGTTGGGGCGCATCAAAATGGATAATGGCTTGGTTATCATGTAATGTAACATGGCATGTTTGATCTTCTTGGCGGTATCGCACCTTGGCGGTACAGCTAAACGAACTAGCCTTGGGAGGTGTTACCCAATGCAAGTCAGAGGCTTTAGCATAATGGCACAATTGCCAAGGGTGTGATTCATCTTGTGAAACATACAGGATATTTTCTTGAATATCTTTGCCAACCACATACCAAGGTTTTTCTGAAAAACCTTTTACACCACCAATTTTAAGACCATGACGTTGGCCTAATGTATAAAACATCAAACCTTCGTGTTGTCCTACCGTTACGCCTTCTGGTGTTTTCATTATTCCAGCTTTGCCTGGTAAAAATTCTTCTAAGAAGGTTTTAAATTTTCTTTCGCCAATAAAACAAATACCTGTGCTATCTTTTTTGTCAAAGGTACGCAAATTAGCAGATTGGGCTAAGGATCGTACGGCAGGTTTTTCAAGGTGGCCCACCGGAAATAAGGTTTTGCTCAGTGCATCTTGATTCACTGTGTATAAAAAATAGCTTTGATCTTTATTGGTATCTTGGCCACGTTGTAATAAATATTCGCTTTCTGTTGTTTTAATTTGGGCGTAATGGCCAGTGGCAATAAAGTCTGCTCCAAGCTTCATCGCATGCTCTAAAAAGGCTTTAAATTTAATTTCTTTATTACACAAAATATCAGGGTTGGGTGTACGTCCTGCTTTATATTCATCAAGGAAATAGCTAAAGACTTGTTCCCAGTATTCTTGGGCAAAATTAATGGTATGTAAGGGGATATCCAATGTTTTACAAATGGATTTCACATCCGCTAAATCAGATTCAGCTGAACAAAAGGAGGCGTTATCGTCTTCTTCCCAGTTTTTCATAAACAGGCCGTGCACATTATAACCTTGTTGTTTGAGTAACAAGGCGCTGACGGAGGAATCGACGCCGCCGGATAGGCCGACAAAGACGGTGGTTGAATGTTTAGCTTTCAATTGTTTAGTACGCTAATCAACTATATATGTATGACTACGTATTCTAACATAAGCCTCTCTGATCTTTAATTCCTTCCTTACTAGGTATAAGCTAACTAAAGTCCTGAAATACATAAAAATTATGAAGAGGCGGTTATGGCGTACCAAAAATTAGTTATTCCAAAAGAGGGCAGCAAAATTCACGTCAACAAGGATGCTTCCTTGAGCGTACCGGATAATCCCATTATCCCGTTTATTGAAGGTGATGGCATTGGGGTTGATATTACCCCCGTAATGCGAAAAGTTGTCGATGCGGCTGTTACTAAAGCTTACCAACGCGAAAGAAATATTGCTTGGATGGAGATTTATGCCGGTGAAAAAGCTACCCAAGTTTATGGCCCAAATCAGTGGCTACCTGACGAAACCTTAAAAGCCCTGACAGAATATGCCGTTGCCATTAAAGGCCCCTTAACAACTCCTGTAGGCGGTGGAATTCGCTCTCTGAATGTCGCTATCAGACAAAAGTTGGATTTATATGTTTGTTTGCGTCCAATTCATTATTTTCCAGGTACGCCAAGCCCTTTGAAAAAACCTGAAGACACCGAAATGGTTATCTTTAGAGAAAACTCAGAAGACATCTACGCTGGTATCGAATGGAAAGCAGACTCACCTGAAGCTAAAAAAATTATAACCTTCTTGCAAGAGCAGATGGATGTGAATCAAATTCGTTTTCCAGAGCATTGCGGGATAGGTATTAAGCCAGTTTCTAAACAAGGTACAGAGCGTCTTGCGCGTCGTGCAATTCAGTATGCCATTGATAATGACAAACCCACCGTAACCTTTGTTCATAAAGGCAATATTATGAAGTTTACCGAAGGGGCCTTTAAAGACTGGGGTTATGCCTTAGCGGTGAGTGAATTTGGGGCAAAACCTTATGAAGGTGGTCCTTGGCATTCTTTTAAAAATCCGAAAACTGGCAAAGAAATTATTATTAACGATGTGATAGCCGATGCCTTCTTGCAACAGATTTTGTTGAGGCCAAAAGATTATAGCGTTATAGCTACGCTCAATTTAAATGGCGACTATATCTCTGATGCCTTGGCTGCCCAAGTGGGTGGTATTGGTATCGCGCCAGGCGCGAATCTAAGTGACTCTGTGGCAGTCTTTGAAGCAACCCATGGCACCGCGCCAAAGTATGCGAAACAGGATAAAGTGAACCCAGGCTCTATCATTTTATCAGCTGAAATGATGTTACGTCATATGGGATGGTTTGAAGCCGCAGATCTGATTTTAAAAGGCACAGAAGGCGCCATTGCCAGCAAGAATGTGACTTACGACTTTGCAAGAATGATGGATGGCGCAAAAACAGTAAGTTGTTCAGTCTTTGGTGATGAAATCATCAAACATATGTAATTCCCTTCTCATATGATTCTTCGGCATTGTTGCCGGCGCTCTCTCACCCCAGTCACGTACCAACGCGTACGTTCCTGGGGATTCTATCGCTTGGCGCCTCGCCGAAAAATCATCTGCTCGGGAATTATATTTTTTCTCATATGATTCTTCGGCATTGTTGCCGGCGCTCTCTCACCCCAGTCACGTAC
>CAZSGE010000008.1:72428-88692 GCA_964606325.1 Uncultured Candidatus Berkiella sp.
CAACGCGTACGTGACTGGGGCTTCATTTGCTGGTGCAAGAGCAAAAAATTATCTGCTCGGTTAATATAAAAAAATAGGGAGACACTTCTCTTGATAAAGAGAAGGGCTCCATAATAAAGCGAAGGGGTTCCAGTTGGCTTTGTTAAGCTTCGGCGACTTCTTCCTTCATCATACGTGGTTGAGCAGCTTCCATTTCAACAGGCGCTGCTTGCCCATAGGCACGTATATTAGATGCATGAAGACCTTTAGGTCCTTCATTGACTTCAAAGCTTACTGGCTGTCCTGCTTTGAGACATTTATATCCGTCCATAATTATCGCAGAGAAATGTGCAAATACATCTTGTCCGCCATCCTCTGGACAGATAAAGCCATAACCTTTCGCACTGTTAAACCACTTTACGATCCCGCTTGGCATATAAAAAATCCCTTTATTTAATACTAAGCCTTAAAAAGTATTATTTTAGAGGCTAAACTAACTATTTAAACGTACGCATCCCTCTCATTAAAGGATGAGAACATCATAACTGTTGTACATAAACGGTTACTCAGTCAAGACTTTAGTCAAAAAATGACAATAGTTAATTTTCTATCTAAATTAAAATATCTATGCGACAATAAAATTGAAAGAATTTTTTAATTCTGACAGCGAGGAAGCCAATCGTTGGCTAATATCAGATTATGGGCACGTTATCTGGTCGGGGGGCAGTGTCCCCAGCAGTCAAGGCACAGCGTAAAGCGCAAAAGCTCGGCCGCCCTACGAAGTACGTGGTGTATCTTCTTAACGACGATTATACACCGATGGATTTTGTGGTCGTTGTGTTACAGCAATTTTTTGCGATGAGTTATCCGCAGGCAGTTAAAGTGATGTTAGATGTACATAATCACGGTAAGGCAATCTGCGGAGTTTATACAAGAGATATTGCTGAAACAAAGGTAGCACAAGTAAACGAATTTGCAAGGCTTAATGAACATCCATTACTTTGCAAAATGGAAAAAGTATAACTTTAAACCATTCGACGCTGGGAGGTTTAGTGCCATGTTGAGCAAAGAGTTAGAGATGACGCTCAACCTAGCATTTAAAGAGGCCAGGGAAAAGCGTCATGAATTTATGACCGTTGAGCACTTGCTACTCGCATTGCTTGATAACTCCGCTGCTTCTAATGTGCTACGTTCTTGTGGGGCCGATGTAGAGCGCCTTAGACAAGATTTACAAACATTTGTTGATGAAACAACACCTTTAATTCCTTCTACTGAATCACACAGAGAAACTCAGCCAACATTGGGCTTTCAGCGCGTGTTACAAAGAGCTGTTTTTCATGTGCAATCTGCTGGCAGAGAGGAAGTGACAGGCGCAAATGTTTTAGCGGCTATTTTTAGTGAACAAGAAAGCCAAGCCGTTTATTTCCTAAAACAGGAAAATATAACCCGACTTGATGTGGTTAATTTTATTTCACATGGGATCTCAAAAGTTGAAGAGCCCCGTGAGATGGATGAACCTGACATTGAACAACCGATGGATCATGAAGGCGGTCCTCATGAAGCGCCTGTTAAGAGCCCATTAGAAGCCTACGCTATCAATTTAAATCATTTGGCTAAACAGGGCAAAATTGATCCACTCATTGGTCGTACGGCAGAATTAGAACGTACCGTCCAAATTTTGTGTCGCCGCCGTAAAAACAATCCACTTTATGTTGGTGAAGCAGGCGTTGGTAAAACGGCAATCGCCGAAGGCCTTGCCAAAGCGATTGTTGAAGGTAAAGTGCCTCGGGCTTTGGGACATTGCACAGTGTATGCCTTAGATTTAGGCTCATTGCTTGCAGGTACCAAATATCGTGGTGATTTTGAAAAACGCTTTAAATCTCTATTGCAACATTTACGTCGTGATTCAGGGGCGGTATTATTCATCGATGAAATCCATACCATTATTGGTGCCGGTGCGGCATCTGGTGGTGTGATGGATGCTTCAAACTTGATTAAACCGATGTTAGCAACAGGTGATTTACGTTGCATTGGCTCAACCACTTATCAAGAATATCGTGGTATTTTTGAAAAAGACAGAGCACTTGCCAGACGTTTTCAAAAGATTGATATTCGCGAACCGTCCGTTGAAGAAACGATTCGGATCTTAAAAGGTATTAAATCTCATTTTGAACAACATCATCAAATTAAATACACCGGCGCAGCATTAGAAGCCGCTGCTGAATTAGCGGGCAGATATATTCGTGATAGATTCTTGCCTGATAAAGCAATCGATGTAGTAGATGAAGCTGGTGCTTATCAACGTTTGTTGCCAGAACGCCGTCGCAAAAAAGTGATTGGTGTGAAAGAGATGGAACAAATTGTTGCTAAAATGGCGAGCATTCCTTCTAAATCAGTGTCTTCTTCGGATAAATCGTTGCTAGCTGGTTTAGAGTCTGATTTAAAAGCCAAAGTGTTTGGGCAAGATAAAGCGATTCATTTCTTGTCCACTGCAGTGAAAATGGGACGCTCTGGTTTAAGTGATCCTGAGAAACCAGTGGGCTGTTTCCTCTTTGCAGGTCCAACGGGTGTTGGTAAAACAGAGGTTTCAAAACAATTGGCCAAATCTTTAGGTGTTGAGCTTATTCGTTTTGATATGTCTGAATATATGGAAAGCCATACCGTTTCAAGATTAATTGGCGCACCTCCAGGTTATGTCGGTTATGATCATGGCGGTTTATTAACCGAAGCTGTCACCAAGAACCCGCATTCTGTGGTGCTCTTAGACGAAATTGAAAAAGCCCATCCAGATGTATTTAACTTGTTGTTACAAGTGATGGATCATGGCTCTTTAACCGATACCAATGGCCGTAAAGCTGACTTCAGACATGTTACCCTGATATTGACAACCAATGCTGGGGCAGCCTTAATGGACAGAAATTCTATCGGCTTTAAAGAACAAGAACATCGTGCAGATGGACTGGGTGCGATTCAAAAAACCTTCACACCTGAATTTAGAAATCGTCTAGATGCCATTATTCAATTTGATCCATTGGATGAAAGAGTGATTTCTCGGGTAGTTGATAAATTTATTGATGAGCTAACAGCGCGTTTAGTGGAAAAAGAAGTCACCATAGATGTTGATACGAAAGCGCGTAAGTGGCTTGCAGAAAAGGGTTACGATAAAAAAATGGGCGCAAGACCGATGGCTCGTTTAATTCAGGAACAGTTGAAGAAGCCACTTGCTGAAGAATTACTGTTTGGCAAGCTCTCAACAGGGGGTTCAGTCGAAGTGACTGCCGATGAAACTGGCATTTTATTGGCGGTGTTTGAACCTAGCGAATAATCATTCTATCAAGTCGTAAGGGCAGACCATGGTCTGCCCTTTTTTTTTCTAATCCTCGTCTGCTGCAGCTGCAACAGGCTCTTTATCATTACTTTTACCATCGCGGTTACGGAAAATGATGCGGCCTTTGGTGAGATCGTACGGTGTGAGTTGAACTGTTACGCGATCCCCAGTCAAAATTCGGATGTAGTTCTTTCTCATCCTGCCGGAGATATGTGCCGTAACAACGTGTTTATTGTCGAGTTCAACCCTAAACATGGTGTTGGGTAAGGTTTCAGTAACCGTACCTTCCATTTCAATATGATCTTCTTTTGCCATAGCCCTTCCTAACAATTGTAAAATTTGCCGCCCATCGTACCAAATATTAGCGATTCAAGAAACTCCTAGACTGTTATATCTAGAGTCCATTTTCCAACTTTTGTTTCTAAAAGGTTATTTTGTGATACTTAATGAAGAAAATCAGCTCGTGAAAGGAGTTTGGCCCACAAGGTGCCAAGATGTTCGTTCCACACTTGGCAATCAATTAATTCAAAGCCCCAAGATTTAAGCTGTTTAACCAGATAAATTATGGCTATTTTTGATCCATTCCTTACCAAACTAAACATGGATTCACCAAAAAAGAGCTTTCCCAGTGATAGGCCATAAATTCCACCGATAAGTTGATTATCTTGGTAGATCTCCAATGAGTGGGCATAACCCATCTCATGGAGCGTGATATAGGCGTTTTGCATTTGTGGAGTAATCCAGGTGCCAGGTTGTGGTTCTCGTAATGAGCCACATAACGCGATGACCTGTGCAAAGTTTTCATCCATTTTGATTTTAAACTGATGCTTTTTAAGCAGTTTTTTCATGCTCCCAGAAATATGTAAATCATCTAAAAACAGCACTGTTCTGGGGGAGGGACTCCACCACAAAATGGGTTCTTGATCATACCAAGGGAAAATCCCCCTTCGATAGGCATTGAGCAGTCTTTGGGGGTGTAAATCTCCGCCAATGGCTAACAAGCCATTGGGCTCTGTGAGTGCGCTTTCAATCGGTGGGAAATAGTTAATATCCTCTGTTAAAGCAACCAGGTGCTCATTTTCGCTCATGCTAAATTATCAAGGTACTTTTCGGCATCTAATGCCGCCATACAGCCAGTGCCAGCGGAGGTTACGGCTTGGCGATAAACGTGATCAGCTACATCACCTGCGGCAAAAATACCGGGAATGCTCGTGGCGGTTGCATTTCCTTTGATACCGCTTTTTACCACGATATAACCATCATGCATTTCTAATTGGTTTTGGAATATCTGTGTGTTGGGAGTGTGGCCAATCGCGATAAACACCCCATCAACGGTGAGTTCTTCAATGCTATTGGTTTGAACGTGTCTCACTTTAATGCCGGTGACACCCATATCATCGCCTAAGACTTCCTCTAACGTGTGATCCCACATTAAGGTGACATTGCCTTTTTGTGATTTTTCAAACAGTTTTTGTTGGAGAATTTTTTCCGCTTTAAGGGTGTTACGGCGGTGTATTAAGGTAACACTAGAGGCTATGTTAGAGAGGTACAATGCTTCCTCAACCGCGGTGTTGCCACCACCAATCACCACGACTTTTTTGTTGCGATAGAAAAAGCCGTCACAGGTTGCACAAGCTGATACACCTTTGCCCATAAAGGCTTGTTCAGAAGGTAGTCCCAGATATTTTGCTGAGGCACCTGTGGCAATAATCAAGCTATCACAAGTGTAGGTTGTGCCTGAATCACCTTTAAGCACAAAGGGGCGAACATTGAAATTGACTTCAAGAATATGATCAAAAAGGATTTGGGTATTGAACCTTAATGCATGTTGTTCCATGCGATCCATCAGTGCCGGACCTTGCAAACCTTCCACATCACCAGGCCAGTTATCGACTTCAGTTGTCGTGGTAAGCTGGCCTCCTTTTTGTAAGCCAGTTATTAACACAGGATTGAGATTTGCTCGGGCAGCATAAACAGCCGCGCTGTAACCTGCTGGGCCTGAGCCAAGGATGATTAGTTTATGATGTGTACCCATCTTAGATGATTCCTCGGCGTTGTTGCCTGCTTTATTTTTATAAGTTCACCATATTACGCAATGTCAAAGAGGGCGTCAAAGTAACTATAATGATGTTAAAGTCATGTTAGAATAAATTCAAATTCGCTTAAAGACGATGGAATCGTAATGAAACAAGCCACCAGAAGAAAAAATGAGGCAACTGCGCCGTTGCAAGTAAATCAGCGTCTAAGGGAAGGGGCGCTTATTTTACTCAGTTCTTTTGCCATTTATCTGTTTATTGCCCTTGTTACCTACAGTGATGCCGATCCGGCCTGGTCTCATACCGGGTTAAATAAAGAAGTCAGCAATGCGGCAGGGCTCACCGGTGCCTGGTTCTCAGATATTTTTTTTTCATTATTTGGTTATATGGCTTATTTGTTTCCGGTGGCGCTTACCCTCGGTGGGGTATTTATCTACAAAGATGAGAATGCCCAGCAGGGAAGCCCACTTATTTGGAGCATCAGAGGCTTTGGCTTATTGCTTGCTTTAATGTCAAGTTGCGGACTTTCTACCTTGCACTTAGTGAAATCCATTCAAGAGTTGCCGATGAGCACAGGTGGCTTGCTAGGTAGTGCCGTTAAAGCAGTTACAGTTGCCTATCTGAACCCCCTGGGTGCTAGCATTATTCTTTTTGCTTTGTTTTTAATTGGAATCACCCTATTTACCGGTTTGTCCTGGTTTGATCTGATGCAAGGGGCAGGTAAAAAATCGCTCAAAGCAGTTCAACAGCAGGGTGCGTTGCGTCCTATGTTAGAAAAAGCTTTTGAAAAGGCAAGGCAAATGAAATTACCTACTTGGGAAGATTTTCCCAGTTTAAACGCGACGCCCCAAGAACCTGAAGCAACACCTGTCAAACGCATCAAATCACAGTCAGCGCAGCCCGATGTATTGTTTGGTGAACAGGATGTATTTGATGATCCTTTGCCCCCTATTCGAGGCATCAAGAAAACAAAAATTAAAATTGAAAAAGAAGTTTCCGCGCCGCTCGTGAGTATCAAACGCGTGATGCCTAAAAAAGCAGCGCCTGAAGAAGCAGCTTTAGAGGTACCTACATCACGTGGGTATGATGACCATGAATTGCCTTCATTAGCTTTACTTGAAATGGCAGAAAAGAAATCGCGCCAAGGTTTTAGCTCTGCACAATTACAAGATTTGTCCCGATTGGTTGAAACGCGGTTACTTGAATTTGGTGTAGACGCTAAAGTGGTAGGGGTGCTTCCAGGGCCTGTGATTACTCGCTTTGAGCTTGATCTTGCTGCAGGGATCAAGGTAAACAAAATCACTTCTTTGGCAAAAGATTTAGCACGTTCGTTATCCGTCGTTAGCGTACGGGTAGTCGAAGTGATTCCAGGGAAGCCAGTGGTAGGCTTAGAGATCCCCAACGCGCACCGCGAATTAGTCCGGCTAAAAGAGGTGTTAGAAGATCCTTCCTATCAGGACGCGCCTTCTCCCATCACCTTAGCGCTTGGCAAAGATATAGCAGGACGACCCGTTGCCGTTGATTTAGCCAAAATGCCCCATTTGCTGGTTGCCGGAACAACTGGCTCAGGTAAATCAGTTGGTATCAATGCCATGTTGCTTAGTATTTTGTATAAATCCTCTCCTGAAGATGTGAGGATGATTTTAATCGATCCTAAAATGTTAGAGCTTGCTGTTTATGACAACATTCCGCATTTATTAACACCGGTTGTCACCGACATGAAAGATGCCGCCAATGCCTTGCGTTGGTGTGTGGCCGAAATGGACAGGCGCTACCAAGTGATGGCAGCGATTGGGGTAAGAAATTTAGCCGGATACAACCAAAAAGTAGCCGATGGGCATCGTGACAAAAATCCGATTTTAGATCCCTTGTGGCACCCGCACAGCACTGAAAAACCAGAACCTTTAGAGAAATTGCCCGTCATTGTTGTTGTGGTAGATGAGTTTGCCGACATGATAATGGTGGTCGGTAAAAAAGTGGAAGAATTAATCGCTCGTATCGCTCAAAAGGCAAGAGCCGCTGGCATTCACTTAATTTTGGCTACTCAGCGTCCTTCTGTGGACGTTATTACGGGTTTAATTAAAGCTAACGTGCCAACCCGTATTGCCTTTCAGGTATCCTCCCGTATTGATTCACGCACCATTTTAGACCAATCAGGCGCTGAACAATTGCTGGGACATGGGGATATGCTTTATTTGCCGCCAGGGGTTGGAGTGCCACATCGAATTCATGGTGCATTTGTCTCCGATGAGGAAGTGCACAAAGTGGTTAATCAATTGCGTAAATTAGGGAAGCCAACTTATATCGAAAGCGTGGTACAATCAAGTCCTAGCTCCTTCTCATCTGAAGAAGGGGATACAGATGAGTTATATGACCAAGCAATTGTTGTGGTAACAGAAGCGCGAAAAGCATCAATTTCTTTAGTGCAACGACGGTTAAAAATTGGTTATAACCGCGCAGCCAGGCTGATAGAGCAAATGGAAGCGCAAGGGGTTGTCAGCTCAGTACAATCGAATGGCACTAGAGAAGTTTTAGCACCGCCACCTGTGGAGAGGTAGAAATGAAAGGCAAAGTATTAGGTTTGGTAAGTTTAGCCCTATTGGGATGTTCCACGTTGATGGCAGCTCCCCAAAAGCAAGATAGTTCTGAACAATTAATTGCAGCACTACATAAAATTGATACATTCAAAGCAAATTTTGTGCAAAAAATTCATGATGCCAATGGTGAACATGTTGCGAAATCGCAAGGTGAAATCATGGTGCGTCGTCCCGGAAAATTCTATTGGAAAAGCCAATCACCCGATCCCATTTTAGTGGTAGCGGATGGCAAATTTTTATGGACCTATGATATCGATTTATCACAGGTCACAAAGCAAAAGCTTAAAGAAGCACTGGGAAGCTCACCGGCTGCATTGCTCGCAGGTTCATTAGACGGTTTAAAATCAGATTTTGAGATTTCAACTGCTAGCAAAAACCAGTGCAAAAAAAGTGATGAATGCTATTTGCTAAAACCCAAACAAAAAGATTCTACCTTTGCTGATATTCAAATTGGTTTCGCGCAAGGCAAATTAAGTGAAGTCAGAATGCGTGATCCGTTGGGTCAAGATGTCTACACCGTATTTACCAAAGTGCAGATAAATAGTGGCATTCAAGATAAACTTTTTGCCTTTGTTCCACCTAAAGGGGTTGATATTATTCAATCAGGCAGTTAAATGGACCAACCTCTTGCAGCAAAATTGCGGCCAAGAACACTTGATGAGTACATTGGCCAAAGCCATTTAGTCGGTAAAGGCGCCCCTTTACGGTTTTGTATCGAAAGCGGCAAACTGCATTCGATGCTGTTTTGGGGGCCGCCAGGCACTGGTAAAACGACCTTAGCGCAAATCATTGCACATTATGCTAATGCAGATTTTATCGCTCTTTCTGCGGTATTAGCAGGCGTGAAAGATATCCGTGATGCCATATCCAAAGCCAAAGAGACGCAAGCGCACTCAGGCAAAGCCACCATTTTGTTTATTGATGAAATTCATCGCTTCAATAAAGCACAGCAAGATGCCTTATTGCCTTTTGTAGAAGATGGCACAGTCTATTTTATTGGCGCGACAACAGAAAATCCTTCTTTTGAGGTAAACAATGCTTTGTTATCTCGTTGCCGTGTGTATGTGCTTAAAACATTATCTGAAGCAGATCTTGCTAATGTTTTAGCTTTTGCTTTGCGTGATACGCAAAGAGGCCTAGGTTCACTTAAACTAACGCTCACAGAAAGTAGTATCAATCGCATTGTGAAATCGGCCGATGGCGATGCCAGAAGGTTATTAACAATTTTGGAAGTGATTGCTCAACATGTTGACAGTGCTGAACAAACCCTTGCGGATACGATGGTGGATGAAATCTTACAACAAGATTATCGACGCTTTGATAAAGGTGGCGATCTTTTCTACGATCAAATCTCAGCGCTTCATAAATCAGTACGTGGTTCAAACCCAGACGCGGCATTATATTGGTTATGCCGTATGTTAGATGGGGGATGTTCGCCAGAATATATTGCACGGCGTGTCGTACGGATGGCCAGTGAGGATATTGGTAATGCTGAGCCAAAAGCGTTAGGCATGGCAATGGACGCTTGGCAGGCGCTTGAGCGATTAGGCAGCCCAGAAGGGGAGTTATGCTTGGCGCAAGTGGTAACGTATCTTGCCTGTGCTCCCAAAAGCAATGCATCTTATATGGCATTTAATCGTGCCAAAGCAGATGTTGAAAAGTTACCTTCTTATCCTGTTCCCGTTCACATCAGAAACGCACCTACCAAGTTAATGAAAAATATGGGGTATGGGAAAGCCTACCGATATGATCCGGATGAACCAGGTGGTTTTTCACGAGGTCAAACTTATTTCCCAGAAGAAATGGGGGAGAAGCAGTATTATTTTCCGGTTGAGAAGGGACTAGAGATAAAGATTGCCGATAAATTAAGATTTTTAAGAGAAAAAGAAAAGATATAGTAATGGTTTGAATGTGTCAAAGCTTAAGAGAGATTCTTCGCTACGCTCAGAATGACATTATGTCATCCTGAGCGTAGCGAAGGATCTCAATTTCTCGAGCTCTGAAAGACAATGGAGAAAAAAAATAATGATCGATCCAAACGTTGTACGAAATAATTTAGAACAAGTGGTTAGCAATTTAGCCAAACGTGGCGTTAAGGTAGACGGTGAAAAACTCCGTTCCTTAGAAGAGCAGCGAAAAGAGCTGCAAGTCAAAACGCAGACACTACAAAGCAGACGTAATACGCTCTCAAAAGAAATTGGCCAAGCCAAAGCGAAAAAGAATGAACAAGAAGCAACGTTGTTGTTAGAGCAAGTGGAAAAAGTGGCTGTTGATTTAGACGTTATCGAAAAGCAATTCGAGGCGGTTCATGATGAACTCAATACATATCTTGCTACTTTGCCTAACATGATTCATGAAAGTGTTCCCGAGGGCAAAGATGAAGATGCCAATGTTGAAGTACGACGTTGGGGAACGCCTAAAAAGTTTGATTTTCCAGTGCTTGATCATGTTGATTTAACAGCAAAATCTTCCAAAATAGATTTTGAAACGGCAACCAAAATGTCTGGGTCGCGCTTTGTGGTGCTTAGAGGTGACGTTGCAAAATTGCACCGTGCATTAGCACAATTTATGTTACATCTTCATACCACAGAGCACGGTTATGAAGAAATGTATGTGCCTTATTTGGTTGAAGCACAAGCGCTATTTGGAACTGGGCAATTGCCTAAAATGGCTGAAGATCTGTTTCATCTTAAAGGTGAAAAGGCGCTCAGTTTAATTCCTACTTCTGAAGTATCTTTAACTAATACCGTGCGTGAATCTATTATCCCAGCAGATAAATTACCTATTAAAATGGTAAGCCATAGTCCTTGTTTTAGAAGCGAGGCAGGTTCATATGGAAAAGATACTAAAGGTATGATTCGACAGCACCAATTTGATAAAGTGGAAATGGTACAAATAGTATCACCGCAATCGTCATATCAAGCGCTTGAAGAAATGACAGGCCATGCTGAAAATATTTTGCAAAAACTTAACTTACCTTATCGGGTGGTTGCTTTATGCTCAGGTGATATTGGCTTTGCCGCAGCTAAAACCTACGATTTAGAAGTGTGGTTGCCAAGCCAAGAAAAGTATCGTGAAATATCCTCTTGTTCGAACACTGAAAGTTTTCAAGCGCGGCGCATGCAAGCACGTTTTCGCGAACATAATGGTAAACCAGAGCTTGTGCATACTTTAAATGGTTCGGGGTTAGCCGTAGGAAGAACGCTTATTGCCGTTTTAGAAAATTATCAAAATAAAGACGGTAATGTTGATGTGCCACCCGTGTTATATCCGTTTATGGGCGATACCAAAGTAATTACCTTGGCTTAAATTAACCACCCATAGAAGGACTTTTGTGCTTAGAACTGATTAACAGAGGGTTAGCAGTATACTTTTGGTATGCGTCTTTGCAGCTTTCATCAGATTTAGGCACTTTATGTATAGTTTTACTAGATTCTAAAGTTTGTTTAGCAAGTGCTTCTAGAAAGCTTGATTCTTTTGGGTTAGATTTTCGTTCGTCAAACAAATTTAAGAGCATACCTCGCATGAGCTCAAAGCGCGCTGCATCATCAAGTTGCACATCGCTATTTAAGACACGAGTAAAATCAGATATTTTTTGTATAAGTGCGCTATCTCTTTTGCTACTTAAACTTGATATTAACACATAGCCTTCCACCTCCTCTTCGCCCTTTTTCTCACTTTTAGATAACTGTTGTGCCAAGGTTTTGGTTTGATATAACTCGGCAGATTGCGTGGCAAAGTCTTTGGGGCCTTCTTCAACTGGTATATCTTCAGGAGGTAACTCAGGAAGAACAATCTCAACTTGAATATTTGGCTGCTCGATCTTTGGTTCTACTAGTGGAATATCCAATGGATTAAGTTTTTCATCAAAGTCCGCACCCACAGAGGCTAACTTTTCAAGAGTCGCCTCCATGACATTTAAGGTGTTACCCAGTAATTGATAATCAATTTTTTCTTTTGACGTTGCGCGTTCTTTGTTTTGTTCAACTCTTAATTCTTTCACCAAATCGAGCAATTGGTCGTGAGTTAAATCAACGGCTTTTAACCTGTCAATATATTCTGACACGTCGACTTTAGCATGTTGGGCGAGATATTGCATTTGCTGAACTAGTTCGCCACGTAATATAGTCTCAACAGTTAATACATCATCTTTAGTTTGCGCATTTAATAAAACACGGCTTAAGCCTTTATTGATCAAGTTTTGAAAACGACTGCCTTCACGGTTGGTTTTGCCAGGAGCTTTTGATTTAAGATCTTTGTCCATCACTATCATTCTGGCTTCAGACAAATACACTAGTAATTCTTTATTTGATGTTGCTGAATCGATTTTTCGCAGTAACGCTTTTGCATCTTTGGTTCTTGCAAAGAATTTTGATTTATCGTTTAAGTAAAGTTCAATATCTGTTTGAATGTCATGTTTAATCGTAGCAAAACCATAAGTCGGTAGTGGCTTTTCTCCTTTATAATAGATTTGATATTGGACAGCTTGTAAAGGATTATTTTGACGCTTAGCCATGTAAATTTCAGAGGTTGCCTCAATTTCAGCATATTTTCTCGATGTGGTAGCAATATCTCTTAAACTTGGAACAGGGTTGGGATCTGTAAATTTCAATTCATCTAACTTGAGGTATAACTCAAATTCTTGATGTACAATTTCACTACGGAGACTACTGTAGCGTGTATTAGGTGAATTACTATCCCTAGAAAGCAAAGCCGCAATAAATGATAGTTTGTGATATTCTTTGCATAGTTTTTCGTAAGTAGCTACAGGGTCATCATTGATAGCCTTGATCAAAGCATTTAAATCCATCGCGAGGGGTCTAAGGTTTAAGCTTTTATCATGCTTAATCGCTTCGTTTATTTTGTGTAGATTGTTCAGCATGTCTATAGCTAAAAAGCCTGCTATCTTTTCTTGTGCATCTTCAGTAGGCAACGCGACGAGCTTATCAGGTTCTCTCATCCAGAAATGTTTGTCATAATTTATAACAACATCAGTTAACGGGGGCGTTTGTAGATGTATCGAAGGATCTTTAGCGATAGCCATCTGTCCTGATTTAATAATTTTTTCAATTTGTGTCGTATAATTTACTTTAGTGAATTCTTTTTTATAATCAGTTTTTAAAGGATCTTTACCGTTTGCGCGATCTTGATTTTTTCTTAATTCAATATATGAGGCTTCATCTTGGGTAGTAAACACTTGGTAATCCATAAAAAGCATATTGGCTTCTTTATTGTCAGGTTCAATGTTATAACGATCACGTAAATCACTCACGACGGTATCGTTCCATTGTTCGCCTGCAAATTTTCCTAATTCAGCAAAAACTTTTTCATAATCGCCAGGGTGCTTATCTTTGAGCTCTAGGTATTTTCTATCAAGTTCAACCAGATACTGATTCCAAAGGGATAATAGATTCGTTTTAAGTTCTTTTGAAAAAGCATCAGGATCTGTTGGTGTTGGCTTAATAAGCTCAATCAGTTTATCCAATTTCTTGTTTTTATCTGTCAAATCAAGCATATCAATAAATTTAGAGAAGAGCTGACCACGAATATCGCCATATGTTTGTTTAAATTGACGTTCTTTGGCTAAAGATTGATTCTTAGACTTTCTGAATTTACTCAGTTCTCTACTTAAACGTTGTGGATAAAAATATCTAACAGCAGTAGGTACTTTAATACCAACAGCTTCTAATTTTTCAATAAATCGCTGTTTGTTGATAATATTAACATATAAACCTGGCTGGCCCTGGCGTCCCATGCGGCCAACTATTTGTCTTTCTTCGCGTTCACTGGCTTCAGGATAAGCGCCGATAACAAAAAGTCCGTCTTTATGAGCTTTACCATCCTTATTAACGGGTTTAAAGTCTGTTCCACGTCCCATCATCGGGGTGGTAATGGTAATAGTATTTTGTGCACCGCCTTGCTGTTTAATGGCGGTTTCCAACAGTTCTGCTGTGGCGTAGGATTGTGTGACTTTAGTGAGGTATTTCCCTTGAAGCTTATCATATTCGTATACTGCATAATCAATACCATTATAAAACTGTAGTAAAGGGGGCTCGGCTAATTTTTTGGCTTGACTATTGAGTTTCTCTAAGAATTTATCCTTCATCCGCAGTGCTAATTCGGCATCTTCTTCAACAATAATTGTCGGCATTTGATTTTTGTTGATAGCATGCTTTTTATATTGACCATAAATCGCCTCAACATGACCTTTTTCATTGCCAGCAAAGATAGGTTTTAACTGTTGTGCTTTACGTTCTTGATGCGTTTCAATCTGTGTTAAGGTAAAACCATATTTTTGAATTAATTCAGCGCGCTCTTCCGCGGAACCTATGGTACCTGTAATGCCCCATACGGTGCCGCCTTTTTTAGTGAAATAGTCGACAAAGTTTTTACTTGATAATGCTGCCACATGGGATTTTTCGATGTCAATTCGGCAAGGTGGGAGCCCATGCTGTGCCACCATTTTATCGTTAATTCTGGCATGTAAAAATTGATGCACACCTTTTGACCATTTCGCACCCTTTGATACACGGTGATGAGAAATAATACGCGCTGCAGAGTATTCTTTGCCGTCTTTGTGAACATATTGTTCTAAATTCCAAGCAGTTCCTTTACCTTGTTCAAAGAGAATTTTAGCGTTATAAGCAGAATCTATCCAGGTGTCTAGTTGTTTTCTGGCCTCACTTCCAGGAATTTTGAAGGCACTGAGGCGCTCTTTTACATGAGAGAGGGCAGGCTCTTTGAGTGATTTGTCTTTAATTGCTAATTCTAATTTTTTATCTAAGGCTGAAATCGCATTTACAACGTCAGATTCACGGGTAATACTTTTATTTTGAAATTCTGGAGAATCAACAAAATCATTGAGTTGATTATAGATCCATTCATCTAAATTAATCTCAGAAGAAGTCGTGTCGTCTAAATTCACAGCATAGCGAAAATCAGTGACTTCATCTAAAACAGTGAAGTCAACTTCATCTAATATTAAGCCTGGGTTTACCATATTAAGGGGATCGGATATTTCAGCTTTGGCTAAAAACAAAGCCATATTAGAAACATCGGTATAGTTTATACCCTTATGTTGGAAATCCTTTGACGAAGACTGCGCTTCAATAGTCGTTGTCGGGATCCCCATGTATTGATAATAAGCATGGTTTTCTTCCAAACCCTCTTTTGCCAAAGTCAGATTTGAGGTACATATAATGGCAGGCCTATCCTGCGCGTGGACAACAGAAGCATACAACGCAGCAATAAGCGATTTACCTTGACCTGTGGCTATTTCATTAATAGCCATAGGGTTATCTAGAACCTGTAATAATCCGATAATTTGGGTAGAGAAAGGAAATTTACCTCTAGGTGGCTTTTGGTCAGGATCTGAATTAAACGTTGCGCGATAATAAGCTTCTCGGATAGCGGCAATATATTGTAAAGTTGCTAATTTCTTATCTTCAGGGGTAAGCGCTGTCTTCATTTTATCTGAAGCTATCTTTTGAAAATCGAGCAGCTGGGCTTTAGTGAGATCCTTTAAAGGCTTACCTAAATAAACAGGTTGATTTAACCCAATGGCGTGAATATAAGCATAATCTTGCAAATGTTCTTGCTTGATGTCAGAGCTTAGCCCAATAGCTGTTGCATGCTGCAAAGAAGATGAACCATTGAGAACAGGGATAACTCTGTCATCATTAAAAATCATGCTTAGTTCTGCTGGATCCTTTTTAGCATCAAGAAATGTTTGTTGCAATTGGGTAACTAAAGTATCTAAAACAATGGGGTTATTGCCATTTGCTAGTTTTTTAATACTGGGGTATGGGGCATCTATATCCAATTTTGATAAACGAGTTAAATCTTCGATGGATAATGCTTTAAGATTTTCTACCGCTTTTTTAACTTGTTCATTAGTGGTAATTTTGGATTGAGACAAAGATGAATTTAAAATTGAAGTGATTAAAAGTAGTTTTGTTTTGTCATCAATGTCATTGAGTTCTTTGAGTGTTTCAAGTGCAATGGCGTTTAAAGTATTTTTGTTAAGATGATTCAAAAGTGTCGTCACTGTTTCAGTCGAAACGCCTTGAGTATTCATCTTAGATACATAGCCGCTAATTTGCGCCACATTAGGTGATAAATTAAGTTGGTTTTGATTTATGATTAATGTAACAGTCGCTTCATAAACAGAAGCATTGATACTTGATAACGCAGTTAAAGGTTTTAAGGTATCTATCGCTAATTGATTTTTAGTTGCAAGACTTAACGCTAAGTCTAACAATCTTTCTTGCTTGATATTTTGATTAGGTAGAATCGTTTGCTCTATAACAGAAATCAGTGTAGGC
>CAZSGE010000009.1:0-83452 GCA_964606325.1 Uncultured Candidatus Berkiella sp.
AAACACTTACAGCTATAAAAGTAATACGCAAACGCGCTCTGTGGGTATCAATTTGCTTAATCCAGAAGAGGTAAGTGTCAGTGTTGGGCGTGATTCGCAAACACAAAATGTTACCGAATTTACTTTAGCCAAATTGCATGCGCGAGACTCGGCTCAAGTAGATGGTGGGCAGAAAATTGAAGGTGCATTAAGTATTCAAGGCGCCAGCGGTTTTGCTCGAGCGCAAGAAATGCGTTTTGAGACACCTCAAAACACTAAACAGACTCATCATCGTATTCAAGGCGCGAATGTCAGCACCGCTGGTGCCTTTGGCGCACATTTACAAAATCAATCCACAGATGAAGCTTTAACCACCGAAAAAGCAGGTATTATTTTAGGGCAGGGTGACGTAAGTGCAAATCACATTCATTTGGGATCTGGCTCCAAGATTCAAGCATCGACTTTAAGTAGACCCGATGATGAACAAGGCTTGCCCACCATAACCGGCACCGCAGCGCAAGATCACAGTGAACACCGTCAAGACGGTGCTTCATTTAACTTCGCAGCACAAGGTGAGCCTGGGGCTGATTTGTCACATTCTCATAAAGTCACCGAAACGATTCATCGCCCAACCGTATTGGCTGAAAATGTAACAGCACAAGACTTGCCAGGCATTAATACCGATGCAGCAAAGGAAACTGAGGTAGTAAAAGATACAAATCATGGTTTTGCTGTTGCTGGCTTTATTCCAAATGTTGACAAAACAAAAGAAGATTTCGCTGCGATGAAGCAAGCTGCCACAAAAGGTTTGCATTGGCTCTATGGCAAAAATAGCGGAACGCCCGCTCAAAATTCATCTGTTGAAAAGCAATTTCATTTGCATGAAACGCTGGGAACACAACCTGATATTGATATCGCTCCCCAAACCAGTGTTATAGATGCGCTAGAAGCATTGCCATCACCTGAGGCTGGTGAATTTGAGACGCTTACGCCATTTTATCAATTTGGTGCGCCAAACACTTGGTTCGCTGGTAATGACAGCACACAACCCACTAGTTCATTTCCATATAATCTTGATTTAAACCAAGATACACTTGTGCCTATTTATTCACTTTCACCTCAGGATAAACCCCCATTAGGTTCCATAGATGAATATGGACGATTAAACATTAATGTCTACGGAGATCAAACGGCAAAACCCTATAAGCCTTTTAGCTTGCCGTCAGCAGTTCCTTTACACGATGATAATCCGGTTTGGGATCATATTTTTGGATTTTGTCGTGGCGTAGAAAAAGCAAGGGATAGTACCGTTAATGCATTGATACACCCCATCGACACGGCTGTGGGCTTGGGAACAACGGTATGGGATGGATATAACGCGATAGGCGATTTGGCGTTTGGGCTTTCAACGGCAGGTGCGAGAGAAAGAAATGCGCAAAGAGGAATTCTATATAATGAGGTAATAGAAAATTTTGCAGTTGGTGATAGTGTTTACCGCACCGAAATGCTTTCTGAATTAGGAGTGTCAATGATATTTGGC
Source organism: Uncultured Candidatus Berkiella sp. (assembly GCA_964606325.1). Taxonomy (GTDB): domain Bacteria; phylum Pseudomonadota; class Gammaproteobacteria; order Berkiellales; family Berkiellaceae; genus Berkiella. Next base: position 1,520 of record CAZSGE010000009.1, read on the forward strand.
GGAGCAATAAGTGGGGCGCCAAGAAGTCTGATAAGTGAAGGGATGGTGAGGATAGGGCATGCTATTCCTACCGACTACGGATTTGCATATCAAAGCTATATGCCAAAGTACTTCAACTCTCGAAGCGCTATCAAAGATGGTAAGTCTATTTATAGAGCTGGCACCAAGCCTACAGAAACATCGAGAGGGAGCAAAGGCATTGAGGGGCAATTTTGGGCAGTTGAGGAGCCAAGCAAATCAACTTATGCAATGGATTATGGTATTCCACCAAAAAATGTAGAAAAAATTGATTTTGCCATTGAGGGAAGGTTAAAGCAAAATGAAAACTTTATCACTCGTCCTGCGCCTGGTTATGGCTCAAATCCAGGAGGTGCAATAGAAGTGGTAACGAGAACCGGTGGAGTTGAATTAACTAATCCAGCTGTTGCCTTTTCTAAAGATCAGTTAGTAGGAAATCGATCATTATTATTTCAGAAAGTAGATAAGTCTATACAAACTTTAGCTTCTGAACCCGCATTGGGTGCTATGGCAAACGCAGACATTAAAATGCAAGATAAGGTAAGACCACATTGATTATTAAAAAGTGTCTAAAATATTTATATGAATCAATAAGAGGCTATATAGCAGTTGCTTTTGAGATGATTTTTCTTGAAAAGCCCTGGTATTTATTTCCTCTAAGATTTCTTTCCTACATCATGCTAATACTAATCAGTATAGCTAATATTGAGATCCGTTTATGGCCGAGAAAATTCAAGTCCATGGAGGATTTTTATCGTCATGTAGGCACAATTACAAAAAAACTTTATGAAAATAATCAAACAGAATGGGCGGGAGAAATTTATGGTGCTCTTTATGTCAGCCAGTCATTTTATGAAATGCAAGGAGAGTTGTTAAGGGTTTTACCACAGGTTAGAAGACAAAAGTTTTGTAAAGACTTAAAGCTCACCAAAGATATCAATAAAGCGATATCATTTCTAAACTCCTTTTCTAAAGGCGTTATATAGATTTTTATGTTTAAGCAGTAAGAGGTAATTATGAGTAGATTAACAGAAGTTGTTGAATTAATAGTTGAGAATCCACAAGAGGGTTATCAAAAGCTAAAAGCGTTGATGCAGGAAAAAGCGAGCAAAAAGAACCCCAGCATTTCCATCGATTTGTCAAACCTATTAACAGCGTTAAATGATAATCAAAAAACCACCTTTTTAACCATCGTTGCAAAATCATTGGAAGGCAGAAAAATTGATTCGGTTAATTTATCGAAGAACGAATTAAATGCTAAACAAATAGCAGTTTTTATCAAAAATTTTAAATGTGAAAGGGATGTTAGCCTTAATGCCAGTGATAATAACCTTGGCAAAAGCGCCGCTGATCTTGCCAAATCATTACAAGGCAAACAAATCACCAGGCTTGATCTGACGCGAACGCAAATGGATGATGCCGCTTTAATGGCATTTGGTAAACAATTGCGAGATAACGAACTAATTCAATTAAATTTAAAAGAAAATGCATTCTCAAGCGCAGGTTTAGCACAGTTTGCGAAATATTTAGCCGTCAATAAAATAAGACATTTTATTGTGAGCGGTAACCCCATAGCCGCTAATGATGCTGCCACTTTAGGAGCAAATCTTCAGAATTCTCAGGTTCAAAAATTAGATGCCACACATTGCTCATTAACCAACAAAGGTTTTGTGCAATTGATTCAAGGTCTTGCGCAGGGCCCGGTGAAAGATCTGGATCTTTCTAATAATAACATTGGTAACACCGGCGCAAAAGAAGCCAGTGTTCACTTTGAAAACACGCAAATTCAAAGTGTCAAAATGTGGAACAATCATATCAAAACTCAAGGGGTTTGTGATTTACTAGCGCATCTGAAATACTCGAAATTAACCTATGTAAATCTAAGTTTTAATGGTAAGCACGAATTAGCCCCCATTAATATCGCACTTAAGAATACGCCAGTTTCCGAAATTCATTTAGATTTATCATGCATCACAAAGCAAGAGCGAGAAGAGCATGAGTCTATATTACAAAAAAATGCGCAAGCCAATGCATTAGTCAGAACCTACAAATCCGCTAAAGAACCATTGCTTGAGCCCATAAAGCCGCTTTCTAAGCGCGATATTGGTATTGCAGCCATTGGCTCATTTTCATCGGTGATGGGCTTTGAATATTTCTCTGGCTTATTCAAGACAGGGGTATCATTTGCTATTTTAGCCGTATCAACGTTGGCTTTAGGTGTAATAGGCGCTTGCCTAGGTTTAGCGACGGTGTATGCACTGAGAAATCAGTATGGAGTCAGTGCTAAACAAAAATATAAGCAAGCATATGAGTATGATAGAAAATATGCTGTGAGGTTGGCGCGCAAATTAGATGAAAAAGAGCATAGCGATATTATCACTTCTTTCGCCAAAGCATTTAATGAAGCACCTAATCAATCATTTGATGATGAAGGTAATGCCGTCCGCAATGGCAAGACAAAACATTATGTGCTAAGAGAACAAGTGGCAAAGCTCAAGCGGGAAGTTCATTTGCCTGTGGAGCCGGAAAAAAATATGTTTAAAAGAGTTATGGCTAAAGTATTTTAACAAGGTTTTAGCAAGCTGCGCTTAAGGGATTGGATTTTACTTAAGCGCAGTCTTAAAGAACTAAAAGGTTATCGATAACGCGCCATCGCCGCATGGAGCACTTTCTCAAATAACTGCTCATACGTAATGCCGGCTAAATCTGCCATGGGAGATAAGCCGCTGGGGTTAGGATTGGCTTCCAGCAGTTTAATGGTGCCATTTGCATCCGCGCGAAAATCAAAGCGTGCAAAATCGCGACATCCTAAACGCTCAAACAATAAGAAAGAGTAAGCGATAAGTTCGTTTTCAACTTGGGCGGGGAGTTCTGCGCCTTTAAATTTAATTTGTGTATAGTAATCAGAATCAAACTGCCATTTTTGTTCATATGCCAAAATTTTGGGCAGATGAGATGGCAACGCGCTAAAGTCCACTTCCAAAAGCGGTAGCACTTCATAATTTCCGGGATTGCCTAAAATGCCAACACTGTATTCTGGGCCGGTTAAGTATTCTTGAATCAGCATGCTGGTATTGGGTAAAAGCTTTTGGACTTCTTGCAGTCTTTCTTCAAGCATGGCTTGATTATGAACAACTGCATTTTGCGTGATGCCGATCGAACCATCACCGACATTAGGTTTGATAATGACAGGGAACTGTAATATTGAGGGTATGCCGTCTAACGGCATCACAAACGCCTCATTGGGAACCGGTATATTCAAGCTTTGGGCAATGGCGCGTACAGCCGATTTATCAAAGCATAAAGCTAAACACGCAGGACCTGCGCCAGTGTAGGGAATATTCATTAATTCCAATAAAGCCGGAACATGCAATTCGTGGGTGGCGAGATTATTAAACCCTTCATCACATAAATTAAACACAAACTGAGGTTGGCTCTTTTGCAAATCCGTCAGCAGGTTTTGATGATCGTCCAGATAAGTGAATTCAAATTCTGTTAACAAAGCGAGTGATGATTTGATCTCATCGACCATCTCGATATCTTCTTGATTAAATTGGCCGTTAAGTTTAACAGGATCAGGCAGCCTGGGATCGCCCAAGAGCACAGTAGTTTTTAATTTGTGATCATTAACAGAAAAGGGTTTACTGACCATATTAAAAGTATCCTTTGAATGTTGCTCTTTTTCTTTCATAAGATGGACTGACTTAATGCTAACCTCTATTCAACCTGCTAACAGAGTGTTATAAAATGGGGCATTTTAAACGTTCTGGCCAACTAAAGACAGAGGGCTAAAATTAATGAGTCGATTTGCTGTATTTGGTGATCCTATATCTCATAGCCTTTCACCCAGTATTCATCAGGCTTTTGCACAAGAGGCACAAGTTACCTTAACTTTCGATAAAATTTTAACGAAGCTTGGCACCCTCAAAGAGACCTTAGCGCGCTTTCGTGAAGAAGGGGGAATGGGAGGTTGTGTCACTTTACCCTTGAAGATCGAAGCTTTCGAATTATGTCAGCAGTTAACCCCAGCAGCGAAAACAGCCAAAGCAGTCAACACGCTTTATTGGCAGGATGAACAACTATGTGGTGATAATACCGATGGCGAGGGCTTGTTGGGTTACTTGCAACAAGATCTTCATTATGAGCTTGCTGGTAAACGCATTTTAATTCTTGGGGCAGGTGGCGCCACACGGGGTATTATTGATCCCTTATTAAAAGCGAAAATTGAAAGCATTGTGATTGTGAACAGGACATTAGAAAAAGCACAAGCGCTTTGCACAAATGATGCGATGAAAGCTTACGATTATCAAACCTTTAATGCCTCAGATGAGGCCCCTTTCTTTCTTGTTATTAATGCGACGTCCGCTAGTTTACAAAAAGCACTGCCGCCAATTAAATCTGATTGGATCAAAAATACCCATACAGTGGATTTGGCTTATCAGCGCAATGAGATCACTATTTTTCAACAATGGGCAAAAGACCATGGGGCCATTGATTCCCAAGATGGTATTGGTATGTTGGTCTGGCAGGCAGCATTAGGTTTTAAACGTTGGCATCATTTTTTACCTGCTGTTGCGCCGGTAATTGAAAAACTTCGACAAGGAATGCTGTGATGACACTATCTCCTGTGGATAATAGGAAATTATATCTCACGATTTTGGTCAGTGCCTTAGGCTATTTTGTCGATGTCTATGACATTATTTTATTTGCCGTATTGCGTGTGCCCAGCCTTAAAGCGTTAGGATTAGCGCCAGAAGAAATCACCACGATTGGTTTGAACCTGATGAACGTGCAGTTACTGGGTATGCTCATTGGTGGTGTGGCTTGGGGCATGTTAGGAGATAAGCGTGGGCGCTTATCGATTTTATTTGGCTCCATCATTTTATATTCCACAGCCAATTTTGCGAATGCATTTGTGACTAATGTTTCACAATATGCTGTGTTGCGTTTTATCGCAGGATTTGGCTTAGCGGGCGAATTAGGCGCAGGCATTACCTTGGTGAGCGAATTAATGTCGCAACATAAACGTGGTATTGGCACCACCATTGTAACAGCATTTGGCGTATTGGGAGGGATCTGTGGTGGTATGGTGGGAAATTTGTTTACCTGGCAAACCGCTTATATCATAGGGGGCTTGGCAGGTTTTGTGCTGCTTTTCATGCGCTTAGGTTTGGTTGAATCAGGTATGTTTATCACACTCAAGACAGATAATCATGTGCAAAAGGGAAGTCTTGGCAAATTTTGGTCCAAGCCTCATTTATTGAAAAAATATGGCTGCTGTTTATTGATAGGTATGCCGTTTTGGATTTTTGTGGGACTGTTCATGACATTAGCGCCGGAACTTGGTGCCATGTTAAATGTTGCGGGGGAGGTGACCACTTCCTGGGCTTTATTATATTTTAATGTGGGTTTAGGGATAGGTGAGCTTTCCAGTGGCTTGCTCAGCCAACTATGGGGTTCGCGCAAAAAGACCGTGGCGCTGTTTATTGTGCTTGCCTTTAGTGTGATGATGACATTCCTTAACTCGCACGATATCACGCCAAACTATTTCTATGGTTTTTGTGTGTTAATGGGCGCCAGTATTGGTTATTGGGCGGTATTTTTAGTGATGTCTGCAGAGCAATTTGGTACCAATCTTCGCGCTACGGTGACGGTTTCTTTGCCGAATATGGTAAGGGGCATGGCGGTGCCGATGACACTGCTTCTCACTTATTTAAAGCCCCATTTAGGTATGATAACAAGCCTTGGTCTAATAGGTGGAGGAAGCCTTTTGTTGGCGATGCTGTGCATCTTTAGTTTGCCAGAGACTTTTGCGCGTGATTTAGATTTTATTGAAGCTTAAGAGACATGAATATATTTGGTTTTGAGATAATGAATTAACGCATCCGTTTGCAAGGGTTGATGCGTTGCTTTTTCAATAAGTTCATTAGTGCTATAGCGCGCACCATGTTGGCAGATGGCATGTTTTAGAAATGCTACTAACGGCACCATATTACCAGTCGCAATATGGTGATATATTTCCGGGTGATGAAGTTGCATCACATAATGCAATTGGGTGGCGAAAATGAATCCAATGCCATACGACTGAAAATAACCAAAATAGCCTTGCGCCCAATGGATATCTTGCAAGCAATCCTTTTCCCCATCAACTTGAATCCCCAGATTTTTTTGGCAAAGCGATTGCCAAAAGGCGGGCACATCATTTGATGTGATCTCATTAGAAAAAAGTGCTTTTTCAGTTTCATAGCGGATCAATACATGCGCCATGTAACATAATTCATCGCTTTCTATACGTGGCTTTTGCGGATTAACTTGGGTTAATAAAGCATAGAGATTATCGATATGCCAGTGATTAGATTCGCCTAAATATTCTGGTAACAGTTTAGATAACCACATGACAAAAGGCATACTTGTGCCAATACATTTTTCCCAAAATAAAGCCAAGCCTTCATGCATTGCCATGCCGGCATCTTGCCCCACTAAGGTAAAACGATAATCTGCAGGTAAGGCGCTATCATATAACCCATGTCCTAATTCATGGACAAGCCCTAAAATGGTGTTCAAGGGGTTTGTCTTATCAAAGCTAACCGTCATGCGGATATCGCCAGGCGCACCTTCTGTAAACGGATGTATGCTTTCATCAAGACGTCCGTGTTCAAGTGAAAAGGAGAAATCAGCTAGCATGGCTTGGCATAATTTAAGTTGTTTGTTTTTTGAAAACTCGCCACTTAAGGTGGGTGTTACTAACGGCTGCAACAAACGCGCTGCGATTAGATCAGGGAATAAGGGGCTCACGTTATTAAATAACGCATCTACCTCCGATTGTTTGCGGTGAGGATCATATTCATCCATTAAGGCTTCAAAAGGATTTACCCCCAAAACTTGTGATATGCGTTGGGCCTTTTCTCTTACCAAGGTAATAAGTTCAGCAAAAGGATGTTTAAATATAGCGAAATCATTGTGCTTTTTCGCATCATACCAGGCATGTTCGCTCATGCGCACTGCTTTATCATATTGTTCAACGAAATGAGTCGGCAGCGCGGTATTACGTTGATGGTATCTTGTCATCAACGCTAAATTACGTTGAGAGATAGTGGTTAACTGTTCACTTTGTGCATTAGCTTGTGAAAGTAAAAGAGATGTTTTATTGCTTGTAATCAGTTCGTGAATAGTGCTATCAAGCGCAGCGAACTGAGAAGCCCGTAATAGATAGCTTTTGGAAGGCATCATCACTTGAGCGTCCCAGCTCAGCAATGATGCTACCGATTTTAGCGTTAGCGCTTTGCGAAAAGTGGCTTCTAATTCAAGATAAGCTGTTTGCAATTTAAGCTATACCTAACCGTTCTTTGGCCGCTCTTAAAATCATTTCAAGAAATTGCGTGTAAGTTATGCCTGCAAATCCAGCCATCAGATTAAACTTGCCATCCCAACACCAGCCTGGATTAGGGTTCACTTCTAGCAATTTAATATTGCCTTGTGAATCTGCCCTAAAGTCAAATCGCGCATAGTCACGACACTCTAATCTTTCAAACAAGGCTTGAGAATAATCAATTAATTTTCTAGAAACTTCATCGCTCAGATCAGCTTCTTTATATTTGATTTGATTCCAATAGGGGGAATCAGGGATCCACTTGGATTCATAAGACAATATTTTAGGCAAGTTTTCAGGCAGTTGAGAAAAATCGACTTCCATTAAAGGCAGCGTTTCAAATTTACCTGGATTCCCTATTAAGCCAACCGTATATTCGGGGCCATCTAAATATTCTTGAATTAGGAGTGGCACACCCGGCAAAATTTCATTTAAGTAATTGATGTAATCAATCAGCTCTTCAGCGTTTTGTACCACGGCATGTTGGGTTATCCCAATCGAGCTATCGCCACAATTAGGCTTAATAATCGCAGGAAAAATATGCGGAATATGCGCTGCTTGATCAGATGGCGTGTAATACGTTTCCAGTGGCACCGGCACATCTAAACTTTGGCCAACAGAGCGGATAAAGGATTTGTTGTAACACAGTGCTAGACAGGTTGGGCCTGCGCCAGTATAAGGAACTTTGAGCAATTCCAGCAGTGCGGGTATATGTAATTCTTCAGCTGCTTTGTTGAAATAGCCTTCATCGCATAAATTAAAAACAAAAGCTGGCGGCGATTTAATCAGTTGTTGAATTAATGTTTTATGATTATCCAAATATGAAAAAGCATACTCATCTAAGGTTTTTAAAGAGGTTTTGAGCTGATTGATGGTTTCAAAGTCTTCTTCATTGAATTGACCATTCTTTTTGACGATGTCTGGCAATGAAGGATCGCCCATGATCACCGTCGTTTGCAATTTGCTGATTTGCGTTTTAGCCGGTATTTGTTTGGTTGGCGCGCGTGCTGTGATAAATAAACGATTCGCCATCATGCCCAGATCTTGGCCGCGGGTAGAATGCGAGAAAACATTTCCATGATTTTGAATATCGGTAAATTTTAAGTCGGTTAAAATCGCAGTGATTTCATCTAATGAATAAAGACGTTCTGCATATAACTGATCGGCCATTACGCCAATTTCAGCATTGGTGATAACCTCTCTAGAAATAATCCGCTTACCATCAGATGATAGGCTTCTCTCGCGGTTAACAAAGTGGCTTTGATCTATCCATTCCCATGATCTGGGTTCAAAATTTTGACTCATCCAGGTACCATCGACGATATCTAAGAGCAAAGTGCCGTTAGAGGTGAGGATCCGTTTTAAATTGTTCAATACAGCAATATCGTCTTCTTCGCGCTCAAAATAGCCAAAAGAGTTACCCATCATAAAGGCGCAATCGATAGAGCTGTCTTTTAAACGAAAATGTCTGGCATCTCCCTCTGAAAAGCTCACGTTTAATCCCATGGCTTTAGCACGTTTGCGCGCTAAGCGAATCAAATAGCGTGATCTGTCGACGCCGTTAACAAAGCGAAATCCCCGTTTTGCCAGCTCCAAGGAGTGCCGACCTTGCCCACAACATAAATCCAGCAAGCGAGAATCAGGCAAAATGCCCGTTTCTTTAATCAAGATGTTGACATCCACTTCGGTATTTAAACTGTTTTCAACGACATCGCCGTCTGTTTTTAAATACAAAGAGTTGAAGAGTGTTTTCCACCATTCTGGCGGCAGGTGACGCTCAAGATCTGAAATAGGTCCCAAGGTGCGTTGGTTCTCGCCTTGGCTTGTTTTGCTGACTTTAGGTTTTTTCTTAGGAGCATTTTTTACAGGTTTAGGACTTTCGACGATACTCATGCGCGATTCAAGATTCCTTGTTGGTGAGAGAATTTTTGGGGCTAGTATATAGAGCGTTGTTACGATTTAATATATCAAAGGGGCTGTTTATTTGCTCTGGGAAAGATAATTATTTTTTAGTTTGACATAACTTGTCGCACTATAGCGGATAAACGCCAGCTCCTTTTCGGTTAAAGGACGCTTTTTGACCGCAGGTGCCCCGACCCAGAGATAACCACTCTCTAGTGTTTTGCCTGGTGGTACTAGGCTACCTGCGCCTAAAATCACATCAGATTCAATCACAGCCTTATCGAGCACGATAGAGCCCATACCAATGATGCACAGGGACGAAATGGTGCAGGCATGCAATGTTACTTTGTGTCCCACGGTAACATCATTACCAATAATCAATGGTTGGCCGCCAGGGTGGTATTCACTGTCGTGAGTTACATGCAAGACACAGCCATCTTGGATACTGGTTCTATCTCCAATGGTAATGTGATGAATATCGCCACGAATGCTGGCAAATGGCCAGACAGAGCTGTCATCGCCAATGGTGACATTACCTATGACAACCGCCATATCGTCTATATAGGTGTTTGCCCCAATCTGTGGCGTTGCTTGCAAAAAGCGGCGTACGCTCATGTTTTCTCCTTGGGGGTAAATTGTGTTACTTGAGAATACAAGCTACTGAAAAATAATCAAGGATCACTATTGTGCTAGTTCTCCAGATATATTGATCCACTTGAGTTTTAGGTTTATTTTGGTGAGCGTAGTCATGTTTGAGTGCCCTCAGGCACGAGTTTACGCAGCAACCAAAAATAAACCTAAAACTCAAGTGTGATGCCTGTATGGGAGGGGCTACACCATCGTCACGAGCTCTTCGCTACTGGTAGGATGAATCGCAACCACCGCATCAAAATCGCGCTTGCGCGCACCCATGGTGATAGCAACAGCAAAACCTTGCAGCATTTCGTCGCATCCATCACCGATGATGTGGCACCCAATCACTTTATCTGTGCTTGCCTGCACAATAAGCTTCATGGCGGTTTTTTGTGGATTTGCCAAGAAGCTTTGCGACATGGGGGTGAACTGTGTTTGATAAATGCGCACATCATCTGCAAAACGCGCACGCGCTTGTGTTTCGGTTAAGCCCACGGTGCCCATCGGTGGATGACTAAACACCACTGTTGGGATATTTTCAAAGTTTAATTTACTGTGGGGCTGCTGGTTAAATAATCGCGCCGCGAGTAAGCGCCCGGCTTTAATAGCAACAGGTGTTAGTGGCATGTGTCCGGTGACATCACCTAGCGCATAAATGCCAGGTGTTTGTGTATTTTGATATTCGTCAACGCTGATCATGCCATGTTTGTCTGCACTGAGGCCAACTTGCGCAAGGTTCAGTGCCTCGGTATTGCCATGACGCCCAATGGCAAACACAATGCAATCAAAGCCACCTAAAGTGGCTTGTTTTTCAAAGATAACTTGCAACGTACCGTCATGGTTTTTTTCAATCGCAACGGGAACATGATGTGGTTTCAAATTAATGCCTTGTTGTTCATAGTGTTGAGTTATCTTTTCACTTAACATGGCATCAAAACTTCTGAGCACTGTTTCATGACGAAAACACAGTGTGGTGTCACAGCCAAGATTTTTTAACATACCTGCAAATTCAACAGCAATGTAGCCTGCACCAATGATAAGCACTTTGGTGGGTAATTTCTGTAAAGCAAAAAAACCGTTTGAATCGATGGCTAATTGTGCACCAGGTATGTTTGGGATGGTGGGTTTGCCACCGGTGGCGATAACAATGTGTTTGGCTTCAAATATTTCATCACCCACTTTAACCATGCCTTGGCCGACAAAGGAGCCAGCACCTTTTATTAGAGCCACCTGATTACTATTTAATTTATTGGAATAACCTTGGTGAAGCCTCTCAATATAAGCTTGGCGCTTTTGGACAAAATATGGCCAATCTATAGGGCTTGTTTTTGCAGTGAATCCAAAGGCAGGTGCTTCATTGAGCGCCATCGCATGGTGGCTAGCAAGCCAGATGAGCTTTTTGGGAACGCAGCCCACATTAACACAGGTGCCACCAATGAGTGATGACTCGATGAGGGCGCACTTAGCGCCAAATTGAGCCGCTTTATTGACAGTCGCAATGCCGCCACTGCCCCCGCCGATTGCTATCAAATCGAATTTTTTGTGCATTATCTGACTTACGCTTATGTCTTTAGTTTAATTTCAGGTTACATTATCCTACTTGATTGAGCATTGTGTACATTGAATTAAGGTAAGCATTACTAATGACTAATCCATTATTAAAGGACAGCCCCCTACCACCGTTCGAAGAGATCAAAGCAAGTGATGTGGAGCCGGCTATTACTGAATTGATTAGCTTAAACTTAAAAACCATAGATGAACTCCTTGCCAAGATTGAAACACCTACTTGGCAAAATTTGATTGAACCCATCGAGGTGTTAGAAGATAACCTAAGCAAAGCTTGGTCACCGGTGGGACACTTAAATGGCGTTGTGAATACACCTGAACTGAGAAATGCTTATAACAATTGTTTGCCTAAATTATCCGATTACAGCACCAAAATTGGGCAAAACCAGGCGCTTTATCAAGCGTACCAGGCGCTGGCCTCAAGCGCGGAGTTTAACAAGCTCACCAAAGAGCAACAAAAAGTCATCACCAATGCCTTGCGCGATTTTAAACTGCAAGGCGTAGCGTTATCGGCTGATAAACGAGAAGAATTCGCTAAATTGAGCCAAGAATTGTCACAATTTGAAAGCCAATTTCAAGATCATGTGATGGATGCAACCGATCACTGGCATTTGGATGTCACAGAAAGCCAAATGTTGGCCGGATTGCCTGAGCAAGCCATAAAATTAGCAAAACAAGTCGCTGAGAAAGCGAACGTTGTCGGTTGGCGTGTTACTTTAGACTTTCCCAGTTATCAATCGATAATCACTTATGCTGATAATCGCTCGCTTCGGAAACAGATCCATGAGGCTTATTTTACCAGAGCATCAAGCATTGGCCCTGACGGCGGGAAATTCGATAATACCCAACTAATGGAAAAAATAGTGGCCACACGTCATGCCATGGCCAATCTGTTGGGCTTTGAAAATTATGCCAAGCGCAGTTTAGCGACCAAAATGGCCAAATCGACCGATCAAGTGCTGACATTTTTAATTGATTTAGCCAATAGAGCTAAGCCCTTTGCGCAAAAAGAATTTGCAGAACTTTCTGCTTTTGCCAAAGGTGAATATAACGTTGAAAAACTTGAACCCTGGGATGTTGCTTACTACAGTGAAAAACTCAGACAAAAAAGGTTTGCGATATCGCAAGAAACGTTGCGACCCTATTTTCCCGTGCCTAAAGTCATTGCCGGGATGTTTGAAGTAGTCAATCGTTTATATGGCCTGAGCATAAAAGAAAAAAAGGGTGTGCAGACATGGCATGCCGATGTGCACTTTTATGAAATATATGATAGTGAGAAAAACTTACGCGGCCAATTTTACTTAGATTTATTTGCACGCAATCAAAAACGCAGTGGTGCTTGGATGGATGAGGCGCGTGTGCGCCGTCGCTTAGAAGATGGACAACACCAAACACCGGTTGCCTATTTGACTTGTAATTTTAGAGCACCAATAGGTGACATGCCCTCTTTGTTAACACACGATGAAGTGTTAACCATGTTCCATGAGTTTGGCCATGGCTTACATCATATGTTAACTAAAATGGAATGTGCCGGTGTTTCGGGTATCAATGGCGTTGCTTGGGACGCAGTAGAATTGCCTAGTCAATTTATGGAAAACTGGTGCTGGGAAAAAGAGGCTTTGAGTTTTATCTCAGGGCATTATCAAACCAATGAACCGTTGCCAGATGATTTATTACAAAAAATGCATCGCGCAAAAAATTTCCAATCAGGCATGATGCTATTACGTCAAATTGAATTTAGTTTATTTGATTTTCGTCTTCACCTTGAATATGACCCAGAAAAAGGCGCGCGAGCGCAAGAAATTTTAGACGAGGTGCGAGCACTTTACAGTGTTACACCGGTTGCACCTTATAATCGCTTTGCTCACAGCTTTGGTCATATATTTTCAGGTGGCTATGCAGCGGGATATTATAGTTACCTGTGGGCTGAAGTTTTATCACAAGATGCTTTTTCACGATTTGAAAGTGAGGGCATTTTCAATGCTGCAACAGGCCGGGACTTTTTGCATAAAATTTTAGAAAAAGGTGGCTCAGAAGAACCTGAAGTCTTGTTTAAAGATTTTCGAGGCAGAGATCCCGATATCAGTGCTTTACTGCAACATCGTGGTTTGACTGAAAATGCATCAATGTAAATAAGCAAGAAAAATCAGTTCTTTTGTGGTTGATTAACTTCATAGCATTTTGTCATCGTAATGCTACCCCTGATAGGGGGTGGTATTACATGCAATAGTCGTTTGGTAGATACACACATGTTAGCGGTTGGATATCCTATAGTAATTAGTTGGGATTACTTCATTTATAACTCAATGAAGATATTAAAAAAGTTGGAAAACTATCCATTTATACAGAAAATTTGTATAATGAAACTTGTGATTGAGATTTTCTAACGAATTCCAATCAACAAACATGCCTACCTATCATGACACATGTTTGCAGTATAGTCAGAGGCTAGTAATTCTCGCGAGGTAAACCATGAAAAGAGCTAAGCGCGACATGACTGAAAGAGCGTATAAACTTGGTTATAATCAAGGATTAAAGGGACATGCAAAGGAACGTTGTCCTTATCATGAATCGGAGAAAAGAGGACAGTGGATGGGTGGATGGCGACAGGGACATGCGTTTTATGTTGCCGGTTACAGGACGCCTCAAGAAGTCTGGCAGCAAAGTGCAAGTGGATAACAGCACAAAAATTCAAAAAACCCCGCTAGTTCGGGGTTTTTTTATGGGGTTTGTCTTTTGTCGATTTCGTTTCTATCTCTTTATGGGGTTGAGGTAATGGGGGCGTGTGGGATGTAGATGTATACTTATTTGAAGTGAGTGCCTTTTCGATAGCTTCTTTAGTAATATCCAGTGGGTCGCGCGGTTTAGACATACACACCTTCTGGTAAATGAGTCATCTTGTTTGTTAGACACAAAGAAAATACAAGCAGTTCCTTTATACTTAATCAATAAGCGACCTAATTGTTAACTGAATAAAGCACCAGCATGAATAAAACAAATAAAGAAATACAACGCAAAATTGACGAAGTGCACTCATTGCTGCAAAAAGAGAAAATGAAGGCAGCAACTAATCTATTAAATGAACTAATTGAAAAGCGCCCAAGCGATCCTAACGTATTATTGCTATTGGGTATTGCAGCACTTAGACAAAAAGATTACGAATTAGCTCAAACCTATTTGCAAAATGCGATTTCACAAGATAACCAATTAAGTGAAGCGCACTACAACTTGGCAACATTATATGTTGAGCGCGAGGAATACGATAAAGCCATTGAAGAATATCAAAAGATGAGCAGCTTAGCTGCGTCTTATGCTGCGCAAATGAATCTAGCTTTAGCCTTTGAACACAATTGGCGCTTTTTAGAGGCGAAAATAATATATGAAAGTCTTCTTGAACAGTATCCAGAAGACACAAATATCTATCTACATCTTGGAAATGTGTTGGTTAAACTATTAAATATAAAAGGGGCTATTGCTATCTATGAGCGTGGCCTAATGTTGGCTCCTAAATCTATTGATTTATTGAATCATTTGGGGGTGGCTCTCTTTAAAGATCATCAGCTGCAGCGTTCAGCAAAATGTTTTCATAAAGTATTGGCGATGAAGCCCGATAATGTACAAGCGCTTTTTCAATTAAGCCAGCAGCACCCATTCAAAGATGAAAGTTTTCCCGAAACAAAAGCACTGCAAGAAATACTCAGCTCAAACAATGCAAACGTTGACGATCAAGCTTTATGTCATTTTGCCTTGGGCAGAATATATGATGTTAGTGATTTTTATGAGCGTGCTTTTTTTCACTATGAAAAAGCCAATTCGTTGTGTGCAAAGCTGGGCCATTACGACGAAAATGATGTTATCAACAAAATGAATAGGGTTAAATCACTTTTTGATAGTAAAACTATCCAACAAAAAGCCTTATTGTCAGATGCAAAGCCCGTCTTTATTGTTGGTATGTCAGGTGAAGGTAAGCAACTGCTAGCTAAAACCTTAGCAATGCATCCACAGGTGGGTATGCTTTCGCAGCAGCGTTTACTTAGCCATGAATTGAACAAGATGATAACCGATCCGGATTTGCTCCTAAATGCAAATAGCGCCACTTTAAAGCAAATTGCAAACAATTATTTAGAAACAGTGGCAAAATTAGCACCAAATTTTCAGCTTGTTTGTGATGCTGCGCCAGATAATTTTTTCATCCTGGGCTTGATTGCAATATTATTTCCTAAGGCTCCAATTATACATTGTACCAGGCATCCCATGGATTTATGTTTGGCCAATTATTTTCATTATGGCAAAGAAAACCGCTATGCGCATCACTTAACCACTTTAGGAAGATATTATCAACACTATGCAAAGTTGATGAGTTATTGGCAAAGTATTGGCATTGCAAATCGTATAGAAGTTAAATATGAAGAGCTCATCGAAAATCCCACGCAAACTATCAAAGTGCTTTTTCAAGCATTACATATCGACAACCCAAACCCATCACTTCCTCGTTTACATAGTGATGAAATAGATCGTTGGAAAAAGTATCAACACTTTTTACAGCCCTTAATTGAAGTGCTGTATGAAACTTAAATTGTTCTAAGCAATTCTTAGGCATTTTAGCTTTTTTCTAAATGCAGCGCGTATATAAGTACATACACGAAGAGTGGTCCGAGCCACTATGTCGTTGTTATTCCTGCGTTCTTACCGTCAACACATCACAATGGGCTTGATTAATGATGCCATTGGCTGTGGAGCCCAGTAGTTTATGTATCCCGTGCTTACTGTGTGCACCAACGACAATAAGATCAGCACCCATCTTTTTCGCAACTTCCACAATCGTTGATGTTGGGGGGCCGACTTCAAGCATAAATTGATGCAAGGTAAGATCAAATCCTTTTGAGATCACTTCAAACGTCTTTCTAGCATCATCTGCAATGCGCTTTTCCATTTCAACGAAGGCATTGCCAGGAGAGCCCCCATAAGAATAAATTGGTTCCATTACGTGAATAACATGGAGTGTTGCATTCAGTGCCTTCGCCATTTTTGTTGCTTGAGACAGGGTATACACATCATGTTTCACACGTAAATCAACAGCGAGTAGAATTTTCTTGTAATTGGACATGATGGCATTCCTTAGAAATTCGCGCTTTTAAATAATTGAATTATAGTCGTTCTTGCTTTACTTTGAATGGTGTAGATTCACGGTAAGTGTGGTAATAAAACTCTTTTAATTAATCCTGGCATTACAAGATGCTCTATCTGAGTGATCTAGAAAGATCCTCACTTTTTAAAACATTTATTTCATCGATGGATTCAACTATGGGTAGCTGGTAAGCGTTGGTTTCAAATAAATCAATACAAATATCTACGGCTTTGGGATCAAGCTTAATTTCTCTCATCTTTTTTATTTCTCTGAGTGCAAACTCAATGCCAAGCGCTGGTCGATAAGGGCGGTGTGTTGACATAGCTTCAACAATATCAGCCACTGTGAGAATTTTAGAATGAATTAAGATTTCATCGCCTTTCAATCCAAGGGGATATCCCGAACCATCTAGATATTCATGGTGTTGACGTACTATTTGAGCAATGGGTCCTGGAAAATCAATATCTTTCAATACCTGATAGCCAGCTTCAGGGTGTACTTTAATAATTTCAAATTCACTGTCGGTTAACTTAGATGGTTTTGTTAATATTTCTGCTGGCACGGTAATTTTGCCAATATCATGCACGGTTGCCGCTAAATAGATTGTATTAATATCATGTTCTTCCAGCCCATATAGTCTTGCAATTTGCGCGGCTAAGTCGGCAACGCGCTTTTGATGGCCAGAGGTATAAGGGTCGCGATGCTCCAGCATTGAACCAAGTGCGCCAAGCGTTTGCCTAAAGGTAATTTCCAGCTTGCGTGATTGTTTTTCTCTTTCGATTACACTTTTTTCATATTTATCTTTGATTCTATTGCGTACAATGCCTAAAAGAATATTATTGCCCAATTCCTCAAACATACGAATCACGGTTTCAGTAAATGAATTGATACTTGTCGAATACATAACGAAGATAAAATGTACGGTATCTTCATACATTAAAGGTACAGCTAGCACAGAACGAACAGAAATTTTATCTGTTTCATTTTTAGATAAAATCATACTATGTTGCTCCGGTGAAACAAGCGCTTGCATTTCAGTTCTTGATGAAGATAAAGCATTTAGTATACATTCTTGACCAACCAATCGATTAAAATTCAAGTCATCTCCTTCATAAATAATACCTTTGCCGGACATAGAAATTACTTTAAGTCGTTGTTGAGGATCATCTGTAACCGCCAAAACACCGCATAGTGGAAAATATTCATTATCCGTTGTGAGCGCCTGACAACATGTTTTAATCAGATCTTTTTCAGATATGGCACGTGCAATAGCGGCATTACCATTACTTAATGCCAATAAAGACCAATTTAAATGTTTCATCTCATTTTCATAATTCTTTTGTTTTGTTATATCTACTGCCATGCCGATAATTTGAATGATCTTTTTTTGCGTACAATGCACAGGCACTAATGTGGTTGAGTAATAACCTGTGCTAGCTGGGAAGACGAGAGGATGTTCAACGTGTATCGATCTTCTTTTAGACACCGCCTAAGCGCACTTATCATCTGAGACCCTGTAGCGCCAGGGAATAGATCTAGAATAGGCATTTTGCGGACTTCATCATTTGACAGGCCGATGCTTTTCTCACAAGTAGGATTGATCCGAGCAAACTGCAATTCATTGTTTGGCAAAACGTCGATAATAAAGAAGTTGTCTATGCTGTGTTCAAATATTTCATTAAATCGTTCATTATAGATCCACGAAGTTTTTTCTAAATTCTTTCTAAATGTAATGTCTTGTTTGGCTACCCAAAGGCGTATTATTTTATCGTTTTCTATTTCGTAAAAGGTATTATTTAAAAACCATAGATCATTGCCAAAGCTGTCTTTTTCATGTGATTCAACATTAAGGCCTCTGAAGTTATGTTCGATGTAAAATTTCAGCATCATCCGATTAGTAGAATTATCGGGCAAGCGCTGGGCTACTGTTTGCTTATCTATTAAATCACTTTTTGATACATGATAAGTTTTTTCATACACCGAGTTACAATCCTTAACTACGCTATTCAATAGCTTTTGAGTGATTTCATCATATGGTAAAGATGTTGGTATAGGTTGCTTTGGCTCCAAAACAATAATTGGCCCTAAGGGATCGACGGAAAAATTACTCCTTTCTTTTGCTTGTTTATATCTTTTTAGTAATTCAACGTCGCTCAAAAAGGTATTTAGGGTGCTATTGTCATTTAATGCTACAACTTCCTTAGAATCAAATATCATCGCTTTGTGGCTAAAAAAGTGATCAAAAAGTGATTGCATAGTGACAATGCCAACATATGCTTGATTTTCATTGATTAACACAAAACCATCTACTTTACTCGAAATGATATCCTCAACTGCCGGAAGCAAACATAAAGATGCATGAACTTTTTTGGCAGATAGCATGATTAAATTCTTGCACAGCGTGTTTTTAAAACATATGTTATGAGTAAAGGCAAAATTGAGGTGATTTGCGGTTAAAAATCCAACAAGTTTATTATTTTCTTCAATAATTACAGATGGAATGGGTTTTTCTTTATCAATTTGATTTAAAAGTTCAGGTACAGAAGTATCGCCATTACATACAATAATATTTTTGTCGCAAATTTCTGATAGTTTACTGTACATATTAAACTGCCTGGTTTTGTGTCAACCTATATGTTGGTACATCAACAGCTGTTTTGTTTTATTAATTTACTGATTAGACCTGGCATAAAACCTTATAGTTCAAGATTTGAATTTATACACGCAACCGACAGTACATCATGAGTAGTCTGGAGGTAGGTCAGGATCCGCCCTTTATCCCCTGATTTTGTCAGAATATCTGAATTTGATAGATTCTATTGTCATAAAAAAGTATTTTAACTGCTTATATATTTAATTTCGGGGGAAGTTAAGATGGCTCTCAATACTTTTAACATAGAATTATCCACATTAGAAACGGCAGCATTGGCTGGCAATTTCGATGCAGTGAAACGCTTGGTCGCAATGAGTGACAAGGCTCCTCAGATTTCAGGTGCTACTTTATTCAAACTATTAGATGGTACCGCTACAACACTCACATCATTTGATGTCCGCAAAAACGCAGATATTGCTGCTTACTTGATGGAAAATGGCGAATGGAATTCATATGAACTAGAAAAAGCCTTTCAATCGGCTGGAACAACTAAATCCTTTGTGCAATGGATTTTAGAGCAAAAGAAATCCTTCCATAATATCTCAGTAATTGAAACTTTAATTCGTGATGCTTATATTGTTGATGAACTTCGTGCGGCAGTAAAAGCAAATGACTTAGAAACCTTTACTCTAAAGTTTAAACACTATTCACAAAAACCGAGTTTCGCTGCGAAGATACTGGATAATTTGCCTGTAAAAACAAATAACGCTCTTAGAAGAAAATTACGCAAAAATGGTATTGAAGGTTTGAGTCAATATTTATCGCCACTACAATCAGATAATATGTCATTATTGCTTTCGAATCTCATATTTTTTGTTGAAGTTACCAATGTTGCGATGTTGGCTAAACTAGTTGAACATGGGGTAGACCTCAAACTTTTTGAGCAACATGTTGGTTTTCCTATTGAACAATGGTGTAAAGACAACAATTGTGAGGATTTATTGCAGATATCGGATGTTAAAGAAAGAATTGAGACTCATCAAATAAGCCGTCTTTTTATTACACAATCGGCAAGTTTTACACCAGAGCAAGAATCCATGGTATTAGGATATGTGGAAAAACATGGTGTTACAGCATTGCAGCGTGCCTTTGATGGCTCAGCAGCTAAACATAACGACAATCAGCTGTATAATTTTCTTGCAATGGGCAATGTACCGAAAATATTATCGCTTCCTGGTGTTTTGCCAACGGATATCAAAGCTAAGTCCTTAAACACCTTAATTGTTGATTGTGCAAAACTTGGTCTAACCGATTGTGTTGATATTTTAATAGCGCATGCTAAACGCTATTGTCCTAGCGCGTTACGTTTTTCAGGTTTAGATATTGGTGCCTTACAAACAATGAACAAAGGTATGGCACAAAAACTACAGCATGCTTTTGAGCCACCTATGCCTGCACAGTCACTGATGTGGAGAGGACTTTCTTACATCATGAATACAGTTGTTAATCAGGAAGGGTTAGATGATTTAGTAGACGAGTCGATTCCAGAAGATGCTCAGTTTACTTTAAACTACAAATTAATGCTTTAGTTAAATCAAAAGTTTAAAACGTGGATTATTGAAACTAACATCAATAATCCACGTCTTAGCGCTAAATATTCTTGCGCCTAGACAAAACAGCATTATCTTGCGTATTACTCAAAGAACCAGCATCAGATTTGACTGGCCTCAAAGATTGTGTTGCCATCCATTGGTTTAACATTTCCTTTTTGTGTGGAAGAGGGCGGCTGATTCTTAATAAACTATCTAGCTTATCTTTATCAAAACTTGGACAGGTTAATTTCATCTTTTCTAGAAATAGTGCGTATGACTCACTATCAGAAAATCTTAAGCGATATTTACTATTGATAATTTTAAAGCCTTGCCCAGGATAAAACGTTTCGCCTTCAATCGATGAGAGCAAAGCGATTTCTTTGCATTGATAGTGAAGCGCAATGAATATAGCACTATGCAGTAAGATTGAACCAAAGTGCTTTCCTTTAAATTCAGCATTCACGCCCAATTGTTCAATTTCACAGTTTTTTGTTTCCAAATTAATGGTGAAATATATTGCTGCTTGAATGCCCTTTTCTGGCACTTCTAGGGTTAAACAACGTTCAATGACATTCTTGTTCTTTACGCGGAGATGTCCATTTTTCATGTCAGGATGTTCACCCCAACGAAAAATGGGTAGTTGTTTAACAGCTTGGTAGATTCGTTGTCTGAAGGTAAGTGGGACATTCGGTGCTTGAAAGAATGGTGGGCGCTCTCCTTGGTATCCGCGCACAATAACAGAACCAGTGCTATGCACATGCGCTAAAAAGCCCCCAAGTTCACGTGCTAAAAAGTACTCGCGGGGGATAATATGCCGACCGTGAGCCTTGTGGTTGCCATCTTTTGATGCTTTATCAGGTTTTGAACTTTGCAATAAATGATTGAAAAAGAAATACTTGTCGTTATATAACTTATAGAAATTAATATTATTTAGAGAATATGTGTCTAATATATTTGAATAATTTTTAGATGTTTGAAAAGGGATGAAGTAATTATTAATGAAGATATTTTCGTTGAGCAAAGGTTTTATGTTTATAAAATCATATTTGAATTTATCGCTATTATAATTATTTATGTAGCGTTTGATTATGTCCAAAATCTCTTGATTCATCATTTTACTTTCTCACCCAAAAGAACGAGGCAATTTTAACAAGCAATCACCTAACTTTCAAATGAGAATGGGTGTGGTTACAATGTTTTAATCTCACTAGCTACACTAGTGGGTTTTTATAAAGTTTTTTAATTTCTTATAAACTATCCCATGCAAATTAAATAAATAGGCAATACTCGCAGTTACAATCATCGTGATTTTGAGTTTTTCGGCATATAGCTCATTAGGTATAATAGAATCCATTAACACCCATGATAGCACCCACGTAAAAGCGACTCTTTCTAACACCGTCATGATTTTCTTCCTTCTTCGCTAATGTCCTTCAAAGACTATTTTAATTAGGGTGTAATAGCTTCGAAGGACAAGCCGATATTCAACTGATTTACTGTTGTGGTGATGGCGTATACAGATCAACCAATTTATCTACGCCTTCTGCGCCCACTAAAGCACTTGCCGCAATTCCTAAGCCCACGGGGCCACCGGTGATAAAGCCTGCGGCCAAGCCAAAAATCACGGTGCCTAATTTGCCGATATGAAATCCGCCACTCACTTGATTTACTTCATTTCCACTTAAAACTTTCATGTGATCTCCATTTGATTTTTTATACCATTATCAATAACCTCATCAAAACTTTTCCTGCGTTCTCTTTTGATAAAGCAATGCAAGAAATTGAAAATGGATTGCCGTGCTGCCTTTTTAGGCAACAAATTAATCAACAACGGTCGCCTTACAGGTGTATGCCCATAGGATGCAGGGTGTATTTTTTTTATTTCAGATACACCCAGCCGTGGTTGTTGAATAATTCCCATCGCTTCTAAATGCTGACATGCGCGAAGAATGCGTTTAGGTTTTTTACCCAGCAGTTTCGCGAATTGAAAGAGAGAATATTGACTGGTGAAATCAGGATTTTGCGCAGCTAAAGCGGCCAAAGTAATCCACACTAATTTTTCCACATCACTTAAGCCTGGAAAATTCAGCACGAATTTTATTTCTGGTTGCGACATTGCAAAGCAAGGTTTAGATAGTCGCGACATATTCTCGCGCACAGATAAAACCTCGATCATGGTACTACCCGCCAATATTTGTTAGGTGTTAAACAAAAATATCAATTCTTAATGCGATTAAGCATCAGCTTGAGTAAATATTTTGTTTAAAATACAAAGATTTAGCAGATTGTAGCCAATCGAGCTTTTTAACTGAGAACGGATGTAATAGAATGCACGAAGCCATGGGCATAAACTCCTTATACAGTTTTGCTTGTGGTTAGCGCTATGTAAGTGTTACAGCACTTGCGTAGCGCGACTTGTGTAAGATACCAAAAAAGAAATTGTGTTGTAAATACCCAGGTTTAATTAAGAATTTTGTTTTTGATAAAATCCATCTCAGCGCTAAGAGTCTCTTTTTGCGCTCCTACTTGAACTTTCAAGGGTATTATAAGGGAAGACTTTTGGTTACGGCGCTACTTAAGAGTCCTTTATTTTTAAATAATTCTCAATATATTCATAGATAGTATGAAGAACACTTTCAACTGAGCTGCGTACTTGTTGATTATCAAATCTTAAAACGCTCAATCCTAATTCACGAAGGTAAGTGTCACGTGATAAATCTTGTTCAATCGCTTCTGGCTCATAGTGTTGTGATCCATCAACCTCAAGCACAAGTTTGACTGAAGGAGCGAAAAAATCAACTATATATTTCCCTATTACTTTTTGCCTATAGAATGGAACGCTGAGTATTTGTTTATTTCTAATTAGAAGCCAAAGATGTAATTCAGTGGGGGTAAGTTGTTTACGTAATTCGCGGGCATAAGGAATTAAGTTTTTATTATATTTAAGAAATCCCATTTTAACTTTCCTTGTAGGTTGTTTTGCGACAATAATTTCTTCCCTTGTAATACCCTGTACGCGAGAGAAGAGGCGTGCTTTAACATGCAGAGATAGCTTTTCAGGAATAATATAATCCAGAAAGAAATCCCTCTGCGCTACGCGCGTCTCCCTTTTACAAAGGGAGAGCAGAATAGGTCGCGCAGCGACCAATATTTCTTCCCTTGTAAAGGGAAGAGGCGTGCTTTAGCACGCAGAGATGGATTTTATCAAAAAATATTCTAGCTGTTAAAGTCTCTGTAATATGCATTTATGCATAATTCCTAAGTAATTTATTGCATTTTATAAACATGCATATCATTATATTTTTACTTTACTCTTAAACAAGATCAGATTAAATTACGCCAATCTTGATCAGCACAAGTAGTAAATCAAGTGAGATCAAATTTTGATACGCCATGGAAGTTGGTGTTAGAAAGATATTTTAAAGATCTGGTAGATTTTTTGTTGCCTCATATTTCTAGTGAAATTGATTGGACTAAGCCACATCAATTTTTAGATAAAGAATTATTATCTATCCAAAAAAATACCAAAGTAGGAAACAAACTTTCAGATAAGCTCATTAAGGTCTATACCAAGCGTGGCGAAGAAGCTTGGGTGATTGTGCATGTCGAGGTACAGGGCTCTAAAGAACTCAAGTTTGCAGAGAGAATGTGGCAATATTACTACCGAATTTACGATAAATATCAAAAGCCTTTGATGAGTGTGGCAATATTAACTGATGAGAATCAGCAATGGAGGCCAGGTAGCTATGAAAGACAACTATGGGGTTGTCATTTGTATTTAGAGTACCCAATAATAAAATTAATCGATTTTATAACGAAAGTAGAAAACTTAGAGTATAGTCATAATCCAATTGCTAAAGTGATTCAAGCTCACTTGGCAGCATTGAGAACGCGTGGTGACGTTAATCTTAGGCTGGAAAACAAACTTAACTTAGTAAAAAAATTGTATCCCTTAGGATATACTAAAGATGATATAAGAACCTTATATGCCTTTATTGATTATGCGCTGACTTTGCCAATAGCAATTGAGAAAGAATTTATTGAAAAAATGATAATGTATGAAGAAGAGGTTGGTATGCAATTTGTCACTAACGCTGAGCGATTTGGAAGAGAAGATGGTATTCGCTTGGGAAGAGAAGATGGTGGGCGCAATATTCTTAAAGTACTGTTACAGCAAAAGTTCGGCCAGCTTCATACTGAAATACTTGAGCTTGTTGAAAAAGCCAATTTAGAACAGCTTGAAAATATGTCAAAGGTGTTTTTAGTTGCTAACAATGAAGAAGAATTGCTTCATCAATTGCAAGCTATTTGTTCACTAGAACCTAGTGTTTGAATGTAAATTATAATGAGCTCAAGTGTTCGTTTTTTGGTTAAAAGCTGATGCTGCAACAACAACTGCAAGCACAATAGGCAATAACAATGCCCCAAATCCAAATTTCACTTGCAATAATGCGCCACAACCACAACCGATGATAAACCCAAAAAGACTGGCAAAAACCAATTTAATTTGCGATTTTGCTAATTCCCTTTCTTGTGCGCCACCTTGATGCCAACCTGCCAGAAGCGCAAGATCTATGGTCATTTGGGTTACATTATTTGTCATTGCAACAGTGGACGGCGCTTTTTTAAGATTCATTTTAATCGCTGCGCTTTGGGTTGCCATCGCGCTAACAGCTAACATGCCTGTGAGCACTGCCAGGGTGCTATCATAATTCACAAAAGGCCCAAAGATTAGGCCTAGGGTTAATGAACTCATTAATATTATTACTTGGAGTATTAACAAAGGAATCATAGGAGAAAACCCTTTTTTTTCAATTTTTCCTCCCATCATGGTTACTAGCGCAAGCACTAACATGAAAACAGGAACAGACAGCAAAGGACCAGTGCTACTAAATTGACCCGTCACTAAATGCGCGCCCAGAATAACGATATTACCCGTAATATGCGCTGCGAAAAGGCCACCCAGCCCGAGAAAGCCGATAACATCCACTGCACCAGCGGCGATGCTTAAGAGCCAAAGTTGAATAATAGAACGTGTCATGAGGGAGTGCCTTTTAAAATATCTCTTTATATCGGCTTAAAAAGATAGTTACGCATCCTTAAAATATATACAGCATAAGATATGCGTCCGTGCTTTGCTGGTAGGACAGTGGGGGTATCTGATATGTATTTGGAAAGATCTATGAAAGCTGTAACCTAGGAATTCTATCCCCCGGTATTCTCACTATCCCATCTTTATCTTGCTTATGTACCAGCGATTCTTTGAGCCATGCATGGCCATAGAGCACTTCATAGCTCACAGGATAAGTGCCATCCGCTAATTTGAAAGTATCATAGGCTTGGATCATTTTTTTGAACAAAGTTTTGCCACTAAAGCCATTGGCTCGACCAGCATTCATATTGCGCGCACCGGTCGCTTTAAGATCGCTTAAGATCTGTTTCACGCTAGGGTAGGTGGCGGTAATCATTTCCATATCCATGACAGGATCGGAAAATTGCGCATTAAGCAATATATCGCCAATATCATGCATGTCGGTAAAATCGTTTACATGGGTAAACTCGCTCACCTTGCGCCAGGAATTTCGCAACTCGATGAGTGTTTGCGGACCAAGGGTTGTAAAAAATATCATTCCATTGGGTTTTAACACGCGTTTAAATTCGCTAAACACTTGTTGTAAATTAAAGCACCATTGCAAAGTAAAATTGGAATAAATTAAATCAAAACTGTTATTGGCAAAAGGTAAGGTTTCAGTATCACCACACACGTAGAAAGGCTTGTTTTTCCACAAATGCCAGGGCTGTTTACTTTTAGCGAATGTGGTCATCCCTTGCGCTAAATCAAGGCCAATGATTTTGCTTTTGATAAACTTTTGTTGTAAAAGACGAGTGATGTAACCGGTACCTGCGCCCACATCTAAAATGGTACTAGGTGGCGTTTTTAGCAGATCTAAACGTTCTAACAAGCGGTTGCCAATTTCTTTTTGCACGAAAGCCGCATCATCATAAGTGGCGGCTGCTTTACTAAATGATTGCGCGATGTCTTTTTTATGTAAAGGCGCGATGTCGCTCATTCAGATACCACCGTTAAAGGAATCGTTTTGGGGCTGCAAGATAAAGGGGGCGGTGCATCGACAAATTTTAAATCTAACATTTTAAACAATGCTTCATCTTCATCGACCGTGACATTGGGCGTTACTAATAATTTTTTGCTGCCATAATGAATAGAATTTGCTCCGGCCATAAAACACAGGGTTTGCATCATATTCGACATTTGCACGCGCCCCCCTGAAAGGCGGACATAAGATTTGGGCATCATGATGCGCGCCAGTGCTACAGCGCGTATAAAATCAAACTCATCAACAGGGGCTTCATTTTCCAAAGGGGTACCTTCGATGCGCACTAATTGATTCATGGGCACACTTTGTGGATGCTCGGGTTGATTTGCTAAAGTCATCAATAATTGAATACGATCTTCAGTAGTTTCACCCATACCCAAAATGCCACCGCTGCAAACATTTAAGCCTGCCTCGCGCACATTTTTTAGCGTATTTAACCGGGTGTCATAAGATCGCGTTGTCGTTACTTTTGCAAAGTGCTCTGCGGATGTTTCGAGGTTGTGATTGTAAAAATCTAATCCTGCTTCTTTTAATTGTTGCGCTTGTTCTGCATTTAATTGACCCACGGTAATGCAAGCTTCCATGCCAAGTGATTTAATGGCTTTCACCATCTCAATCACACTTTTCATGTTACGCTTGGTAGGTGTGCGCCAAGAAGCGGCTAAACAATATCTTGATGCGCCACGCGCTTTGGCATCAGTCGCGCCTTTGATGACTTCATTTAATTCAAGTAGTGGTTCGCTTTTAACGCCATGATAAACACTTTGTCCACACCAGGAACAATCTTCTGGACAGCCACCGACTTTAATATTTTGTAAGGTGCTAATTTGAATGGTATTCGCAGGAAATACTGCACGATGCAACGTTTGTGCTTGCCATACCAACTCCATAAAGGGTTGTTGATAGAGCGCATGCGCTTGTGCATAAGTCCAATCATGACGAATAACAACGTCTGACATAGATCACCTTTTAATTATTCCGTGGTTAGCTGCTACTATATGTTGCCCATCATAGGGACACTTAGCGGATAAGCAACTTCGATGAATGCAATAGTAAACAAGTGGTTAAAAATTGTACAACAGATCACCAAGGTCTGCCTACCCCTATCAACTCAGTGTGTGTTATGTTTGCAACCAAGTTGCACAGAGATAGCGCTATGTGAGCCGTGTGAAAAGACACTACCCTGGATAGTGGATGCTTGTGAGCGCTGTGGCATTGCTGTTAATGTAGGGCAAACCTTATGTGCGCAATGTCTTGGCAAAAACCCGCCTTTTGAGCGTTTATCCGCGCCATTTGAGTACGCTTGGCCTATTAATGCCTTCATTAGCAAACTTAAATATGGCGGTCATTTACCTTTTGGTCGCATGTTGGGATATCTTTTAAGCAAGCATTTTACCTGCATTCACCCTATTGATACCATCGTTGCAATTCCTTTGCACCCATTGAGACAAAAGGAACGCGGTTTTAATCAATGTATTGAGCTTGGTTGGCAAGTCGCTAAACAATTAAATTTGCCCTTAGATAAGCGTAGTTGCACGAAAATTATCGATACCCCCTCTCAGGCATTATTATCAGCCTCAAGGCGTAGTAATAACTTAAATGAAAAAGCCTTCTGTATTTCACCTGATTTTGCCGCGAAACATGTCTTAGTGATTGAGGATGTGGTTACCACAGGCACCACTATCAACGCTTTTACACGCGCTTTGAAGCAACATGGTGTGCGTACTGTAGAAATTTTGTCTGTTTGTCGTACTAGTCACTAAATCGCAATTTCCTTCAAAATTGTGCTAATTGCTTTAATATGGGCAAATTCTATTTTGTGACACTATGAAAAACCAATGGTCTGCACCTTGTTCGCTTGTCGATAATTATGGCTTGCACGCCCACTCTTTTGGCGCTGTGGCATCACTTGCTGATTATCAACAATTTCATTTATTGCATCAACGAAATGAGATTTGTCTTTTTGATGTGAATATTGTTCAAGAGCTTGAAATACTCAGATCAGATCCGCAAGCGATGGTTTGTATTTGTGTGCCAACATGTGGGTTTACCGATCCTGCCTTAGATTATATTTTATCTCCCTGTTTTGCCTTACCTGTTGCCATCAATGGCCTTGTTGCCAAAGAAGAAAAAAGTATTAGGGCGCTTGCTATAGGTACGGATATTGCGGGAAATGAATATCCACTACTCACCAATGCACAAGGTAAAATTGATTTTGCGCTTATTGAAAAAACATTTAATGATAAAAAAGATAGATTTACAAGTTTACGTGAAATTACCTTTGGCTTTACTGCAGCGTTATTATCACATTGCGATTTGATAATGGCGCGCCAAGATAAACAAGGTATCATTGAATTATTAGTGCCCCCAACGATGAACACATTTGAGTTTCAGGTAAAGGTCGTAAAAAATAGTAAAATCATTAGTAATCGGATCTTAACCTATAAAATCCCACCGCAAGATTTACCCCAGGCCAAATTAATGGCTATTTGGCAAGAGGGTAAACAAAAAAGCTATTTACATATTAACTACAAATTATCACACCAAATTAAACAAGCGGTGCGAGCAAAAGTGGTGGTAGATGTGCCGATGCAAGAAGAGGTTGATTATACTTGGGCAAGCACGCCTTGCATAAAAGGCGTTGATAATACATATTTACGTTTCACACAGTATTATGGTTTAAGCTTGGATGCATTTAAACAAGTTATTTGTGCCATTATTTCACCGTTGGTATTCGAGTCAGGTTTTATGGTTGCGGGCAAAAAAAGCAGCCACTATTCAACGTTTAATCGCTATGATACTCATCCGCAACTTAAACTGTGTTTGTATGAACATTTAACCAATGGTGTGCTTAATCAATCGGTTCCTCTTTTCGCTTTATCAATGTATTTTGCATCTTATGATGAAATTAAAGCGAATATGCAAAAAATTAATTGGTCAAGTTTTGATATTCATGATCAGTTTGTTTTTAAAAAGCTCTATGAAATACTTTTAACAGATGAGGGTAATGTGATGCCACTGGTTGATGAGGTGGATAGGTTGCTATCGTTTAACCCCGAATACTGTGAGACCACACTTGTTGTCGAAACCATGGGCAAAGCCTTAAATGCTAAACAATTTAATATTACGGCAAACATAATCTTGGAAGATAAAAGTGGCGAAGTGATTCATTCTCAAACTAGTACCACGCTGTTACAAATGCTTAGACGAAATCGCCAATTAACTCTAGTGGAAAATCGCATGCCAGTGCTCTCAAAGGGCGCCGTGTATAATTTAAATTTCAATCATATTGTGAAAGGCGCTCATGTTATTGAAGGTTTTAATTGGCAAGCTAACGACAAAATCAATTTATCTGATCTGATGGAGGCATTAAAAACAAGCGGTGGTTCCTCTATTGTGCATGCGCAGATTACACCGTTAGGTGATACTGAAATTTGGGTCGAACATGCTAGCGAATTCAAAACTGAAAATTATCATATCGCGACGTTAAAAGGTCTTAATCATTTGCCAGGTGATATCAGTCATTTTATTGAAGTTGGTCGTAATGGGTGAGCATGAAGAGCTAGATTTAGCACAAATAACACAGCAATATTCAATATTAGGAGCACCCTTAACGGCCTCTAAAGATGAATTGCGCCGTGCGCGTAATAAAATGCTGCATTTGTTTCATCCCGATAGACAACCTCATAACTGGGTCGTTGGTGAAAATGAACCTGAAAAGCGCGCTTACCTTATTCAAAGTGCTTATCTTTTTATCATTGAGCATTTTGATCAAATAAGGCAAACCCTCGATTTCTTAACGGATTCAAGTTTAACCAACCGTATGCCCTTGAAAACAAGAACACATTGGATTTATACCGCCGTTGCTTCTTATGACAATCAAGATACTAATAGTTGCGACCCTTATAAAAAACCGGCATTATCCAATGATGGAGATGACATAAATAAAAGCTAGCATACAAGGATCGTATGAACCGCTTTATGCGACGCACCATATTAAGTTTTATTCTTTTTGCAGCATGGATTCATGTCTGTCATGCCTTTGATGATGTGATCCGCTTAGCCGTTTCTACCAGCATTCATTCCCCTATTAGCAGCATTTGCCAAAAGTTTAGCCAATCAACTAGATATAAATGCAAAATAGCCAGCGCGCCAACAGGCCATCTCTATGCGCATATCATGCATGGTATGGCTTATGATCTTTTTATTTCCTCAGACCAAACTTATACCGCTGGGTTATTAAATGCACAAAAGGCCTTGCCGGATAGTCGCTTTGTTGTGGCGAAGGGCAGGATAGTTTTAGCAAGTGCTGATCAACAGGCTACAGCGGAATCATTACAAGCAGCACTCTTAAATCAACCCAATGCTAGTATTGTTATGGCGAGTCCAGGTATCTCTTCATATGGCAGCGCGACCAAAGAAGTTTTGCAATCTTATAATCTATGGCAGCAGGTGCAAGGACGACTTGTTTATGGCAAAGACATTAAACAGTCTTATGATTTAATGATGACTAAGCGTGTGCCTTTGGGTTTTGTTTCTTTGGCACAGCTGCCTATGCAGGCACGGGATAAAAAGCGCTATTGGGAGCCTGATCCCAATAGCTACAAAGGCGTTTTACATGAAGCGCTGGTGCTCAAAACGCAAGTCAATACTGAAGCGGTCAAAGCCTTTATTGATTTTGTACAAAGCGAGAGTAGTTGCCATTTTTTTGAGGATGCAGGATTTCACTGCGGCAATTCAAAACACACTTAAAAATACCATAGAATAGTGTTAGCATAGCTTTCTTTGTTTAAGGAAGGAATGCATCGCTTCGTGAAAGAATTATCTCAAAAGGAATGTGAGCAGGTAAGCGGCGGAGATATTAGTTCGGATCCGCTCATCGTTAGTGCAGGTATTGTCGGCATCATAATATTCATCTATGGTTTTGCACCGAGTGGGGCGGCTTTAGTCTTAATCACTTGAAGCACTAAACGAAAATTACTTATGCAGTAGATAAACATCAAAACGATGGCTTCTGGCTTTAAAAATCACACTCACGTTGGGTAATAAAGGTGGTGCATCTAGCGCTCGTTTAACCACCAAGCGTTTTTTAGCGCGCTCATAACACACTCTCACGAGTGCTTCCCCATCGAGATCTTCACCCACCAATTGTTGTAAAAGTTGCATCTCTTTTTTGACCAAAGCTGATTTGCGTCGCTTGGGAAACATGGGATCGCAATAAATCACGTCAAAAAATAAATCGGGGTTTGCTTGCAAATAATTGATTGCGCAGGATTTCACCAAGTGCATGCGTGAAACAGTTAAAATCAATTCTTGTTGTGCTTTTGCGCGATTCAGTGCATCTTCAAGCAGAGCGCTCACCGCCTGATTGCGCTCACAGAGTGTTATATCACAACCACCGGTTGCTATCAAAAATGCTTCACGTCCCAAGCCTGCCGTTGCATCTAATACTTTAGGCAAATAATCTTTTTTTAAGCCAATCGCTTTGAGGATAAGTTCATTCTTACCTTGGACATGGTCGTGTCGATAACGTAAAGGCCCTGATGTGAAATCGATAGGGAAATCCATGATTAAACGTGAGGTTTCACTAAGGCTTCGTATTGATTAAAGCATTCAATTGCACCTACCAATAGAAAGAATGTAATCGTGAGTATTATCATCCCTTTACCACCCCAAATTTGCAGTGGCTTTGCTTCTTTTAAACAATAACGCCCTTGCCAAGCCATGATGGCAGGTAAAATGCCAAGTAATATGGCTACAAAAATACCGGCAAAGCTTAAAGCAAACGTAAATCCTTTTGGGAAAAAAATGATAAAACAAAGCGGGGGCACAAAGGTTATCAAGCTCAATTTTAAACGGGTTTTGAAGGTTTTAGAAACATGCAAACCATCTGCCAGAAAATCAAATAAAGAAAGACAAACCCCGAGCAATGAGGTAATGAGGGCAAAAATCGAAAAATACATGGAAGCGCTGGTGATTAATTGATTGTGCAAAATAGATTTTAAGGCGCTGGTTACATCAGTTGCGGCATGACCATACTTTTGAATATACAAAAGCCCACCCTCTCCTTGAAGAGGAATAATACCTAAAATCGCTGATTCCCAGGTGATATAAACTAATAACGGAATAACACTGCCAATTAGCACAACGTAGAGTAATTGTTTAGGTTTGCCATGCAAATATTCGGTTAGGGTGGGCACCACAATCGCTGAACCAAAAGCAGTAATGATCAATGGGAACGGTCTTAAATCAATGGCGCTGGCTTGAGCTAATAATAATTGAGGATCAACATGTTTAAAGATCACAGATAATAAGGTTACAAAGGCGCCAATCAAGCCAATCATCAAAAACCGATTCATCCAATCGGTAACGGCAGTACCCAGTAAAATGACCATCATCGTCAGAAAAGTTGCCAATAAGGCACTTTCAAAATGTGAAATGGATATGTTGAAATGATTAAACCCTTGCGTTAGCCAAGCGCCAACGCCGGATAAATAAGCACTGGTGAGGGCGTAAAGTAAGATCAAATAAACCACCCAAGTGAAATACTTGCCACTGTTCCCTAAGGTTTTTTCAGCCATTGAAATGAGATTAGTGCCATAACCTACCAGCAGGTTCACTTCTAAGATGTAGAGCGCGCCAAAGGTCATGAATAACCAGCAGATGCAATAAATAATAATGGTTTGGGGCAGCCCTAAATGAGCGGTAATGACAGGTAAAGCTAAAACCGCTGCGCCAATAGCGGTGCCTGCTAACAAGGCAACTCCGCCTATAGCGTTTTTTAGAGACATAGTACACCCTTTATGGTTAAAGCCTTATTCGGCACTCTCGCGGGCCAGTAAACGATGCTGTTGAGCAAAGGCAATGGCAGCGCCTAACCAGCCAAGTCCGGCACTGGCAGTTAGGAGCAACACTGTATCGTAGAATGATAAATTCTCCAAGAGAAACGCCCCGGCAAAGATGCTTTCAAAGTGCTGGGCTTGGGCTGAAAGAGTAGAACTTGCCTGATTGATAACCAGCGTGGCAATCACGCCCCCCAGTCCCCCATACAAGACCCCGCGGTATAAAAAGGGGCGGCGAATAAATGCGGTGGTTGCACCTATTAAATTTAAGACTTCAATCTCGTCTTTATGATGCTCTAAAGCAAGGCGGATGGTATTGCCAACCATCAAAATGACCCCAAGGCCAATAATAAGGTATAAACAATGCATTAGGGTTTTACCAAATGAAAGGGCCGCATTTAACTTTGTTACCCATTCATAATCAAACACAGCTTGTTTCACTTGAGGTTGCTTTTCTAGCGCTGCTTTCATCTGCGTAATTTCATTACTTGTTGCTTTGTCCGTATTAATTTGAATATTAATGACGCCAGGTAATGGGTTGCTCGGCAACAAAGCCAGCGTATCTTTGAGTCCGGAAGTTTCTTGAAATTCTTTTAATGCTTTTTCAGGAGGAATATAACTTGTTTTATCGACAAAAGGATAAGCTTTGATTTTATCCATGAGATCGTTAATTTGAATAGGTGTGCTTTTGGCATCAGTATAAAGTGAAATCGCCGCGCCTTCTTCCCACCCTTGGCTAAAATGTTGCACGTTTTTTATGGTTAAATATAAGCCGACGGGCAAAGACAAACAGACGCCAATCGCCGCCATGCTCATCAAGGTAGCAAAAGGAGTGAGGCTTAAGTTTCTAAAACTAATTTTAAAAGCCAAAACATGTGCTAACACATAACGCATGATTAATTTTATCACGCCGCTAGAGGGGTTTTTGTTTGTTTTACGCAGATCTCTTGCGGGATAGTGGTTTGCTGATGTTGGCTTAGCCATGTTCTGCTTCCTCAAATTCACAAGCAACATCTTCTTCCGTGACAATACGCGTTGGCGGTTGAATAATTTTACCTTGTGAAAGATGAATTTTTCGATAAGGGAATTGCTCTAATAAGTGACCATCATGAGAAGCAATGAGAACGGTTACGCCCACTTGCTGAAAGCGCTCAAATAATTTCATGATTTCAAGTGAAAGCTCGGGATCTAAATTGCCGGTAGGCTCATCGGCTAATAAAAATCGGGGTTTATGCACCACCGCTCTTGCAATGCCCACACGTTGTTGTTCACCCACTGAAAGGGTAGGTGGCTTCAGATGCTCTTTATCAAGCAGGCCAACGCGCTCTAGGGCGGCGCGCACTCGGCGTACGATATCTAATTTGTCATAGCCAGCAATAACGAGCGGCATAGCCACATTTTCAAATACTGTATAATTATTGAGTAATTTAGGGTTCTGGGTGATATAACCTAAGTGTCTGCGAAAATAAGGTATACGAGATTTTTTCATTTGGCTGATATTTTTGCCGCCAACTAAAATTTGACCGCGAGTAGGTTCTTCCAAATGTGCAATCAGTTTGAGTAAGGTGGATTTACCAGCGCCGGAATGGCCGCGTAAAAAAACCATTTCGCCTGAGCCAATTTCTAAAGAAACATTATTGATCGCAACTTGTCCGTTGCGGTATTTTTTGGTGACATTAACAAGCGTTATCACAATTGCTCCTCTTTAGTGATGCATTTTGATGCCCAAGAGGGAAAATCCTAAGTAAGCCTATTCAACTTATAGCATACAAATTGCCAGGTAGTCTTTGAAGAAAAGCGCTGTTTCTTCATGGCAATGTAATAGTAAGTTTTTTAGCTTATATACTGTTTTGCTCAAATAAAGCTTTGACGAATTCAGCTGCATCAAAGGGACGTAAGTCTTCTAGTTTCTCGCCAACACCAATAAAACGAATCGGTAGTTTTAATTGGTTGGCAATCGCGAAGATAATACCACCCTTGGCGGTACCATCGAGTTTGGTTAAGGCAATGCCGGTGACGCCTAACTCTTCATTAAATTTCTTAGCCTGCATTAAGGCATTTTGCCCAATGCTGGCGTCCAGCACCAACATGACTTCATGAGGGGCTGATGGGTCCAATTTTTGGATCACTTTTTTAACTTTTTTAAGCTCTTGCATCAGATTATCACTGGTGTGTAGACGTCCGGCCGTATCGGCGATAAGCATATCAATGTTGCGTGCTTTCGCTGATTGAAAGGCATCAAAAATAACAGACGCACTGTCAGCGCCGGTATGCTGGGCTACCACAGTGACTTTATTTCTCTCACCCCATACTTGGAGTTGTTCAATGGCCGCTGCGCGAAAGGTGTCGCCGGCCGCGAGCATCACAGAGAGTCCACCTTGTTGAAATCGTTGCGCTAATTTTCCGATGGTGGTGGTTTTACCGGCACCGTTAACGCCTATCATGAGCAATACAAAGGGGCGTTGCGCGGGATCAAGCGTTAAAGGCACTTGCGTAGGCAATAGCATGGAAATCATGGTTTGTTGTAAAACACGATACACCGCTTGTGAATCGTTCAGTTCCTTGCGTGAAATGCCATTGGTCAAGGTTTGAATAATGGTTTTAGTCGCTTCCACGCCAACATCGGCTTTGAGTAATTGGCTTTCAAGCGCCGTTAACAGGTTGGCATCAATTTCTTTTTTGCCTAAAAAGAGCGTCGCTATCCCTTCAGAGAAATTTGCCCGTGTGCGATTAAGAGAGGCTTTTAAGCGGCCAAACCATGAAGCTTGCGATTCTTCTGGTGCTGGCGCTGGTGCTTGAGGTGTGATTGTGGCCACTTCGGGAATATTAGCTTCAATGGGCAGGTCTGTTTCACTAGGCGCAGACGTGGCACTGACTTCACTTTCACTCTCTTTTTCTACGGGAGGTGATGTGGGGAGCGCATCATCATTTTTCTTGCGACGAAAGAATTTAAACATGTTTTACCTAAACGAGTGCTGTACTGGCTTCTCAAAGAAAATAGGGTATCCTACCATTAGGAGATCATAGGTAAAGGGTTTGCGGTGCATAACATATGAAAACATGGATGAATAAAGAAGCTAGCTTACTTTTAATCACGATTCTTGGATGGAGTATACAAGGCTTAAGCATGGAAAAACCGGTTACAGTAGAAAGAAAGTTAGGCAACGGCTTAAACGTGATTGTGCGAGAAGACCATCGAGCCCCAGTTGTGGTGTCACAAATTTGGTATAAAGTGGGTGCCACAAAAGAACGACGTGGTAACACAGGTGTGTCGCATGCGCTTGAACACATGATGTTCCAAGGAACACCCAGCTTGCCAGGTGATGGCTTTGCCATGTTGATTTCTCAATATGGTGGTCGTAACAATGCTTTTACCGGTGATGATTACACAGCGTATTACGAAGAACTAGACACCTCTAATTTAGCGGTGAGCTTCCAAGCAGAATCCGATCGCATGGAAAATTTAACCTTACTGCCAGAAGCTTTCACCAAAGAAATTCAAGTGGTGATTGAAGAGCGTCGCACACGTACCGATGATAATCCGCAAAACCTCACCTGGGAACGCTTCATGGCGGTAGCCAATCCTGCGGGCCCTTATCATAATCCAGTGATCGGCTGGCAAGATGATTTAGATCAAATGACAATTGATGATCTCAAAGATTGGTATAAAAAATGGTATGCCCCAAATAATGCGACCTTAGTGGTCGTGGGCGACGTGGAAGCAAATAAGGTATTTCAATTAGCAGAGCAATACTTTGGTAAAATCCCCTCAAGAGAGTTGCCGCAGGTCAAGCGGTTGCAAGAGTTAAGACCCTTGGGCGAAAAGCGCATTAAGGTGGTATTGCCTGCCAAACTTTCGTATGGGATTTGGGGTTTTGATGTGCCGACCTTAAAAAACTCTGAACAAGAATCTGAAATATATGCCCTTGTTTTAGCCAGTGCCCTATTAGATGGGGGTGATAGCGCACGTTTAAATCGTTCTCTTGTGCGTGGTTCGCAAATGGCAGCAAGTGTTGGCACCTATTACGATGCTTTTAAACCCTATCCCTCACAATTTATTTTCACCGGTGTTCCCTCAGAGGGCCATACCGTCGCACAACTTGAAAACAAAATCATGGAGCAAGTCAATCTGTTGAAAACGCAACTTGTTTCTGATGAAGAATTGCAAAAAGCGAAAACCCAATTGTTGGCGCAAGAAGTGTTTGAAAAAGATTCCATGTCAGAGCAAGCAACTTTGTTAGGTTTACTCGAAACGGTTGGATTGAGTTGGAAATTGGCAGATCAATTTACCGACAAGATCAAAGCTGTTACCCCAGGTCAAATTCAGCAAGTGGCGCAAAAATATTTTGATATTAAGCGCTTAACCGTAGCGGAATTAATTCCTGAACCAACCAACGTTGCTAAATAAAGGATACGAACCATGGCTGTGATAGAGAACCTACGGAACATCCAGTTAACGAATGAGCAAAAAAAATGGGTCAAAATCGGCCTTGGCGCCTTGGCAGCTTTAGCTATCATATTGATTATTAAAGCGCGCTATGTAAGTAAAAGCGAGCAAGGAGAGTTCGATAAAATGTTAGGCATTTCTGGAAATAAGATTGAAGATTTGCAAGATTATAAAACGGTAGACGGCGTATTAAAAATTCAGAGCTGGGTAACCGAAAGAGGCGTAAAAGTGTATTTTTCTCCGGTAAAAACCCTGCCGATGGTCGATATAGAAGTTATCTTTGATGCCGGCGCTGCTCGAAATGAAGGTACGGGCGGGTTAGCCTATATGACCAATAGTCTTTTGGCTGATGGCACAGAACATCTAAGTGCCGATCAAGTTGCAGAAAACTTTGATAAGGTCGGTGCTCAATTTAACGCTGAATCACAACGTGATATGGCGTTACTTCATTTGCGCAGTTTGTCTGATTCACAACAATTAGTACCGGCAGTGAAAACGTTGGAAGCGATTTTATCGGCTCCCACCTTTCCTGAAAATGGTTTTAAACGTGAACAACAAAATGCCTTAAGTGCATTAAAGCAACAGCAACAAAGACCGCAGCATGTGGCGAGCCGTGCATTTTTCTCGATGTTGTATGCAAAACAGCCATATTCCAACTGGGTGCTCGGAGATGAAACCGCTATCAAAGCGCTTACCCGAGAAGATGTGAAAGGTTTTTACAAAAAATATTACACGGCAAAAAATGCTACCGTGGCCATTGTGGGTGACTTAACCACGCAAGAAGCTGATGCTATTGCGCAAACTCTGACCAATGAATTACCTGAAGGTGAAAAAGCGCCAGCGTTGGAAAAAGTCGCTGACTTAAAAGACAAAGAAATCAAGAAAGTCGATTTTCCTTCTTCTCAAACCACTATTTTGATGGGACAGCCTGGCATCAAGCGTGATGATCCGGACTATTATGCTTTGATGGTTGGTAATCATATTTTAGGTGGTAATGGATCGGTGACCCGAATTTTCAATACCATTCGTAATCAACACGGTTTGGCCTATTCTGCGTATAGTTATTTTGTGCCAATGCGAGAAAGGGGCCCATTTATTTTGGGCTGCCAAACACGCAATGAGCAAGCAGATAAAGCCCAAGAGCTCATGGTGGGCTTATTGAAAGATTTTGTTAAAGATGGCCCAACTTTAAAAGAGCTTGAGCAAGCAAAACAAAATCTGATTGGTGGTTATGCATTACAGTTTGATAGTAATGCATCTATTTGTCATGAAATTGCTGCCATGGGGTTTTATAATTTGCCACTGGATTATTTTAATCAGTACAAAGATAAAATCGAAAAATTAACAGTTGATGATGTCAAAGATGCCTTTCAAAAACGCATTTCGCCAGACAAAATTGTTATCGTCAGTGTAGGCGGGGTACCTGATCCTGCTAAAGCGAATGAAACATTAAAAAATGACTTACCCAAACCACATCATGATCATAATGCGCCAGGTGGCGCACAAGGTTAACCTGTGGGGCCTGGAAAAGTACGCATTATTGGGGGAAAGTGGCGTGGACGTTCCCTCAAAGTACTAGAAGTCACGGGATTAAGACCAACGCCTGATCGTGTACGAGAAACCTTGTTTAATTGGTTAGCGCCATTTATCGTTAATGCGCGCTGCCTTGATCTTTTTGCGGGAAGCGGTGCTTTAGGTTTTGAATCGCTTTCTCGCGGTGCAAAAGAAGTGGTATTTGTTGATAAATATCCACCCATTGTGGCCAACATTAAACGCATTGCTGTTGAGCTTGATGCGAGCAAAGCTTGTGAAATTATCCGTGCGAGTGCAGTGAGTTTTATCACCACACAAGTGACACCTTTACCCTTTGATATTATTTTTATCGATCCCCCTTTTGCCTCCCCCTTAGTAAAACAAAGTATCGAAGCGCTGGCTCACAGCGAGTTGATTAAAAATGAAACCTTACTTTATGTTGAATCCCCCCAAGCTTTAACAGAGCAAGAATTACCCAAAGGGTGGGAAATTCTTAAAGCCAAGACGGCAGGGGAAGTGGCCTATCACTTAGTGAAGGTCAATGTGACATGAAAATTTATTTAGTCGGTGGTGCCGTTCGAGACGAACTTTTAGGTATGCCTGTTAAAGAGCGCGATTATGTGGTGGTGGGGGCATCATCTGATGAGATGCTAAAACTTAATTTCAACTCGGTGGGTAAATCTTTCCCGGTTTTTTTGCACCCGCAAACCAAAGAAGAATATGCATTGGCGCGTATTGAGCGCAAGGTACAAGGCGGCTATCATGGTTTTGATTTTGATACCGCAAAATCGGTAACGCTTGAGCAAGATTTATCTCGTCGTGATCTCACCATTAACGCCATGGCCAAAGGCGATGATGGCAAAATTATTGATCCCTTTAACGGCCAAAGTGATATCAAAGATAAAATTTTGCGCCATGTTTCACCTGCCTTTATAGAAGATCCGGTGCGGGTTTTACGCGTTGCTCGTTTTGCGGCGCGGTTTGCGCCATTAGGTTTTAAAGTGGCGCCGCAAACACTCGCTTTGATGAAACAAATGGGTGAGAGTGGCGAGTTAAATTTTTTAGTGCCAGAGCGGGTTTGCAAAGAACTCTTAACCGCGTTAAATGAACCGATGCCGGTAGCGTTTATTCAAGTGCTGCGCCAAAGTGACACCTTAAAATATATTCTCCCTGAAATTGATGCGCTCTATGGTGTGCCCCAAAATACCGAGCATCATCCTGAAAAGGACACCGGCATTCACATTGAAATGGTGCTGAATCAAGCTACGAAGTTAACCCCCGATCCGGTGGTGCGTTTTGCTGCACTACTTCATGATGTGGGTAAAGCGGTTACCCCGAAAGCATTGTTACCAAGTCACCCGGAACACGAAGAAAAAGGCTTTGCGATTGCAAGGCAATTATGTGAGCGTTTACGTATACCTAAGGAGTATGAAGATCTGGCTTGTATGACGGTGCGTTATCATGGCCATGTGCATCGGGCCTTGGTAAGTTCGCCAGAAGCTATCTTAGAACTACTTGAAAAAACCGATGCTATGCGCCG
This sequence comes from Uncultured Candidatus Berkiella sp., assembly GCA_964606325.1. GTDB lineage: Bacteria > Pseudomonadota > Gammaproteobacteria > Berkiellales > Berkiellaceae > Berkiella. The sequence continues at coordinate 42,799 of CAZSGE010000009.1, forward strand.
CCCTGAGCGTTTCAAACAAATGTTGCTTGCTTGTGATGCTGACTTCAAAGGCCGCCCAGGGTTTGAAAATAAAGAATATCGTCAATCAACTTATTTAAATCTGATATTCGCCGCAGTGCAGGATCTGGATACAACCCACATTGTTGAATCCAATTTAGGAAATGGCCTGGCGATTAAACAAGCCATTCATGAAGCAAGGCTTGAAACAATCCGTGCTTTTAAGCATTTTACAAGCGATGCCTAAAATCGCGCAGCGAAAATCCTTGCAAGGGCTCATCCATATTTTTAGCTAATGCCATCACTTTAAACAATTCACCCATTTCATGAGGTGAGGTCAGTTTTTGAATTTGCTGAGAGAGCGTGAATTGTACTTTGGCATCAACATGGCTATTTTCTAAAATACCCAAGGCTAACAAGAATGCACCTTGCGTGGTATAACCTCTCACTTCAAGATGTGCGTCAAGTGCACTTTGTGCCACATGGGTAAAATCCACATGTGCTGTGATATCTTGCAATCCGATATAGCGCAAAGGATCGCTATGTGCATGATGTCTATAATGGCACATCAACGTGCCCATATGCCTTGAAGGATGATAATACTCGTGTCTTGAAAAGCCATAGTCTATTAATAACATGATGCCTTTAGATAATATGGCACTTAAGGACTTTATCCAAGCTGATAACCCCAGATTTATTTCGGAAGTGTAACCAGGTGGAAATTGATATCCTAAAGCATTTTGCAAAGCTTCAACAGCGACGCGCAAAGGTTCACGTGCAGGTAAATATTGAATTTGCCAATCGGGCTCATGAGTGACATGGGCCTCTAAAATAGTGCTCGAATCGCTTATCTTAAAGATATCAACCGGCATCGCATCAATCACTTCGTTGGCCAAAATTATGCCTTCAAAAGGTGTTTGGGGCAGCTTGTCTAACCAAACAATATTTTGAAAATAATCTTTGCATTCGTGTTGTAATAAGGTTTGCTGTCTTTGTCTAAGATCAGCGCTCACTTCTAAAATATAATATTTAGCTGGCAGCTGTTTTAATTGTGATAATTTTTTTATCACATCTTTCGCCATGATGCCGTTGCCGGCGCCCAATTCTAAAATAATCGCTTCATTACTCAGGGAAGATAAAATGTGTGCACATTGTTTGGCTAATGTTTGTGAAAATAAAGGAGAGATAATTGGCGCTGTCACAAAGTCGCCTTTCTCGCCAAACTTTTGTGCGCCTGCGCTGTAATAACCTAAGCCAGGGGCATACAGACAAATTGCCATAAATTCAGCAAAGGTAATGCTGCCTTTATTTTGGATCATTTTATCTAAAAAACGTAATAAACGTTGTTGATGTATAAGTGCATCCGTTGAGGGAGTGGGTAGTGTCATTTTGAACGTTCTATGGTGATAGCGATATCTTTGGCTTGTAAAACCGCGCCTGGTTTATGCAAAGTCAGTTGCACCCAGGATGTATTGAAATTATTTAAAATTTCTTTCGCCAAATTTTCAATGAGTGTTTCAATCAGTTCAGGATGGTTGTTTTGAATGTAGTTGTTTAAATGTGCCACAATTAAGGTGTAATCCAACGCATTGGCAAGAGAATCGTCAATGGCAGCCTTTTTGGCATCGGTGGCTAGCGCAATATCTAAATAAATATTTTGTGGGGTTAATTTTTCCCAATCTAAGGTACCAATGAGGGTGGTAAATTTTAGCCCGCTGATGATTATTTTATCCATGATGTAGCCCATAAAAACAAAGATAACTGATATACTCTTTCCAGTTTGAATTTATGCTGTGTTGCTTGCGCTCTTTCACCCCAGTCATGTACCAAAGCGTACACTCCTGGGGATTCTCTCGTTTGGCGCCTTGCCTAAATTCAAACTGGTGCGAGTATAAACTATATTCTAATTATCGTATCAAAGAATAAGTTGGTGTAAAAACTTATTCTTTGTAAGAAGGTCATGATGATACCATTTTTTACATTAAATGAGTGGGCAACGCTAGGACTTGGGGTGACAGGTGCTTACCTGATGGGCTCTATCTCAAGTGCCATTTTAATTTGTCGCTTATTTGGATTGCCGGATCCACGTTTGGAAGGCTCTAAAAACCCGGGCACCACCAATGTTTTGCGCATAGGGGGCAAGTTCCCGGCCGCATTAACATTGTTATGTGATGTGGCAAAAGGTGTTATCCCCGTTTTATTGGTGAAATACTTCACAACTAATCCTTGGATTGTTAGTGCGGTATTATTAGCAGCCATTTTAGGTCATTTATATCCTGTCTTTTTTGGATTTAAGGGTGGTAAAGGTGTTGCCACGGCGATAGGTGCCTTGTTTGCGCTGTCGCTCTATCTGGGAGGTATTTTTATTTTTGTATGGATTGGGGTTTTTGCGCTGTGTCGTTATTCTTCGGCCTCAGCTTTAATCGCGACTATTACCATGCCCGCGTTTGCTTATGGATTTTTAGATGAGCGATATTTGCCTGCGCTCATTTTGTTGGCGCTGATTATTGTGATTAAGCATAAAGAAAATATAGTGCGTTTGTTTGCCGGCAAAGAGACGAAATCTACTTTTGGGGCAAAAAAGCTCTAGTTGGTCATTTATCCAGTCATTTGTATATGCAATGAGGAATTGTTACCTTTCATCTAAAATAACTTGATTTTTTGCACAAAATGGTCAAAAATTTAATTTATTTTGGGTGATATTTTAAAAATGATAGTAGAATTTAGAGTGCGTAACTATCGCTCTATAAAAGAAGAGCAGGTTTTAAGCCTTGTCGCTCAGAAAGACAAGGTTTATGCGGATACGCATATCATTAAAACAGGTATTGAATCTATTCCAGAGTTAGTTCAAAGCGCGGTTTTATACGGGCCGAATGCAAGCGGCAAAACTAACCTATTAAGAGCTTTAAGATATATGCAAGCCGTAGTTGCACAATCTGCAACCATTATGCAGGCAGGGGAAACCTTTAATGTTCAACCATTTAAATTAGACAGCAAAACTGAGCAAGAAGCTTCAGAATTTGAATTGACTTTTATTCATGATACAACTCGATATCAGTATGGTTTTAAATTAACTGCGGAAAGAATTCACGAGGAGTGGTTACTTGTTTATAAAAAATCTAAACCACAAGAATGGTTTACACGTCATTACGACTCAAGCAAAAATAAAGATAAATATAAATTAGGATCCCATCTAACTGGTCAGCGTAAACTCTGGCAAGAATCAACAAGAGCAAATGCTCTTTTCTTATCAACGGCCGTTAAATTAAATAGCGAGCAGTTACTTCCAATTTTTTCTTGCATAGCGAACGATATAATTATTTTTACTAGCGATCAATCACCAAATCCTGGTATTACTACACAAATGCTTCAAGATAATGAATTAAATAGAACAATTACTTCTTTTTTGTTATCTGCAGATATTAATATTTCAAAAATAAGTATTTTAAAGAAAAAGGAACCGACTCATTCTGTGCAGTTGGATATACTCACAGGGCAGACAAAAAATTTTCAAAAACAAGAAGCTGAAATAATTAGCCCCCTTTTTCATCATAAAAATGAAGACAAAGAGGTTGTTTTTGAATTTGCAGATGAATCTCATGGAACAAGACGCTTATTTAGTTATGCAGGTCCGATTTTAAAAATCCTTGAACAAGGACAAACTTTAATAATTGATGAGCTTGATAGTAGCTTGCATCCTTTACTAGTAAAGCATTTAATAAATATGTTTCATGATCCAAAAATAAATACAAAAGGTGCACAATTAATTTTCAGCACCCATAATACTTCTTTACTTGATCAAAGTATTTTTAGGCGAGATCAAGTTTGGTTTGTTGAGAAAAAGCGAGATGGAGCTTCTACTCTTTATCCTCTTACCGATTTTAGTCCTAGAAAAAACGAAGCACTTGAATCTGGTTATTTAATGGGTCGCTATGGTTCAATTCCTTTATTGCCATAAAATCAAATAGATGTAATTAAATGAAATCACGAACTCGGAATAGTAAGGACTTTTTTCGTAAAACAGCAACTCGCTCAAGTTATGAACGTATATTAATTATATGTGAAGGAAGTAAAACGGAGCCTAATTATTTTAATGAAATTAGAAAAGAATTTAATCTTAGCTCAACATCAATAAAAATATTACCCAGTGACTATGGTACTTCACCTAAGCAAATCGTGCAGTATGCTTATGATCTTTTTGTAAAAGGTGATCTGAGAAGGGGAATAAAGAAGGCTATTTTTGATAAAATATTTGTTGTATTTGACAGAGATCAACATGAATCATATGAAGAAGCTTTACGACTTTCGCAACAGTACAATTCCCTTGAGCTTAGAAATGATGAAAAAGCAATAATAGAGTTTAATGCAATAGTTTCAGTGCCGTGTTTTGAAATATGGCTCCTATTGCATTTTATTTTAATAAATAATCAGTTAGACCGAGATCTCGTATTAAAAAAACTGTTAAAACATTTTCCTCAATATACAAAGGCTGGTACAAATAGTTTTTTTCAAACTAAGGACAGATTGACGACAGCTATGTTAAATTCATCTAAATTAAAAAGAACGTTCTCAAGAGACAATGGATTAGATCCATATACTGATGTGGGAGAACTCGTTCAGCTACTCATGAATTTAAAAAAATGATAGTAGACTAAGCAGATAGCTCATCCATTGGCCATCTGGCTCTGACATTAATCTTTAAATCTTCATTCTCACCCATGAGCAAACGTTGGCAACCCGCATAGGCAATCATGGCGCCATTGTCGGTGCAAAATAACGGTCTTGGGTAAAAGACTTTAAAGCCTTGTTTTTCACCTAAATCCGATAATGAGGTGCGCAATTTAAGATTTGCACCCACGCCACCGGCAATAACCAATTGCTTCATGTTAGCTGCTTCAAGCGCGCGTAATGATTTCACAATTAAGGTGTCTATCACGGCTTGCTCAAAGCTTGCCGCAATGTCGTTTACGGTTTGTTCATCCAGTGTGCTTTTCGCAATCGCGTTGGCAACCGCCGTTTTGAGGCCGCTAAAACTAAAATCTAAGCCTTTGTTTAACAGAGGGCGAGGAAAAGCAAAGCGCTCAGGGTTTCCGTGCATGGCTCTTTTGGCTAAATGCGGCCCGCCTGGGTAGGGTAAGCCTAAGAGCTTGGCTGTTTTATCAAAAGCTTCGCCGGCTGCATCGTCGATGGACTCACCCATAATTTCATAATCACCCAGGCAAGTGACTTTAATCAGCTGAGAGTGGCCGCCAGAGACTAATAGGGCGACAAAAGGAAATTCAGGCTTATTTTCTTCCAGCATGGGTGCAAGGAGGTGCCCTTCCATGTGATGGACCCCCACAGCGGGACAGCCCCAAGCAAAACGAAGGCTTTGTGCAACAACGGCTCCAACCATTAATGCGCCAACCAATCCAGGACCTGCCGTATAGGCAATGCCGTCAATATCTTGGGGCGTAACACCCGCTTCGCGCATAACGCCTTCAATCATAGGAAGGACCTTGCGGACATGATCTCGTGAGGCGAGCTCAGGCACCACGCCGCCATAGTCGGCGTGAGTTTTTTGGCTGAATAAATGATGTGCAAGTAATCCTGCTCTGCTATCATATATAGCAATCCCTGTTTCATCACAGGAAGTTTCAATGCCTAGAACGCGCATAGTGGTGCCTCACGGTTAGGGTAGGGAAGGTAAAAAACCTAGACCCCTACATTTTTCTGGTGATTCGTTGTAGAATGGCGCCCCACTGGGGTAATCCCTAGAATTTTTAAGCGCAGGTTGTATTGTCCATATTATGCTGTATAGTTCAATAGCCAGCTTAGGTTAATTTTTAAATTGTTAACTAAATAATGAGGTTAGTGTATTCATGCCAGGAATTAAGGTACGCGATAATGAGGGGTTTGATTCGGCCATTCGCCGTTTTAAACGTGTTGTAGAAAAATCTGGCATTTTGTCAGAAATGCGTCGTCGTGAATTTCATGAAACGCCCTCAGAAAAGAAGAAGCGTGCTCTTGCTGCAGCTATTAAACGCTTTCGTAAAAAGCAAATGCGTGAAGTGAAAGGCGAGAAAGAACGCGGTGGTCGAGCTGGTGGCGGTGCTAGCAGCAGCGGTAATAGCGGCGGACGTGGTCGTCAGCACTAAGCATTAATCGCTTTTTTATAAAACAATACGGATTTTAGCCCATTGGCTCTCTTGGGGTGCTTGCATGTCGAATAAGACAATTAAAGAACAAGTTACGGAACAAATGAAAGCAGCAATGAGAGCCCAAGAAAAAGAGCGCCTCGGCGTTATTCGTCTTATTCTTTCTGAATTCAAACGTATTGAAGTCGACGAGCGGATTGTCTTAGATGAGACCCGCGAGTTGGCTGTGCTTGATAAAATGCAAAAGCAGCGTCGTGATTCTATTGAGCAGTTCACTGCTGCAGGACGTGCTGAATTAGCAGAAAAAGAACAATACGAGATTGAAATCATTCAATCTTTTATGCCGCAAGCTTTGACCGAGCAAGAGATTCAACAATTAGTCGATGAAGCTATTTCTCAAAGCAGTGCTCATTCGATGCAAGATATGGCCAAAGTCATGGCCATTTTGAAACCAAAACTGCAGGGTCGTGCTGATATGGGCAAAGTAAGCGCAACGATTAAAGCCTTACTTGGTAAAGCTCAAGGCTAGCGTTGTGATGAAGGGAAAAAGGCATGTCAGGACATGGGCGAATTCCCGATAGTTTTATCGAAAGCTTACTTGCTAAAACCGATATTATTTCTGTTATTCAAGAAAGCGTTAAATTAAAGAGAAATGGGGCCAACTATAGCGCTTGCTGCCCCTTTCACAATGAAAAAACCCCCTCGTTTACCGTTAGTCAAACCAAACAGTTTTATCACTGTTTTGGTTGCTCAGCCCATGGCGATGCCATTCGATTTTTAATGGATTACCAATCGCTCAATTTCGTGGATGCTGTTGAACGTTTAGCAGCGCGTGTTGGTTTAACGGTGCCTAAAGATCCCTTAGATGTTGCTAAAGCCCAAATAAAACAATCTACCACCATGGTATTAAAACGCTGTGCGGATTTTTATGCCGATCAATTAAAAAATCATGCGGATGCCAAAGTGGCCGTCGATTATCTCAAAAAGCGCGGTTTGACAGGCTTAATAGCAAAGCAATTTAATTTAGGATTTGCGCCAGCAGGTTGGCAAAATTTACTGGCTACTTTCACGGATGCGGATTCTCTCAAGTTGCTCGAAGAATCGGGGATGATCATTCGCCACAAAGAGGGGCGATTATATGACCGATTTCGTGAGCGCATTATGTTTCCCATTCGCGATAGACGTGGGGATGTCATTGGCTTTGGCGCCAGGGTCATGGATAAAAGTCAGCCCAAATATTTAAATTCCCCTGAATCCCCCGTATTTCAAAAAAGTTATTGTTTATACGGCATTTATGAAGCCCTTCAAACCAAAAAATGGCAAACCGCCATTGTGGTTGAAGGCTACATGGATGTGGTGGCGCTCGCTCAAATGGGGGTGAGCGGGGCTGTGGCAACGCTTGGTACAGCTATCACCAGTCATCATTTAAATATTTTATTTCATCATGTGTCTGAGGTTGTGTTTTGTTTTGATGGTGATAAGGCAGGCCAAGGGGCCGCTTGGAAAGCTTTACAATTAACGCTTGGCGCTTTAACCGAAGGTCGCCAAGCACGCTTTGTCTTTTTGCCACAAGGCGATGATCCAGATTCCTATGTGCGTCAACATGGCGCAAGTGCTTTTTTGGCTTTAGTGAAAAATGGCATGTCATTATCAGAATATTTTTTTGCTACCCTTAGTCAAAAAATTGTTCCTGATTCTGTGGATAGTCGCGCCCATTTAGCGAGTGTGGCAAGACCATTGATAGAGACAATTCCTCAAGGTATCTTCAAAGAAATGATGTATGAACAATTAGCCACCATTGTTTCAAGCACGCCACAAGTGGTACGAGGCGAGAAAGCCTTTCGTAGCTTTTATTCTCCTAAAGGGCATACGAGGATTAAAATCGCGCCACCGCCTCAGCCCATGGAAACAGCGTTTGTGGCAGCGGCTTTATTACTTCGTGAGCCACCATTACATGCGCATATTGCTGCACAGTCTGTCGTTTTTAAAGAAATTCATGCGCCTGGCATTGAACTATTTCATTTTCTTTGTGCTCTCCTTGTTCAAGATGCATCACTAGACCAAGCTGCCTTACGACAAAAATTAATAGAAAATAAATTTGATCTTGATCGATTAAAAGCATGCGAAACGAAGGTTGCAATGATTCCAACTGAAGGCCTAGAAGCAGAGTTTTTAGGGGCTATTAAACGATTAGAGGTGGTAGGTCGGGAACAAATGATGGAAAAATTGATTCTAAAAGCTAAGAATACGGAACTTTCAGAACAAGAGAAACAATGCTTGAAAGAATTTTTGCAATCTAGGGAATCAATTGGCTAGTTCACAATCTAAATAGTTAAGAGGCCAGTTAATAAGCCTCAAATGCGGGGAACTCAACGGATTATTGGGAATGGATACTGACATATGGCACTAGCTTAAAGGTTAAATAGAAGATAGAATTGTCGGTTACCCTCGCGGACACAGAATTTGAAAAAAAGTATGAGTAATAAGTTGCAGACCAAGGTAGCTCCCACTATGAATTATGTTGATCAAGAGCAGCAAGCAGCAACACAACTGCAAGACTTAATTGCAGCTGGGAAAGAAAAGGGGTACCTCACTTATGCCGAAGTGAGTGACTTGCTGCCGTATCATATTGTGGATCCTGAACAAGTCGAAGACATCATTGCCATGATAAATGACATGGGAATTGATGTTTATGAAGAAGCACCCGATGAGGATGCATTAAATCTTTCCGACACCGTTGCTGAAGACGACGATATGGCACGCGAAGCGGCCGTTGAAGCACTCGCCTTTGCTTCCTCTGATAGTGAATTCGGACGAACAACTGATCCTGTTAGAATGTACATGCGGGAAATGGGTACAGTAGAGCTCCTGACCCGCCAAGGTGAGATTGAAATCGCCAAGCGAATTGAAGTCGGCTTGCGCCAAGTATTAAGCTCGCTTGCAGCCTATTCACCTAACATTGCTTATATCCTCAAAGAATATGATCGTTACCTGGCCGATCAAATTCGCCTCGGTGATATTATCAGCGGTTTTGTACAAAGCGATGACGAAGTTGCTGAAATACCTGCACTTGTTGAATTGCCTGTCGATGCAGAATTTGTGCCCCCTGGTGCGGATTTAGACGATGAAGCTCTGGTTGTTGCTCCTCCTGGTGCGCCTGGTGTCGTTGTTGGTGAAGACGGCGCAGATGGTGAAGAATCTGAATTAGAATCAGGCCCTGATCCGGAATTAGCGGCGCAGCACTTTACCAAGTTGCGCGAAGCTTATACCAAAGTGATTGAGTCTGAGAAGAAACATGGTTTAGATCACCCAGAAACCACTCAGCATTATCAAGAATTAGCGGATGTATTTGCTTGCTTTAAGATTGTGCCACGTCTTTTTGAAGAGCTAGTTGGTTTTATGCGTAAAATGTTGGAAGACATTCGTGTGCATGAAAAAGGCGTGATGGCTTTATGTGTTTATAAAGGCAAAATGCCACGCCAAGCTTTTGTGACCAGTTTTCCTGGTAATGAAATTAATACAAAATGGATTGATGAGCAAATTGAGCAAAACAAACCTTACTCCAATGAGTTTAAAAAGGTTAGAGAAGATGTTATCAATCATCAAGAGCAACTGCGAGCATTAGAAAATCAAGCTGGCCGCTCTATTGTGGCTATCAAAGAATTGCATCGAAATATGTCGATTGGTGAAGCCAAAGCTCGACGCGCCAAAAAAGAAATGGTGGAAGCAAACCTTCGCTTGGTTATCTCTATTGCCAAAAAATACACTAACCGTGGTTTACAGTTCTTGGATCTCATTCAAGAAGGTAACATCGGTTTGATGAAAGCAGTTGATAAATTCGAATACCGCCGTGGTTATAAGTTCTCAACCTATGCAACATGGTGGATTCGTCAGGCGATTACACGTTCAATTGCCGACCAAGCGCGTACCATTCGTATCCCTGTACACATGATTGAAACCATCAATAAGTTAAATCGTGTTGCAAGACAAATGTTGCAAGAAATGGGTCGTGAGCCAACACCAGAAGAATTAGGCAAACGCATGGGCATGCCGGAAGACAAAATCCGCAAAGTGCTCAAGATTGCCAAAGAGCCTATTTCAATGGAAACTCCTATTGGTGATGATGAAGATTCACACCTAGGCGACTTTATCGAAGATACCGTGATAGCATCCCCAGCTGATTCTGCGACCACTGCCGGCTTAAGAGAAGCGACTAGACGTATACTTTCTACGTTGACCGCAAGAGAAGCCAAAGTGTTACGCATGCGATTTGGTATTGATATGAATACCGATCACACGTTAGAAGAAGTGGGTAAGCAATTTGATGTAACACGTGAACGTATTCGTCAGATCGAAGCGAAAGCCTTACGTAAATTGCGTCAGCCAAGTCGTGCTGATGACTTGCGTAGCTTCTTAGTTGATGGTGATGACGAAGAAGAACAACATCCGTTGAAGTAATTCACAGTTATCATTATAATTTCGTGTGATTTTAGGGCCGGCCACCAAAACCGGCCCTTTTTATGGGGGTGGCTAACCAACCACCTCCTGAACTCTCTTCGGGCCCATAGCTCAGTTGGTTAGAGCAGAGGACTCATAATCCTTTGGTCCTAGGTTCAAGTCCTAGTGGGCCCACTAATTTTTCTAATCAATTAATACCCTTTTGTAGGGTGGACAAAGCGAAGTCTGTCCACCATCTTAAGATTCAATTTAATAAACATTTTTTGTAATCTTTGATTTGCATGCAAATGGTCAAAACGTTATCGCTTGACGTTTGTCTTCATGGTGTTGATGATGTATGAAATTTTCGTAGGAGTGGCTGCCATGCAATTTAAAAATAAGAAAATAATCATCACCGGTGGATCAAGTGGCATCGGTGAGGCAACGGCAAAGCTCTTTGCCGAACAAGGAGCAATTGTCTACAACCTAGATTACAAAACCCCTGATTATAAGCATGACGCTATATTGACCTATTTTTGTGATGTAACAGATTATAAGGCAATAGAGGCGACATTAAGTGAAATAATCGCTAAAGAAAGCGCGATAGATTTTCTGTTTGCTAATGCAGGTGCCCATTTATTTGCCAATATTGAGGATACTACGCTGGAAGATATCGATAGGATAATTAATGTGAATCTTAAGGGGACTTATTACATTCTCAAATCCGTGATTCCGTTTATGAAAAAAGAAAATAAAGGAAGCATTGTCTTATGTGGATCGGATCAATCTCTTGTCGGTAAAGGAGGCAGCTCTATTTATGGCGTCACTAAAGCAGCCATAGGACAATTAACCAAAAGTACCGCAATTGATTATGCAAAATATAACATTAGGGTTAATTGTATTTGTCCTGGCACCATAGATACGCCACTTTACCACCATGCCGTAAAAACTTATTCGGAAAAAACAGCCGTTTCCAAAGAGCAAGTTTACGAGTCATTAGCCAAGGCCCAGCCTATTCAACGCGTTGGAACCGCCTCCGAGGTGGCAAATGTCGTGGCGTTCTTGTTGTCTGACGATGCGGCTTTTATGACTGGCGCTTTAATTAGTGTAGATGGTGGGTATACTGCGCAATAGCAAACTCAGTTTCTTCAATAAAAAGGCGGACACGCTACGCTATTAATATCAGTTGCACATCAGGTCAAATAACGCATTCTAAGCGTCATGCCTTTGATTTTACTTTCACTTAATTTATTCAACGCATGCGTGGCAAATTGCTGACTGATAGCTACGTATGCATGAAAATCAAAAATATCAATTTTGCCCACATCTTTGGCAGCTAAGCCGGCATCTTTAGTTAAAGCACCTAAGATATCGCCAGGGCGAAGTTTATTCTTTTTACCTGCTTGAATACAAAGAGTTCGCATTGAAGGTTTAGAGATAAGATTATCCGTTTTAAGCGTTCGCTTCTCAATTTTAGTAAACGTAATGTTATGTAACTTTTCAATGGCTTCAATTTTAAAGGTTTCACGCGCGGTAAATAAACTGATTGCAATACCGGATTTGCCGCAGCGTCCGGTGCGTCCAATGCGGTGAGTGTAGATATCGGCACTTGAAGGCAAATCATAATTAACGACTAAGGGTAAATCTTTAATATCTAATCCACGTGAAGCCACATCGGTTGCCACTAAAACGGAGCAGCTAAGATTGGCAAATTGTAATAACACTTCTTCTCGTTGGCGTTGCTCAAAATCGCTGTGAATAGCAAGCGCTCTAAAACCTTTGCTATATAATAAATTGGCAATTTCATCACATTGTACTTTGGTACGGCAAAACACAATGGCTGATGGCAGGTTATAATGCGTTAACAAATCAACGAGTGCGTCATTTTTTTCATCCACTGAAACTTCATACGCTAATTGTGAAATATCTGGCGCGTCTTGGCTTTCATGTATACGAATATCAATCGGCGCTGTTTGCAGTGAGCGGCTCATTTCATGAATCGTGTCAGGGTAAGTGGCAGAAAAAAGTAGGGTTTGTCGTTTTTTGGGTAAAAGGGCAATTATTTGTAATATCTCATCATAAAAGCCCATATCAAGCATGCGATCAGCTTCATCTAATACCAAAGTAGTTATTTGTTGCAAAGGAAGTGTTTTTCGCTCGATGTGATCTTGAATGCGTCCTGGTGTACCTACAATTATCTGAGCACCTAAACGGATGGATTCTGCCTGCATTCTAAATGGCTTGCCACCACATAAAGTGAGCACCTTCACGTTGGGCGTTAAGCGCGCAAGGCGGCGGATCTCTTTACTGACCTGATCGGCTAATTCCCTTGTAGGACATAACACAAGCGATTGTGGCACATTTAGGGAGGGGTTAAGCTTAAATAGCAGCCCTAGCCCAAAAGCTGCTGTTTTACCGCTGCCGGTATTTGCTTTAGCGATAATGTCTTTATTCTCTAAAATGACCGGTAAGCTCTTAGCTTGGATCGGTGTCATTTGTTCATAGCCTAAAGAAGCTAAGTTTTTGAGCAAATCAGCGGATAGAGATAAGCTTGAAAATGATAAGTTCATGACATGGGCTCCAATCAGGATGGGCATTATGTCACCTTTTCTCCATAAATTGTAGCCTTATAGGTTTTGCAAAGCGAAGCGTGACTATCCTACAATGATATCCGGCAAACTGAGGACAGGCATTTTGTAAATCGCCCAACAAGGGCCAACACGCTGATCTGACTTAGTGCGACGAGCTAATCAATTATAGGTACATGAATGATTATTTTTTCTTCGTTTGTCCCATTAGGGATCTTATCGAAACTCAAAAATGCCGGCAAAACTTTGCTTACTTTAAAATCAGAATTTTCAATCCATTTGCCAAAAATATAATGATAAGCTAAGCCAATATTCCAGATCTTGCCGCTATAACGAAATCGTGCATACCGGCCTCCAGAGAGGATCATGGTTTCTAAACCTAAATCTCTTTCACAAAGATATATGCCTGCGGAGAATCTTACTTGTGATTCACCTACATTTCCCGCATGCGGATTATCATGGCCAATCCCAATAAAAAGTCCGGGAAAATCATCAGTTAATTCTAAAGCATTTAATTTTTCACTAAGCGCAGCCCAAGCCTGGGGCGCACATTCATAATAGAGCCCTTTTTTGGTGACAGTTTGAATTTTTAAAGCATTGAGCTCTACGATATCGGGCTCTTCAAGCGTGACGCATTCTAATTCATTAAGGATATTTATTTTTTCTCTTGCTCGACTGGGCGCGTAACCAAAAGTATCTTTAAACCGACGTGAAAAGGCAGCATGATCTTCAAAACCTGAGGAAAGTGCAGTTTCTAGAATGGATTCATTTTTACTTTGTATAGACTGGAATGCCAATTCCATGCGAAGTTGGCGAATAAAAGTGCCAGGACTTTGATTTGTATATTTTTCGAAAAGGCGCTTTAAAGAAGAGACCGATGTACCAATTTCAGCAGCAATATCTTCTAATTTCAAAGAAGAGTTATCAATATTTTGATAAATATGGTGTACACTTTTTATGAAGAATTCTTTGTTTAAATGGTTCATGCTGGCATTCCTGTTCTAAGATGAATAAATTTATTATATCGGTGAATAATTTAAATGTCTGTGCAGAAAAGTTCAGTTGGATGATTGCCCCTTTTTTAAGTAACTCATTGAGCTGACACCAGTATGTATCTATTATTATTGAAAAAATTGACAAAAATCTCATTTCTAAGAAAACTAGATGCATTAAGCTAAAAACTTTAAAACCCCTTGAAACCTCAGTGACTATTTCCAAAGGAGAGTTCATGTCTACCGATTCTATGCCACATTCAGGTCACTATTTTGGTGATCAACGTGATTTGTGGTGGAACTATGATTTTATTGAATTGATGGCTAAGCGATGGGATCTTGGATCGGTTCATTCTGTTTTAGATGTGGGGTGTGGGATTGGCCATTGGGGATTCACATTAATACCTTTTCTTAACAAAAACACACAGATTCACGGGATAGACGCTGAAGCAGCCTGGGTAGATAAAGCAAAAGCGCGTGCAAAGGAAAAGGGCATAAGCGAACAATGTCATTTTCAAGTAGGGAAAGCAGAACAGATACCTTTCGCTGATAATTCCTTTGATATGGTGACTTGTCAGACGCTGTTGATTCACGTGGCAGATATCAATATAGCATTAAAAGAAATGATTCGCGTTTTAAGGCCAGGTGGAATATTAGCTGTTGCGGAGCCTAATAATATCGCTCCCTTATTAATTTTTAATACCCTAAACGTGAATGAGCCTTTGGATAATTTGCTGGAGCATATTCGCTTTCATATTACCTGTGAGAGAGGTAAGCAAGCCTTAAAGTTAGGATATAATTCAATCGGAGATATTCTCCCCTATGCATTTTCAAGACAGAACTTAGAAAACATTCAAGTTTATTTATCTGATAAAACCTCTCCCATGATCCCTCCCTATGGTTCTCATGAAGAGAAAATTTTATTAAAACAAATAGAAGATTGGCAAGGCCAGGAAATCATCGTATGGCCAAAGGATGAAACAAAACGTTATTTTTTAGCGGGTGGTGGTTCTGAATCTGAATTTGATTCAATATGGCCAAAGCTAATAAATGATGCTAAGACAAATAGGGAAGCCATTCAAAATCAAACGCTGAGTTCAACAAATGCGACGGTGATGTATTTGATTTCTGGTAGGAAAATTAATATTTAAATAATGTAACTTGTATGCACAAGAACGTAGGTTCATTCCTATCGCCAACTGAATTGCAATGCCATTCATTTCAGCAATTGTACTTTGTCATGGCTGGCATGGCCTTTAAACACCAACCATGACACCGTATGATTTATCACTGACTAGAAGTCGGCTTTTCTGCCTCAGTGCTTTCCTCATTTTGTGCTACTTCTTTTTTCTCTTGTGGCACCATTTTGTCGTAAGTCACATTTACGCGCGTTGAGCCCACAGTCACAAAATTTTGGTTTAACCATTTGGCATCTGCCGGTGTCATGCGAACGCAGCCGTGACTGGCATTGTAATTGGGCACCGCGTTTGAGCCATGCATCGCAAATCCACCATGGAAAAACATGCAATAAGGCATCGGTGCGCCACCTTTACCAACGGGGAATATTTTTGATTTACAACTTGCACCTCTTTTTTCATATACTTTGAAAGTACCGGTTGCGGTTCTGCATTTTTTATTAATGTCGGGACAATAACCTTTGCCACCAGAGACTTTGCCTGATTTTACCAGCTCACCTTGGGTATCATAAGCTGCCCATGTGCCATGGCTTAAATTCACTTTAACAATGTTGGTGTCATCAATTTTTTCAGGTGGTGCTTCAAAAGCAAACTTAGGCTCTGTATTTTTGACAATCTTTTTTTTGTGTGGATTTTTGCGCCAGCCATATCTTTCATTTTCATATCGTGAATGCCAATAAGCTGGGCGATAATTGACTCTGTGGCAGACATATTTATAGGGGTTACAAACCCACCCTCCCCGCACGTGTCTTTCACCATAGTCACGAGCTTGCCTGTCGCCATAACCAGCAAAAGCTGAAAAACTCAGCAAAGTTACTATAGATCCTATCAGCAAAACACTATATTTATTCATAAATCCCCCATCCATACAATACAGTTTTCGCTGTGACAAAAAGATATTGCCCAAAGTTCCCTGAAATATATAAATGCAGTTGAGTAATTAGACAGTAGGATTGGATCGCTTTGAGCGATAAAACGAATTGATAATTAGTGTCGAAACTTTCTTTCTACTGTGGCAGGATCAACCTTTGCCGCAGGTTGTTGTGCATTTTTAGCTGATGAAGCTGATAAAGCATGGCCTGGGGTGTAAACCGGAGATGGTGTAAATAAATTATCATCAGGACGCTCTTCCATTTTAGATTCAGTTTTTGCAACATTAGGTATTGCGCCGCGAGCTAGGGGTTGTGCTGCTTGCGCGGTTGATGGTTCTGTTTTTGCTGAAGCCGTAGGAGGTGGAGCATGCTTTTCCTCCTTATGATTGGTATTTTTAGCAAAGACCCCACTTAACCGTTTTGTGCTTTTAGATATTGTGGAAAATAACGAACCACTAACAGATGCTCTTTTTTCGGTCTGTGTATTAGATCGAGGTTTGACGGTTGCCACAGGTGGTGTCGCATGGGAGTGAGCACGTGATTTAGTCGCGGCTTGCGCAGTAGGAGAGGACATTTTTTCAACAGGCGTAATAGCTGCGGGCGCAGGGGGCTTTGCTTCAGCTGTATTTGCTCTAGATGCAGCCGCCGTAGGTGCTACTACTTTTTCATTATGGGATTGCACAAGTTCTCTGTGGGCTTCTTGCAATAGTGGACCGCAAGCCAATGGGCTAGTGGTAACCACATCAATCTGTGAGCCTAAAACAATTGGCATCTCATCACGGTGAGATTTTTTTGTATTTAATTTACATTCCGTTGGTGAATATTTAGGATCAGCATGCGTAACAACTTCTGATAATTTTTTAGAAGGTAAAGCCGGTTGGACATTCGATGTAATGATATGTGAACACAACGTAGGGAGGGGCTCTGACACTTCTCCATTCCCAGCACGTTCAACAGCCTGTTTGAGCTGCTCGGTTAAGCGATTTCTGGCTATGCCAAAATGATGGTCATAACAAATTTCTACGCAAGAAAAGAAGCTTTCGTTGCCAGCTGTTTTACAGATAATGGTGTTATTAAAAGAGAAGGGGTGCGCTTTTCCGTTAATCGTAATATTACTATCTAATTCATCCTTTACGGCTTTAGTACCAACTTGTTCAGGTGTTGCTTTAATACCTAAATTATCATGCACCGTGCGGCCATTTAATAAGCTTTTTTCTGAATAAACAGGATCTAATTCTGATGGGATATTTTTAACCAAAAAATTAATTTTTGGATCCGTGCCACATTGAATATGAGGGACCACGTTCATGACAGGGGCATCGGGACCGTCAGAGCTTTTCACTGCAAAGGAACCTAGCACCAGATGTAAATTTTCAGGTTGTTTTGCTGCTAAGTCAGCAATCTGTTGTTGAAGTGATTCAAATTCAGCAAGACTCAGAGGTGTTTTAGTGTAAAACATAAACTCATTGGTAACCAATCTAACGATATGATTAGCGCTTTCTGGTTTTAAATGATTACCATCACAATTTTGCTCTCTGTGTTTACTCGCAGCAATTTCAGTTAAATTCGCAATAGATTCGAATATTTCCTTGCTTCGATTTGGGTTATCAACAAAGCCCTTTCTGACCACGCCAGCAAATTGACCGGTTGGGTTCGCGCCATCCTTTTTGGGTAGGGCTGTACATATAATGTCTTGGATGACTATTTCTTGCGCGCCTGCTTTCATGTATATTCACTATTTATCAGTGTCTAGTACCTACTATATAATTACCATTACAGTTTATCATTTAGGCGTTTGTCTAAGATATGTTTCATAGCTATGACCTACTACTAATCAAGGTGAAAAATGCGTGAAGAAATTAAAAATATAATCAGTGGTGCTTCTGATGATCAGATTGATTTAGGTGAGATGGAAATCAAAGACGATGAAATGGCTGAAATCATGCAATTTATTGTTCAATCTCGTCCGCAGCTAAAAGCGCTTTTTTTGAATAATAATCTGATTTCAGATACAGGTGCCAAAGCTATTTCGCTTGGTTTACCTTCATTAAAGCAATTATCAAGACTCGATCTCCAAGCTAATCAAATAGGCAAGGAAGGCTTGCAAGCTATATATAGCCTAAAAAATGAAGAAACTAAATTGGCCATTCATGGAAACAAAATTGGTGATAATGCAGTGCTAGAAGAAATTAAAAAAGCTGCATTTAGAAAATAATGTCATGACGTCGAACCTTAGTTGATACTTTATAGAGTCATTGTATTGAGATGAGACCGTTTATCCACAAATTTGAGTGTATCATCGGCTAGTTCTTGTTCAATGATTAATATAGGTGGTATTTTGTAAAGATATTTTTCAAGAATAGAGTTGGAAGAATAATGCAATCTGGTGCAGAAAATACTGAAGTAGTTGAAACACCAGCCCCAACGCTTGAAGGCTCATTAATGGCAAGTGTTTGTTTAGATACATTGGCATTGATCCTCAACCATTCTGTCATAGATGAAAATAAAACGGTTAGAACTGTTTGCAAAGCTTTTAATAGTGCTTATCAACTTGCCCTTTCCTATCACCAAGACAGAGAAATTGAGTATTTACTCAAAAACCAGGCATCTATTTTAGCTAAAGCTGACATTAAAAATAGAGCTCAATTAGAAGTCTATTTTTCAAATTTAAATAAATTAGTGGGTGGTAATAAAAAAGACATTGCCCACATTCAAAATCGAGAGATTTATCTAGACAAGATAAACGGCGTTATCATTATTTCAAAGATGGAGCAAGCCCTGCTTAATCCAAGCTATTACCAGCTTGCCTGTGCATCTTGTTATCTGACGCGTGTACCTAGCCATATTTTCCAAATTCCTCGATTTAGAGATTTTTGGCAAAGTATTAGAAGCATTGACTTATCAAATAACCATTTAACCCGATTACCTTTGATGCTTGAAACAATTCTTCAGAGTACAGCTATTTTGAGGCTTGAAGGCAACAGGCTCGCTTATTGTCCCAGAGCGCATGATTTGATGGAGAGTCAGAATTTATATGTTTCTCAAGTCATGGATTTTGAAGATGGATGCGAATCTCCTGACAATCGTCGCAAATATCAAAAAATATTCTAGCTTCATAATTTACATGTTCGAATCCTAACGTTATATGGCGTTCGTGCCATAATTTGTTTTGAGTAAATCGAGTAAAGGGCATCACAGGCGTCTTGAGGCCGATAATTGCCATCGTTTACCTTGTAATAAATTTTAAGAGCTAAGAGAAATGTGTTATACTTACCTAAGCGTTCTTTCCTGACTCAGAATCGTTTGGTTTTAGATTCAAGTCTTAGTGGCCTATTGTGGCCCACCTCGAAGACTCGCTGCCTTTTTTCTAACCCCATCTAGGGTAAGACAGGCGATAGTGGGCTAATCGGTAGTGCCCTCATTTAACCAGATTTTTCTGACAAGGTAACTAGCAATATGAACAACGTGGTTGTAAGAGAAGCAAAACCTCAAGATGCAAAAGTATTGACTAATATCGCTTTAAGATCAAAAGCGCATTGGGGCTATTCGCCAGAACTTATCGATCAATGGCGACCTGAATTAGAAGTTACCTCTGAATTGATTCTGAATTCGATTTGTTTCGTTGTTGAAGTGGATGGCGAAGTAAAAGGTTTTTGGTGTCGAGCACCAAAAGAGGGATTATCTGAAGGCCGATATTACATTGAACCCGAGGCTATTCGTCAGGGTTATGGCAGAATGCTATGGGCTCCAGTAACTACTAAAGCGAAAGAATTAAAAGTAAAATATTTGACTTGGGAAACTGATCCCAATGCGGTAGGTTTTTATTTGAAAATGGGCGCTAAGCAAATAGGTACAACAGACTCGAAAATTGTACCAGGAACCAAAACACCTATTATGCGATTGTATTTATAATCAGATTGAAGGTGGGGCATTGAAATATGCCCACCTTTAACACAAATCTCAAGCAATTTTAGCAACCCCTGCACGAGTAATTTTAACCAATTTCAAACGTTCTTCGATTTCTGCTATAACTACCTTCATCGTTTTAGCATCATGCTGATAAGGAACAATCTTCTCTCTGAGCTGGTAATACGCAGTGCCTGGGGAAGATAAATCTAAGCGTCATAATAGACATTAATAACAATCACCTAAGGGATAATGCCTTAGGTGATTAGAGGGTTATAACTTTCTTCTGGGATGTGGGATATTAAGTCGTTTTTGAGATTCTACTCTTTGATCTTTACTGAACAAAGAGTGAACAGATTCTTTTAGCCAAGATAAAAACTGAGAAAATTTATTTCTGGGATCTTCGAAGAATTTAGCGGCTACTGGATCATTAGCTTTTACTTTTAGTGGGGCACATTGATGAATAACTTTGTTATTCTCAATTTTAATATTAGATTTTAAGCTAAAAGAAGCAAGGGGTGAACCCTGCGCGTTTTCAAATTCACTGTTATTGGCAGGTGTTTGGATTTTTGTAATATCAAATTTTTCTTCATAGCTCAGCGATCCATCTTTTTCAATGGTAAAGGTGGCAACGCGATTGTCAGTAACGAAGTTAGTGTGAGGAAGAAAATAGCATTTCATTAAAGATTCAGCTAAATGCAGAAAACCGCCTTGGTGTAAAAAGTGGGTTAAATATTCGTATATGTCTTCATGTTCTCTGGCGAGTTTTCTTAAAAAGCCTTTTGTTTTATAGGGGGTATCAAATTGAGAGAGGGGCACCTCAGAGGTTGTGCCTTTTATTTTGTTGATAATAATAACTTTGGGATGACGCAAAAAATCTTTTTGAACTTGATCGATGTCAGATTTAGACATCATGTTAGCCGCTTTTTTAGCGCCTGCAGGTGTCAAGCCATCTTCTTCAATCAGCTTTTTTTCAAATTGATTTATAATCTCACCAACACCCAATTCACGCTTAAATCCCATCTTTATCTACTCTTAACTATGGATATGTATAACTAAAGTATAAGCCTATTTTTTGTTAAAATTCTATTAGTGCACCAGCACTATATTATTATGGCGAGATATGGAAGGAGTGGTTGAGTTGTGCTGCAACATATTGCCCACTTGCATAAGCATGTTGCACCGAAAAACCATGGCGGGAAAAATCGGCACCCGCAAAATATATATTTCCTTCAGCTTTTTCTAATGCTTGATGATTCTTCTCGTCCATTTGCAGCGTACGATAAGGATATGCGCCCTGAGCATAGGGATCAGTGCTCCAGCGATGAACAATGTAATACTTTGGAACGGGGATAGCCTTTTGAGGAAAAGCAAATTGCAGCTCTGAAACAATTTGATCAATGAGAGCGCTATCACTCAGATGTAAAGCTTCATTGGCATAACTTGGTGTTTGCAAAATGGCCTTGCCATGTAAGGCAAAATTATTTCGAAATTCTTTCATGCCAGGGTTGTTAGCATCACATAGTAATATATAAGGGCAAAGAGGTTTGTCCCAAAATGGTTGTGCAAATTCAAGTACCACGCGGGTTGAGGCATGAACACCCATAGCGGAAATGGCTTCAATTTTTTCTTGCGATAAGGGTATGGTGAATAACGTTTTTGCTTGTGTTTTTAAAACACCTAAAGGAATAGTACAAACAAGTTTTTTGGCTTGAAAAAAGCCTTGAGATGTTTGCACAGTGACACCATTTTGGCTGTCTGTTATTTTAGACACCGCGCAGTTTGTAATAATATTAACACCTGCTTCCTTGCATTGCTTTGCTATTTGATAAATGACGCGGTGATACCCATTCGCTACAAAGTTAAAGTTAGCATCCCCTTCGGTATAGGCATTTAATGCCGTATCGATTGGCGGTATTTTAAAATCAGGGAATCCAATTTTAGTTAAGGGTGTTGATTGGTGAATAGATTGGAGTTCTATTATTTTTTTTACCCACTTGGCTTTTATTTTATCTTTAGGTAAATCAATCTCATCAATGAACTGTTGAAAATTTTTACCTAGGCGGGTTGTGGTAGTGTTCTTTAAAGTTTCATTTGCTAATTGGTAGTAAGAGGCAATTTCCTTACCTGGAAGAGCCATTTTGATTGGGTGATTAAGATCAACCAGGACAGCGTCTGCTTCATTAAATTGTCTCACATAAGGCTTGCTAGGATCATCGCTGGTTTGGGAAAAGTAGTGTTGATAAAATGGACTTGATTCAATACCTTCCCAATATGAAGCGCCTAACTCAATCGGTGTTTGGTTGTCACTGGCTTTAACCGTATGGATCCTACCCCCTAAGCGTTCTCTGGCTTCTAAAAGGGTAACGCTATGTTTGCTTATCGCAAGATCAAGCGCAGCTTTTAAGCCTGCAATTCCTGCGCCAATCACAATAATATTAGCCATATTACGCCTATCATAGTATTTCTTGTTTAGAGTACAATTATCTGATTCAAGATGAAAGATTTAGGGCGCAATAGGCCAAGTTGATAAACTAAGTATCAAGGAGAAAGCGTGAAAGCAAATTACAATGATGATTCACTGCTATTTGAGCGCTGCATACACTTAATTGATGAAGTGTTTCCTGGCTGTAAAGCCTTTTCTACTCAGGGTGAAAAATATGGTGCATCATGGCGTAAAGCTTCAACGCCCTTTATTATCGAAGAAGAAGGTGAAATTGTGGCGCATGCAGGTGCATGGCCTATCACATTAATGCTTAATGGTAAAATTGTGCAAACTGCTTCCATTCATGGCGTGTGTGTAAAGCCTGAATTTCGTGGCAAAGGGCATTTTAAAGTCTTGATGCAAGAGGTTATTGATTATGTGAATGCTAATTTTGATTTCCCCGTGTTTTTTACGATGAAGCCGTATTTGTATAAAAAATACCCGTATAAACCGTTATTGCCAGAATATGATTTTGTGGTGAATGAAAAGCTCATTATAAAGAGTAAACTTTCTGATTTAAGGAAATTGGATATTGATGATGCACAAGACTTAAAACTGCTACATTATCTACTTTCTAACCGGATCCCTTTATCTCATCAGTTAAGTGTTTTGAATTCAGAGCTGTTTATTTTTAGTATGCTTGGTAAACCCATTTACTATTCGGAAAAATTAAATGCTATTATTGTTTATGAGATCCGTGATAAAACACTTTATTTTAAAGAAATCATCAGTCAAACGCAGCATCACTTAACTAAATTCGTTGAATTAATTTCAGAATCATTCGAAAGAATTGTTTTGCAATTTTGTGCGGATAACTTATTAAATGAAGATGAATATGAAGCAACGTTGGCAGGGCCAGAATGCTGTATTATGGGTTCAAATAGCTTTTCATTTGAGGGTAAATACTTTCGCTATCCTGAGCTTTATTGGTGTTAAGGGTTTTTGGAGCTAATTTGTTGAAAAAAATGAAGAACTTGAAAGAAATAATAAAAGTAAAGTTTTTTAAGGAAAACTTATGGATCTAAGTCCCAATTTTCTTGCAAATCTTCAAGATGCATATAAAGATACAGGTAAAGCTTGGCTCCATGATTTGGCTGAAACTATCACTAAGCTTTGCGACAAGCATGGCTGTCGATTTATTAAACCAATGCCTGATTTGACCTATCATTTTGTTGGTCTTGTTGAAATTTTGGCAACAGGAGAAAATGCGATACTAAAAATGGCGCCAACCAGCGAAAATGTTGAGCGTGAAGCAAAATGGCTTCGTTGCTTTGATAAAGATGTACCCATAATATATTGGTTTGATGACGAATATCATGCTTACTTGATGGAACAGATTGTCCCTGGTAAGTCACTTAAATATTTAGTTAAAGATGATGATGATAAAGCTACGAGCATTATCTGCCAAGTTATCCGGGATCTGCATGATAATCAACATAAAGTTGAAGGCTTTAAACATTTATCTGAGCTTGCCATAGCCTTGCCGGGATTAAAAAGAAAAATAGAAGACAAGATTTTAACAAAGACGCAAGCTCTGTTTGCAGCGTTAACTGAACCAAGTGCTACGGATGTGTTATTGCATGGTGATTTGCACCACGATAATATTCTTTCCAGCGGAAATGATTATAAAGTGATTGATCCTCATGGATATATAGGCGATCCCGCATTTGCTAGTAGCGTCATGATCTATAACCCTAGAGATTGCTTTCCACAAGACAAAAGTGTGAAAGAGATAATACAAAGACGATTAAGCATTTTGTGTGACGAGTTACCCTATGATGCTCATCGCATCAAAGCATGGACTTTGTGTATGACTATACTTTCCATTGCTTGGAGTTATGAGGATTATGGGGCAGTCCCTGCCTCTGATCTTGAGGTTGCGAAAATAATTGATAAGCTTATATGAAATCGATGGCCTTTATGAGCGCCTTGGGTTTTCTGCCAGAGGTGTCGTAGTACTCGACTGACTTAATAAATCTCTGATAGACTCCTCGCAATTAATGGAGGACTCATTCATGAAGGGATTAGGAAAAGGTTTTGCATTACTGCGAGAAAAAAAGTATCTTGACGCGCTTCATTGTTTCAAATCCATACTGGGCAAAACCAAAGATCCAGAAGTGAAAAAAAATTGTTTATATGGAAAGGCACGCGCACAAATCGGTCTTAAACATTTTGATGTCGCAGAGGATATTTTACTGAATGCAATTAATGAATATCCTGAGTGTGAACTATTTTATCGTGCGCTGACACGGCTCTATGAGTCTCAACAACAATTTAAACAAGCCGAAAAG
The DNA here is from genome assembly GCA_964606325.1 of Uncultured Candidatus Berkiella sp. GTDB lineage: Bacteria > Pseudomonadota > Gammaproteobacteria > Berkiellales > Berkiellaceae > Berkiella. Next base: position 67,700 of record CAZSGE010000009.1, read on the forward strand.
CTCTACTTAAAAGCCGTCAATCATGGCTGTCGAAGTGATAAATTTCTTAAGCAATATGAATGGTTTTTACTACATTGTGTAAAACCTGTGCCAGTGTTGCCTGGTTTTCGAGTTTATGCGGCTGCGCAATTACAACAACACATTCCAGATCTTCAAATTCAAGCAGTCATATCCCCTCAACAAGGAAAATATCATCATAAGAGATTACAGTGATAGTACTGTTATATTTAGGATGCTTTCCGCTTATGAACGGCAGGGCAATAAAGTATTTTGAAGGTTCGCCGTGCAAAGGTTGCAAACGATATTACATGAAAGAAATATTATAAATTCAATTATGTAAACGTTTGCAACAATTTTTGAATTTATTCAACAATATCTTTTAAAGCTCTAAATATATTCAAAGGGTATTCCGCGATCCGGTTACAAAGATATAAATACCATTCTTTGCCATAGACAAAGTAGATCTTAGTTGGATAACCTTTTTCTTTTAATGCTGTTAGCTGTTGGTTTTGGATACCAAATAAACTTTCAAATTCATAAAGCTCTTTAGGCGTATTATATTTTTCTATTAAATGTGTCACGGCGTGCTGGATTTTATCGTGATGAGTTGCAATTGCGCATTTATGCTTTTGAGCTAACAGTTGCTCGACATAGTCTAAATAGCGCTCATCTAATGCCTCGCCTCGTGCGATGGAAAGTCCTTCGGGAGTTTCATAAGCACCTTTAACCATTCTTATTCTGCCACTTTCTTTAATGATATCTTTAAAATCATTTTCCGTACGTTTTAAATAAGCTTGCAGCGTAATGGCCAAATGAGGATGTTTTTTTGAGGCTTCTTGATAAATGGTTAAAACATCTTCAGTGCGTTCAGTACCTTCGGCGCTGATGGTGACTTCAATATTATCTGGTGCTGTTAATTCGCAAATGCGTGCTAAATTTTCTCTGCATAAATTCTTTGAAATAGCTAACCCAATATGTGACAAATCTAAAGAGACTGTCGAGTTTAGGCTTTGTTGCTTAATTTCTTGACAGATCCGAAGAAATTCATCTGTTGCTTGTGTAGCCTCTATAGGGGTTGTGGTATTTTCTCCCATGAACTCCATAGAGCACTTAAAGCCTGAACTATTTTGCATTTTGACTTTAACTAAAGTTTCATCAAGCGTTTCACCACCGATATAGCGATCAGCAGCTTTCTTTAGCGTTTTGAAGAGAATGGGGTTTGAAAGGACATATTCTTTCGCGCTTACATTAAGTGCCGCTTGTTTTAGCGCGGTAGATCCCAGAGAGATTAGCTGTTTAGCATGGTCCATAAACATTCCCTTATTATGGTAAAAAGTAATTCATTTTAGGCTGGTTTGAAGTGTGATGCAAAAAAATACTACTAGATAGAGGAGATAATTTCTTTGAATTTATACCATTATCACTTAAGGGTGTCATATAAATATCGTTTTCATACGCAATGTGAATATGCACACCGATAAACGGTAGTACCGAATGGCCCAATGGTTGGATAGAAGGTACTATTACCCCAACTGAAATGCTAAAGTTCTCATACAATTAAATTGTCATGGATTATGACAAACCGTGTGGGAATGTTTGAATGCAGCGTATTGCAATGATACCCAAAAGATCACCTTAAAGTGACGGGTTTACATCTAACTGCCTAATCAAATCTTTTTATTGAAAATGAGCGAGATTTCCTTGCGGATATTTCATGGGATTCTTTTATCCATAATTTAGTGAGAGTGTATAATGTTAAATCAAGTATTATCTGATAATCCCATTGTTAAAGAACTTGTTGCTGCAGTTAAAGCAAAATCGCCGCTTGAAATCCAATCGTTGGCTACAAAGTTTCGTGAAAAACTATCTGTAAAAGATGGCAAAGGTTTAAACGCTGCTATGTACATTGGTAAAACGGGTGATAAAGATGCTTGCCAATTGTTTATAAAATTTGGCGCTAAAGCGCTCGATTGTGCCAAAGGGGCCGCGTTTGGTGGCTATGAAGAATTAGCGCGTGAATTGGCAGGTCACAATAGCGATGATTATCCTGCGTTGTGCGTGTATGCTGCGTGGGGCGGCCAAAAGGTGACTACCGCTAAACTTCTTAATAGAACAAGAACAAATAAAAGTATTGATCCTGTGAGAATTTGTAATCAAATAGCAGATGCAGCCAAGAGGGGCGGTCATACAGAATTAGAGAAAAACTATATAAAATTAGCGAAGGTTCGAGCAGCAAAATTAACAGTCAATGATGAAGAGTCATCTTATCATTCACCTGATGAGGTTGAGATAGTGGAACCAAGCAGCAATACATCAGTTTCAGTTGTAACAGCGACAGCTACCAAAGCTGTGCTTACAAACAAACCAATAGCATTAACAAAGCCAGAATCTGCTACTCAGTCAACGCCAGCAAGAAAGTCTATTCAGGTAACAGAACCCATACCGACTTTTGCTAAAGTGATGGCAACACCATCCAATCCTACTGCACCACAGCGCGAGCAAACTCCATTAAGAAATGATGCTCCACGAGCAAATTATCCAGTTGCTCCCAACAGTTATGCGCGACCTGCTGTGGCGCCACAACTAAATAAGCCAGCGCCAATCCATGAGAAGCTACCAACTTTACAAGCAAATCAGCCACAGCCACCAGTGCGATTTTTAGCGCCAGCACCTGTACAAAAGACAGCAAGCACAACAGGAGCCACCAAAAGGCCGTTAAACCCACAACAAGACGGGGCGCATCAAAGCTTCACTATTCCAGGGCTACATCCGGCATCAAAACAAGCTGGCTCTGAAGCGTCGACATCTGTACAACAGACAACGGAGAAGGATAAAGCAAGTAGTCCTTCGCGTTCAGATGAGGAAGGTCGCAAATCTCCAATTATTAATCTTTATCAAGCGAGCAAAAAAGGTAGAACTGAAACGCCTGCAAATAAACCTGCTGAAGAAGGTGAGATAGTAGAGCCAGCTGTCTCTGCCAGAACATTAGGTGAAGCGCTAAATGAAATTCAACAACTGAAAGCAAAAGTCTCAATGCTTGAAATTGCACTTAAAAATAAGCAAACTGAAGTTGCTGATTTAAGACAGTTGATAACAAAACCTAATCAGAAACTTGCATTGAAATAGCCGTGATAGGATTACGTCACAAATAAAAAAGGGTGGGTTTCCCACCCTTTTTTAAAGAGAGAAACGGCTGCTTGTTGACGCTGAGTTATCAGGGGTGTCAGGTTGCTTATTTTGATGAGATAGAGAAAGACTTTTTGATTTTCCCTTTTCTAGTTCTTTTTCAAAGCCATCGAAAGAAGTAGAGGGTACTGCGTCCCCAAGAGATTTTACCTCTTTAGAACCGCTGTGCTTAGGAGCGGTATTTTTAAACATTGAAAATAGATATTCAAACAGCTTTATCAGCGATCTGCTGAATTCTTCCCAAAGCCTTTCCCACATAGCAACCTCTTTATAAATCTACATATTGTCTAGTTGGTGACAAAATATCACTAATAAAGGGGTTATGATGTAAAAAAGGGTAAATTCAAGACCAAATGCTTGAGTCATAAGATGAGCGTATTTGTAAATACACGCTTTAGATGAAACCGTTAATATTTATAGTTAAAAATCAAAGAAAATCACAGTTGGTCGATATCATGTTTATCATTAAGTGCAAGGCCTGTACATGGATTTTCATCAAATTTTGGTCTTTATTCAGCATGCTATTTCTCTGTGTGGCATTTTAATTATATTTATTGGTGTGCTTATTGCGCTTGTGCAATATTTTTATCACCTCGTTGCTAGCCGCATGTTGCAAGAGAACTCATATGTGAATGGGATAAGACTTCGGTTGGGGCGTGTTCTAACCCTAGGGCTAGAATTTATCATAGCATCAGATCTGATTGGCACAATGACAACGCCAGATTATTACTCTGTTGGGATCCTTGTCATTATTGTTATTTTGCGAACCGTGTTAAGTTATACTTTAAATCGCGAAATTGAAAATTTGAGCAAAGATGATGGGCTCAAATTGAACCCTAAAATCTAAAGATACTAGCGAATGGATTGCTTATTAGAACCGCTAAGCTTAGGTGCTTTTTTAGCAATAGCATTCTTAGAAATATCCACCGTGACTTGTGATTGTGCAGGCAAGCTAGGATATTGTGTTAAGAGATTATTTTTAACGCCTAATTTTTTAAGTTGTACCAACTCTTTTAAGTCTGGCATTTCAAAGATAAAGTTACTGTTTAAACCTAAATTCCTAAGCTGTCTTAATCGGCCAATAGTATCAGGCAGTCCCAATAGATGATTGCTATCAAGTCCTAAAGATCTTAGTTTTGTAAGCTTACCTATTTCATTTGGTAGCGCAGTGAGTTTATTGCGTTCTAATTTTAGTTCTTCTAAGGATTTTAATTTTTTGATTCGAGCAGATAAACTTTTTAAGCAGTTTCCTTCTAATGTTAATATTTTAAGTTTCTCAAGTTTAAACAATCCGTCAGGCAGTGACGATAGAGAATTATATTGCGCTTGCAGGGTTTCTAAGGAAGCGAACAAATGTATATTTTCTGGCAGGGAAAATATTTTATTCTTTGAATCATTTTCGGGTGTGGTAGCGCTGCGTGCATTCAGGTCGAGTATAGTGATGAATTTGAGAAAATTTTCATAATGTAGAACATATTGCTCGGTTAGTCGCGTTATATAGCTTAATTCTAGTTTTGTAGAAGGTGTCTTTGATAAGGGAATGGTTTGAATATGTGCAATCTGGCTATTTAATTTTTCAATTATTTCATTTAAATTTTGTCTCTCTTGCCAGTTTTTGGGTGGAGCGGTTATTTTAAGTAAAGATAAGCCCTTTTTGATTTGATGCGCAGCTTTTTTTAATTGAGCGATTTTTTTGTCAGGGATTTTGGCGCTCATTTTTATTTGGTTGTGAGAGCGTTCAATCAATTTGTGTATCGAGGATTGATTTATGATGAGAAATGATTTTTCTTGGTTGAGTTGTTCATCACTTGGAAAGGGCATATTTTATCTACTTCTTCTAACCGATAAAAATGGCATTCTATCATGTACTTAGCCTACGGCCAAAATTTTAAAGTAAATAAAATCATAATGAATCAATCCTGAAAAGGGTGATTAAAGGCTTTAAATATTGATACGGGAAGATTAAATTAATTGAATCGATAAGAAACTGAGCACCCAGGATAATTCCTGGGTGCACTCAATTATTTTTGAATATCAAAAAAGGTAGGATCAATAGAATAACAATTCCATGTTGCTTGATCTGCACCTACTTTTACATTGATCGTAATAACATCTAACTTTGACAAGTCAGCTCTTTTGTCTAAAAAGCAAGCTCGTTTTGTACCGTCGAAATCTACATATTGATATTCTTGAACTTTATAAGTTTCAGGCACAATGTAAATATCACCGTTCTTTTGAAGAACAAGAGGATCACCTTTGACTATCATTTTTTCTGCAAAAGCATTAGCGCTAAATAAAGCAATTGAGAGGGCAAGAATAGTGGTTGTTTTCATGTGTCATTCCTTACAGTTAATGAGATTTAGCCTTAACCAGACATTAGGATAGACCACTTTGCAAAGAAAAAATCTGTTTTAATTTGCAGCTTTGTGAGTAATCAAGAGCAAAAATAATCGATAAATTTTCTAACTTTGGGCTGTAAATAACGGCTTTGTTGATAATAAAGATAAACAGGGACTTGCTCACGGTTAAATGTAGGTAACACCTCAATCAATTTTTTGCTTTCCAATGCTGTGTTAACTATATAGTCATGCAATCTGACGATCCCTAAGCCTTGAATGGCGCAATCACACATGGCGCGACTGTCATTTAGCCATAAAATGGGTTCAAGAAAAACCTCAATTTGTTCATTGAATTTAATCGCATTATCAGGAACACGCATACCATGGGTAATATAGCGATGTTGGATGAGATCCGTTGGTGATTTTGGCGTACCATATTTTTTTAAGTAACCAGGCGATGCGCAAAGCACATAACGGGTTGTTGCGATTTTGCGACGTTTTAGGCTGGAAGGGCCCTCCATTGAGATCCCCACCAACAAATCAATACCCTCATGCATGAGATCAGGAAACCGCTCGGCCACTTCTAATTTGATCCGCAATTTAGGATTTTGCTGCATAAAGGAGTCTAAACGAGGCAGTATAAATTCTTGCGCAAAATAGCGATTGCAAAGCACATGCAATAAGCCACTGGCCTCCTGTTGGCTACCCAAAACGGCCTCTTCAGCCGCTAGAAACTCCAGAAGTGTTTTTTTGCATTGCTGGTAATACTCACGGCCTACTTCAGTGAGTGATAGCCGTCTAGTGGTCCGTTGTAATAACTGTGCGCCTAAGGCGGCCTCTAAAGCTGTAATTTGCCTACTCACCGCAGCCGTAGAAAGGCGCAGCTTTTTGGCAGCATGAGCGAAGCTGTTAGCTTCAATTACGGTAATAAAGGTTGTGATGCACTCAAGTTTATTCATAAGTTGGCACATTGTTGCATTTTGGTAAACAAATTATAACAATAATGACTATTGTTTACAAATGTGTTGGTAAATATACTTACCCTAAACCAGAGTAGGGGTAACAACAATGAATCAAGCTAGACCACAATTTTTCACGCTTATTATGATGATGTCATTTGCTTCTGTGAATGCGGTGCTATTTACACCGGGATTACCTGATATTGCCCATTTTTTTTCAATTAGTGATGAAGTTGCTCAATACACCGTATCGCTATTTTTAATAGGATACGCCATCGGGCAATTAATCTATGGTCCCTTGGCTAAGCGATTTGGTGCAAAAAATGCGCTTTATATGGGCATTGGCTTGCAAATCGTTGCAAGTATTTTTTGCGCTTTGTCAGGGGTATTTAACAACTATTTGACACTGATGATAAGCAGATTTTTAGTCGCTTTGGGCTCAGGGGTTGGGCTTAAAATGACATTTACCCTGGTGAACGAGAGCGCCGAACCTAAAGAGGCTAGTCAAAAAATTGCTTACTTGATGCTAACATTTGCAATAACTCCGGGGTTAGGTGTTGCACTTGGTGGCTTTTTGAATAACCATTTTGGCTGGATGAGCTGTTTTATTGCTGGGGCATGTTATGGAATAGCGTTGCTGTTTTTTATTGCAAGATTACCAAGTACAAAAATGAAAATAGATAAGAAAGCACTACAATGGAATCAGTTGAAAGCAGCTTATGGCGCTCAGTTAAATAATTCCTCTTTAATAGCAGGTGCTTTATTGATGGGAGGCTCTACTTGTTTTGTTTATGTATTTGCTGCATTGGCACCCTTTATTGCGATTAATGCCATGATGATGAGTAGCACAGATTATGGCTTGGCCAACATCATCCCATCGATTGGTTTAGTGATAGGATCACTTGCTAGTGCGCACTGTGCTAAAAGATATCCACTAACATCTATAATTAAATCCGGAGTAACGATATGCGTAGTGGGTGCAATATTGATGACGATTGCCATGGTATTTTCTTTATCTTGTTTCATATCCTTATTTTTGCCTATGGTGATCATTAATATGGGCATTTCATTTATCTTGGCAAATGCATCAACTTTGGCAATGAGTAATGTAGAAGATAAAGCGCATGGTAGTGCACTAATGAGCTTTATTAATATGGGGGTTGCTACCATAGTGGTGTTGTTTTTGGGATATTTTACGTTAAGTCCGATGTTGCTGGCACTGGTTTACTTATGCTTAGCTTTGGGCATGTTGCCAATATATTACTGGCTGGTAAAACAATTGAGTGAAAATTTAATGACAGTGAGCTAAAGGAGAGGCGCAGCCGTTTATCGTAAAATAGTTGCGCCTATCATCTCTGTGCCCACACCTACTAGCCTTCGTAAAATTTTCTTGCTAAGATTCTAAAAAAATCAGGTACCCGCCTGTACAGCTTATACTCTAAACGAGGAATTATACATGAGAATTGTTATCAGCCATTAAAGTCATCACACAGTCATTGGTGGACTTTCTCTGATAATAATTGTCAGTCAAACTCCTGAAAATCCGAACGCATGTGTGATGAATAAAGCACACCTTATCGGCTTTTTGGTTTAGAGGTTTCTATGCCTTTCAAAAATATTTTTAAAAATCCTTATTTTAGTTTAATCGCAACCGTATGGCATTATGGCGTAAAACATCACAAAGCCATTCTGGGTTATTATATAGCTTATATCATTGCACAAGGTGCCTTGAGTTTAAGCCCCTATGCGTTTGGTCGCGCGATAGACGTGTTGCAGAATTTTGAAGCAAACCGCTTCAATGAAGTCGTTTTCTGGCTTATTTTTGGCGTAGGGGTTTTGCTGGTATTCTGGTTATTTCATGGGCCAGCGCGGATTGTTGAGCGAAAAGTGGCATTAAGCATTCAGCAAAACTTGCGATTGAGTCTTTATGAACAACTAACGCGATTGCCCTTGAAGTGGCATCAAGATCATCATTCGGGCAATATCATCACGCGTATTAGCCGGGCGGCGACATCGATTTATCGATTTGGGGAAAGCCAATTTATTTACATCGAAACCATTATTCGTTTTGTGGGGTCGATAGGCTTTTTGCTTTGGATATCGTTGCCTGTGGGGTTAATTAGTTTGGCATCATCATTGGCAGTGATAGCACTGGTATTCCTGTTTGATAAAAAATTGATCCCATTATATACGGTAGAAAATGAAATCGAAAACCGCGTGGGCGCAGTGATGTTCGATTATATCAGTAATATGACCACAGTTTTAACGTTGCGCTTGGGAGAGCTAACCCATTCCAATTTATTTTCACGCATGATGTCAATTTGGCCAACCTACAACAAAGAGACGGTGTTAAATGAATTTAAATGGTTTAGCATGATGACGTTACTCTCTATTGTGCAAGCAGCCATTTTAATTGGTTATATAATGCAAAGCCTAAACGCAAATGGCGCCATTATGATTGGCTTGGTGGTGATGGTGTTTCGCTATCAATGGGAATTAAGCACAGTATTCCAAGATGTCAGCATGCATTGTGGTGAAATTGTGCGCATGCATACCGATGTGAAGAGCATTCAACCTATCTTGGATGATATCGAGCGTTTAGCGCATGTCCCGATTGGCGTAACCACCGCGCGTCATTGGCACACAATTGAAATTAACCAGTTGGCATTTCACCATGCGCCATCTGAGCCCAGAGGTCACATCTTTAATGATGTAAACCTATCCATTAAGCGTGGTGAAAAAATTGCGCTGATAGGCACAAGTGGTGGTGGTAAGAGTACGTTGTTAAACTTGCTGTGTGGACTTTATTCACCCACGCAGGTGAGCTTAAACATCGATGGTGTTGGTTTTGATACGTTAGAGCCGTTGCAGGCGATCACAACCTTGATCCCACAAGATCCAGAGTTGTTTGAAAACACCATTGCGTTTAACATCACGATGGATTTACCTTGTGAGAGTGATGAAATTCACGCAATGGTTAAGCTTGCAGGCTTTGATAATGTGCTATCAACGCTTCCCGAAGGTCTAGACACAGATATCCGCGAAAAAGGACTTAATTTATCAGTCGGGCAAAAACAACGCTTAGCTTTAGCGCGGGGGTTGTTTGCGGCAAGATATAGCTCACTTATCTTGATGGATGAGCCAACTTCGAGCGTGGATTTACCGACAGAAAAGGAAATATTATCGGGCGTGATTAGCGCGTTTCCTGATGCTGCTATGTTGGTGTCGTTGCACCGACTGCATTTACTACCCCAATTTGATAGCATCATTATGCTACGTGATGGGGAAGTGATTGCAAGTGGCTCAACCAAGGATTTATTAAATGGCGAAGGACCGGTTCGAGATTTGTGGTTAGCTTATCAACAGGAAGGTGAGTAATAAATTCGTGTCATCCTGAGCGTAGCGAAGGATCTCCATGAGAGAGATTCTTTGGTATACCTGAATGACAGAATTCTTTAAGCCTGCAAAGGCATCAATTGTGAAGCTTTTTCCATAATGTCAGGCACATCTAAGCGTCGATAAGTCGATTCCACATTCAACACAGATGGTTTTGAGGTGGGCACAAGATGTACATAATAATTATCAATTTTCTCGATTGCGATAATATCATCAGCTAAAGCGGTAGTTTTATTTAAAAACGCATTAATTTCTAAATTATCATCACAATGCTGCAGATGGCTATCAACACATAGTTCTTGTTTAGCTTTTGCTACCGCCAGCGGTTTTGCATTGGTAACATAAAAACCCACTTCATGCAGCTCACCAAAGAATCCAGGTTTATAGCCACCAAAATTAACGAAATACAAAGTGTTATCGGCATTTTGTGGTTTGTCTTTGCGGAGCATTATTTCATAACCATCAATGACAGATAATTCAACCGAACTATCAATATGCAGACGCTTGCTTGTCCCAAACCATTTATGAACTAAACGAGGATAAGCATCCTCTAAGGTGGGACTGACAACAAACACCACATCATGTAACTCGATATGGCAGCCGTTAGCACGACCACCTAGGAGCACAGCAAATAGTTTTAACATGTAAATTCCTTATTTCTTGAAAATTTTCGATAAATTTGGAACATTATAAAAAAGTAGCCATATCATCAGAAATGACTTTTTTAATTTGCTCATGGCAGTGTATCTAACCTTAAAAGGATGTTGGATATTAATTTAGTAATATCATGACACTGATTTGGTTGTAAGGAAGGATTAGCGCGCGCCAGACAATCTAATAAAGACAATAAATTCAGGAGATCAATAGAAATACGCCAATCATTTGGCAAAATAAAACCAGATTTCTTTAAACCATTTAGAAAAGCGCTCTCAAATACAGGCGGCATCTCATGAGCGTAGCGTAACATATTAGCTATATCACATAAGGTAGGGCCTGAGAATGCAAATTCCCAATCTATAATCCCGGTAATTTGCCACTCGCCATCGATCTTGTCTACCAATATATTGGCGGGATCAAAATCAGCATGTACTAAATTTTTATCTTTCCCTTGCGCTAGCATGAACCCATATTTTTGAAAGATGTTATTAATTTTGCTTAGCATGGCTGTTGTAAGTTGATTACCAACGGTTGGATGTTTAAGCGCATTAGAAGCAAATTCAAGCAGATCTTCATGATGGGGTAGGATATTTAAATCTTTATCGAATATACCTTCCTGAGAAAAGGTGTGCTGTTGGATGCGATAAAGCATCTCGCCAACAGATAGCATTAACGCCTCCATAGATGGAGGTTGATTGCGAAGGAGCAACTCTCGTAAGGTGATGCCATTGATAAATTCAGTGACGGCAAACTGATATTTTTCAATTTTTCCAATAAAATAAGTCTGTGGCACAGGGATTTTATTGTTTAGCAAAGCGGCTATTTTTTGTTCGCGAAAACAGGCATCAGGTTCTCGTAGATAAACTCTTAAAAGTAGAGGAGAATGATTATCCAATATGATTTTAAAGTTTAGGTTTGCACATCCGCCAGAAATGACTTTTTGCTCGATTAGCCTTTCATTAGGAAAGGCGGCTAATATCATCTGAGTGATCAGTTCGCAAGGGAGCACAATGATTTCGTCTGTTTTTTCCCAGTTATTTTTAAATGTCATTTTAGCCGCTTATTCAAGATCGCCACGAGTTGCGAGAGCCCTTGCGTTTCTTTTGTGAAAAATTGCGCATCAATCCCTTCAACTAAGGGAATCGCTTTTAAAGTTAAATCATGGCCCTTTTTAGTCAAGTTTAGGGCATATGCGCGCTTGTCAACAAGATGCTTTTGGCGTGTGATGAACTTTTTTTCAAGCAATGTTTGAGTGAGATCAGACATGGTCATTTTATCGATGCGCGTAAATTCAGCCACTTGAATCTGAGAGGGGCCTGTGTCGCTTTGTGAGCTCAAGTATAAGATCCCCGCCATGGCGACAAATTGCGGATGGGTGAGCCCCAAGGGCTGCAATGCTTTGCGTTGAAGTTGTTGCCATTGATTGGTTAATTGCCAAAGTAAAAATCCAGGACTATCTTCAGCTTTTTTAAACGAAAAGTTCATTGATTTGGTCATGTGTTAATCCCATTGCGTTGGCTATGATCTTAACATCATTAGCAGGGATTTTTAATATGCCAAACCGAAAAGCGCCGCCCCAGTGCGTTTTATTTTGAATAAAAGAAAGCGAAGGAATGAGCGGCCGAATGGGTGCCTCTTTGGCAGGTAAATATTTCACATCACGTCTAAAGGGCTGAAAATTTTCATTCATGGCTACTTGGTAAACTTCCTTTGGAAGAATGATGCCAAGTGCGGTGAAACACTGTAAAGGTGATTTTTCGCCAAAAATTTCATTGGGAGAATAATAAATAAAAACATCACCTGCTTTCATACGCTTTAATGGGCCATCTTTGCCATGGCACACTTGCGCAAAACCACCTTGCACGCCACGCATAACATGCTCTTTTGAAACCGTGCCAATCCAATATTGTTGTGTCATGATTGTGCCAATTTAATTAACAAAGCAGTTTGATGCGGTAGTGTTGACACAATATCGTTTGCCACTAACTTTCGCCATAACCAACCCAGCGGCCCTACTACTTTAATGGTGGTAGTGAGTTTTAAACCGTGTTCGGTTTGATGCATTTCATGAGTGCCATAAAGTCCAGCTAAGAAAAATGAAGTGTAATCGGTAAAAGATTGATAGGGCACACAATCTACAATTTCCATGGTTACCACCTTTGGCCAATCTTTTGGTTTCATACTAATGATGGTGCCATTTTGAAAAGGCCCATTGGCTTTTGCCCATTCGCAATCATCATCCCAAGCAGATCTGTTAGGGATATCGGTCCAAATTTTCCATATTTGCGAAGGTGTTATATTAGGAACGGTAATGGAATAGGATTTTTGCCACATGATCGCGTCTCACTCATTTTGACAAATAGTAAGCGCGCTTATCATATTTGTCAAATAGAACCACATGACTGGATGAGCTTTCAGTGTTTATCCATGAAATTTGGAAGTAAGACTCCCAATTTTCATGGATAAATTGACAAATAATTATTTTTCCATGAAAATTGGAAGTGGGACTCCCAATTTTCATGGAAAAATATGATTTTAAGAACGCAATACATCGAGGAGCTTGAGAAGGCTTTTGAAGTACATCCTATTGTGGCCATTTTAGGTCCAAGACAGTGCGGCAAAACGACATTAGCAAAGCAATATCTAGAAACTATTGCGCCCTTGCCTGTTCCAAACTACTTTGATTTGGAAGATATGACGGATCTTAACCGTTTAGCGGATCCAAAAATAGGTTTGGAAAATTTAACTGGTTTAATAGTGATAGACGAGATCCAAAGAAGTCCAGAGATATTTCCAACGTTAAGAGTATTAGTAGATGCCAAAAAATCAAAACAAAAATATCTTATTTTGGGCAGTGCATCACCAACATTGTTGAAGCAAACTTCAGAAAGTTTAGCAGGAAGAATTGAATATCTTTCACTTCCTCCCTTTAGTTTTTTTGAAATAGATGATTGGAATAAGTTATGGTTGCGCGGTGGATTTCCAAATTCATATTTAGCCAAAAATGATGAAGCATCTTTGCGCTGGCGAAACGCTTATATTCGTACGTTTTTAGAACAAGATATCCCAAATTTAGGAATTAAAGTCCCATCTGCACAATTACATCGCTTTTGGATGATGTTAGCCCATTATCATGGTAATACAATGAATTTCTCGGAATTGGGCAAGGCCATGAATATGACACATAAATCGACTAAATATTACCTTGATATATTAGTGGGTACTTTTATGATCCGACAATTACAACCGTGGTATGAAAATATAGGTAAAAGACAAGTAAAAGCGCCTAAAATATATTTTAGAGATAGTGGTCTATACCATGCTTTATTGCAGATTGAGAACATGGATAGTTTAGTTACAAATCCAAAATTAGGTGCTTCTTGGGAAGGATTTGCGTTGGAAGAAACCATTCGTCAGTACAATGTAGCTGAAAATGAGGCTTATTTTTGGAGTACGCATAATCAAGCTGAATTGGACTTATTGTTTTTTCACAAGGGCAAGAGGTTAGGTTTCGAATTTAAATACAGTTCAACTCCAAAAATTACAAAATCAATGCGCATTGCTTTGGAAGATCTGAAGCTAGATAAGCTGACAATCGTTTATCCAGGTGAAAAAAGTTACCCGTTAGATGACAAGATTTATGTTAAGGGCTTTAACGAGAAAGCAAATTCTTGACTGGCGGTGCGGACGCTAAATATCCTTATTTGAACATGTCCTGGTTGATTGTGAATTAAATTGGGTGTGTAATAATTTCATCAGTTGTATGGTTCTGTTTTTCTTATAATGCCTAGAAACACTATCTGATCACACTTACCATGCAACTGCAACCAAAATTCTCTTATATATCAAAACACCACTTCAATATTTAATGTTCATCTCTCAGGCGCAGCCCGGGGTTGAGAGTCCACTCTCACATCCAGCCCCGGTAGGGCTGAGGAATCGACACGAATTTTGAAATATTTTTGAAAAAAATCAATGAGTTGACATGCATGGTTTGTTAATGATCAAATTGTTTTGCGTAACATAAGGTCATTACCATGCATGTCGAAACATTTATACATAAATTTTTGTCGTCTGTCATTCATAAATCTCGAATTAAGTTATTAGTTTGTGTACTTAATGCAGTTTTTAAGACTAAACAATTAACATTAACTGCATTAGGAAGAGCACTAGATTTACCCATTCAAGAAAGGAGTGGGATACGGAAATTAGATAGATTTTTAAGTAATAAATTTTTTCAAAATAAAAATATATGTATCTATCAAAGGATAATAAATCTAGTTGTCGGGACAAAAGTTAGGCCAATTATAATTGTTGATTGGACTAAACTACCCAATAGTAAGTCACATGCTATACGGGCTGCAGTGGCTACCGAGGGGAGGGCTATAACAATATATGAAGAAATGCATCCTAAAATAAACGAGAATAATACCAAGATACAAAGTTGCTTTTTAAGCACATTAAAGCAATTACTTCCCAGTGAATGTAGACCTATCATTGTTACTGATGCCGGTTTTAGAGGCCCCTGGTTTAGAGATGTTTTGAAATTAAATTGGGATTACGTAGGTCGCGTGCTGCACAGTAATACTTGCTATAATGATGGTAACAAAATCAGGAAATGCACAAGCTTATACAAGTTTGCTACTACTTCCCCCAAACATTTGGGCAAGATGATATTAAACAATCGTGACGGTTTAGAGACCTCATTCTATCTTATAAAACAAAAACCTAAAGGCAGAAAACATTATCTTCAAGACGGGAACATATCGACAGACAGAGACTCCAGATATTATGCGACTAGCAATAGCAAACCATGGTTATTGGTATCTTCATTAAAAGGTATTTTTGCTGCAAAAAAAGTAACCGATATCTATAAACGAAGAATGACGATTGAAGAAAACTTTAGGGATATGAAAAGCGCCAAATATGGTTTTGGTTTAAGAGAAAATAAAACAATAAGAGCAGAGAGACTAGCTGTCTGGATATTACTATCTTCTTTGGCAAGCTTCATTGCATGGATAATAGGCAGTATTGCTGAGAGACTAAATCTTCACTACCAGTTTCAAGCAAATTCAATTAAAAAAAGACGTGTTCTATCCCTCTTCTATTTAGGCTGCCAAGTAATTAGGAAGAAAATCAAAATCCCGATTGATTTTAACAAATGGGATTTTGATTTTAGGGAGATTTATGTATAAAAATGTGTGTCGATCCCTCAG
>CAZSGE010000010.1:0-80528 GCA_964606325.1 Uncultured Candidatus Berkiella sp.
ATAGGGATGATCCTTATTCACCTGAAAAAATCATGCTACTACAAAGCAGATTGGCACAAAGTGATTATTTTAAAACCACCAATGTCAAAGCCATGACGCAGGAAGATTCTAACATTGTGCCGGTGGTGGTTGAGCTTGAAGATGCTAAGCCTAATCATTATATCTTGGGCGCGGGGTATGGCACAGATACTGGTGTTCGTGGCAAATTAGGATGGACCAGAAGAAGACTCAATTCAATGGGCCATCGTTTTAGTGCGCAAGCACAAGTTTCAGAAATTTACGATAAACTTTACGTGGATTATAGCATTCCTGGCAAACACCCCTATACCGATCAATTAAAGTTACAAGCTGGCTTCTACGACGATGAGTTCAGTGAAAAGCCCTCTCAAATTTATGAAACAGGTATTTTAGAGGAACGAACTATTTCCCATTGGCAACGTCGCGTTGGTGTAAATTATCATCATGAACGTTTTAATGCGTTTATCACCAATGACATCATAGAGTCTAAATTAATATTACCGACCATTACCTTTATACAAGTCAAAAAATCTGAATCAGATGGTGTCAGTGGCCGCCGTATTGAGTTTACCTTACGAGGCTCAGTTGATGCCCTCATCAGTGATACCACCTTTATGCAATCTTATTTGCAATTAAAATGGGTACATGCATTTAATGAAAATACGCGACTATTAATTCGTGGTGATTTTGGCGCAACCCTTCCAGATGACAGCGAAAATTTACCACTCAGTCAGCGCTTCTTTGCGGGCGGCGATTTAAGCTTGCGTGGATATGGTTATCGTTCATTGCCAGCTGAAATAGATAAAGACGGCAACTACCAACCCGTGGGTGGCTCTTATTTAGCTGTTGGCAGCTTCGAGCTTGTGCAAACCATTAAAAAGCCGTTTGGTGCATTTTCATTCGTTGATTTTGGTAATGCTTATCGCGAGTTATTTCAAGAAACAGCGATTGGTGTTGGTATTGGACTTGAATGGCAAACCCGGTTAGGCCCTATCAAATTTGCTGTTGCAAAGCCCTTAACAAAGACTTCTGATGCATGGCGCATTCACGCCACCTTTGGGCCTGAGCTTTCCTGATGGCTAACTCGGTTTCAATGATTTCATTTGAAGTGTAACGTTAACTTCCGCTGTATCTGGGGCTGAATCTGTGTCCTTTGCATCCCGAAATGGGGTATAGGTTGCTTGTTGGTGTTGGATCCGCTCTTGTTTTGAACAAACCTCTCTCACCAGCATAGTGGCATCAACAGGTGTCAAAAATGAACTTACTAAAGTAATGAAATCTGGGTCAAACAGCTTATCAATCTCATTTCCTAAAGAAAGATCTAGCGTAAAAACATGATATCGCTGTAAATTGGGCTCTTGCAATAAACCATTTAGATGTTTATTTCCAACAATACATAATGCTGACGCAAAAGCATAATTTGATGCCTCTAGCGCCATACCTTGATTTCTGGCAATTAGACCTTGTTCTGAAATATTCCAAGTATTATTGCGCTTTTTATTTACATCAATAGCAATAATATTTTTACCAAGCTGATGTGCCAAAACATGCGCAGCAATACCAGGCGACCAGAGCTTAAGCAAGTAGGGATCTTGAATTGACTCATTATCGGAAAGCGACTCTTTCAGATCTAATGCATAGCGCTGCGTGTGTTCAATCATATAGTGTGGAATATCAAAATGTTCAGTCAACATAAGTAACATTGCATTGATAATGGTTTCGACAACACGCTCATGTGTCTCGCCCACCAACACCATGAGTGGTAGATTTTTTTGTTTTGCCAGTATACTTTGTTCATTGATTAATTTCCAAAGAATCTCACAAGCGTCAGCCATCTTATTTTGTATTTCATCATAGATCCATGGGTATGCTTTTTTTGTTTGAACTGACACATGATGAAAAATTGTTCTCAAAGCAGGTTTTTTTCTATATTGAGCATAGAATGTTTTTTTTAATTTTTCAGTAATGATTTGTAAAGGGAGAAGGTTTTCAGTCGTCGTGAAGGTTGTTAAAGGCAACACATGAGGCGCCACTGGCATCGCCGAATTAACGCCAAATCTTAGTAAGAGATTAGCTAAACGAAACTTGTCATCCTTCCCTATATAAATGGCTACAGAAAATAAAGAGATTGGTTGTGCAGATATACTGGGTATATTAACGTAAAGATTGGGATCAGCGCCTTTTTCTAGTAACTCAGCAATTTGGTGTTCTATTTCACGAGTATTAAAACAATTTAATATATTATCAATGTAGTTATGCAAACTTGTTAAAAATTCATGGTTGGGCGACTCAAGTTCAGTAACAATAGTTTGCGCTTTTTGAAACATATTCTGATCTAATATCGGAAATTTATAAGTCTGGGATTATAAGATATCATACTAATTTTGAGCAACACTTTTAGATAAAGTGTTATAAAAGATAGATGAGGGAACGATCAACGCTTATCTATTTTTATGAGGACTAGGCTTGAATATTTCCTGCTTAGGGCGAAGAATAGCCTCAACCTGGCTAACTAATTCAGCGCATTTCACAAGCTTGTTTTGTTTGGTTAATTTTCGCAAAGAAGCAAGATCAGGCTGAGTTTCAGATAAATTTAAAATTTCATGAAATAGTCTATTTTTAAGGACCTGCCGCTCATCAAGTATGGGATCATAATTCTTAATATACTCATCAACAAGTGATTTAATTTTTTCTTTGCTGTCAAGCTTTTCGCGCATTTTTTGCTGAGGAGAAAGCATGTTGCTTTTGCTAAAAACGACTGTTTCACGTTTAGTTTTGCCTGTCGACTCAGACAATGGAACAGGAGATGTTATCTTAGGATCGACGACTAACGAGATAGGCTCAGTTGATTTAGCAGAATCTTGTCTGTCCAAAAATGCATTAGAAGCTTTACTTAGAGAAGACTGCAGCGCTTGAATGTTACTTTTAACCAAATCAAAACGTTGTGATAAATGTATTTCTTGTTTTTCAAGATCTGCTGCTAAATCTGAAAAATGAGTAGGTATCACCTGATCTTTCATGATATTGACGTTATATTTTTGAATGTTTTTATTAATAATATCAAAATTATAAATTGAGCAGTGATCAGATAATCCGGGATAGTTTTTATAAAGATATTCGACAAGAAATTTGGCAAATTTATCTTTATCTTTAAAATGAATATATCCTGTATTTGAATCATGAAACAAAAAACCATGTCTATCGTGATTTAATCCTACGGCGTGCCCTTCATTTGGATCAAAAAATGTAAGCATCAATCGTGAAGATACATCATCGCTAAGACTATTCATTACCCCATCTACCAACTTTTTGAAAAAAGCCTTGGTATTTTTTCTTTTACTGCTAGAAGTAGCATGGCTTTTGTCTTCTGATTTAATTTCAAAAACCGTAGAATCCTTTTCATGATAAATTTCACCTTGAATATCCCATCTCAACCCTGATTCAAGCGTCATCATTAAATCATTTTTCATAGGATTAGCAGAGACATCAAATCTATAACTGACTTTGTTTTGCAATATAGTGTTGAATTTCTTCATCTTTCTTTCAAATGAAAGATTATCCCAATCAGGCGATGAACATATCATTAGAAACTCTGCCGAATATCCTCCACACAACCCCTCGCTATTACCCATTGCAGCTAATGCACCTTGCTGTAGATGCTTTAACAGTCGCCCACCATACTTTTTAACATATTCTTTGTCTATGATACGTGCCCGATCTGAAACAAGATAAGGAAACCCCGTTTTCTCTTGTAGTTTAGCAATCGCTTTTTTTCTCTTTTTGTCGTTAAGAGATGGGTATTCCATATCTAACTGCTTCTTAGCATCTAAAGCCCTAACTCTGCTTTCAATATAACTTAATTCATCACTTACACCCTTTAAGCTTATATCAAGTATTTTGGCTTCATCCTCCAAAAAAACAGCTAATTCTGTTTTTTTCTTATGGATGTGCTTCTTAAAGCTTTCAATGGATTGTTCGATATCGGCGTTGAATTGCTTTATTTGCGAATCCAGAACGCTTATATCATTTTCAAATTGAGCTTTTTCATCAGGTGATAGTTCAGATGCTTTGCTTTTAAAATCTTGCTGTAGTTCGCTAAGTGATTTCTCAACTTCAGAAAGTTTGACATTTTGTGTATCCAACTTCTTTTGCAACATCACATTCAGCTCTGCCTCAAGCTTATTCATTCTATCAGCCACCATCGTTGGTCTTATTGCTTGATAAAAGTTTAAGGCCTCTAGTAGTTTAGCTTTCGCGAATTTTAGTTTATCAGCTGATTCTATCGTTAAATCACCTTGTGATTCTAAATCCTGAAAAAGTGACCATACAGGATTTACCACCCCAGTCAGTAAAGCATATTGAAATGGTAACGAATGATGAATACTTAGTGTATTTAACATAACACCAACATTGTACAAGCAACCATAAAGGCCTTTAGGCCTATATAGTTCTTTTTTATAGAAAATGTAATTGTCTATTTCGGAGATAAGTTTGCTTAAATCACTCGATGGGGGCAGTGCTTTTAACTTGTCGACAATGGTGAAAAGTTCGGATATAGAAGTAACATTTTGCACAACATTTGAAAGTGTTGTTGAATAAGGCACACCCATCTCATTTTTTAGAGGATTTAATAACGGTAGGATTTTGCTTTTAGCTGCAAGTTTTTGAATGTTCGTCGAGATTACTAAAATTTCCTCGCTGCTAGCTTTAGCAGATCTATAAACGGGTAAGCTATTAAATGTTTTTACTGTACTGATGTCGTCACTATTTACAAGTGATGCAATAAATTCTTCTGTAAAGGGCATATATTGATCTCTTATTTTTGATTTTTACCAGTTTTTTGGGGCTGCACTCTCTTGAATAACGCTATTTTTCATTTGAGAAACAAGATTTCTGAGGTCAGCGCTTTATAACTTATCAACGGTACTCGACACATCACGTTCATTTTCATCTACTGGTTGGATGCATGAATTCACTTAAAAGTTCAACTTAAAGACAGTGTGTAGCCACAACGAAAAGGTTTTGTCAGATTATAAACACAGTGATGAAACCAGTTGGTAAATGATGCGTGTATATCAAAGAGATGTTTTCCTTTTGCCTATGAGGACATCCATCGTAATGCGGCCCGCCATGCCTATGAGGACATCCATCGTAATGCGGCCCGCCATACGGGACACCCATCTTAAAAGCTAATTTTCGAACGATTTCTCGTTTGAGGACATCCATCACTGACAAGATTTATCGACAAATTTTGGAACAACCATAGCTTTGTATCACGTAAATAAAATAAGTGATCTCATTGTTAAAAACAGGTTTATTTATAGTTTTCTAACCTATTACGACAACAAAAAGTGAGTCGTTCAACTCAAAAGACGGACCGCATTGACAAAAAATAGTTGCTCACATAATGTGTACCACCTTACTAACAACAGTTATTCCAATCAGGAACTGATCTATGGCATCTATCGCAGAACAAATCGACTACTTCCGAACCTTGGCAAATCAATATGCAGCACAAACGCTCGCAGCTATTGATAGTTATCGCATCACTGTGGCAACACAAATACAGGTTTATAGCTTGAGGTTTGCAGCACTCGTTAAACAAAGCTATTACGCCACATTAACTAAAATTGCCAATGCAAGAGACTGGTTTATTTCTCTTGTGACTTCTGGTTGGTTGAAACAACAAGCATTATGGCTACTAGATGTTTTTATACGTGGCTTCTGGAAAGGTTATAACGCAGTAATAAGTTTTGCGAACTTCATGATTGCACTCTCAAGAGCAATCATTAAATTAATTAAATATGTACCTGAAATATTACGAGACATTGCTAATGATCTAATCCAAGTGATTAAAGCTTACTATGACGTTGTTAAAATTCTGCTAAATCACACTTTTAATTTATTGCAAAGATTAGCGGTTCGTTGCTTTAATGAATTTATTCTATTAATAACCAACTTGCCAGCTCATTTATCAAAAGCATGGTATCTCTTTTCGAACGCTATAATGACAATTAAAGATTTTGCGATAAGTATACTCAAGCATTTAAGTACTTTTTTTGCAAAGAATATACTCCCTCTTATCCGTAACTTAACTTCTAAAATCGCTAAAGGTTTCGCCTTCATGATGGGCATGATAAGTGGATTTGTAGCTGGCATCTCTGAAATCTTAATGCGTGGCATCACAAACACGATTGCAATAACATTTGGCCTCTGTGCTGCATTTGTTGATCTTAGCTTCGATATACTAGGATTTCTTTATAAGAATACGCTTGGCGCTGTTTTACCTACTTTACCTAGTATACCCCTTTTAGCTTCAACCTTACCGTTTGTTAAAGCTGGGCTAACAATTGGCTTAGTGGGTCTTAGTTGTTATGGCGCTTATAAAGGTTGCAAGAAACTATATCCCATCGCAAATAATTTTCTAAGAAACAAAGTAATACCGTCTTTTAATGAATTGGCCAGTAAATTCAAAGATAAGTTTAATCTAAAAAATAGCAATCAACAACGAGCCAACAAACCTAAGGCAGCAGTTCAATTACCTATGACGTTTGTGGCTAGCGGGAACCCTATAGCTGATCTATTCAGCTTTGCAATTGGCTCAGCAATTCATCACGCTTCAAAAGATAAAGAATCCGCAACGGTAACACCTTTACGAGATGTTAGAAGATCAAGACATCTCCAAGAAGAAGTTCAAAAACCGGCTGCACGTTCAAATCGCAAACTTAGCGTTGATTATTAGATATTAAAAAGAATAAATAAGCATGGATAAGGACATCCATGTTATTTGATAGAAAATCTCCTAATTATCAGCACCTCATTATCAGGACATCCATATCAATCAAACACCAATCAACTCTCATCTATGATCTATTAATCAAATGTTTTTTCTTACGTACACTTCATATTTAAAGTGAATTTTGAATAAACAGGAGAGGTTCTATCATGGATTCAATGGATAAAAAGAAAATCAAATAAAAGATCTAAGCTACATTTGAATAACAACGTTTAGCAACTTTAACACCCTTTGGCAACCTACAAAAACCACTCTTTCTGCCAAAAGAAAGTAAATTTGATTCGCTACCTATTGCATGGAAGAAGCTTTGCTCTAGATCTCTAACCATATCTAACCAACCATGGGGCGTTAAATTAAGGCGGGTTAATATTGGTGTAAGCGTTTCAGGGATTGCGCCACGTTTGTCGTCCCGAATTATACGACCCGTTTCATCAACAAGCTTAAAATAATCTGTAAGCTTAAAATCAATCTCAGGTCCTCGAGACAAGGGTTTATTAATGCCGTTGCTAAAGGGCATCAATCTTTTGGGTTGCTGCATAATATCTATATCGAGTGATGGATGTTTCTTCAAAGCATTACTATAGGCTTTAATGCGTTCATAGATAGAAGTAAATTCAGATTCTTCAGGCACACAAGCTTGGTTGGATCGAATCGGATTTAAATCAACATATGCCATTGTTGCGAGCAAAGCACCTTCATCTAATATAACTTTGGATTTAAAACGTCCCTCCCAAAAGCGACCTGTACAATCATCTTCCTTGTTTGAAGATCTGGCAATTGGTTCATTTAAACATCTCATATACCAACTTAAGCTTGACAAACGTTCTCGCCAAAGTGCAATTATCTTAGCTACTTCAGACTCAGTTTTATGGGAATTAAGCATAATTTCCGCATTTTTTGGAAAAAGCATCTTCCAGCGTTCAACGACTTCTTGAGCCTCCCAAGAGTTCGCCTGCTCTTCATCGATGTAAAGGACAGCATGATAATGATTGCTCATAACAGCATAAGCGCAAACTTTGATGGAGAAAATGGTGGATAAATGAAGAATTCTTTCTTCAATCCATCTTTTACGGTGCGAGAAGTCCTGGCCTGTTTCCGTGTCAATACCACATAAAAATGATCGACGAACACAACGAACTATGCAGTGATAAAAGGATGATTTTTGCAAATCCACTAGTTCAGAGCGCGGCAAAGTCATGATACAACTTCTTATGCGAAATATATGCTTATTCCATTAAACTTAGATTATTGTTACAGAATACAATGCAACAGGCAATACTTTTCAGAAAATTTAATGTTTTCAGTTTAAATGATAACTATTATGGATGTCCTGACAAAAAGAGAGTAATGATGGATGTCCCGAAACAAAAAGAATTAATAAATACTATGGATGTCCCTGTAATATGGCCTGATATTTTTCAGTAGCGTTAATAACAAAGTTTACATTGTTCAGTATGTCATGATTATTATTTCTTAGGGAAAACACATGATCTGATAAACTTTCATTTTTAATCAATTTTGAAAAGAAAAGAATATCCATGATATTTCTCAGCTCATCATGCAAATATTTTTTCTCTGTATCATAAGCTGCAATATCCGTTGCACAATCATAATCAATAATATACGCACGCCATTCTCTGTCGTGGCTCAATATGTCAATGATAATATTTCGCTCATGTATATCATTATGACGAATAATTTTACAGCCTACCATTGCTTTCCATTCAAGCAAAAGCGCTCTTAAAAGCTTAGCTTGCTCGCTATCACTTAATTGTTGATTAGTTGAATTGAGAATCTCAATGAGCTCTGCCAAAGTAATCCCTGGCAGTAATTCCATGAATATATAGCCTTCATGCTTCACCTCGCCGTTACGACAAACAACTGTTCTTTGCCTCTTACCGAAATAGTAGTGACGAGCTTGCATGAACTGAACCTCATGCTCATAATTTTTATTATGATGATGAATTTTAACTAGACCTATTTCCTTAGTTTGGGTATTAGAAGCTAAATAAATACTAGTTGGAAAATCATCATCTTTTTTTTCCTTTCTTAAGCTTTCTGGATATATCGCATATTCATTCCCCTCATCGTCTTTTATCTTGAGCATGTTTTTAAATTGATGATGCAACAAATACTCTTTGAATTCATTTTTTAAAAGCATTAATCGGGTTCTATATATATGATCTTTCCAGTCTTGTTCTGGAACTTTATTTCTACTTTGCTGGTACAGAGGAAGAAACGATGGATTGAGCACACTAACCTCTATTGGTAATTTTCATCTGATAATATAGGCATAAGACTAAATGGGAAGTAAATGATGCAAAAGGTTACGGGAACCTCATGGGTAACTTATAACTAACTTAAGTCAGAGTTTAACTAAGATGGATGTCCTGAAAAGATAAAATCGCATCCTTGCGCCTTGAACTATTTGAAACGATGAAACGTTTTCAAATCTTGATCATTTGTCGATTCAAATTATCTGTGCTCTAAAACAATCTTCTTGAAGCAGTTTTACGCGAAGGTGCAACTTCATGAGATTTCAGATTCCATCGATTAAACAACGCTCTTTTTCGAGAAGAAATATAAGTATTTAATACATCATTTTCATAAGAAGAAAATATATTTTCAAGGAATTTTTCTTGTTTAGACTTATCGCTAAGTTGTAAGAGTTCGGCTGAAACTTTATTAACCCACCTTATCATTTTTGTATTTGTATAAATAATAGGAATATTTCTGCGCGAAAACAATTTAAGCAAAGATGCTTTTAATTTTAAGCCAAATCCATCAAAACTTCTTTTATATTCATCTAGGATTCTCAGTCTCTGGGATTGAATATGCTTATTCACAATTTGCTGAATTTGTGGTTCAGGTGTGGTAACAGCAGTTATATCCTGATAAAGCCCTGCTCTTGAAACAACTTCTTTGAGCATTTTTGCATACGTTAATTTTTCTTTATCATTCGTCAATTCCTCTAAAGACTTAATCATGGATTTTTCAAGATTTATCCTAAATGATTGAAGCTCAGAGCTATGTTTTTGCAAGATCACTTTTTTAGATACATATGCCCAACATTTTAACATTTTGTTTATATTTGGTTTATATGCACTTATTTGCATAGATTGATTTGAATCTAAAATAGGAAAATTTGGGTTTAACCATTTTGAAAAGAAATCTAATTTACCTAGGAAAGGTAGATCTGAAAATTGCTGTTTAGAAAATTTTATAGCCCCTAAAAGAAGGATCTGTTGCTTAAAATATGACATAAATACTACTCCTGCAAAAAGACGATGCTATCTGCGCCATACTTCAAGATCAAGGAAATGAGGAAAAATTGTTAGTTGGATTTCTTTATTTCGTGACTTTTTAATATAGTAATGACAGCCAATCATTACCTAGGTAAAATGTCATTTATATTAAGTTACTTGTTTACCTTTATTGGTGATTTTGAGATGACAGCACTTCTCTCCTTACTTAGCCAGCATTTTGAGCCTCTTTCGCTGTTAAAAAAGACGGTGAAGCTTCTATTTGCTCTTGTCGCTGCGGTAAGTTTATTTGGGCTCTTTCTTATTTTCACACCAAAGGGTAACCAAATTGCTCTGACACTAATTTCCGAATTAACGCCCTATCAAGTTCAGTTTTCTTCGATGAAAGGTAATCTCTATAATCATGTTTTATTCGAAGATCTACAAATAAAGGGGCCGGAACTGGTGGTAAAATCCAAGCGCTTAGAAATGCGCTGGGACATCAATCAAATACTCAATCAAAATAAAACAATACAGTCGCTTGATGCCACGGACTTATTGGTTTGGTATGAAAATAAAAAAATTGTTCTACCTAAGCATTATGACGATTCAACAATCAGCCAAGCACAAGACGAAATTAAGAAGTCATTGCCCTTTGCATTAATGATTGAAAACATATCAATACATCAAGCACAAATACATTGGAATAATATTGATCATACTCTGAGCGAATTTAGCATTAAAAAAGCATCCAGCAATCTAGCGACTGTTGAAGAAGTTCACTATCAAGGCGCCTTCGGCTCTTTTGATGCATATTTAAAAGATGCCATTAAAATAAACTGGGATCTGAATCTTGCAAAAAACCCTTATCTGCTTTCGCTTCAATCAAGCGCTATCACAACAAAAGGGCAAATTTTGCTCCCAACCAAACACATTGATGATCCACAAAATCAATTTGAAGTAAGCGTGCAATCAAAGGAATTTAGACAAGGCAAGCATCATGTAGAAAATGCCAATCTAAGTATCAAAGGCACCTTAGCAAAACATCAGGTGAATGTAACTGGCCTTTATAACCATGCGCCAGTTAAAAGCACTATTACCGGACAATTCTCCACACACGAGTGGAGAGGTAAGTTAACCACCCTAAAAGTTAATCATGAAAGATGGCAAAAAATAGGCAACTCTACAGGCGATATCCTCATCAATTGGCAACATCCCGCTATCTCTTCATCATTAGCTTTAGTGTTAGGTGAAAAGTATCCCGTGATGGTTGAAGTCGCTATAGATAAAAAGCAACCCTACAACTTAAAGGGAACCACTAAAGCGCATTTTAACCAAATCAAATCGCTCTCTACACTCATTCCATCTGTGTCGAATTTACGCGGACAATTGGATATCGATTTAGCGCTTTCCGGCACACTTTTAGCGCCCCAATGGCTTGGCTATGTTCAATTGAAGGATGCAAAATTACCCGCTACCTCTCTTGGCAAAAAAGCTATATTAAATGATCTCCATTTAAGCTTTCTACCCGACAACAAAATGACAGTCACAGGTAAAGGGCTTTGGGGTAGTGGCGAATTTACCATTGAAGGCAACGGCAAATTGCTTGCCAGCACACCAAGCTTTGATATCAAGCTAAAGGGCGAAAATTTGCTCCTTAGCGACACCCCCGAATACTACATCATTGCTAATCCTGATTTAAATTTAACTTTATTTAATGGCCAAGTAAAACTAACAGGATCTATTGTGATCCCTGAAGCCGAGATCAAGAGCTTAAAAAGCCCTGATATGGCTAGCGCATCTGATGATGTGGTTGTTATTTCCAAAAAACAACATAAACTTCCCAAACCACTTGTTGAAAATGGTTTGAGCACGCACATCGCTACACACATCGATTTAATTTTAAAAGATAAAATAACTTACAAAGGTCATGGCGTTTCTAGTAAAGTTGGCGGTAGATTGGAAATTAACCAACAACCTGGCCAACCTCCTTTGGCAAAAGGAAAACTTCATCTTACGCAAGGTACCTATAAAGCCTATGGTAAAGTATTTGATATCAATTATGGGCAAATACTATTTACCGGAGGTCCAATTTACGATCCCATCATCGATTTTAGAGCCCAAAGAACCATTGAGCCACAATCTACCTTAGCTTCTTTTAAAAGTAATCAAGCTATTTTAGCGGGCGTCACTTTCAGTGGTAACTTAAAATCACCCAAAATTGGCTTTTACTCTAACCCCAGCATGCCGGATAACGATATTATTTCTTATCTAATTGTCGGGCGCCCACAAAGCCAAATTAACGAAGCACAAGCAGAATTACTTTTTCAAGCTGTTTCACAGCTTGCTAATGTCATGGGTGGAAATAGAAAAGATGTTCAATTTAATTTAGCCGAAAAATTAAAACTGGACCAACTTGGTTTCTCCAAAAAGCAAAATTATATCCCAACTCCGGGTTCTCACAATCCATTAGAAGACACCGTGTTTGTATTAGGAAAGCAACTGTCATCAAAACTCTATTTGAATTACAGCGTGGGCCTTGTTGATTCGGCAAGCCAATTTGGTATGCGCTATTCGGTTGGTAAAAACATGACCATTGAAGCTGCTACAGGCACACAAGGATCTAGCGCGGATGTGTTGCTGTCTTTCGAAGGACGTTAATCCAATTACTTTTTTAAAGGTTTTTTGTTTGAAAAACCCTCTACTGAAAAAAGACAGCTTCAGTCAAACCTCGGTTTAAGAGCAATCCCTTAAGAAAAGTTAATGCTTCTACTTGAATTTGTCTGACTCGTTCACGCGTTAAGCCAATTTCAGCCCCAACATCTTCTAAAGTGGCCTGTTCAAAACCACGCAGACCAAAGCGACGGGTGATCACTTCACGTTGTTTTTCATTTAATTGATCTAGCCAGCTATCCACTTCACGCATAAAATCTACTTCACCAAGTAAATTGACGGGATCTTGGCTCACATCGTCCGCAACACTTTCTACTAGAGATCGTTCGGTTTCATTTGCTAAAGGAGAATCAAGGGAGGTCACTTTTTCATTTAATCCCATTACCATTTTAATGGTGTTGGGATCTTTTTGCACAATATGTGCAATATCATCTGGTCGGGGCTCATGGTCTAATTGCTGAGTTAATTCACGTCCGGTACGTAAATATACATTCAGTTCTTTTACCACATGAATGGGAAGACGAATTGTGCGTGTTTGATTCATTAAGGCACGTTCGATGGTTTGTCTTATCCACCATGTGCCATAAGTAGAAAACCGAAAGCCCTTTTCAGGATCAAACTTTTCAACGGCGCGAATCAATCCTAAATTACCTTCTTCGATTAGATCAAGCAAAGGTAAACCGCGATTTAAATAACGTCTGGCAATTTTAACAACTAATCTTAAATTACCTTCAATCATTCTATTTCTGGATTTAATGCAGCCTTGTTGTGCTAAACGTGCAAAATGTACTTCATCATCTGCTGTGAGCAAAGTGGAATAGCCTATTTCACCCAAATATAGTTGCGTAGCATCAAATGATTTTTTGGCAAGGTGAGCGGCTTCCTCGCTATCTACTTTTTCTAACCATTCTTCACTTGCGCACAGCGCTTCATCTAAAGGATCGAACGCTTCAGTTTGGATTTGCACAACATCATGAATATCTTCATGCTCATCTTCATCTTCTATTTCTGCTTTGGCTAAATCAGAATCGGTGAATTCTTCTTCAACCAAAGCAAAATCTTCCCAATTTTTTGCCATTGCGAGGCTCCATGCACATGCCATTTATTAACGTGTTCCATCACGTAAACATTCGCGCTCAACTACATTTCAGAAATGATTTTGGTTAAACCATCGAGCTCTTTTAAAGTGTGCTCATAGCGTTCTTGCCCTAATCCTGAAATGATTTTGCTTTGCGCCCCCTGCCATAGCGGGATCCCTTTCATTAACGTCTCACGCCCTCTTTCAGTTAAGGCATAGGCCTTTGAGCGCTTGTCCCTTGGCTCTACGGTTTCAATGAAACCTAACTTTTCAAGCGGCTTTAAGTTACGTGTTAGAGTTGTTCTATCCATGACAAGCGTACTTGCCATTTCAGTTAACGTACGAGCAGACACAGAGGCCATAGAAACAAGCAAGGTAAATTGCGTTGCTCTAATCCCAGCTGGTTCTAAGCAGTGATCATAGAACTGCGTCACAGCTCTGGCTGCTTTACGTACATTGAAACAGCAGTCCTTGGCATTGATCAGTCTGTGGTTAATTTGTTCGTTAGCTTCCATGAGTTTCCCCCCTCACAAAAAAGTGTAGTCTCCCGTTCCCCTAAATTTCAACAAAACAAGTCAGTTTTCCTAAATATTTTTTGCAAAGGGCTAAAAGGTGTACATATTAGGAGGACATTCGCATATATTATTAAATGGGAATAAACTAACTCTTCTAAAGAACCGTATTTTTATAGTGTTGTACTGAGTGTCGACTCAGTATTTTGGGAGGCTGGAATGAAAGACAGTTTTAAGACTGCACAAACGTTAACCGTCAATGGAACGGACTATGAAATTTTTAATATAAACAAGTTACCAGCCAAGTACGATGTCGCAAGGCTCCCTTTCTCTCTCAAAATCTTGTTAGAAAATTTATTGCGTACAGAAGATGGCATTACTGTCAGAAAAGAAGATATTGAAGCATTGTTAAATTGGGATCCTAAAGCCACTCCCAATACTGAGATTGCCTTTACACCTAGTCGCGTTATTTTACAAGACTTCACCGGCGTACCAGCCGTGGTCGATTTAGCGGCCATGCGTGAAGCGATGAAAAAATTAAAGGGTAAGCCAGATAAAATTAATCCACTCTCACCAGTTGAGTTGGTTATCGATCATTCCGTGATGGTTGATTATTTTGGAAATCAATCTGCTTTCGCCAAAAATACCGCTATTGAAATTGAACGCAATCATGAGCGCTATGTTTTCTTGAGATGGGGCCAGCAAGCTTTCCAAAACTTTAAAGTTGTTCCACCAGGAACCGGCATCGTGCATCAAGTCAATTTGGAATATCTTGCACGTGTTGTCTTTGGTGAGAAGCGTAATGGTAAAATGCAAGCATTCCCCGACACTTTGCTAGGAACGGATTCACACACCACCATGATTAACGGCTTAGGTGTGCTGGGTTGGGGGGTAGGTGGGATTGAAGCCGAGGCGGCGATGCTTGGTCAGCCTGTTACCATGCTCATACCTCAAGTGATTGGTTTTGAAATTAAAGGTCAATTGCCCGAAGGCGCAACAGGCACCGATCTTGTGCTTACTGTAACTGAAATTCTACGCAAAAAAGGCGTGGTAGGTAAGTTTGTTGAATTTTTTGGCGATGGACTTGAATCGTTATCTTTAGCGGATAGAGCCACTATCGGTAACATGGCACCAGAATATGGCGCAACTTGTGGCATCTTCCCTATCGATGAAGAAACATTGAACTATCTTGCATTATCAGGTCGCAATGAAAACCAACGCGAACTGATTAAAGTCTATGCTAAAACACAAGGCATGTTTAGAGAAAATAAAGCAAGAGTAGCAGATTATACTGAAGTGCTCACTTTAGATTTAGCTGAAATAACACCTTGTATTGCCGGTCCAAAACGTCCGCAAGATAGAATAAATTTACGAGACGTTAAAAAAACATACAAAACAGTTATTGATGAATTGTTAGACGGTATTAAAATTAATACCAATGGGCAAACCAAAAAAGATATGGAACGTAGTTTAAATGAAGGCGCTCATATCGATCTCAAAAAAGCACCACCACCTGTCAAACCTGAGGACGGTAATACCAAGCTACATCATGGCGCAGTGGTCATTGCGGCCATCACTAGCTGCACCAATACTTCTAACCCTGCTGTCATGGTTGCCGCCGGCTTAATTGCAAAAGCTGCTCATGAGCGCGGGTTAAAACCTAAGCCCTGGGTTAAAACCAGTTTAGCGCCAGGCTCGCAAGTCGTAACCGATTACTTGCAACGTGCAAACTTGATGGATCATCTTGATGCGATTGGTTTTGACTTAGTGGGATATGGTTGCACAACTTGCATCGGTAATTCTGGTCCTTTGCCCGAAAATGTCAGTAAAGAAATCAAAGAGGGCAATTTAGCGGTCGCTGCTGTGCTTTCTGGTAATCGCAACTTTGAAGGTCGTATTCATCCTGAAGTACGCCATGCCTTTTTGGCATCCCCTCCTTTAGTTGTCATCTATGCACTTGCCGGCACCATGGATATCGATTTGTATCAAGAGCCTTTAGGTAAAGATAAAAATGGAAAAGACGTATTCATGAAGGATCTTTGGCCAACACAAAGTCAGATCTATCATGTGATGAATACCGCCATTGAGCCTAAAATGTTCTCTTCACGTTATTCACATGTATTTGCTGGTGATGAACAATGGCGTAGTTTACCTGCCCCCAACTCAGAATTATTTGTGTGGGAAAAAGATTCTACATACGTTAAAAACCCACCTTACTTTGAGAATATGCAACAAGAAGTGCCACCATTGAATGATATTCAAAATGCACGCGTATTAGCTAAGCTTGGAGATTCAGTCACTACCGATCATATCTCTCCTGCTGGATCAATCAAAGCAGATTCTCCTGCCGGACAATATTTACAAAGCTTGGGTGTGAGCGTTAAAGATTTTAATTCTTATGGGTCACGACGTGGTAATCACGAAGTCATGATCCGTGGTACCTTTGCTAATATCCGTTTACGCAACCAATTAGCACCTGGCACGGAAGGTGGTTGGACAGCATTTCAACCATCCAATGAAGTGATGACCATTTATGATGCAGCAATGCGATATAAAAACGATAACACGCCATTAATTATTTTAGCAGGTAAAGAATATGGTTCTGGTTCATCACGAGATTGGGCTGCCAAAGGTACCAATCTATTAGGCGTTAAAGCCGTAATAGCAGAAAGTTATGAACGCATTCACCGTTCTAATTTAATTGGTATGGGCGTGCTGCCTCTTGAGTTCTTACCCGGAGAAAATCCTGAATCACTGAAGCTTTCGGGTAAAGAATCCTATTCTATTTCTTTACAAAACCTCAAACCTGGCGAAGATATTACGGTTAAGGTAAAAGACGATAATGGTAGTGAGCGACAATTCAAGGCTAAAATCCGTATCGATACGCCAAAAGAATTTGAATATTATGAGCATGGCGGGATCTTGCATTATGTCTTGAGACAATTGACCAAACAGGTAGGTGCAGCATGAGCAAACCACAAACACGTGTCGTTAAAGATTCCATGGGAGAACTACAAGTACCAGAATCGGCACTGTATGGCGCACAAACCCAGCGAGCTATTAACAATTTCGCTGCCAGTGGTCTTGTGATGCCAAGAGGAATGATTGAAGCAGTTTGTTTGATTAAAGCTTGTGCGGCCAAAGCAAATCAAGACTTAGGCTTGCTTGAGGCAAAAAAAGCAGAAGCGATTATTAAAGCAGCGTACTTAGCGGCATCAGGGGAATACGACAAGGAATTCCCTGTTGATGTTTTTCAAACCGGCTCTGGCACCAGCACCAACATGAATGCGAATGAGGTCATCTCGCAATTAGCTAAAATCGGTTCAAACATTGATGTTCATCCCAATGATGATGTCAATATGAGCCAAAGTAGTAATGAT
Source organism: Uncultured Candidatus Berkiella sp. (assembly GCA_964606325.1). Taxonomy (GTDB): domain Bacteria; phylum Pseudomonadota; class Gammaproteobacteria; order Berkiellales; family Berkiellaceae; genus Berkiella. Next base: position 17,700 of record CAZSGE010000010.1, read on the forward strand.
GTTATTCCCTCCGCAATACATGTTTCTGCTAGCATCGCTGTGCATTCTTATTTACTGCCGTCTTTGTCGCATTTATACGAAACGCTACAAAAACGTGCAAAGGAATTGAACAACATTACAAAAACGGGTCGAACGCATTTAATGGATGCCATGCCCATCACCATGGGACAAGAAATCAGTGGTTGGGCAGCCCAAATTAAAGCTAACATTGATTCGATTGGAAAAATTTTAACAGGCATTGAAGCCCTTGCCATTGGTGGCACCGCTGTCGGAACGGGAATTAACGCACATCCTGAATTTGGACAACGTTTAGTAACCATCCTTGGCCAAAAAGTAAATATCAAATTCACCGTCAGTGAGAATCGTTTTGCTAGCATGAGTTCTCAAGATGCAGCTGTTTCCTTGTCAGGACAACTTAAAACCTTAGCTGTATCTCTCATGAAAATTTCTAACGATTTGCGTTGGATGAATAGCGGCCCTCTGGCAGGCCTGGGCGAAATTGCTCTACCCACGTTGCAACCTGGTAGCTCTATTATGCCTGGAAAAGTGAATCCAGTGATCCCTGAGGCGGTTGCCATGATCTGCGCACAAGTCATGGGAAATGATTTAACTATCACTATTGGCGGGCAATCTGGCAATTTCCAATTAAATGTCATGTTACCTGTGATTGCGTATAATTTATTACAGAGTATTCATTTATTAAGTAACGCCGCCACTGAATTAGCAGATAAAGCCATTGCTGGTTTCACTGTAAATAAAGCGCGCATCGATGAGCAATTATCCAAAAACCCGATCTTGGTAACGGCTCTTAACACAGTCATAGGCTATGAATTAGGCGCTAAAATCGCCAAAAGGGCTTATGAAAAAGGCGTGCCTTTAATGGATGTGGCTAAAGAACTAACGCAGCTTTCCGAGGCTGAATTAGTGCGCTTATTAGATCCGGCTAAATTAACGAAAGGTGGGATCCCTGAATAATAAGGTAACTGTTATGCAAGATACACTTGCATAACAGTCTTACATTGCTGACTGAGGAGTTACTTTGAATATCTTCTCATTTTCAAAAAAAGCTATCCTTAGCTATGTCATATTTATCTGCATCATTCAGTTAACTTTTTTAGGCGTGCTCTATTTTTATTGGAATATATTTTCACTCCTTTTACTTCTCTTAAGCTCTTTATTAATTATCACGCTACTCTCTTTCGGTGCCGTGTTACTTTTTAATAAACTGACACTTCAATTTTCAGAACAAAGCCAATACGATCCCATCACTCAGTTGCCCAATCGCCCTTATTTTTTTAATTACCTTAATCGGGTCTTAGAAAACAATGAGTCTAAAGCATTTGGAGTGATGACCATTGGTATAGATAGATTCCCTCAAATCAATCAAGCGCTGGGTTATCAAGTTGGGGATAGATTGTTAAACCATGTGGCGCAAAGATTAAAATCTCAACTTAGCGAAGCACAGATAATTGCCCGCCTTGCGAGTAATGTTTTTATCGTCCTAATACCAGGATTAAATCAAAAAAATTATAGCGAAGTGGTTGATAAAGTAATGGAAGTATTTTCAACCCCCTTCAGTGTCTATACCGTACAAATTGATTTGGATGTTTTAGTAGGCATGAGCTTCTATCCAATCGATGGTACTCAAGCGGCCCCGCTCATCCAAAAGGCTGATTTGGCTTTATATGCGGCAAGATTCTCTGTTGAGCGATGTGAATTTTATCAAGAAAACAAAGATCCTCATCATCACAATAAAATTTCGCTAATGAGCGAACTGCGTGAGGGTTTAGGGCAAAATGAATTTCAGGTATTTTATCAACCAAAAGTTAACCTAACTTCTAACAAAGTAACCCAGGTAGAAACGTTAATTCGCTGGTTTCATCCAACCAGAGGCGAAATGACACCGGATCAATTTATCCCATTAGCTGAAGAAACGGGCCATCTTAAGAAATTAACGCTATGGTTGCTTGAAAAAAGTATTGTTCAAGCAAGCGCCTGGCAAACACAATCCAACTCGCTTGGGGTGTCGATTAATTTATCGGTTAAAGATTTACTCAATAAACAATTGCCTGAATATATCTCAGGCCTCATCAAAGACCATCACTTGAATCCTGAACTACTGACACTTGAGATCACGGAAAGCGCTTTTATGAGAGAACCTGAAAGTGCCATTTTGGCAACCAAAAAACTTATACAATTAGGCGTTAATTTATCCATAGATGATTATGGCACCGGCTACTCTTCTTTGAACTATTTAAAAAAATTACCTGTCAATGAAATAAAGTTAGATAAATCTTTCACCCAAGATATCCTGCAACATGAGCGTGTTGCCCACATTGTGCAATCAACCATCCGCTTAGGGCACAGTCTAGGCATGCAAGTCGTTGCCGAAGGCGTCAACGATGAGGACACCCTTAATATGTTGAAGCAATTTGGTTGCGATATGGGGCAAGGATTTTACTTTAGCCAGCCACTGCCCTTAGATGACTTCTCAAAATGGTTAACCACATCAAGCTTTGGTATTCATTCTTAACAGCATTCTTAACAGGACATCCATCTTATAGTTTATTATAAAACTCACTTTCAGATGAGTGTCCTAACACTAACCACAACACCACTTTACTATGGGTGTCCCAACACTCACTCATAATTCACGGCATTCCACACAGCTTGTTTTGCCAACTCGCCTGCTTTTAAGCCTAGGTAAAAACGTTTGGCATTTAAGTCCGCTTCAATCTGCTCACCTGGTGCATAGATATCACTCACTTCACTGCCTGTACTCACCGTATAAAGCACATCCCCATCTAGTATGGTGGCATAGGGATAAATCACATGCGATAGCGCATGATGTACCTGACGGCCGATTTGCTGTAGATGCCGTGGGCTAAGCTTTTCATTAATCACCACCAACGTTAAGGTTGTGTTGCCAGCGCCTGCTGGGTTAAAAGCTTTTTTAGGTTCTTGTAACAGTGTATGGCTTTTTTCAAGTAGTTCTTTTTTTGAAAGCGTTGAGCCATGCACCACTTCGCCTTTATCATTTAAAATAACACCCACGGCATTCACCACCGTGAACACAGCAATTTTAGTTTTACCAATTTGTCCAAACGCAGCGCCTTGCCCTGCGCTTGTAAAGCTATCACCAAAAAGTTTGCCATTGGTGGCAGAAACACCTGCCCCATGGCGACCTTGCGGGAATACGCCGCTCTTTAATTTTGCAAAAGCTTCTTGCCCTAATGCTTTATCAGGGTAATGTCTATTTGAACGTGGCGTAAAATCAAAAATCACCGCGCCTGAAATCAGCGGCATTTTGGAAAAATGGGTTTTATTTTCTTTGGCGTATAAACTCGATACGGCACCTGCAATCGCTTCCATGCCTAAAATACCACCCCCAGCAAAGGCAACACCATCTAAATAGGCTTCACCTTGATGCATTTTTTCTTGGGTGAAAAATGTGCCAACTGAACCACCGCGAATATCGACTGCCGCCTGTGCCCCATTTGGGAAATAAAATAACGTGATCCCTGTAGGCCCTTTGGGGTTTTCTGCTACACCGACTTGCACATCAGGAAAATCAAAATGAAGAGTTTTATCTTGCGATGGATTGTTTTTTGCGAAAGAAAGTGTGGAAAAAAGACATAAAATTAAAAGTGTTACTGCTTTCATTATTACCTCATGGTGGACACGTCTTTCAACGTTGCCCCCGATAATTTTAAGATGGTGGACACGCCTGTTGGCTTTGTCCACCCTACATTTTTTATTTCTCTCTCAGACGGGTAAGCGCTTTAAGCGCTAGCCTTAGCCTCTTCAATGGCTGATTGAAGCGTTTCTTCCTTGTTTGCTTCGTATTGGTTAATTGTCGGGCGTAATTGTATAAGTAAAATTAATCCTGGGATAGCAAACACGATGGTCCATAAGAAAAATTCTTCCCAACCCACAGCTTTCACCATATACCCTGCTGCTGGCCCAACAAAAACACGCCCCACAGCAGCAAGCGCACTAATGAGCGCAAACTGTGTTGCGGTAAATCGCGGGTTACATAAACTCATCACTAAGGCCATAAATGCAGCAGTGCCTAAACCACCACCAAAATTTTCTAAGCAGACAGTTAATACCAGCATGCCGGTATTTGGGCCCATCATGGCCAGTATATAGAACAAGAAATTAGTAAGCGCTTGGATAATCCCAAAAATAAGTAAGGAGCGAAAAAGGCCTAATCTAACCATGAGCACGCCGCCCACAAACACACCAAATAACGTGGAGATTAAGCCACCGGTTTTGTTGATGTAGCCGACTTCTTTTAAAGTAAAGCCAACACCTTTCAGTAAAAAAGCGGTGGTTAATGTACTTGCAAAAGCATCGCCTAATTTATATAGCACGACAAAAGCTAATAGCATGATTGCCGACTTGCGGCTTAAAAATTCTTTAAAGGGTTCAATGCAAGCTTTAAGGAAGGAAGGCGTGACATCACGGTGCGCCAACGGCTCTTTAGCCCAAAGTGTAGCGAAAACGCCAATCCCCATTAATGCTGCCATTAAAAAGTAGGTAAAAGAAAAACCTGCGTAATCGGCAATGATAAGCGTTAACCCACCACTCACTAGCATGGCAATGCGATAGCCACTCACAGCCATGGCTGTGCCCATTCCCCTTTCTTCGGGTTTAAGCAATTCGGTACGATAAGCATCAATCGCAATGTCTTGAGTAGCAGACAAAAAAGCTAAGCACAGTGCTAAAAAGGCTAGTTGATACGGCGTGCTGGTAGGATTTAACAGCGCCATTCCACAGAGAACCCCGATTAAACCTATTTGAGTGGTGATCATCCAACCGCGTCTTAAGCCCAGAAATGGCAGACGGTACTTATCCATCATGGGTGCCCAAATAAATTTATACACATAGGGTTGCCCAACCAGGGCTAAAAATCCTATGGTAACAACATCAACGTTATCCATGGCGTACCATGCTTGCAGTGCGGTACCACTTAAACCCAACGGAAGACCTGACACAAAACCAAGTAAAAGGATTAACATCATGCGTTTTTGCATTAACAAACTTAGCCAGGTGGGTTTTTTATTCATATGTTGAATAACTTACTTAGGTTGAATAAATTAACAAGCTTAATGCTTATTCTACTCACACAACCCATGATCTCCAAAGCTGATAACGCGAATTATCGTTTTACAGAGCAAGTTGTTTGTGACTTTCGTCACTTTTATAGCATGAGCTCCCTTTCCCAACGAGCAATAGGTTATGGTGTGGGTACAATAGAAGCCAATACCGATATGGATCCGCAATTTCGCCTTTATTGGCAACAAAAGATCCGCAATGATTTTAGCGATAAAATCTCAACGATAATTAACGACTATAGCAAGATAGCAACCTACCCAATTTCAGTTCCTGCTTATATGGCCACGCTTTGGTTAAGTAATAAAGCATTTTCATTAGAACCTAATAGCCAGTTGGGATGGTGGGCAAATCATTCTTTGCGAACCGTTATTGTGGGTGTCCCAGAACAAGCGCTATTCACACACTTGCTAGGCAGTGGTCGACCACCGTCCGGACAGCATGCATGGCATTTGTTTGATCAGCATCGTGCAGTCAGTGGCCACGCTTTCTTTGGCGCCATCCCCTTAATAAATGCGGCCAAACAAATTGAAGCTCCTTGGTTAAAAACATCCATATATGTACTATCAACGTTACCAGGACTTGCCAGAATTAACAGCGATAAACATTATCTATCACAAGTCTGGTTAGGTTGGTGGCTTGCCTATAGCACAACCCAAGCAGTTTGGCATGCAGATAAAGTTAGCAAAAAACCACAGAACGTATCATTACAAATGCTTCCACTCGAAAATGGAATTTATTTAGGATTGGCTAAAAAACTTTGATATATTACATTATCTTAACCAAGTTGATTAAAAGGATAGATCAATGAAACGTGCACTGCTCAGTCTAGCTACCGCGAGTATGTTTTTATTAGCTCATAACACCTGGGCTGATGCGAACAAAGGTGGCCAACTCAAAGATAAAAAAGATAAAATCAGTTACAGCATCGGTGTTGATGTTGGCAAAAGCATCATGAAGCAAAAAATTGAAATCAATGCAGAACCCTTCATGGCTGGTTTCAAAGATGGTCAAGCTGATAAAACCACGCTAATGACCGAAGAAGAAATTCGTCAAACCTTAATGGCACTACAAACAGAAATGTTAGAAAAGCAAAAATCTGATATGAAAGAAACCGCTACGAAGAATCTTTCCGCTGGTGAAAAATTCCTTGATGAGAACAAAAAGAAAAAGGATATTGTGACACTCCCAAGTGGTCTTCAATATCGCATCGTTAAAGATGGTAAAGGTGATTCACCAAAAGCCACTGACGTTGTAACAACCCACTATCGTGGAAAATTAATTGACGGTACTGAATTTGATAACTCCTACAACCGTGGCGAGCCTGTTAAATTTGCTGTTAATGGCGTTATTCCTGGTTGGACAGAAGCGCTTCAATTGATGAAGCCAGGTGCAAAATGGGAATTGTACATTCCTTCTAAACTTGCTTACGGCGAAAACGGTGTTGGCCAAATCATTGGACCAAATTCAGCTTTAGTGTTTGAAGTTGAATTGCTCACCGTAGAAAAAGGTGACAAAGCTGCTGATAAACAAGAGAAAGCAGATAAGCAAAGCAAAGCAGCGACAACCCATAAAAAAGGTTAATTGCGCTTTCTTTAAAAAAGCCTCCGAAAGGAGGCTTTTTTTTATCCAAATTTCAGTTTCTCTACTTCAGATTCTAATCCTTGCATTTGCGGATCTGACTCTAAAAGCAAATCTTGTAAGGAATGACTCTTTGAAATGCGTTTCATCTGCGATGATGAAACAAAAACAGGCAGTGGTTTTAGACATTCTACTTCGGGCGACTTTTCTGTTTGATGGTTTTCTACTGCAGCAATACCAATGGTTAACAACTTTTTGAATTCAGGGAACATGGTTTCAATTCTAAACGTAGGCGTTCCCTTGTCGTCTTTCTTATGTGGAAAGGTTTGCTGTGCGTTATCATCGTCATTTTCCAAAGGCAAGGGAGGCAGCGATAAATTGGCAAATCCACGATATTGTCTAGCAATTGAAGCAAATTTATAGCGTTCAAAAAAGACGCTTAACTCTTCAAAATCAGCATCTGTGAATAAAGGATGTTTGTACGCCACCATAGCGCCATTACCTATCCACTGAGTGCACAGATTGATATTTTTCAATACCATCTTCGCAAAGATGCGATCTGATGCAAACAATTCATGCAACCTTGTTACAAAAGCCCTGTATTTTTCAACTTTAAAGTTTTGAGCACTAACATGTTTTACAATACTTTTTAATACTTCATCTACCCAACCCTTTTTAGAATTATCTTCCTGGATGTTCAATAGTGAATCTAGAACATCATTTGAATAGATAGGTTGTGCACGCAAAAATTTGCCAACATGATAGGGTTCAAGGTGCACTAAAAAATCTTTTGTAACAATATGCTGTGCCAATTGTGCATTTAGATGCGTATACTTTAAATAAGTAGGGTATCCCAATGTTCTGCACCAATAAGAATTTTGAGCAAGTGTTAAAATAACATTTTGCCATGCTTCATCATCTTTTGATGATGCATGATCTAGCAAAACACATAACTGTTCTGAGAGTACGAGTTCAGGTTTATCTGTCGTTTCCAGATAGCCTCTCAATTTCGAAGGCGCTGCAGCACTCAAAAGTCTGTCAAAACCGGCCTTAGCTAGTTCTCGGTTTCGATGATAATAAAGATAAGAAAATGAAGCGGTAAAATCGCCAGATGCGAGGCCTTCAGTTAACAAACGATCAAATGCTTGAATGATGGTCGGATCAATTCCTTTAAGGGACATGTTATACCTTTTGTTAGTAAGATGAACTGGGTGAGTTTACCTGGGGAGCTTACTTGAAATAGAGGTTTATATCAATTTAGAGCTTAGCTAAGATCAAAATTCTTATCCTATCTAATGAAATTTTTATCGTAGCAGTCGTCTTGATGAGGCTCTATAAGAAAGTTTGTTAGTCAAAAACTCTTTGGGAGCTATTATTTGTAAATGTAATATTTTTTATGTCATATTACATTTGACCACAAAGATATAGTCTGGTAACTTTCACCATACCTGATAACACCTGTTTAAGTTCTTCGATAACAGAAGCAATATAAGTGTGTAAAAAATGCCTAGCCCCAAAAATATGCGAAAAGCATCAGATGCTCCAGAACCAGAATGCTTAGAAATCGATTGGAATTTCATTGAGAAAAGAAATCCAGAATTGCGTTCCTTTGTTATTAACAATTTTCGAGATCTTTACTACGAACACTTAAAAACACCTCATTTATTTGATCAATTTAATGTTTTTAAAAATCCCGGTTTATTTTACACGATAGAAGTATACCTTATTGCCTTAATAACGGATTTCACTGCACATGGATATACTCAACAAGCCGAAGCACTTCACCAGTTTTTAGCATCTGCGAAACAAACCATCGAATCAAGTAGTAGCACACAAGAACAAGGCTTAGCATTAAATAGCCTAGGAAATTCTTTGTTAAAAGGATTACATTTAGACGATGAACAAGATAGCAAACTTGTTGCTTTTGCCACATCCATGCTGAGTCAAACACTAAAACACCCTGTATTGAGCGAGGACTATGATGTAAACATCTATTTACTCTATGCTCAATTAAATGAACAATGCGCTAAAACAAATTTAGCAATACTTACTAATACACATTTAGCCTCAAGCGATGAGCAAGCACTATTTAAAGAACAACTAGACAGACATTATTTTGATATTTTGAGCGAATTTTTTCCCACAACAGGATATATGGTAACTCAACACCCCGTAAATCCGAATGCTGATATTAGAGAGCAAGCCGTATTGAATTTTTTTGTCAATGCTGTTGCAAGGCTATGTCAATTTGAACGTGCCTCACAGGGACAAGATATTCATAACGCGATTTATTTACTTGGGAAAATGTATGACGCGGATAAAGATAGCGCCTCAAGAAATCACTTGTATACTAAAGTCCTAAGGCAAATTCTACAAATTCCCTCAAAAGAAGCACAAGTCGATAGCATGTTTGATGAGGTGGTAGTCAAATTTATTTTAGGTGGTGAACCTAACAGACATTTCAAAATCCCCTTTGACTTGAGCCAATATGTGCTTAGCATCACGCAAACCCGCCAGTTTAGTCAGTCTATTCAAACAAGACTTCACCAAGCGGAATATGAACTTCGCCAGTTAAAGATAACCCATCAAAGCTTAGAAGACAGGCTCCTGCACTGCGAAGCAGAACTTGCGCAACTCAAGTTCAACCAGTTGACTCTTGAGAATGAAGAATCAACCTCACCTGAGCTCTCTCCATCAGCATCACGGAAATTTTTGAAAAAGTTCAAACGAGAAAAAAGATCGCTCGAAGAGCCACCCGCTATGCCAAAGCTGGTATCCTTGGCAACGCGCACGTTCAGTGATAGTGAAATTGTGAAAAAGCCTCATCGAAGGAAAATGACTTCTTAGTATTGACAAAGCAATACCACAGAGCATACCGCAACTATCAAAAAGTTACTTAACCTTATGATTTTACTCATCTAATTATTGACGCCAAATACGTAGTGTGGTAACTTACAACATAATGCAATGTGCCCCATAATATTTTTTATCAAATCGTAACGGCTAACGCCAACCTTGATTAAATAACTTGAGTAAGAGAAACAGAATGTATTATTTTTATGATTATAAAATTAAAGGTTTATTGGCTTTCATCAAAGCAAAAGAGCATGCTCTGGCAATTTTAGAAAAACAAAATGAAAATTATCGGCTATTAGCGCCCATGGTGACTGATGATAGCGATTTAACTCCAATTATTAAAACTATTACTCAGTTACGCGAATTTATTGCGTTTATGAATAGTATTGAACAAGGTAAATCATTCTCTAAACCATGTATTGATTTATGGCGTGAAGAAATGAAAGGACAACCGGTTTTTTTAGATTTTTTATCTTATTTTAAATTAAAATCACTTCAAAATGAGCCAAAAATCGCAGCGGAAAACCTTTATCGAGCCACGCTCTTAAACAATTACAAGTTAAAATTGCAACAGGCACAATCAACTGAAAATAATTCGCTCAATCAGACAATCGAAACAATCGCAAGTGAGATTGAAAACGTTCAATTTAAATTACAAAAACTTAAAGCCAACTAGAGCAAGATAATCTGAATGAATAGTGACTTCAGCTGAACGCCTACATCTGGACCTAAGGATATTCGCTTTATTAACCAAATACTGGTTGTTCGATTTGCTTGATTTCAACAGCTTGTTGGACTTCTGCAGCGGGAATACATACTGTATCGATGTGAACTGCTTGAGAAGCAGATTCATAAGCAGGTTGTGAAGCGATTTCTGTAGATGGTATTAACGTCGTGGTTTCATCAATCACGTCGCCATAGTGGATAGCATCAGTAGATTTACTGATATTTAGTCCTACATCTGCTGCAACACCAGCTGAGCCATCGGCAGATTTATATTCAGCGATGCCATAGACTGTATTACCTGCATTGATATGAGGGTTATTGTCTGAGGTTAAAGCAATAGACACAATCCCCAAATCTCTTAAACTGTTATACTCACCCGCATCCGTTTTTGCATTTGTATTCTTATCTTGCCAGACACCAAATTGATTGTAGGCTTGATCATCGATGTCTAACAGCCCATTATTATTGGTATCAAATGCAATTAGCCCCTCTAAATCCGTTTTAGCATTAGGGGTATATTCGGTAAAACGAATTTGATTTATGTCCTTGTATTTTCCAGTAGATTCAGGATCATACATTAATAAACCATCTTGCGGACCTACCCAGCCTACACTTAGATTTGAACCATTGTGAAATAAATCATCAAGAGTCACACCTGAGTCATTTGAAGATAGTAAATCTACTTTATTATCACCACTCAAATCTAGCACCACGGGGGGCAAACTAGGAACATATTGGGGGCCAGCAAAAATAAAATTATCAGCACTCAGCGGTAGAATGTTGTTGATAGTTATGACTGTATCACTCTCACCTATCTCGCCATTATTAAGCGTGATGATTGTGTCTGTCACTGACGCAACAATGTTATCATTGGCAAATTGAATAAATTCACTTGCGTCGATAATATTGTTTAAATTTGTATCATATAAATCCAAGAAAGATGAAAAATGTCTAAGATCTACAACATCGTCAACTTCGCTAAAATCTTCTATAATGTCATTCCCATCACCTGGGGTAAATACAAACTTGTCTTTTCCGATACCGCCATTTAAAGTATCATCTTCCTTACCGCCAACAAGGATATCGTCACCTTCGTTACCGTATAAAGCATCAGCTCCTATTCCGCCGATAAGAATATCACGGTGTAAACCACCTTGTAGGGTGTTCTCACTTATATTCTGATTGTCAGCGATAATAACGAGGTTATCAAGGTTATCTGAATTTTCATAACTCTCAATATAAATCATACTTCCATGGGTAAAATCTGAATCTGATGCCACAAAACGACTGCCATTAAAATCAAATACAGGAATTTCCGTCAGTGCGTCTGTTCCTTCATTATGATTGAAATTTGATATGTCTTTAATAATAAGGTTTTGCAACGAACCTGAAAATTCATAATCATAAATATTGTTAGCATACATTGCTATGGTATTAAGATTAGGTTGCGACATCATAACGTCATTACCTGCGCCACCGATAAATATGACCCCTCTTGCACTATTGTTTTCAAATATATCAGCGCCATCAGTGCCGAATAAAGTTATGTTATTCGGTGTTGTCTCATCTAATATGATGTTAGAAGCCTCAAGCAGAATATCCCCTGAAGCAAGGCTCATAATATCTGATTCAAATTTACCAAAACGCGTATTACCGAAGGTGAAATTATAGATGTCCAGCAATTCATCTTGCCCCTCATCCATAAAGGTACGTTCACCAATATAATTTACTATAAGAGTGGCACCGTTCAATATTTCAAAATTAGCCAAGTTGTGCGCATAAGCTGCGATGGTACTCATGGAAGATATGCTACCAAAAAGTTTATCATTACCCTCGGCACCAATAAGCACGTTGGGGCCATAAAACGCATCATCTCTAAGCATATCATTTCCTTCTTGACCTAAAATAGTCACATTAACAAAGTCTGCTACCGTAATATCATCACCTGTTGATATGCCTATTACAAGTTGATAATCTTCACTCACATTTAGATTAGAAATCGATTCATAAAATTGACCCGCAAAATTAAGTTGAGGAACATTGTTTAAAGCATCAAAACCTTCATAAATATATGCATCCTTCAATAAATGCACTACGTCATACTTATTTCCCATTAAATTTTCAATACGATAAGCGGCGGGCAAATAGCTGTATCCTGCGATTGTTGAAATGCCATTTCCTTCTAATATGTCATCACCTTCACGACCGATTAATAGATTGTTTGCACCACCAGTAACATCACTAAGGGTGTCATTGCCGCGACTAGCGATAATTGCCACATTTGAATATAGATCAGTTGTAATTGACTGACTGAAACTTCCGATAGCACTCACCACTATTTGGTTATCATCATCTGCGAAATTTGAATCAAATCTAAAAGATGAATACAATAATTCACCAAATTGGTAGTTGTTGATGCTTTCAGCGCTATCAACACCTGTATTTGCGAATAGATCACCAGATGAATTGGCAATCAGGATGTTCATCCCATTTGAATATATCGAATAAGTTGTAAGATCATTTACAAAACCCGCAGTTGTGTTGATGCCGTTACCAATCAATACATCATTACCACCCAATCCAATCAAAATACCATTGTAGCCCTTACTGTCATTAAGGGTATCGTTACCTTGATTTCCAAATAATACCACCCCTTTATAACCATCAATATTCTCAATGTAACTACTCAACGGCGATGACAAAACCACAACTTGGTTATCTTGTGTTATAGTACCATTATTAAATACAACGGAATTGAATTGTTGGCTACCAAAATTAAGTCTGTTAATGCCAATGAGGGTATCCGCGCCTTCATCCTGCGAATAATTGCTACCGATATATCTGATCTCATAATTAGAAAAATCAACCTCACTCAAGATATAATTAACGATATGAAATGCATAAGCTGCGGTCGTATCTGTAACATTCCCAAACAAAACATCATTGCCGCCATGGCCAACCAGTATATTGTTTTTACCCCCAACTGCGGTATCGGTTAATTCATTATCGAGGCGATTCCCGACAAGTGCGACATTACTTAGCCCCATCGTATCTGCATCAACGCTAGCTAATAGCATTAAAGTATTACTTGCACTTGCCTGCGATCCACTTGTTTGAAGTGTGTGATAAAGGTGATTCGCAAAGAAAAGGTTTTTAACTTGAGATAAAGTATCTTTACCTTCTGAATATTGCCTGCGCTTGCTCATTTGTTCAATAACAAGCGAGGCACCCTCTTCTTTTATGCTAAACTCACCCACATGAAACGCATAAGCAACTGTAGTATCAATATTATTACCAACAATTTCATCATTCCCACCAGCGCCAATCACCAAATTATGTAACCCTGTATCAGACAAGGCATTATTTTCATCATTACCCATTAACACACTAAATTGCATTTGTTGCGTCTCTAAGGGCGAATTAGAGGCAGCGATGATCAATTGATTATTTTGCTCCGCTATATTTGATACTGTATTTACAGATTCAATATGATATTGCCCAAAATCGAATTTACTGATTTGCGAGGAAACTGTATCTTTTCCCTCATCATAAAGAGGTGTTCCAGGATTAATCATTTCTATGAAGTAACTAGCCCCATCAAGTGATATACGATAAAGCGCCGGATTAAATGCATAACCAACTGTTGTTTTGTCCCCAGCTTCTATAAAATCATTACCTTCTCCACCAACGACAGTATTGTAATGATTGTTCAATATATCAATATAGTTGTCATCACCATCTTGCAGCATTAACGCCATATTTTGAGCATCATTGGTGATATCTATTAAAGCGTCATTATTGAATATATCAATAAAAATTCTTGTGTCCGCATAATCCTGAGTACCGAGAACACTATCGTTAAACATACTAGAAGCAAATATATATCTATCTATTCCTTCTAGGGTATCAACACCTTCATTATAGGTAAAATTCGTTCCAATATGTGTAATTTCCATTGAATCTACAATTGGATTAAATAAGTAATTATTAATGTTAAAATGGTAACCCGCTACAACTTCGTCTGTTACATTTGCATCTCTCAGCGTGTCATTGTCTTCCCCGCCAACTAAAATGGTTAGTTTTTCACGTGGTGTACCAAGCGAGTATGAGTCAATTAAGGTATCGTCGCCCGACAACCCTTCCATTAATACACCTACTTTATTTACGGCTGTAAGGGTACTAGAAAGATCAGCATCATCCATCAATAGTTGATAATCTTCTTGTGCTTCAAAACCAATATGTAGCTTGTATTGGTAGTTATTAAAAGTAATATTACTCATCTCATACAAACTGTCTGTGCCTTCATCATATCTCACCGTATTAACGATAGATTCAATTGAACCACTATTACTAATGTTAGAGAAGTTAATAAAATAGTTGAGCGGTGTAAACGCATAACTCGCTATAGTAGTGCTGTTTCCATACAGTTCATCATCACCTTCAGCGCCAACAAACGTTGCATTTACTGATGAATAAGCATAAATCGTGTCGTTACCCAGCCCGGCAAGCACGGCCACATTAGTAGTGTAATCGGCATTGATAGTGCTATCTCCGATAATATTGAAAAAATCAGGAGGAAGATACTGCCCAGCATCAATAAATATGCCATTGCTTTCTATATCAAAGTAGACTTGCCTTTCATAGATACCGACCTCATAATCGATTACAAATTCCTGATATACCTGATTTTCAAATTGGAATTTCGTGATACCCTCAAGTGTGTCAACCCCTTCTTTGTAAACTGTGCCATTATTAACATCAACATAGGATACACCTATAATATTTGGATAATCATAAAATAATCTATAACTGCCGATGTTATAGGCGTATCCCGCTGTTGTATCCACCCCATTTCCGAAAAGAGTATCATTCCCAACACCACCTCTAAGATGATCAGAACCCGCACCACCATGAATTAAATCATTAAAACTACCACCGATTACGGTATCGTCACCTGTTCCTGCATAGAATACTTGATTTGGATCCCAGTCTACTGTGGTCCCAAGAATCGGTGTGGCTGGCGCATCTGGCAAAGTGACAATATCATTACCAGCCAATGCATTATAAATATCAACTCCAACATTTTCATTGATGTAAGCTTGTTGCAGTGTTGTTAATGCATTAAAGTTAACAATATTCTGTGTGTTATCGAATAGAGGCACAGATCCAAATTGTATTATCTCAAATTTGCTAACATGATAGTTAAAGGCATCTCCATTAAGAAAAAAACTAACATCTGCACCAGTTTGAATATCACCAACAAGAGAGAGGCCAGTTATAAAACCATCATTTAGGGCCTGTGTTAAACTTGATATATCAAGCACATCTGCTGTCGATTGAGTAGCTTCGATATACTCAATTCCAGAAAACGTTAAATCTGATGGGTGAATATCTACGATAATCGTAACATTTCCTGAAATATTGTAGGCGAAAGTCGCTGTGATTGGATCCTGCGTTGGTGCTAGATTGTTAAAAAATGTTGCTGTATCTGTGAGACTTGCTGAGCCAATGAAACGCTCAAATTCAGAAAAATAATTGAAAGCATCATCATAGGGATCATTTTGCACTTCAAAAACGCTGTCTACGAAATTAAAATCAAATCCAACCAAAGTGCTACTACCAGAAAAGTCGAGTGTATCAAAGCCACCTCCGCCTAAAAACTCATTAAATGCAAAGGTAACGGTGCCTGCGTCTCCTAGAATACCAAGGTTGTCAACGCTAACACCCAAGCCTGGTATGAGATTAATTTTAACAGTATCATCAGCTGAACCTAATTCAACTAGGTTAAACTCACCGACAAGGCTTCCGCCCGCTCCTTGATCTGCCACCCAATTTTGGGCCGTGCCGGCATCGCCTCCCTGAAGCGTTAGAGTAATGAGCGTATCTGAAGTGTGCGCACCATAAAGCCTATTCCAAGTGAGAATAGCATCACCACCACGATTATTATCACTATAGATTGAATCGCCGGCATATCCGCCTTGCGATATAAGTTCAATATGCTCAACTGCTCTCAGTTCATTTGAATCGATTTCAGCTATACCGCCCATGTGACCATAGGTAGAGTCATTGCCTGAGCCGCCCACAGCCTTAACAAAAATATTCTTATTTTCATCTTCATTGGTTACATTCCCAACAATATGTGCGCTTCCTCCTTGCGCAGCGCTGCTCACCTCGTCACCTATGCCCGTGTTTCCGCCGTAAGCTTCAATTTCAATTAACGCATTTTCATTAAAAGTATTATTAGATACCGTGCTATTACCGCCTGAAGTAATTGAAACACCATCACCACTTGCGCCACCATAAGCTTTTAATACAACACTTTGATATCCCATTAAATTCAGGTTTTGATCAATAAGTGCCTTACCGCCGACACCCGTGATAGGAGCATTGGTAAGTGTGCTTCCACCCTTACCACCTGTAGCGATGAGTAATACCGTGTTACCTTCAAGGTTATTATTTTTTGAAACTTCAGCATCTCCCCCCTCTCCTGCAAAACCAAGCTTACTTAAGCCACCTTCGCCGCCTAAAGCTTTAAGCGTAATCTCATTGGTACCTTTAGTGATGGTATTACTTGAAACAACCGCACTGCCCGCATCACCATTATAGAGATCATTGAAGGGATCGTTTGATGTGATTAGCGTTTCTGCACCACCTGCACCTCCCTGAGCATAAAAAAGAACTGTATCATTGAAGATGAATGAGTCATCGACTATAACATGATTTTTTGTAACAACGGCATTGCCGCCCAGTCGCGAAATAGCTTCAGCTGGGACTTCATTCATCGTGTCATCGTTATTTCCATCCCCACCATAAGCACTAATGGTCAACTTATCATTACCCATATGCCCATCTAAAGTGTAACTACTGACAATGATAGATTCTCCGGCAGCCGAGGGAACAAAATTTAGCTCAGCGTCTATTGAAAAATTATACCCATTGTCGCCATAAAACTTTACACTTAAATCATCGTCATAATCGCTGCCGATGATGCCTTCAAGTTCAGAGAATGTATCGATAAATGCGCCGACTGAACCAATGTTTGTGTACCCAATATTTGCTTCAACACTTCCCCATAATATATTTGATGTATAGCTGACGAAATCATAACCTGCGCCACCAACGATGTTATCATCACCATCTCCGCCATCGATAATATCATCTAAGCCCTGCCCGGTTATCGAGTCGTTACCAGGGCCTGCGTTAAATACTTCTAAAGGATCATAGCTAACCGTTGTTCCAGGTATAATTTCCTCATTGGTCAGAATAACGATATCATCACCATTTAAGGCGTTATAGAGATCCTCTCCCTTATTCACTGCTGCGATTTGATCAACTGTAAGGTTACTAAAGTCAACTGCATCGCTACCGTTGCTAAACAAACCTTCATATATGTCAGTAACTGTGATTGTTAGACTTTGAACATTACTTAAACCGGTACCGTTTTTATCTGTAACAGTGACGAGAATGTTATATACATTATTGCTACCAACATCATGTGGGTTTTCATAATTGGGTGATGATTTAAAGAATATGTATCCTGTGTTCATGTCGATACTTAAGAGATCAGCATCAACACCACTCAGACTATATTTTAAGCCGCTCCCTTCTGTCTCTCCTTCTGCATCAGTTGCGTTCACATCAAGTACAACACTAAAACTGTTTTCTTCAATACTGATGTTCGCGGGAAGGTTAGTGATTGTTGGTGGCTGATTGACAGGAACTGGTATGTCGGGTATGGCAGGCAAAACTATTTTATTTGGAATAAACTCTATGAATGGAATATAGATTCCCGATTTAAATGTAATTCTTTCAACGGTTGAGGCATTTCTTTCAATAGATTGAACATTTTCAACCAAATAGTTGTTGTTTACATTAACAATAACTGGCGATGCAAATCCACTGCTTAGTTCACCTGTTCCTTCAGATGCCGTTTCTATTTTTTCAATTTTTGTTCTTTCGTTCTCATCATCGATTGCATTTGCATCGCTTTGATTGTTATCAGTATTTTGCTTAGTAACTTCAGAACTTTCCAAGGGAACATTTTGCGCATTGATATCTTGACTTTGCTTTTTATTAGCTTCTTCTTTTGACAAACCAGAATCATCATCATTTACTAATGCGAATAAACTTTGTAATTCTTTAATGGCTTCTAAGAGATTTTGTATAAGCAATTTAACATCACTCATTTGACCACCATTATACAAAACGGCAAAACATGGTGACTTATCTCAATGGAGTAGGCATGAAGTTGACCTAAAGAATGGCGGTTTTAGCCTTGCGTGTAGCCCACTTAATCAGTTGAAATTTCATCTACCACTGATGTATTCCTCCATGAGTCTTAAAACAGAAAGACATCAATTATCATTATCACCTGATGAAAGCTATAAATATAGAAAGTTTGGCTATAGGTCTAGGCGCTTTTTTAAGGCGTTTTATGATTTGCATATACACTGTTATAGATATTAATACTTTTTCACTGTAGAAGAAAAATAACTTGATAAAGCCTTCATTTTAGACGCACCCTATGGATTAATCTGCTATTTGAAGTATCATGTTTAGCACACACTTAGTTCAAAAACTTACTAATGATTAGGAGTACAAAAATGCCACGTGGACGCAAAGCAAAAAATGATGTGCCTGTTGTTGGGAAAAATACCCCCGTCGCCAGTTCAGCACCCAGCGCTAATGATGAACAAAATCCAAACGATGATAAAGCCAAAGCCATAGCGCGACAGCAAGCATCGAAGGATAAAATAGGGGTTGCTAGCACTTTTTCCTTTTTAGGATTTGCAGCACTTGCCTATCTAACAACAAATATTTGGGCACCCATTTTCTATTTTTCCGTGTTTGTTGCAACTTCATCTTTCATATTGTTGCTGATAACAGCAACAGCAGATAAAAATTTAGGTCTCAGTAACAAAAATAACGATCGAGATGTTGATGCCTTAGCAAAAACTTTAATCGCAAGTGATAGAAGTTTTGTTGCAAAATATAATCGTATTAAAGCGCATTTTGCTAAAGTAGAAACACTCGAAACAATTGAAAGACAATCCCCGCTTATCCATAGCACGGATGAGTTTAACACAGCCATGGTACAGCAATATGTTGCCACACAACTTAAAGCGGCACTAGATGCACAAGGGCAAGATAAACAAACCGTCACAAATAACTTAATGGATGATCTAAACGACTTGGATGTCTATGCTGACGCCAAGATTAAAACGTTAAAAGCTAAAACTGTCATTCGTAAAATGAGAAACTCATAACGTTTCATCAGTCAGGCCACGGAAGGCTTTATGGTTACACAGGAGCACGCTTGTGTTGCTCGGTGCTTTGATTTTGTGTGAGATGAGGTGTACTCTCTTGTAAAATATTCGTTGTACCTTGCTGTGATTTCTTATAATTGTAACAGATTTCCACCTGTGAACCCGCGATAGTATCCATTTCGTATGTATCTGGCTCCTCGATTTTGCTATCGACAATCATAAGTTCTTCAAATTCTTTAACCAACTCATCTGCACTTTTGCTAGATAATGGCAACGTTTTTGGCTTATCACTACAAATCAATCGCTTTAAATAAGCCACTCTATTGCACAGCCCCTCGATCACTGATGCCGCGTTATAAACAGTAGGACCAGCTGTCACACCAAAAAAATAAGGCCCATATTTAGTTGAAATATACGTTAAAAATTTAGTGCATGGTCCCAAAATGCCATAAGTTAAACTGCTGGGGTTGGGCACACCAAATATAAAAGTATAGAGTTGTGTTAGCGCGGTTGTACTTAATTTTACAGCTAAAGGTGCACCAAAGTAGGCACCACCAACCGTGGCGGCAATGGCTAATGTCAATTTAGCGTAAAAGTAAGAGCCCTGGTTATCGGTCTCGTTTTTCTCAAGTGATTGTAATTTCTGCGCTTTGTCTGCAAGTAATTTCGCAGCTTGCTTCTCAGTTTCAATAAGTTGTGCTTGTGGGATATGGGGGAAAAGACGCTGTAAGATGTCTAAAACATTTTCAGATTGTTTCACTGCAGTAAAATCAATGGTCGTCAAAATAGAAATTAATCGCTCAAGATCAGTGATATCTTTGCTAGCCTCGGTAGCACCTAAAAGCATCATTCACTCCCTGACATGTTTGCTTTATGATGCCCAAATTGTACCAATCTTAATTTAACTTTGCATATATAATTTTATTTTAGTTATCCTAATTTATAGGATAACTATTTTGCCTGTAAGATATAACAGCCATGATTCAATATACTTTGTTGTATATTTTGATTAACGCTTTGCAACACCTTGATAAATAAACAACAACTGATCAACAACTTGCTTAGCACTTTCTAAACCTGAAAGATAAGCTGCTTGTAAATTTGAAGGAGAACGATGCGTATGTTCGCCTGCAAAAATTAATCGACCTAATGGTGTTGCAATAACAGAATTATCCTCTAAAGAACTACCCGCTGGGTGATAGCAATACGAACCTAATGAAAAGGGATCTTTATCCCAATGTGTTACCCATGATTTTTTAAGTGGTCTGAATGTATTGGTATAGATATCTTTAAATAAATTGACGCAGTGATTTATCAGATACTTATCTTCTGGTAAATCTTTATTAGAATTCGCGTAAATTGATGCAACTAAAACTGGCTTTTTTTCAGTTGTGAAATGCTGTAAATTAACAACATCAAGCCAGGCTTCAAGGGTAGGATCAAATAACACCACAAAATGAGAATAATCATCCCAAAATGTCTCTTCAAACTGTAGAATCACCTTATTATGATTTGCACAGCTCAATGCGTTAATGGCTTTTGTTTTAGATAGAGGTAATGGCGGTTCAAAAATAACATTCCCTTTTTGTAAGACACCCAATGGTAGCGTACAGATAGCCGCATCAGCTCGATGAGCACTACCCGTGTGAGTGTGAACGATAATTTCCTCGCCAGTATGATCAATTTTGAGAACTTCATTTGAAAGAAAGACTTGCAGCAAACCCGTTTTTTTAGCTTCTGAATACATACCCTCGGTTACTTTGTCATAACCATTCATGACTAAAAAATTACTTTCACTTTCCTTTTTATTTGTTCCCATTTTATACGAAAATAACTTTTCTTTTTTTAATTCTTTGATACTAATCATTTTTGCCAAAGATTCTAAATCGCCAGACTGAATAGCTTTTTGTTTCAATAGTTGGGTATCAATATATTGGAGATCAGCAACGGTAAAACGATCTTTATCATCTGAAAGTCGCGTCAATGTTAACGCTTTTATCTGCTCTTTGTATTCATCTACTAAATCCGTGAGCTGTGTTTTATCTATCTCATGCCCTTGCATGTCGAAAACAGCCCAATTACTTCTGACATAAGGCTTAACATCAAGATGATAGTGCTCTGATATATTAAAAAGCGGATTATTCTTAACGCCATGAACAAATTGCGCTCCTAATTCAATAAAGGAGCCATCTTCTATATGCAAACTATGAATTCTGCCACCAACGCGATCTCTTGCTTCAACCAAAATAACATTAAGCCCATGGTGGGTTAATTCCTTTGCGGCAGTAATCCCTGATAAACCTGCGCCGATAATGAGTATAGTTGGCTTATCTTTACTAGGGTGTGCCTTGATAGCGGGATGCTGTTTACTTTTTAAATGTAAGTAAAAGTGACACAGATCTTTTACCGTATTGTTAGATATCACTGGTATCTCTGTCATGATTCACCACCACTCTTGGCTGTTCAACGCTTTCTTTATATACATGTGTGACTCTGTGTATTTGCAAATAGTTCCCTAGGTGATAGATTCGAGTTTAAAATTTGACCTACCACCAATTTAGTCTGCTGCATTATTATGTAGCAACAACGTTTTATAGCGTCATCTAAAGAATAATATTTTTGGTTAAGCTAAATTGAGATAAAGTAAAATCAGCGGAGAATAAGATTTCATGACTACCATCAATGTAACCCAGCAATCTGTTTCTGTTGTTGTGGACAGAGAGGTGTTGCCTGGAAAGAAGGAAGAGTTTGAAAATGTTTTAAGAGGCATCATTGATGCTTGCAAAACATTTCCGGGTTACCTAGGCACAGATGTTCACCTACCACAAATAAAAGGTGGTATGCACTATCGCATTGTTTTTCGCTTTGCCACATTAGATGAGCTTAAAAATTGGGAACATTCACCAGTACGACAGGAATGGGTTCAAAAAATTGATAAGCTCATTAAAGAGCCGACTAAACTACAGATCATCAGTGGATTAGAAACCTGGTTTGCGCTGCCTCGCTGTAATGCGATAATTCCGCCTAAACGTTATAAAATGGCGATTGTTACCTGGTTAGCCATCACTCCCTTATTGATAGCTTTTAATCTTGCAACCCAACCACTTCTTGGAAATTTACCCTTGGTACTGCGAATTTTAGTCACTACACCAATTATAGTAATTTTAATGACCTATGTCGTGATGCCTTACATGGCAAAACTATTTGCCAAATGGATGTATCCTCCTTCCACATGATTTTAAATTAGCAAACTCAAAAGTAAATGAGGGCTCAAAAGAACCCTCAAATTCCATACAAGTTATTTGATAGCCAATCTAGAAAATACCTCTGTCAGCTCACGCCCCTCTTGTTCAGCATGAGCTTTTTCACGATCTTCTATTGTTTGTAGACATTTCACGCGCTCTTCTACTGATTTGTCCTTATCTAATTCCATTAGCTGTTTATAGCGTGCCGTTGTGAAGTTGCTATCTTTACTTTTATCAGAATATTCAGCTTTATCTTTCTCAAGACGACTTTTAAATATATCAACAAGTTCTGGATCTTTAGTAAATACTGAATGCGCAAAGAATCGCTTAGGCACAGCATCTTCTAATACCGCTACCGCTTTAGTACGCCTTTCAGGATAGGTAACTGCTTGATAATCTGGATAGTCCGTTCTTTTTAGATCAGGATCTAGTCGAGCACGACTTGGCTTAGGTTTAAACTTTTTGACTGGATAATCGGCATAAATTGATTCTTTATCCACTTCAAGTATTTCGGTTTCAAAATCATTTTGCCATTTACCAATTCCCACTAATCCGCCTGCTTTTGCCAATAACCCTTCTTGGCGAGTAGCAGAAATAGGAAGGATCCCTAACCTTTTTTGCATCAATATACGTTCTCTCTCAGTATGTTCACTCATTTGTCTATGGGCGGTTTGCTTTGCAGCACTAAAGCGCTTTTCCGTTGCCCATGCAACAGCGGCATCTTCTCTGTAATCACTAACAGGCTGAAAACCACGCACTTTACTGCGAGCTTCATCTCGTGTTTCTTTGTCTTCTTTGCTTAGCGGTTCAAAGCTTCTCAATTGATCTCTGTGATTCATTTGCTGATAGGTTAAAGGCTCTGGTGATATAGAAAACCATTCTTCTACTTTAGCTACCATATCGCCTAAAGCTTTCTTTTTAGCTACGATTTGTGCATTCCACACATCATTTGCCATAACGCCGGCAGTTTCTGCTTCTTTTGATGAACTGCTATCAGATATCTCAAAATAACGGACTTCATCGGCAATAATGCTAGGAATGGTTAACGCATGTGTTAAATAGGCCAGCAACAATGGAGAATCAATGGTTGTGGCTACCTTAGATCCGCTTTCTGGAGCCGGTGCAGCATCCTTCACAGCGGGTTGTACAAGAATGCCTGCCTGAACTGCCATTCTCATTTCTTGTTCTTCAATCCAGTTTCTAATCACCTCAAACACATTTTTAGGATTAGGTTCTTTGCCTGCTAATCTCATTTTGATAATAGGGATAACCTGCAACGAAAGTTCTACACGATCGTTAAAATCAGGCACAAGAATGTCATTGTATTTTGTACGGTTTCTTACTTTTTTAGGTGTGTCAATCGAAATTTCTTGTGAATGGCCAGAACTAGAGGGTATATTTTCCGTAAGGGAGGAATCTGTTGATGATGAGCTTCCAGAACGAACGCCGGGTTTAGACATAACAATCTCCTTTGCATGAATTGACACATTGAACTGTGTTAAATATCACATTGTATTTTTATGATGTAGTCTTGATGTCATATTTCATGAAACAATCGCACATTGATTTGATAAGTGCAACTTGGATTGAAATGAGTGAGATGAAATTGATTTGGATTGCTTATTAATCCCGTAACAAGCAAAACCCAGTTAAACTCATATCTAATATTACGAGCGACTTGAAACTACTTACATGAATCTCAACATTGCGCAAATGAAAATAGCATCAGAAATGCATTACCTTAAGTGAACAATTTCACAATGTTCACTTAAGGTAAGATTTAATTACATTTGTAAATATTAGAGTTACATGCAACTAATCCAGAGCTAACATAAGTTGGCGTTTGATTAAGAAGCTTATAGGTCACATTAATGACCGAGCGCCCATCTTGTCTTGCCTTAGCTCTACATGCATCAAATCCAGCTGCAGAAAGCACACTTGAATCACATGCTTGTAATTTATCTTGAAGATAGTAGTGAACATTTGTCACACCTGCCGTGGTTTGAGCGAATATGCTTTTGGAGCAACTAGTTTGTATGATCTGGGCTTGCAGGGCTGGATTTGAATTATATGTTTGTAATAATTCTATTTGAGGAAGTATCTGGTCGTAAACGTAAACCTCACTTTGAACAATAGATTTTAAATTTGAATCCACTAAGCATTTACTGTTTAGCGCATTCTCTATTTTTAAAACTTCAGCATCTTTGATTGCTGTTGCATTGGGGCCTACAAAGGTCAAAGGTTCAACAACATAGTGACTCATCAAAGGTAACATCACAGGAGCAGCACTGATACCACCGAGCAACGCCACGACTACAGATAGCTCAATCAACGAGAAACCTTTTTGATTAAATCTACGCATTTTTCCCCCTAACCGCCAAAAAGCTGTGTAAATCTTTATTAGATTACCATGCATTTATGCCAGTCGACAAACATATTTTACGGGTTAATTAAACAAGCGACATACCACTAAACAATAATTTGGTATGTAGTAAATATTTTTGTCAAACAGTGATTAATCTAGAGGCTAGCGGTTCAATTTTAACTGTAGTGCTTGAGAAATTGATGTTGGACGGCGCTGTTAATTTGTTGGAAAGTTCAAAATAGCACGCTTAAAACCTCTTGTAGGCGGATATGGCCCAATCCAAGTTCTAAGTAGCATATTAAAAAATGATTTCCCGTGGGACCAATGGCGATGAACATCACCATTCACTATCATCAGGACGCCATTTTGAGGAGAATAATAAAAACCGAGTGTATCTCCAGCATTAAAGGTTCTATCAATGGCCTGCTTTAATTCCATCACTTTGGCTTTATCTAATTTTTTATCATGCCATCCGCCATTGTTCACCAAAATCGATTCCGTTAAGTATTTACTCAACATTTGTGGGGTTATATCATCGCGCACAAAATAAAACATCATGGCAAGTGGCTCATCATTCACCAGTAGCATTTCCGCTTTTTTTTCATTTTGCGAGGTATAAAGCGCGGCAACAAAGGCTTTAGAGCCCCATATATTCACTGCCGAATGTCCATTCAAATTAACCATTTCATTTGTTTGCTCAAGCTTTAATTGATAAGGCAGAGCAACACCTAAAACTTCTGTATAGCTCTGTGATGAAAAAACAGGTTTGACCAAACCTAACAACAAAAAAATTAGGTAAATACTTTGTTTAATCACGGCGTAACTTATCTGAAGCTGCAATCGGGGTAGGATAGCGGTTCACAATCCAATAGGATGAAACAATAAATGTTATAATGGTTGACACTTGAATTAAAGAATAGGCTGCATCTGTGATTAAATTATTTTTTTCTGCGGTATAACCCACCAGCAATGAAAATTCACTGATTTGCCCAATTCGAACCCCAACTTCCCAGGCCGCAGGTTTATTGGGGGCTATTTTGCCAAGTAATTGTCTAAATACAATGGGTTTGGCGACCAGCATCAATGCGCCTAAGAATAATGCCCATTGCCATATTTCTGAAAGCTTGTCTAAATTCAGTTTGGCTCCCACAGAAAAGAAAAATAAAATTAAGAAAAAATCTCGAATGGGACGTAAACTTTCTGCAATAAAACGCGAGACTGGGCTTTGGGCAATGGAGATCCCAGCAATAAAGGCCCCAACCTCGAATGACAATTTTAAAGATTCTGCTAATTGACCAAGCCCCAAGCACCAGGCGATAGCGACTAAAAACATAAACTCATGAATGCGACTAAATCGTTGAATCAGCTTGATAAGTACAAAACGTTCAACCAAGAAAGCAAAGACAACTAAACAAGGCAATGCTATAGCGACCTTCGCGAGCTCTGCTAAATGTAAGCCACCTTCGTTGGCAGCATGCAGCAATAATAAGGTAAAAATAGCAATCATATCTTGCAACAATAAAATACTGATCACGATTTCACCAGTACGTTGATGATGCAGTACCGTGGTTGGCAATAATTTCAAACCAATAATGGTACTTGAAAACATCATTGCTGCCCCAATCACCAAAGCATCGACAGTCGAAAAATTGGCAGCTAAGGCAACCCCATATCCCATCGCGCCAAATAGGCAGGAACTGACCACCGTAATAATGGTTGCTTGGCGTAGTAGTTTGAGTAAATTCTGCGGTTGAAGATTAAGACCGAGCAAAAATAAAAGAAAGATGATCCCAATATCACCTACATCTTTTAAAATAACCGGATCTGAGACTAAACTCATACCGCTTGGTCCAATCAAGACACCTAAAATTATATAGGCAACCAACAACGATTGACGAGTGTAAAGTGCCAGTGTTGCTAATATTGCGGCACCACAGAAGATCAAAAATATAGAAAAGATGATATGGTTATGCATTGTTGCTTATACTGGCTAAAGCAAGGTACGTATATATTAGAGTATTCCAAAGCGTATGACAAAAAATCAACAAACTGATATCAACCAGAAGCTGGAGCAAGCATTTGCTTTACAGCAACTTAATCATTTAGATGAAGCAGCTGATCTGTTTGAAACTGTTTTAAAGGATAACCCAGATCAACCCGATGCCTTACATGGCCTAGGCATGGTGTATGCTCAACGTAAACGCTTTCCCGAAGCCGTGGAATACTTACTCAAGGCCGTCAAACAAGCTCCTACCATCGCCGAATTTCATAACAATTTAGGGAATGCCTTTCAAGCAACCGGAAATACTGAAAGCGCCATGCGCCATTACTTCGAAGCATTGCGGCTCAAAAATGCTTATCCTCAAGCATTAAATAATTTGGGAACATTACTCTATCGTCTAGGGAAATATAGTGAGGCTGCAACTTACTTTCAAAAATCACTGCGTATTGATCCGCAAGCAGTGGACACTCATTACAATCTGGCCAATTGCTATATTCAATTAGATAAATTGCAAGAAGCGGTGCCCCATTACCAAGAAGTACTCAAGCTGCGATCTGATCATCTAGGTGCAACACATAATCTAGGCATTACGTTGTGTGGCTTAAAACGCTTTAATGAAGCTGAGCCTTTGCTAGCCACCATGACTATCAAAGAGCCCAACAATATAGATGCGTGGTTTCACTTAGGGGTCATTTATAGTGGATTAGCACAAGCTAATGAGGCCATTGAATGCTACCAAAAAGTATTAAGCCTGAATCCTAACCATGCCCATAGCCACCATAATTTAGCCACGGTATTTCTGCATCAAGGTGATAAATCCAAAGCCTTAGAACACTACCGACGCGCGTATACCCTCGAACCTGGCAATAAAACCGCTGAGCATATGATTGCAGCATTAAGTAATCAAACATTAGAGAAAGGCGCACCCGCAGAATATACCCGCGCACTTTTTGATCAATATGCTTATAGCTATGACAAACAAGTCAAAGAAAAACTCAAATATCGCGTTCCCCAACTACTCAGGGAAGCTATCACCCCGTTTCTACCAAATCACCCGATGGATATCTTAGATTTAGGCTGTGGCACTGGACTATGCGCACCGCTGTTTGCAGATGTTACAAGCAAAATAGTAGGTGTAGATCTTTCGCCGAACATGATAGAGGTTGCCCGCTCATTAGGTGGATACAACAAATTAATTGTCTCAGATATTTTGAGCTATTTAAGCAATCGAGCAAATGAATGTGATTTAGTGATAGCAGCAGATGTTTTTGTTTATTTTGGTGGCTTAAATGAGGTCTTGCAAGCATGTTTGCGTGTTCTTAAAGAAGATGGCTTATGTTGCTTCTCCATCGAAACATTAACAAGTGATGAGCTTATTGCAAACCCTACTTATCAAAATTTTCAATTACGGACAACAGGCCGCTATGCTCACAACCCTGTTTATATTCAAACACTGTGTAAACAAATCGGATTTGATGTCTTGATCG
This sequence comes from Uncultured Candidatus Berkiella sp., assembly GCA_964606325.1. GTDB lineage: Bacteria > Pseudomonadota > Gammaproteobacteria > Berkiellales > Berkiellaceae > Berkiella. The sequence continues at coordinate 46,346 of CAZSGE010000010.1, forward strand.
AAAAATCGGAGACGCTTAGATATCAGGAAGAATCTCCAATGGCTGGGAATATTTACGTTATTCGTAAAGTCGATTAAGCGTAAGCGTACCAACCGGTATTAGTTGATGGTGGACTCAGCAATGCTTTGTCCAGCCTACAATGTAAATACACGATTACACTCTCAAAATAAATATATACTAAATAAATATATCTCTTAATGCGTGGGGCTTTCATATGGAGATGTCATCTGTCACAAGCTATGTATCAATAGGCATAGGTACCTTCTTATTGATATATTTCGTTGTCATTTTCAACAATCTGGTTGCGCTCAAAAACAACGCTAAAAAAGCTTGGGCCAACATCGATGTCTTGTTGAAGCAACGTCACGATGAGTTACCCAAACTCATTGAAACCTGTAAACAATATATGCAATATGAAAGTCAAACCCTTGAGAAAATCACCCTAGCCAGGCAAAAAGCTGTGCAGGCTCGTCAATCGGGTGATATCCAGGCGATGGGACAAGCAGAATCCTATTTAAAAGGCATGTTGGGTAATTTGTTTGCCCTGGCAGAAAATTATCCCGATCTTAAAACCAATGAAACTTTTACTCATTTACAAAAACGCATTTCAGGCTTGGAAAACAGTATCGCCGATAGGCGCGAACTTTATAATGAAAGTGTGACTTTAAACAATATCAGAATTGAACAGATCCCTGACATTATCATCGCCAAACTATTTGGCTTCAAACACCTGGAAACATTAGAATTTGCAAGTGATGAGCTGCGCGACATTGATGTGGGCGCTCAGTTCAAGCAAACTTAATGGCACTATCTATGGTACAGTTACAAGCGTATTTACAACAATACGGTTTAAATTCTCATTCAATTAAACAAATCCCAGAACTAGCTTTTTTCATCATTCTTAGCTTTTTCAGTTTATTTGCGTTGTATTTCTTTTTCCAATGGTACAAAAACTTCAAAAAAGCCAGGAATATAGAAGATACCCCAACGGCAAAAATCCGCTCTGCCGCTCAAGGATATGTTGAAATCGAAGGCAAGCAAAAATACCTCAATAAGCTGCCAACGACAGCTCCACTTTCTCAATTACCATGTACTTGGTATCGATATACGATTGACCATGGCGTGAAAAATAAATGGTACCGTGTTGAACAGGGGGAATCTACTCAGTCCTTTATGCTAGTAGATGACACAGGCGAAAGCATTGTCGATCCTGTTGGCGCTCAAGTAACCTGTGCATTAAAAGATAGTTGGTATGGCTTTAAAAAATACCCCAAAGGTAAACCCACTAATATAATTTGGCGAATTATAGGCACTTTTGGAAATTATCGATATATTGAGTGGCGAATGCATGAAGACCACTACCTTTATGTAGCAGGGAATTTTTCAACACAAAATGATCCCACTACTCACGAGAGTTATCATTTTATTAGCAAAAAAGGGCTCAATAAAAGTTCACCTTTTCTTATTTCTTCGGTTGATCAAAAGAAACTCATTTTCCAATATAAGCTAGCTGCTTTTGCTTTCTTAATTGGTTATAGCATTCTTTTGTTTATTATTGGCTGGATGCTGGTTGGTAGATTTTTTTAATGGGCAGATGTTATGGAAAAATTGGGTCCCATAGAAACGAGCTGTTCTAACTCTTTTAATCTTTTAGCATAATATGAGCTTTGCTGAAATTTATGCTTTTCGTGTTCAATCACAACCATTAATAATGAATAATTGCTTCGCGGATCTCTTAAAAATTTATCCAAATGGGTGTAAACCCTTACCCAACTACGACAACATTTTTGATAATGAGCGCGGCCAAGGGATAAAAAGAACCAATTACGGCCAAAGTTATATAGATAATGATTTATTTCATCAATAATGTCGTGTAACTGTTTGTCACACACATGAACATCAAGAATATCGGCTGTGAAACCGATTGTCGTGCTACTCACTGCCATAACATAACCACTTCGGGGTTTATGGTTATATAAAAAAGGCATAACACTCTTACTTCCATGTAACTACATTCAAATGAATGTTTGCCTACTCCTATTTAGCTTATCACCCTTTGGGTAGTATGTTAACTATCTTTATATTGTATTTTGCCCCACTTAAATATTGTGGGTACTATAGAAGCAACTACACGAATAAAGGGAGACCCAGCATGCCAGAGAAAAAAGTCGATTTGCTTGAAGCCGAATATAATAATGCCCCTTACCAAAGCTTCGCATTTAGTCATACTCATCCAACACACCTGTACACTCTTGGCAAACTATTTGGTTTAAACCCAGTCGCGCTAGAGAAAGCGCGCGTGCTTGAGTTAGGGTGCGCCAGTGGCGGTAACCTTATTCCCATGGCATACCACTATCCCAGTGGCGACTTTGTTGGCATTGATTTAGCTGATAAACAAGTGGAAATGGGTGTAAAAATAATTGAAGATCTTAAAATAAAAAACATCAAACTCAAACATCAATCGATAAGTGATTTTACAGAAAAAGAAGGCAAGTTTGACTATATTATTTGCCATGGTGTTTATTCATGGGTTAATGATGAAGTACGAGAAAGCATTTTAAAAATTTGTAATGAAAACCTCAGCACCAATGGTATTGCTTATGTAAGCTATAATACCTTCCCTGGTTGGAATATGGTTAACAGTGTTAGAGACATGATGTTCTGGCATACCAAAAATATTCAAGATCCGCCAACAAGAGCTCAACAAGCCCGTTCTTTATTAAAATTTATCACTGATGGCTTGCAAGAAGACAACTCACCTTATGCCATGTTTTTAAAGGGAGAAATTGCGCTACTCTCTAAGCAATCTGATAGTTACTTATTGCACGATCATTTATCAAGCTATAATCAACCAGTGTATTTTTATCAATTTATGGAATCCGCCAATAAGCATCAACTATCATACTTATCTGATGCCTTTTTAGCGACGATGTACACAGACAATTTACCACCGCAATTTTCAAAAGAATTAAATAAAGTCAATAACATTATTATTATTGGCCAATACATGGATTTTATTCGCAACCAACGCTTTCGTTGCACTTTATTATGTCACCAAAATTTACAAGTCAATCGTGCGTTAAAAACAAGCGATATTGAGGATTTCTATTTACAATTCATTGGAAAACCTGCTGATCCTAACTTTAATGAAAAGAGTATCACTGAGGGTTCAGAAGCAACCTTCACACATGGCGCAATAACGTTGAAAGTGAAAAATAAAATCTCTCAAATGGCATTGCTGGTTTTATATGAAAATCGCTTTATCCCCATTCACTATAATGACTTGTGCGATAAAATAATGACTCGCTGCCAAGTCACCGATTTAACCCTTGTCAAAAAGCATCTTAATGATGATCTTAATATCATGCGCTCTGCCTTTGCGGGATTAATAAACCTTTTTAGCTATCCACCGCTTTATACACTTGATGTGAACGAAAAACCAATTGCTTGCCCATTAGCAAGATATTTGGCAAAACATCAAAATTTTGTCACTAACCGCCGTCATGAACCTATAGGATTGGATCCCGTTGCAAAGGTGCTCTTGCCACATCTAGATGGCACCAAAACATTGGCTGACTTAGAACCTTTAATTGAAGCTGAGCTCGATAAAGGGACGATGACAGCCTATGACAAAAACAAACAGCCTATAAAAGATAAAGCGGAGCTCAAAAAGCAGGTATCCTTGTTTTGTAAATCATCATTAGAGAATATGGCGAAACAGGCTTTGTTGATTTATGGGTAATCGATAAATCTGATCACAAGAGCCCTCACCCTAACATCGAACGCAAGCGGTAGAGGGCAACGGATCTTCTTTTCTAAGTGAGCTAAAGCGAACAAATCCCTCTACCGCTTGCGGGAGAGGTCATGGAACAGTTTGAGCTTAGCAAAACAGTTCCATGGGTGAGGGTCTGATAGTTAGGGAATCTACCGATTCTTAGCAATCCATTCAGTCCAGGTCTTCTTACCCAACCCACGTGAATCTTTAGCATATTTATAAAACTTGGTAATAAACACTTTACGCTCAGCAACATCTTCCTTTTTCCAAGCGTCTTCGTCATTTTCTGGAATATTCATGAGATCGCTTCCACCAATTAAGGCTTGGCGTTTAAGGATGTCATCAAAAGAAACTTTTTTTGCATTTTTAATCATATCGTACATCGTCATAAAAGTAGTTGTTCTTCCTTTACCACCACGACAATGAAAATATACCCAAGCATCCGCAGGAAGCGTATTTACAAAATCAATAAAATCATCGACGGTTTCATCATCAGGCCGATGATGATCTAACACGCCCAGTCGAAGATAGGTTAAATTAAGATGATTAACCAATGATGATTCAGTTTGTGCATTATTAACTTTCATATCGATTTGACGCGCTTTAGTAATCACGCCATCTTTTTTCTGGAGAATTTGTGACACTAATATCGAGCCTTGTCGACGAAGATCATTAAAGACCATTTGCTCTAGACGCATTAAATTGCCATCACTCTCTCCAGCATTACTTTGATTTCCTTTGCTATACCAACTGATAGGCGTTCCATCCACAAAACCATGCGATTCTTTGCGCAAATCAACAATCCAAACTGGGCCATCAATTTTCTTTAACGCATTTTCAAGTGTTGATTTGGAAAATTGAGCACTACCCATTATCTGCAATGCATCTAACCCTTCTCTTGTTGGTACCTTTTCAGCTGATGTTTTGTATTCATCTTTTGAGGTGCGAAATCGACCTGGCAACTCAAGCCCGGGATCTTCATCCAAAACAAGGATTGGGATATTGAAACTTTGATCTGTCATAGGTTGCGCGCAGACTCCTTGATGAGGCAGCATAAAGAAGAATAAGCAGATTGCTGTAAACTTTTCCAAGCTTTTGCGTTTTATCATAACCGCTACCCATACATTATATTAAAGTGCTAAAACTGTGATTTTTTAAGTATAGTTCACAAACTAAAATTCTAGTCCATTCGCCAATTTACCAAGTCAGAAAAGTATCCTACATTTAAATAACGCGAGCTAAATAAGAAAATTGACGTAAGTAGGGATAGTTTATGGTAGCAAGGACTGTTTGCATCATCATACTGTGTTTTAGTTTATCACTACCTGCCCTGGCAAAACAGAATAAAACTCAAATGAAATCTCAAACCTCTGATTCTCATCAATTCGCAAAAAGCGGAAAAATAAAATTAAAAATTAATACTGATGAGCTTGCTTCTAAAAATATTGGTCTTGCAATAAAAAATAACAAAATTGCAGGTGATTTATGTTTATATCACTCACATGTTTATGATGACCATACCTTTAAAGATGTTGTTGTTAGTGAGTTTTTGCTTGAAAATATCAGCAATGATGATGCGCACATACATTATGAGTTAATGCTTAAAGATAAAATTGGACTTGTCGCTAAAAGTTCTGGCAGAATTTATGTGCCCAAAGGCAAAAACCAGCCCATACGTTGCTCTAACATCCCTTTAAGTACTAAAGAAATTAAAGACATACGTTCTTACGAAATTAAATTGAGCACAAAAGATTAATTTGAATCATCCATTAAGACTGCTGTGAAACCACCAACAAAGCCACCAATGCAGGCTCCACAACAGGCACCTAGTGTTATCGCGTTTTCAAAAACACCAGGCATAATGGCAAGCAGCGGATATTTTGATACAACGCGAGCACCAGCGTAGGTTCCAATAAAAAATCCAGCTGTGGCGCCAAAAACCAATCCATTAAATAGGGCTTCTTCATTACCACCACTCACCAGCGTGGTTTCTTGAATGTTTAATACTTTCATATACACTCTTACGAATAATTTATCACTTGTCACAATATTCAGAAGGGGCTGATAAAGCGAGCTTTATCCGATAAATTGCCTTAATTTCACAACAGATGGACTGTATGAAATAACTGATATCATTTGACCTATCATGAACTATGTTATAAATATAATCACTTACTTGAGGTGTGTTCATGTATACTCCAATCCAAGCTGCAAAAGTCTTTCGCGAAATTAAAAATGCATTATTGTCTAAACCTCTCCTCTTCACAAGAGAAGGTGTTTTTAGAATATCTGGTTCGCAAGCACAAGCAAGAGAGCTTGTTGAAGGGATTCTATCTGGCACAAAAGTAAAAACCCCATCTGATCGCAACCTAGAAAAATTCCCATTACATGATTATATATCTGCATTAAAACTAGTTTTAGATGAATGCACCCTCCTAAACCCGGAGTCGCTTAGTATTGAAATGTTGAAAGATAGTATTGAAAAATATGATCCTGCACAAGCAGCCTATGAACTTAGCCTTTACATTGATCAACTTGCAAAATCCACAGATGAGAATGAGCATGCAGCTGGCGAAGTATTTTATAGTTATCTGCAATTAACAAAGCAAGCTGTTATTTTTCAAGAAAAAAACAAAATGTCAGCTCAAAACTTAGGTATAGTACTTGGCCCCAATTTTGAAAAAATGATGAATTCAGATCCTAAACGAACGCTTTCATTAATACTTAAACTCAACACCGTTTGTGAATTAATGCTCAAAAATGATGCTTTTACAAATGACTTTGAGAAAATGTATGCCACATCAATCATAACTGCCAGAGAAAAACAGCTTCAAAAGTTGGAGTCTGAGAAAGAATCATTACAATACTTGAGGCAAACATATCAAGCCAAGATAAGTGAGTATCAACAAAAAATTGCAGCTCAGAAAGTAGCACTGAGTGAAGCAAGTAATCGTAGTAATAAAAAAATGATTGCAGCTAAAATTGAAGAATTCGAGAAGATCATCGAACTCTATAAAAAGGATGACAAAGAAGAGACCGCTGTTAAAATCAAAGCCATTAAATCTCAAATTAGTGATTTAAAGGAAGATATTAAATCTCTTAAAAGCAAACATCTTCAACACGTCAAACCATCCGTATTTAAGGACAGCCAAGAACTTAAAATCACCCAGATTATAGATGAAATCAAAGAATTAATTACCGATGATGAAGAAGATGTTAACGCAAGTCCCTTTCCTATTAATCTGCTTATGAAAGCTACGGTAAAACCTAAGCCACATAACGATAAAGAGCTGAATAAGCATGTCAAGCAAAGTAATCAAAGTTCAAATAAAGCCATCGTAAAAATAAAGCCGACGATTTAATTCGTCGGCCCCTTCATTCTATTTATAGCATCACCGTAATAGCGTTATATCACTTGATAGCGTTACATTATCAACAGACATAACGCCCTCCTTTTCGATTCTCATAAGAGCGATGGCTGTAAGCACGTCTGCATGACATTTCAAATGCTGCTATGTTCTATGGATAAACACTTGTCGAATAACTGATCACTAATCTAGTATTGATGGAGTTGATATGAGTTATGTTGATTCGAGCTTAATGCCTGGAGAAACGGTAAAATGGCGAACACAGCTGCACAAAATCATGTTCGTAGTGCCAAGTATTCTCGCGATAGGTGTTGCCATTGTTGGCTTTTGGCTATTTCACAAAGGATTCGATGCTATCTATACCGGATTAAGCGTAATCATTGCGCTCATCATTTTATTACCAGCATGTATTAAATATACAACCAGCGAATTTGCAGTCACAAACAAACGTGTCATTGTAAAAATTGGATTTATTCAACGGCAAACGATGGAAACATTATTGCAAAAAATTGAAGCGATAAGTGTTGATCAAACTGTGTTAGGTCGAATTTTAAACTATGGTACGATTAGTATTATTGGGACAGGTGGCACTAAAGAATCATTTGTTAATATTGCCAACCCGCTTGATTTTCGACGTAGTATACAAGAGCAGACAGATGCTAATGCTTAGCGTATACAAGAAGTCGCAGATACATTGACAATATAGCCCTCTTAAGAGGGCTTTTTGAGTTAATAACTTATAGTTTTAAAACATCCCTTTTCTCAACAGTTTCATTAACAGGTAGAGCCGTTGCGTTTGGCTGATTATCTTTGCTTATTTTTAATGGAATAAAAGTTTCACTTTTAGACAGCAGATCTACAATTATTTCAGGCTTTGGTTTAGCAACAAATGACACTTCACCTTTATCGCTAACCACTGGTTCAAGCACTTCAAATAATTTCCATTCTTTGCTTTCAGTGATTTTAGGAAATAGATTTTCAATCGACTCTTTACCCGCACATAATCTGAAGCTTAAGGGATCGCCATTGGCAATTTCACCCTTTTTCCATTTAGAATTATATTGACTTAAGGCACTCAAATATAAAGGTAAGCAAGCTACTATCATCACGGCATTGGTTAATGCACTTTCGATTAAACCTGGATTGATTTCTTTTAAATCAGCCCCCTCTAACTCGCTCTCAGCTTTTTCCATTTCTTTGATTAATCTCATAATTAATTCGTTTTTAAAAAGCTGTGTTAGCTTATCTTTGGCATTTTGGAAAAAAGCAGGTACATACGTTGGCGTTGGCTTTTGTTTGTCTTCACTATCAAAATAGGCTTTCGCAAGTTCAACCAACATATTGTTTGGCATTAACCCCACTGCAATGGCTAGAAACTTACCCTCTTTTGGCGTATACATTCTCATCATGGAGCCAATATGCGCTAATAATTTTCTTTCTTCTGGCGCTAATTTCTTAAACCGTTCTAATCCTAATAAGTCTGCTCTTGATCTTAAATAGCCTGCTAAAATCTCACTTGCAGTCAATAAGGGCTCTGAACCTATTTTATCAAGCATACTCTCTAGAAGACTCATTGCCATGAAGGTATTGTGTGTTAAGTAATTAGATCCCTTAACACTTTCGTTGCCTCTAAACCCAGCAATATTCACTGTCCAATGTAATTTCCAGAACTCATAGGCTTCTTTATCTAGTTTACCAGAGCGAATAGCATCGATTAGCCCATGATACATGTTCTCATTGCCTTCGGTGTACATCATGTGCCGATAATGGCGTCGATGAGACAAGGCAGATTGCATTAACTTTGTTATTCTAAGGCTGTCTTCAATTTTAGGATATTTTTCAAATAAATCATTAACAATTGGATATATTGCTTTGGCCTTTTCGATATCATCAACGGTATCTGCTAAAAACTCTACGCTATCAAATTTATAGTTGTTCTTACCAAGCACCCTATCTGCATTTTCTCTTGCCTTTGGTGAGAGCGGAAAAGCCGTCAAAATAGTTGTAACACGCAAGGTATCTCTTGTTAGAGAATCAAGATTTGCAAATTTTTGGGTCAAAGCAGAATATTGATCTTTAGCCAATGGCGGGTTTAATGGTTTGTCTTTTTCTTGAACTGCAATAAATGCATCAAAACTGGATTCGCCTTGCTGAAGTAGTTCAAGATTATAAAGGCGCGATAAACAGCGCCTTACTTCTATTAAATCGTGCCGTTGATTGTCGGTCATTGCCTTTTCTGGCGTGTGTCCTGGTCGTACTGCCCAGGTAAGCTGTTCAATTTCTGCTTCACTGATAAGCGGATTCTTTCTTGCCTGTTCTTTTGTAAAATGCAGGGATAAATAGTCTTTAATGGCTTTGGCTGGCATAACAACTTCACTCAATCTACTTCTAGTAATTTGGCGGCATTGTACCTTTTTGTAATATAAAACTCTATTTTACTAGTTAAAGTTATTCAAGTTAATCAACTTAGTTGGCGTATTTTATTTACATATAGGCAGGGAGAGTAATCGTAGCGGCATTTCATCATCACCCTGGCATTTAATATATTTGTGTCCATCGCTAGAAGTAGCCACAATCACCTTTTCTTTCTTTGCGCCATGAATAACAAAAAAATTATCGCCCTGTGAAATGTAGCTTATTACCTCAGGCACAGTATATTTCAAACCAGAAATGCCAACCTTAGATATGCTTTCATGTGGCGTGGCGTGATCTGTTTTGCTGATACAAGTAATTATAAAATTACCCATTTCAAACTTCTTTTAATGATTGTAATGTGCTCATTTTACCATTGCTGATGATTGACCTACCAACAAAGGGGAGCATCTGGAAATCAAACAAAGAATCAAATAATATTACAATTGAATGCTTTATAGTGTGTACTTAAACTTATCTTTAAAGTGCATAGACAAAATATCTGCAGAGTCAGTATTTAGGAAAGAAAAGCTAGATTAAGCACGTTTGCCTAATCTAGCGCCTCAAGAAGTTAATTAGGTTTAACGACTTCTTTTTTATCTTCGATTTGTTTCACTTGCGGTAAATACGCTACATAATTTCTTGCTTGCTCCGCAGCGACTTGTGCATTAATGCCCAATGTTACAGCTGCTTTGCTAGCTTCAACTGTTCTTCTTGAATAATCAATAAAATAGGGAAGCATTTTTCCTGTGTAATATCCAACAAAATTGCTTGCTGCAGTCACTTTAGAAGCGACAGTTTCAGGAAGATATTGCTCGGTTTTTGCGTTAAAACTTGCAAGAATTGCTTGACCATTTTCTTGCAAGGCAATCGCACCACGCTCAACTTCTTTAGCAAGAATGGCAGCCTGAATGGCTTTTTTAATGGCATCTTCAGTTGCATCATCAAATTTGTCTAATGTTTGCTCTGCACTGTCTTGATTAAATTCTAACATAACATTTACCTCTTAAAGATTATAATATAAAATTAATTTAGCTTAGTTGAAATTGTTACTGTCGCTGTCTTTTGTTCGAGTTTGGGCTCATTTTTTGGTTTATATCCCAAGATATAATATGAAATAAGATACCCTGGCACATACCCACCTTCCCCCGCACACCATTTATCATACTGTGTGCATCCTGTATCTGCTTTTTGTTCCTGATTAATTCTGATTTCATTGTATTTAATATCATTATAAATGGATGTTAAAAACGCTCTATCAAAATCATGTTCGGTTTTGCCTTGTGTGTTCATGCCACGATTATTTTTAATGAATTGTTCAAGAGTCATTTTATTTTTATTTTGTTTATTGTGCAGATCGGTATTGAGCATGACCGTAGAAAAAGACAAAATAACGCAAGCATCATTTGAATTAAATGCAAAATTGGGTTTGCCTTGATTATCCTCATAATATTTATCACCAAAGTTTTGCATCATTCGATCAACTATTTGTCCTTCGCCTTCAAATTTAAAATCTGTTAGAAATTTTCGAAGCGCCGCCGAAAAAGAAATCCCCCTGAAATCCATTTCCCCAATATACGTTTTTAGTAAAGCTTGATTTTCTTTATGTGTTACGCAAAGACCTAGTTGAACATAATCTAATTGATGTCTTAACCGATTAAATAATGGCCCCAGCAATATGGGATCTAGCAGATTAGCAGCGTGTGCTTTAAGGTAGCTAAGCCCCTCTTTATAGCTTTGATTAAATGTTGAAACAAAAACTGACTCATCAAACTGCTGTGGACCCTGATTCATAACGATACCTGTGCATGTTAAATAACTATGTCGCTATACTAACATCGGTCAGAGTGAGCATCCACTCACATAAGATGAATGTGGTTAAAATAAAGATGTTTGGCGCTATATGCTTTACAGAGCAGGACAAATGGGCGTTTTTACACGACTAACAGCTAATGCTAAATCAATTGACAAAAGTCTCATTGATATAATTAAGAAAACATTTAATTTTTGGATCTAAGTATTCATGATAAGGATAATATACATTCAAAGGCTCATCACATTGCATAGAATCAAATATTTCTATCAACTGACCATTTTTAAGCGCTTCTTGTGTTACGACGTTATGCAAGGAAACCAAGCCTAAATCATGTATGGCACATTCTAGCATTGCTAGCGTGTTGTTTAACCTAAGCCATGGCGCAACAGGTACAATCAAGGCTCCCTTATTAAAAGATAACTGATTATCGTTGAGTCTCTTTGTATGCGCTATATAATGATGATGAATAAGATCATGTGGTGATTCAGGTTTACCATATTTCTTAAAATAGGCTTTTGAAGCGCAAAGTGTATATCTTACTGTTCCAATTTTCTTACAAACATAATCTTGCGGTGCAGGTAAAGTGATACCCACAATGATATCAATTTTACTCTTTTGTACATTTGGCCATTTTTCATTAGAATCAATTTCAAGCTCGATATCCGGATAGAGATTTTTAAATTGTGCAATTTTTGGTACTAATGATTTAAGGGGACAAGCTACTTTCAGCTTGCCATGAGGCTCTTCATGTTGGGTTTTAATGAGCTTATCTGCTCTTTCGATTTCCGAAAAGATTTTGCGACATTGATTATAGTAGGCGTGCCCGATAGGCGTTATTTCCATGTTTCGGGTATCACGTTTAATCAGGCTAACATTCAAATGCTTTTCCAGAGCATTTATTTTTTGACTTATGGCCGCTGTGCTTTTATCAAGTTTTTTAGCAGCCACATTAAAGCTATTCGTTTCTACAACAACCATGAATGCTTGGATTAGGTCAAATTTGATCATACGATATTTATAATCTTGTAAATATTCATATAACATACCATATTGTTCGCAATTTGTTAACAATCTACTGAATATATAAAGAGTAGTTGATAAGTTTTTTAACTAGTAAAGATCTAAGAACTTATAGAACCCTACTGTTGTCGAACTAGTAAAAGAGATGGGGAGATTCTTAAACTATGTATAAATTAACATGCTTCACCTTAGCACTCATTACTGCACAACCTCTTTATGCTACAGAAAATTACGACATCAGTGTTACTTTACAAAGCAGAGACAGCTATGCTATCCAAGGCAAAAGTATTACGCTTAAAACATATAATTGCCAGGAAGTTGCGAATAGCACACCAGCAACATTATCTATCAATGGCATCAACAACAGCACTCTAAGCTTTGAGAATGGCACATCCTGCAGGGTGACAAATGTTAGCAATCCTAACAATGAATCTTTTAATTAGATTACCTAAAACCACTAAATAAAATTCTCTTGTTTGCATTGACAGCACAACTATTATCAAACATTCCCTGCGCATTGACCATATTGTGCTAAATTGATTAGGACCTATGTCTAATCAAATGATATTGGAGTCAATACATGCTTGGAAGATCAGTCGAAATTAAAGATATTTCACAAAAAATCAAAAAGACAGTTCGTTTTGATCTTGATAAAAATAGTGAACATCTTGTAGAAACGTATTACCCAAAGGGACATAAAAGACCATCATCATCACTTCAACAAGAAACAAGATTTCCGGTTGATATACATGAAAAAAAGCAAGTTAAAAAATATTTAGAAAATCATGATGAACAGTTTAAAGGGTATATTTTAACCCAATATAGAAACCAGCAAGATGGTTCTTATGCTATTTCGTTTATAGATCCAACAAACCGTACACAATTTAAACAAACATTTATGCAAGATAGAATCGATGAGATATTGGAAGAAATGAAAAAAATAAAAGCTTCCAAAGTAAAATGAGCCCAATCTAAATTAAACAATGGTATTTTAAGATGGCTTCCTACTTAATTGTTCGTCGCTTAAAATCATCGAATGGCTGGTTGCGATCGCTACCAGCTTACCCTCTTTTGTTTTAACTTCGGCTTTCATCACTAACAGTGATTTAGACTGTGAAACTAATTCTGCCGATACAAACACGGATTCGTCCTTTTCATCATATGGGCGAATAAACGTGGTATTGAGATCCAGTGTTACAACGGGTCTTTTAGCAACAAGAAAAGAAAGTGGACCAAAAACTTCATCAATGTAAGCGCAAATAATACCTCCTTGAGTGCGCTGGAAGGGATTGTTGTAAATTGGATTAAACTTGAAGGTAGCAGTTATACTAGTAGGCGTCACATTCGTGTAAACGGTGCCTAAAGTTTTGTAAGACATATGTGGCAATTCAATGGGGATCCCTTTAGCTTGCATTTCCATTTTTATATCTATCATCATTTTTAGAAATGAATCGTTATCCATGATAACCCCTTGATTTGATTGATTAACAATCTATTTTTGAACTGTACAACTATGCAGTATGTATTTACAATGAGTCTTAATGTTTACATTATTAAGCTATAGTTAACTATAAACGTTTAAGGCGCTTTATTCCATCGCATGCCAAAGAGATTATCGAAAACATTATATCGCTACAGACATCTGATTGCGCTACTCGTTGCCATTCTCAGTATAGAAACAATAAAGATAATCACCATATATCTCTATATATCGCCACCACATCAAATGGAATTTTTTAAAGTTTATGAACTTTTATGGAACACAGGAAACAGTTATTACCAATTTGTAGTGATAATGAATGTTTTAATTAAACCCCTATTGGCATATTACTTAACACTTTGCTTTTTATATATAATGAAAAGAAAAATGTAACCCTCTATCTGCAATTATTAAATAAAGGGTTACGGCCAGACGCTTTATTAAGCTTTAAATGACACCATATCATCAGGTCGCAAAATAATTTCTAACGCTGTGAAAAATTTAGCAACGGCATCAACAATAGGATGCAAATCTGCCCTTGTGATACTTTTCGCTTCAACATCACCTACGCCACCGGAGACGACATTTACTTCAGATACATTTAAATTTCTCATGATTACCTCGTTCAATTTACTAACACAGTGAGTGAATGTTCGCACACTTGCTTTTAACTGTCAACGAGTAAAATTGCATTTAATTCATAAAAAAATGGTGCACTTACATCATTATTTCCTGATCACTTAGTCCATATACTCGTCTAAACTGATTATTAAAACCTTAAGTAAGTAAGAATTATGCTTAATAAATCAGCAGAAAAAGCTAAAGCCTTAGTCAAGCAGTACCCGAAAGTCTTTGGTAACATTGACATTGCTAGTCAGTATTTATTTATGCTAGATAATCTCAAAGATCTCGATGAAGAATTAAAAAAAATTGGTGGCAAAGGTAAAGAACTCTCAGAAACATTAATTAATTTTCTAAAAACCAAAAATCAACTAAAATCACCTGAAAATTTGTTTAATACTTTAATAGATGTGAGTCGATTTTGCCAAATTTGTTCTACATTTAAAGATCAAAACATTAAGAAATATGCAAACAATGTTCTAAAAGTAACAGACAGTATCTCTGCACATCTGCTTGATAATTTGTTTCATGGTTTTGATTATACAAATCTTGCTGCATTAAAAGAATTGAATTTAAAAAACATAAAGGAAATCGAAAAAAGACATGAATCCAATGAAAATTCAAACAAGCCAACATCAGGAAAGCAGTAGAGCAAACAGTTGAGTTAACCCCTTCTACTGATATCTACTTCTTGCTCTTACACCACGTAACCCCTGACTCAAAACCATATCAAAAGTATGCAAAGCTTGATCAATTGTAAATCGCTTATGGCGGTTAACAGATAACATACCACTCAATAAAGGATCTTGATCAATTATTTTCCTATCCTTTTCTTCAGGCTTAACACCATATCGCAATTCAAAAATTAACACGCCCATTGCCCAAATGTCATTGGTTTTATGTGACACGCCCCAGCTTCGCAACGTTGTTTGTCTGATATTTTGATCTCCAAAAGGCCTGACTGCTGAATCATCATTAAAATACTCATACTGACTAGAGTCTGGGCGCTTATAATAATTTAATATTTCAGGCGAACTATATTCCCAGGTAGATAATGAATCTTGACCAGATTCTTCATCAACTGAATTACCAAAATCAGATATTTTAATATAATATCCTGTTCGAGCATTACCATACACCAGTATATTTGCCGACTTAATATCTTGATGAATTATTTTTTGTTCGTGCAAGTATTTGAGTGCATTGAGTAGTTGATGTGTTAGTGCGTCAATGAGAGCACGCGACAAACGATGATTACGAATAAATTCCTGTAAATTGCTAATCGCTTTTTTAGAATAAATACTCACCTTTTTTTCTTTATTCTTTTCAATAATAGGCCCCAGTTGAGTTTGGTTAACATACTCGTCGGAAAGTCGTGCTGATGTATTTACTTCTTCTTGAATTCTTTCATAGTCACTGTCGGATGCTATTTTTGCAACAAGGTTAAAATATTCTTCGTAATTATCAATTCTCCAAGCTGGTTTACCAATTTTATAACCGCCTGTGGTATCAGATATATGTTGCTTACGGTTATTAGCTAGTTTACTTTTGGTTTCTACGAGTAATTCTAACTCGCCAGTTCTATCGCAAAGAATGGTAATTGTTCGAGGTAAATGTGTATCCTTCTTATCAAGCCGATAACTTTCGCAGGGCTTTAAAGAAGCAATCTGCTCTAAATATTGATGTCGTTTAGATCTATCACGGGTTTTGCGTAAATTAGGATCAACTTTGAAATAATCAAAAATAAGCTGCAAATCCCCTTGCGATACCAAAGCTTGCAGGCCTTCAGGAACAAGCGCTTGCTGTGCTTGCGCTAATCGCTGCAGCAACATGTCGTATTTATTATGACAATCTGGCTCATTATCAACGTCAATTTTGCGTTTTTTACTTGATGGTGCGAATATCATCTTTATTGATTACAACACATAGTTAATTGTTGTACTAATTCTATGAAATTTCACAATAAAAGAAAGCCAATTAGGATAGGCGGCAATTAAGAATGGATAACCAAGAAAAATTTACTAAAAACAGGTACCTGTGATGTCGATATCAAGCCCCAGAAGAGATCCTTTCTCTACCACCCATTTTGGCCCCCTAAGTGCAAGGGCAACGGATGAGCTGCTCAATTTGCCTCCAGCTTTTATTGCCCAAATGAGAAAAGAGATCAGTTCAAAAAAAAATGATCTTATTCAGGGTGATATTTTACCATTTGAGTATGTCATTGAAAGCCTAAACGACAATAACGATGATGATAGTGTTCAAACGACTTTAAAAGTCAAAGTAATTGTACCACCCTTTGGCAAAAAAGAACGGATGAAAGCGTTTCTTATTCTGGATGATGAAGTGCTTGGCGAAGGGGGCGACGGCAAAGTCGTCAAATCGATCGATTTGTTTGATTTTGATAGAACCTTAGTTGCTTGTAAAATTGGCATTCATAGTGCTGCTGAATCGCATTCCAAAGATGAACTAGCATCCTCACAAGTCGTGCTGGAACGTGACAATCTGAAATTGATAGAAAACCGTTTGCAGGCACAGTTCTCACATCAAATAGGCCATCTTATTCATAATTATACTTTTATGAATTATTATCCTGGAGAATCATTACTAGCACATCTATATGAAATTAATAAAGACGCCTCAGAATTTGAATGTAAATATCAAAGAAAAAAACACTTTGATTTTCCTCACAAGCTAACACTATGTATCGCCATCATTGAAGAAGTATTACTAGTCCATGAATTTGGCTTGATTTATCGCGACTTAAAAACCGATAATTTTCTTGTCTCAGACATCGCTAATCTCTTTAAGTTAGTCGGCATTGATTTTGGCTCAGCCGTTAAAGCATCAAATACTTCATCGAGCAAATCTTTAACAGGTACAACAAATGGTTATGTCGATCCTGAGCTTGATGTCCCTCTAAAAGAGAGAAGCCATTTCACCAAACAACATGATTATTATTCCTTGGGTGTTGTACTTTGTGAAATTCTAACAGATGAGAATTTACAACAACATTTATTTGATGCCATAAAAAATAGCAAACATGGTAATTTAATTAAAGGTGATCAACTTAAAAAGATGATGCCTGACATTTTTCACAATGGTAATTTGGCTCAACATCGCAACATGACAAACGTGCCTTCCTTTGCTATCACCAGCTCAAACGCAAAATCAAACAATGATGATGACTGCCCCCCTGCCGAGAAGGTGCGAAAAAACACACTTGTACCTTCAGACAAACTAGAGGATAAAATTCATTTTATTTTATTAGATTTAATCTATAAATTGCTGAGTATATCTAAACCACCGCATTCTATTAACCCTGTTAAAAGTGGGGCCCACATTAAATCCACAGCAGAATGCATAGAACATAGACCCAGTGAAGCTGAGCTTAGACACTATCTGACACTTTTAAAATTATTGCGCATGAAATTATCCATTGAGAATGAACGACGCGAAATTAATCAAGCAGATAATGCTACAGTTTCTGAAGCAGCAATGAAATCAAAGCTTGCCGCTTATAGAGAAAAAAGAAGAGTGCGTGCGACAACCTCCAAAAAGTCTTATATCGCCACTACCCATACCAGTGGTGAAAAACCTTTACTTGAATCTAGTGCTTCATGTGAAAGCTTAACTTACTCTTCAACCAGCAGTACAGCTGATGCATTAACGCTACCGGTTTCAAAATCTGTTTCAACTGTTAATGATGGAATATTATTAAGCGCTACAAAGCAGTCCACGATTGTAGATTCAGCAGGCAATGCCTCACATCAACAATTAAATTTAATAACAGAACTTGATGCCCTTTTAGCACAATTAATGCTTGATGAACCACTCAAGCCCAGTGAGCGGGTACGTGTTCTGACTGTACAACATCAATTGCATGCGGCAAAAGGAGCGCAAACTCGAGAGATAACAATGGATTGTTTAAAAGAAGCGCAAGACCTATTAGAAGGTATTGCGCCATTTCAAAACGTGAGCGCCCGCGTTAAGGCCTTAAGAAAACCTTAAGTCTAACCTACCGCGGCCACGGGTTGTTGCACTTCGATGGCTGATTGCACTGCCATGTCAACTTGAAGAGGTGCCACAGGCGCTGCCACGGCATCATTGGCTGCAACAGCAGGCGCAGATGATGCATTGCCAATGCCAGGAATATTTTGATCGGCTTGAACCACATCTTCGGTTTTCAGGATAGCATCGGCGGCTTTACCCACAGAGCCATCTTGATAGTTGAAGGTAACATTATTAACAATTAAATTGCCATTAACCTTATGTATATCACCATCGCCAGTTAAATTGATTGATGCAATTTTTAAATCACTTAGTGTATGGTATTCACCATTATCCATTTTTCCATCTTGATTACCATCTTGCCACATACCCAATTTATCCCAAATCGCATTGGACATATCTAAGAGCCCACTCTTTTGATCTGCTAGCATTTGTAAGGCTTGCAAATCTGTTTTAGCTCCTTGCACATTATCAGTGAGAATAAAGTGTTTATTTTCTATTGCGCCTTCGCCACCATAGTTATAGGTAAGCAACCCATCATTGGGGCCTACCCATCCTACCTTTTTATCAACACCGTCAATATTTAAAACAACTGAAGAGTCTTTAACAGAAGAAATGTCATAGCCATTATTATCGAGATCAAAGACAAGTGGGGCGGTACTTTGCTCATATTCATACTCACACTCAGATTCGGCACACTGCAATTCAAACTCTTTCTTGTTATTAACCAATTCCCACTGACTTCCATTGCTATCTATGAAGTAGATAGTGGCATTTTCCTGGTAACTATTTGAAAAAAGATCGATACGGGGTAGATTAAAATACTCGTTATTTGTAATATTAACGTGAATACTTACAATAGGATTATCACAATTTATGGGTGCACAGAAACTTTCATCACCTGAAGGAATTCGAATAATAAAGGTTTCGGGCGTGAAGTTTTCATATGTAGAGATTTTTGCAGAGTACGAATCAGGTATACCAGTATATGCCTCTACTCCACCTGCAACTTGACTCGCAACAATAACACCTTCATTTTTATCGCAAAAATATTCAAAAGTGAATTTAAATGCGTTATTAAGAATATTACTTATCTGTGTTAGTTCATCACTCGTAAAATAGGAAGAAGAGCTGCTCAGAGTTTGATCTACAGCTATATCAATAGGATTAACACAACAAGGCCCGCTCACTGCTGCTGGCACCTCAATAGGAAAAACAGGAAATGTATGATAAATCACGCCGAGAAAATCATTTTGAATGCCTAAATTTCTGGGCACACTTTGCTCCAGAATAGGCATACCATAGCTCATTCTAAACGCTTCTGAAAGATGTTCGTCGAAAAAGAAAACAAACCCAAATGAGGGCGATAAAAGTGACACCACGCTCACATCATCTATATTGACATTTTCTTCAACGGGTTTATCTAATGCTTGGTTTTCCTCTAATTTTTTCTCTTGAGCATTCTCTTGCGATTCTTCTTGAGTATCTTTCACTTCCTGTGCATCTTTTGCTTCTTTTGTGTCGTCTGTTTCTTTCTTTTCTTCTTCAGCAGCCTGCTTTTCCTCTTCCTTTTTTTCTTCCTCAAGGTTCGGATCACCCATGTTAGGTTTAACA
Organism: Uncultured Candidatus Berkiella sp.; assembly: GCA_964606325.1. Taxonomy (GTDB): domain Bacteria; phylum Pseudomonadota; class Gammaproteobacteria; order Berkiellales; family Berkiellaceae; genus Berkiella. The sequence goes on from CAZSGE010000010.1 coordinate 66,460, forward strand.
TTTTTTTCATTTAAGGCTAATTGCAAATCAGGATCAAACAATGCTTGTTCATATCCAGACAATTGACCTGTAAAAGCTAAAAGCGTTTGTTCCAAGTTAACATTACCTGGCTGTGCTTTTTCAGTTGACGCCAATCGCGCCAGATCGCTGAGAATGTATTTTTCTGCTTCAAGGCTCATGACTACCTCACTTTTTGAGTGTATTTACCCTGTAAATAAAGGTTTTCCTACTTTACATAGTCACGTATTTTATAAGCGAACGGTATAATACTTTGGTATTAGATCCGGGTGAAAGTTGGGGATTTCTTTTAAAATTTAGAAGATAGTACTAATAGGATGAATAATGGTTGGTCAATCTGATGTGTTTTTTGGCGTCTTGCTTACCTCAAATACATTACCGACATACTCCTCCGCGCCCAGATGACCAACGGTAATGCTTAAGTCAGCATACACCTTGCCGCCCATTTGTTTGTAGCGCTTGCAAAAACTATAATCACTTGATAAATATTCGCCTTCAAAGTTTTCTTGATCAAAAAATGTATAGAGTTTTTCTGCCAATTCTTTGGGGTGGCCTGGCACCACATTATTAATTTTTCTGTGTGGATGGTGCTCAATGTATTTTTCAAACACTTGTCTATTGATTAACATAAATGCTGAGCCAATCGCATCCACTTCCATCACGCCATCCGCTGTTTCTCGTTGTTCACCTAGGGTAACAGCATAATCCATTAGATACATTTTTATTTTCTTTTTAAATTCATCAACAGTGATATTGTCATCATTGATTAATTCTTTAACTTGCGCCAGCCTTAATCTTTCCCACTTATAATTTTTCATGGGAATGGCAGCGCCAATAACAGGTTTTTTTTCCATCAGCATTTTCAGAATATCTTGAGGCTCCCATTTGATATCCGCATCAATAAACATAAGATGCGTAATCGTGGGATCAAGCAACATGCCGGCAATCATATAGTTTCGTGCACGAGGAATGGAAGGATCAAAAGAAATATATTTATGGAGCACTTTGGCTCGTCGAAGTTCTTTAAAGGCAGCAAAGGTTTTAACTAAGGAGAGCGCATACCCCATCGAGCATTGCCCATTGTAACAGGGGGTCGCTATCAATATTTTGAATAATTCACTATTTTCAGGTGTTTTATTTTCAGTTGTCACAATGCTTGCCTCGCTTTATCTCTTTATAAAGCTCGGCAAGCTTAGGAAAAACCTAATTTTCGTCCAAAGACATCAGTGAGGCATTACCACCTGAGGCGGTAGTGTTAATACAAAGGGTTCGCTCAGTGGCTAGACGTGGTAGGTAATGAGGTCCACCTGCTTTTGGACCAGTGCCCGAAAGGCCCTCGCCACCAAAAGGTTGTACACCGACTACCGCGCCAATCATATTGCGATTAACATACATATTTCCCACGCTTAAGCGGGAGGTAAGATAATCAACCGTTTCATCAATACGACTATGAATGCCTAAGGTTAAGCCAAACCCAGTACGATTAATTTGCGCAATCACATCATCAATTCTTGAGCCTTTAAAACGCACCACGTGCAAAATAGGGCCAAACACTTCCTGCGTGAGAATATCCAGCGTTGGAATTTCAAATAGACGCGGCGCAAAAAATGAGCCTTTATCACATTCAGACGTTAGAGGCACTTCATATAAAAGCGTAGCTTTTTCTTTCATTTTAACCGCATGCGCATGCAATTGTGCTTTTGCATCTTCATCTATGACTGGGCCAACATCAGTAGACAATACGCCAGGGTGTCCAACTTTAAGCTCCGCCATGGCGCCTATGATCATATTGATTATTTTATCGGCGACATCTTCTTGTACAAACAACACACGAAGTGCTGAGCAGCGTTGCCCTGCGCTTCTAAAAGCAGACGTTATTACATCTTGTGTCACTTGCTCAGGCAATGCGCTTGAATCCACAATCATGGCATTTTGGCCACCGGTTTCCGCAATAAAGGGCACTATCACACCTTCACGTGCGGCCAGCTTTTGATTAATACCGCGAGCTGTTTCTGTAGATCCTGTAAAGACAACCCCTTTGATTCTGGGATCGTTCACTAGAGCATTACCCACAACACTACCATGGCCTGGCAGCAGTTGTACCACCTCTTTTGGGAATCCTGCTTCGTGCAATAGCGCAACGGCGCGTGCAGCAATAATCGGTGTTTGGCTAGCAGGCTTTGCTATCACACAATTGCCTGATGCAAGTGAGGCTGTCACTTGGCCCAAAAATATCGCCAAAGGAAAATTCCAAGGGCTGATACAAGCAATAATTCCGCGCCCATGTAAGCTCAACTGATTCACTTCACCGGTTGGACCAGGCAAGAGTTTAGGATGCGAGAAATCTTTTTTAGCCTGATAAGCATAGTAGTAACAAAAATCGATAGCTTCGCGTAATTCACTCACTGCATCATCGAGGGTTTTGCCGCCTTCATAAACTAATAAGCTCAATAGCTCAGCTTTATTATTTTCCAGCAACACAGCCATCTTATGCAGACAATCGATTCGTTCTTGCGCGCTCCACAGCTTAAAGCTATTAAACGCTTTATAGCCTCTCTCCAGTGTCATTGCTGTGACTTCTTTGCTGGCTAACATCACCGAGCCTAATCGCATATGTTTTACAATCGGTGAAAAGCGCTCAACGGTTTCTATACCTGTTTGATTATCTTGCGCACTCGCTTGAACTTGATAAGCAAATTTATGTTGATTAATCGCATTTAAAAGAGGATTAAATTCTTCGGGTGCACTTAAATCAATACCATGTGAGTTGGCTCTTTCAGGAAAATATAAATCTTTGGGTAAGGGAATTTTAGGGTGCGAAACATTATCGAGTGATAATAGTTTTTGCACGGGATCTGCCACCATATCTTCGATGGGGAGTTTTTCATCAATGATGCGATTCACAAAAGAGGAGTTGGCACCATTTTCTAATAGACGTCTTACTAAGTAAGCTAATAGCTCTTCGTGCGTACCCACTGGCGCATAAACACGACAAGGTGATTTATCTGGCCCTGTCACAATTTGATCGTACAAAGCATCGCCCATGCCGTGCAAACATTGAAATTCATAGTTTGTAACATTGGCATCTTTCGCTAACGCTCGAATTGTCGATAAAGTTAGCGCATTATGGGTGGCAAATTGCGGGTAAATCACATCAGCTGCTTGCAACAATTTTTTTGCACAAACAATATAATTAGCATCTGTTGTTATTTTACGAGTAAACACAGGATAACCCGATAGGCCTTGCACTTGGCTTAATTTAATTTCGGTATCCCAATAAGCGCCCTTCACTAAACGAATATTCAACGCAATTTGATGTTTCCGTGCTAGCGCCACTAGCCAATCAATCACAAAGGGTGCTCTTTTTTGATAAGCTTGCACAGCCAACCCAAAACCTTTCCATTGGCCAATAATACCACTGGCCACCACCGCTTCGATTAAATCTAAATTAAGATCTAGGGTGTGCGCTTCTTCGGCATCAATCGTTAAGCCGATATTGGCATTTTTAGCTTGGGTAATAAGATTTTTTAAGATAGGCAGGAGTTCCGCAAAAAGACGCCCTCTTTTGGCCATCACAAATCGAGGATGCAAGGCTGAAAGCTTTACCGAAATCCCAGGTCCATCGATAGGTCCTTTATTAACGCTTGCTTCTTGAATGGCAAGGATTGCTTTTTCATAAGCCGCAAGATATTTTTGCGCATCCGCTTGCGTAAAAGCGGCCTCACCTAACATATCATAGGAAAAACGATAACCTATTTCTTCCTTCGCTTTAGCGCGTTTTAGCGCCCCTTTGATAGTGCGCCCCATCACAAATTGGCGGCCTAAAATTTTCATTGCATGCTTAACCGCTTTGCGCACAATAGGTTCACCCCCTTTGCTTGCCAAACGCTTTAAAGCATTGCTCAGGGTATTCTCCTGCTGCTCACGACGAAGGGCTTGCGGTGTTTGCACCAACTTACCTGTTAACATCAGTGCCCAGGTAGCTGCATTCACAAATAGGGAATTACTTTTACCTAAGTGGGAACGCCAATCTCCTGCCGTCAGTTTGTCGCGAATGAGTTTATCGACGGTTTCTTTATCAGGAATGCGCAGTAAACTTTCTGCCAAACACATTAAGGCAATGCCTTCATCGCTAGATAAATCATATTGGAACATAAAAGCATCGAGACCGCTTTGCGCTAAACGAGAGCGACGGACATTCTCAACCAGTATTTTGGCATTGGTTTGTATTTTTTCCATCTGCTCATCAGGAATATGAGCATCAACGAGCAATTCCTTAACACACTGAGCTTCATCCATTCGATAATGCGCGCTAATAGCTTGGCGAAGCTTGTCTTGAGACAAATTAAATTCAGAGTTAAACATGTTTTCCTACCGATGTGCTTAGTTAACGCTTTTGCGGATGAGTTTCCATGCGTTGTCGAATTGATCTAACACTTCTTGTGAAGGTGTTTTTTCTGTAAGACTACCAATGATAATCCCCAGTGTTCCAAAGAAAAATCCTGGAATGATTTCATAAAGGCTAAATATGCCGCCCAGTGAATTGCACAACTTCCAAATCACAACTGTGCAAGCGCCAAGCAAGATCCCCAAAATAGCCCCACGTCTGGTCATTCTTCGCCAGAATAAAGCGCCGATAACAGAGGGGCCAAAAGAAGCACCTAACCCCGCCCACGCAAAGGCAACTAAATTGATCACTGAGCTTTGCGGATCGTTGGCTAATAGCATGGCAATGATTGCGATGACAATAATGCCGATTCTGCCTACCCATACTAACTCTTTTTGGCTGGCTTTTTTACGAAACAATCGATGGTAAATATCTTCAGTCAAGGCACTACTTGAAGCCAACATTTGAGAATCAATGGCGCACATAATGGAAGATAAAATAGCAGCAAATAATATGCCTGATAGCCAAGGAGAAAATAGGGTTTGAGAAAACACAATAAAGATGGATTCGTGATCAATCTGTTGTTCATAAAAATAGGCTATGCCCACAAAACCGGTGAGTACCGCACCAACTAAAGACAAACTCATCCAAGAAAGACAAATTCTTCTGGCAATGGTGATATCTTTGGTCGTACGAACAGCCATAAACCTCACTAAAATATGTGGCTGTCCAAAATAACCTAATCCCCAAGCCATGAGATTAATAAAAAGTAGGCCATTGAACTCATGAAAAGGCAGTAAGCGATGAGGGCCTGCTTGGCTAATAATATCAATCGTTTTGTGCCAACCACCAAATTCATTGGCCGCCACAAATGGTACGGCAAGCAAACAGACAAACATCAACGTGCCTTGGAAAAAATCTGTCCAGCTCACGGCGAGAAAACCGCCAATAAAGGTATAAGCCACAATAATCGCGGAGCCCAATAGCAAGGCTTGCTCATATGAAATGTCGAACCTTTGTAGCAACATGGCGCCCCCCACAAGCCCTGAGGCTGTGTAGAAAGCAAAGAATACCAGTGTGACCAATGCCAACATCACACGAATAATGCCGGATCTATCGAAAAATCGATTATCTAAAAACGAAGGTAGCGTGAGTGAGTCGTTGGCGAGCTCAGAAAAAACTCGCAAGGGTTTAGCGATAAGGCGCCAACTTAAAAAGGCACCCAGTGTAAGTCCAATAGGTAACCATATTTGATTTAAACCATACAAAAAGATGGCACCAGGCAACCCCAGCAAAAGCCAGGCGCTCATATCAGATGCGCCAGCACTGAGTGCCGCCACGGGCCCACCCAATTGTCTGCCGCCTAATACAAAGTCTGAAAGATTTCTTGTAATTCTATAAGCAACAATCGCAATGGCCACGACAACAGCTAAATAGCAGATAAAAGCAAACAAGGTGATATTGTTCATAGCTTAACTTTATGTTTTTGTTGCATTTTTAAATTTAGGTGGCATTATGACACCGAGAAACGAGACCATTATAGGGAATATGAAGCCTTCTAGCTAGGTATAAAAAATTCCTAAAGAGAAGTTACCTTGATAATGTGTCGTCGGTTATAATCTGTGTTGCGCAGCTTATGCGCGTGATAAAAAATAATAATGAGTTGTCATTCTATCTACTTAGACATTAGAATGCACCGCAATTTGTGTAGATTCACCATTTATGAATAAACCAACCTCCTATTTGATAGCGTTACTCTTGGCGTATTCCGTCTTTTTATTCTATGGGGCGCTGTACCCCTTTAACGATTGGTGTTTTCCTAAGGCACCCGTTGTTAGCATCGTCTTGTTCGGATGGTTTGAGCATATTTTCTTGTTTGATATCGTGCAGAACTTATTGCTGTTCTTACCTTTTGGTATGTTCGCTAGCGGATACTTAATTTTACATCAAAAGAAATTAACAAAAGTTTTAATGCTGGTTACCATTGCTTCGTTTTGTACCAGTTTTTTTATCGAATCAGTTCAAACCTATAACCCGGCACGGATCCCATCTTTACTTGATGTGGCTTTAAATACCATCAGCGGCTTTTTGGGGGCTGTATTAGCCATCCCGCTTATGCCTTTTTATCCCAAAGTAATACGGTTTGTTAAATCTTCGATTGTGCTGGGAGATAAAGACAATTTATGGCCCTTGTTAGGAATCGCCGTGTGGCTTGGCTGGGGCGCTTATCAACTGTTTCCTTTCATTCCCACGTTGCATCCAAAACAAGTGGTGGAAACGTTTATGCCTATCATTTTGTTTTTTAAACGTGAAATACCTTTTTACCCTGTGCGTTACTGTCATTATGCTTTACAGGCCATGATGTTGTATTTCTCAGGCAAGCTGTTTATTACGCCTTCACGTTTTATGCCTTTATTACTTAGTTTTATTTCTTTTATTTTAATCTGCAAAATAGCGGCAATAGGAAGATTTCTTTCTATTGAAATGCTAACCGGCATATTTAGTGCTGTGCTTGTATTAGCGATTGGGCATCGACTGGTGAATGGCGTTGCGGTGAATAACCAAGAAATGAATGAAGCGGTGAGATCTTAGGGATACAAGAGGGCGGACACGGGGTCCGCCCCTACATGTTGGACATAAGAATTTATTTATTTCTTCTTATTTAACATATCCGTCGCAGTACCCTCAAACATCTCTGAAGCAATCATAATCGATTCCGACAGTGTAGGATGTGGATGAATGGTTAGCGCCAGATCTTCTGCCACACAACCCATCTCAATTGCTAAGCTCAATTCGCCAATTAAATCACCAGCGTGTGGCCCAACAATACCAGCACCTAATAAGCGGTGTGTGCTTTTGTCGAAAATCAGTTTAGTAATACCCTCTTCTCGACCAAGACCTAATGAACGACCGCTAGCAAGCCAAGGGAAAACGCCTTTATCGTAATCTAAGCCTTGTGCTTTAGCCTGTTCTTCAGTCACACCAACCCACGCCACTTCTGGATCGGTATACGCGATGTTACCAATGCACTTGGGTTCAAAGAAATGCTTCTTGCCAGCTATCACTTCTGCAGCCACGCGCCCTTCTGGCGTCGCTTTATGCGCTAACATGGGGTTGCCGACGATATCGCCGATAGCAAAAATGTGTGGCACATTTGTGCGTTGTTGCTTGTCTACGGGAATAAAGCCGCGTTCGTCTACTTTAACACCCGCTTTCTCAGCATCAATCTTTTTGCCGTTAGGTGTGCGCCCGACCGCCACTAACACTTTGTCATAACGTTGTGGGCCATTAGGAGCTTCTTTACCTTCAAAGGTAACATAGATGCCGTCCTTTTTAGCCTCGGCGCCTGTCACTTTAGTGCCCAGCATAATGCTTTCGTATTTAGGTTTTACAAATTTATATAACGGGGTTGCGATATCTCTATCTACACCAGGTAAAATAAAATCGGTTAATTCTACCACGTTCACTGACGATCCCAGTGCTTGATACACTGTAGCCATTTCCATACCGATAATACCACCGCCAATCACCAATAAGCGTTTTGGTATATCAGGCATTTCTAATGCGCCTGTTGAATCAATAATCCGTGGATCATCAGGCATAAAAGGTAATTTAATGGGCGTGGAGCCTGCTGCAATGATGATATTATCAAAGGTGATGGTGCAGGGATTTTCGCCTGTGACTTGCAAGGTGTTGGGTGAGGTAAATTTGCCGGTCCCTTGCACCACTTGCACTTTACGAAACTTGGCCATTTGCTTAATGCCGCCGGTTAAACGTTTAACCACGCTATCTTTAAAACCACGAACCTTATCTAAATTAATTTTAGGCTCGCCAAAATCGACACCATGTTTTGCCATTTCTTTAGCATCATTGATCATCGCAGCAGTATGAAGCACGGCTTTAGATGGGATACACCCTACATTTAAGCACACACCACCTAATTCAGCATAACGCTCAACCAATACCACACCTTCGCCTAATAAATCTGCTGCACGAAAAGCGGCAGAATAGCCCCCTGGACCACTACCTAAAACAACAACTTTCGCTTTTATATCTGCCATTTTTTCACCTTACAATAATAGTTTTCGAATATCTTGCAGTTGCGCAGCAATATGAGCTGCAAATTTTGCCCCTTCCACACCATCGATAACGCGATGATCATAGGATAGGCTCAAGGGAAGAATTTTACGCGGAACAAATTGCTCATTGATGTACACGGGTTTTATTTGCACTTTGGACACGCCTAAAATAGCCAGATCAGGTGCATTGATGATAGGCGTAAACGCCGTGCCACCGATGCTGCCTAAGCTAGAAATCGTAAAACTGCTTCCTTGCATTTGCTCTGCTTTGATTTTCCCTTCTTTTGCTAAAACGCCAAGATCGCCTAACTCTTTTGCTATCTCGTATAAACTTTTCTTATCCGCATTTTTGATCACAGGTACCATTAATCCACTTGGGGTATCTACTGCCACCCCAATATGAATATAATTTTTAAACACCACATCTGTGCCATTCGCGGCTAGTGATGCATTAAATTGCGGATAGGTTTTGAGTGCTGAAACACAGGCCATGATAATAAAGGGCAACGGGGTAAGTTTAGTGCCCTGCTCTTTGGCGGCAGCCTGATTTTCTTGGCGAAATATTTCCAAATCAGTCACATCGGCTTCATCAAATTGTGTGACATGGGGAATAGTAACCCAATTGCGCGTTAAATTTTTGGCCGTCCATTTTTTAATTCGGCTCAACGGTTTAACTTCAATTTCACCAAATTGACTAAAATCAATCTCGGGTGCTTTTTCTATACCAAAACCCGTACCTGATTGTAAATTTTGCATCACCGATTTTACAAAGGCATGAACATCAACGATGGTTATTCGATTGCCAAAACCTGTGCCTTTCACTTGCGCCAGATCAACACCAAGCTCTCTTGCTAAGCGCCTTGTAGCAGGCCCTGCGTGCACACCTGAAAAATCGTGCATTACCATTGAGCCTACCGCTTGTGAAAGCGCAGGTCTTGCAATCGGTGCCGCTTTTGCAGGAGCTACAGCAGGTGTGGTTGCCGATTGTGTGGTAACAGGTGTTACAGCAACCGTAGCTGGTTCAATCATGGCCTTCATGATGGCAATAGGTGTTCCTTGGGAAACTTTATCGCCCACTTTCACCAACACTTTTTCAATTTTGCCTTTGTGTGGCGAAGGAATATCCATGCTCGCTTTTTCGCTTTCCAGCGTAATCAGCGTATCTTCAGCTTTGACATCCATTCCCTCTTTGATGGGCACTTCAATCACTTCTACTTCTTTAGCACCACCTGTATCTGGAACGTTAATGGTCACCGTTTCTTCTTTTGCAACAGCAGGTGCCATAGGTGCTTGGGATTTAGGCGCATCGTTTGCTGGTTCAACTTGTGGTTGCACAGCTTTTGTAGGCTCAGCAATTGATTGCGTTTCTTGTACTTCAATCAGCGCAATGAGCGAATCCTTGGATACTTTATCGCCCAATTTCACTTTCATTTCTTTAACAGTGCCTGAAAACGGGGATGGCACATCCATGGAGGCTTTTTCAGTCTCCAAGGTGATAAGTGAATCTTCGGCTTTGACAACGTCACCGGGCTTCACTGCTACTTCAATGATTTCTACATTGGCATAATTGCCAATATCAGGAACCGTTACTTCTTTAATTGTCGCCAAAACATGACTCCATTGTATTCATTAGAGGACCACAGGGGACGCTTTTTGTGAATCAATCTTAAATTTCTCAAGTGCCGCTTTTGCAACATCGGCTTTTAAAGCACCCTCATCAACGAGTGTCTTAATTGCAGTATAGGCAATATAGAATCTATCGACTTCAAAATGATGGCGCAGCGTTTCGCGTGTGTCGCTTCGGCCAAAACCATCCGTGCCAAGACAGCGATAATGCCTATCAATAAATGGCGTTAATTGATCAGCAAACAATTTCATGTAATCGGTTGCAGCAATAATTGGCCCCTTGGTGGACTCCAAAATGGTTTGAATATAACTCTTTTTCTTACTTTCAGTTGGATGCAGTAAATTCCAACGATCAACCTCAAGCGCTTCGCGTCTTAATTCGTTAAAGCTGGTTACGCTCCATACATCTGCACTGATATTGAATTCTTTAAGCAATTCAACAGCAGCAATAACCTCACGCAAGATAGTGCCACAGCCCATCAATTGCACATGTAAGTTATTTTCTTTTTGCGCTTTAGAAAAGAGATACATCCCTTTAATAATGCCATCTATGGCATTTTCTGGCATCGCAGGTTGTGTGTAATTTTCATTCATCAGCGTTATATAAAAATACACATCTTCATTCTTGCCAATCATGCGCTCTAAACCATGCTGGATGATAACCGCTAATTCATAAGAAAAAGTGGGATCATAGCTGACGCAGTTGGGTATAGTGCCAGAAAGAATATGACTATGGCCGTCTTGATGTTGCAACCCTTCCCCATTGAGGGTGGTTCTACCTGCCGTGCCACCTAATAAGAAACCTCTGGCACGCGAATCCCCTGCGCCCCAAGCCAAGTCGCCGATACGTTGAAACCCAAACATAGAGTAATAAATGTAAAACGGAATCATTGTCTGGTTATAGGTGCTATAAGATGTCGCAGCAGCAATCCATGAACAAAACGAACCGGCTTCGTTTATACCTTCTTCTAAAATTTGTCCATCTTTAGCTTCTTTATAATACATCACTTGATCAGCATCGACAGGCTTATATTTTTGGCCCTCAGAAGAATAAATACCGATCTGACGGAACAAGCCTTCCATGCCAAAGGTTCTAGCCTCATCTGGCACAATTGGCACAATGAATTTACCGATTTCTTTGTCTTTTACCAGATGCGTTAAAATGCGCACAAACGCCATGGTGGTTGAAATTTCTCTGTCGCCAGAGCTTTGTAATTGCGCATCAAAAGCAGACAAAGCAGGCACGGGTAATGGCGCCTTGGTTGATTGCTTGCGACGTTTAGGTAAAGAGCCGCCTAATTTTTCGCGAGCCTTTTTAATGTATTGTACTTCTGGGCTATTCTCAGCTGGGCGATAAAAAGAGACTTTATCAACCATTTCATCTGTCACAGGAATATGGAATCTGTCTCTGAAGGCTACCAGCTCTTCCTTGCCAAGTTTTTTGGTGTTATGAGCAATATTAAGTGCTTCACCTGCTGTGCCTAGGCCATACCCTTTCACTGTTTTAGCCAAAATAACCGTAGGCTGCCCTGTGTGATTGACTGCGCGATGATAAGCCGCATAAACCTTTTTAGGATCATGGCCACCGCGGTTGAGGCGCCAAATATCTTCATCAGACATATGAGCGACTAATTGTTTTAATTCAGGGTATGCACCAAAGAAATGTTCGCGAGTATAAGCGCCACCTTTGGCTTTATAATTTTGATAATCCCCATCCACAGCCTCTTCCATGCGCTTTAATAATAAACCGCTTCTGTCAGCAGCAAATAATGGATCCCAACCACTACCCCAAATTAATTTAATAACATTCCAGTCAGCGCCTAAAAATGCGCCTTCTAATTCCTGAATGATTTTGCCATTGCCACGAACGGGGCCATCAAGTCGTTGTAAATTGCAATTGATAACAAAGATAAGGTTATCTAATTTTTCTCTGCCAGCGAGTGACAATCCAGCCAAAGATTCAGGCTCATCCATTTCGCCATCACCACAGAAACACCAGACTTTTCTGCCAGTTTTGGGAATAAGACCTCTGTCTTCCATATACTTCATAAAGCGTGCTTGATAAACAGCTTGTAAAGGACCCAATCCCATCGATACCGTAGGGAACTGCCAATATTCTGGCATTAACCAAGGATGTGGATAACTGGATAAACCTTTGTGATTTACTTCTCGGCGAAAGTTAATTAATTGTTCTTCTGAGATATCGCCTTGTAAAAAACTGCGAGAATAAATACCTGGAGCCGTGTGACCTTGAATATAAATTAAATCGCCACCGCTTTCGCTATCTAAACCACGCCAAAAATGGCTAAAGCCGACATCATACAAAGTGGCTGATGAGGCAAAGGTACCAATATGACCACCTAATGAGCTATCCACATGTTGTGCTCGAACAACCATGGCCATAGCATTCCATCGAATGAGTGCCCGAATGCGTTGCTCCATTTCAGGATCGCCAGGCATAGCAGGCTCTTCCTGCGGGCTAATGGTATTACAATATCGAGTATTACGTTGAAAAGAACGGATCCCAGTTTCCCTCGCTTTATAGGCAAGGCTATCAATCAGAAATTTTGCGCGCTCAGGGCCTTGGTTTTGAATAACGGAACCTAGGGCTTGTAGCCACTCACGTGTTTCTTCAGGATCCATATCCGCCATTGCGGGATCAAACATCACCCTATTCCTTCTTTATTGTATTGCGTAACACAAAATTATATCACGATAAATTCGAATGACTACGCCGTCACAAGCTTTAGAACTAACTTCTTATAATGATCCCAGTCAAATGAGGGGCCAGGATCGGTTTTTCGCATTGGCGCAATGTCACTATGGCCAACAATGTTTTGAAGTGTGATTTTGGGGTATTGCTGCATGATAACGCAAGTAACTTGCGCTAACTGTTGGTATTGTACCTGGGTATAAGCATCTGTGTCCGTGCCTTCAAGCTCTATCCCTATTGAAAAATTATTACAATTTTCTCGGCCCTGAAAGCTTGAGACGCCAGCGTGCCATGCCCGCTTAGTGAAGGGAACAAATTGCTGAATCTCGCCAGTTCTTCTGATGTACAGATGACTTGAGACTTTGACATCCACTAATGATTTAAAATATTCATGATGATTGGTATCTAACTTATTAAGAAAAAGATCTTTGACATAATTCCCAGCAAAACTACCCGGTGGCAAACTGATATTGTGGATAACCAACAAATCCAAGCTCTGATTGGCTGGGCGTTCATCAAAATTAGGCGAGGGATAATATATCGCAGCGCTTAAAATTCCCTTAGCAGCATCTATTTTCATTATATATTCAGTTTATTAACAAATTAAATGAAGACTATTTCAGTTGTCAGGCTACCCCAAGCGGGATATGAGATCAATCAAGCACTTTTATTAGATAGATAGAGCATCCGATCCGAGGCAATTTAACAGCAAGTCGTGATGCCCCAACATGAGTGCAGTTACAACTAATATTCCCTCCTTCATTATGGAAATCGTCTTAAAAAAGCAGTCTTAAAATTAAGCACTCAAAATAGTATTGAACTTATTTAAAAAGCCTCACATCTAACTTTAAAAGTGAGGTTTTACAGGTACTACAATGACACAAGGGCAAACAACGCCTAACAATCAATCCAAACAATCTTTTATCAATGAGATTGTTAAAACCTTCTATGAGAACCCTCACCTAAAAACCAGCAAAGAATTGCTTGATTTCCTTAAAAACAAATATGCCAATGACCCGGTGGCCCTTTCCTACATCAATCAATTAACGGCTACAAATAAAGAGGACAAATACGGCACATTAACCCTTTTGCTTAAAAGCTCCCCCTCAGATGTTCAGATTAAATTAAAAAGACCTGATGCTTATGGTGGGCCTAAAACTGAAAATTATCTTGATAGAATTGATTTACGCATTCAAGCTGCTTTCAAATATATTGATGAAGAAGAGGGACTACCAGAAAAACGTGC
>CAZSGE010000011.1:0-8603 GCA_964606325.1 Uncultured Candidatus Berkiella sp.
AATTGAACTTTTGCCATACTTCTACTGTCTTAACATACAAGAGACCTCTTATTTTTTAAGAGATAAAATGCTAAATTTTATCAAAAGGTTGGTAATGGGCGGTTCTAAAAGTTCACCCACTGTGGAAGTTTCACCTGATAGCTTACCAAAACCAAGCGCGCCACCGCTTACGGAGGCAGAACGGCTCGCTGCATTAGGATATGGCGATTTGCCACCCACAGATGCAGAGCAAGCGGCGGCATTGGGGTATGGCAATTTGCCACCCACTGAAGCAGAAAAAGCAGCTGCTCTAGGGTATGGCGGCATGCCACCGCGAGAAACAAATATAACGCAAGGAGAATATCAAAAAACAATTGAAACCAGACCGGCAAAACAACAAGATCTCTCAGAAAATGAAGAGTTACTCAAACGTATGGCAGGAAAACCGTGGACATTCTCTCCCTCGTTTATGTCAAAGACAGCGTCGCCTAATAAAAGTGATTTAAACTCATCTATGCATCGTGTGTTTGATGCTATTCAAGAAAAGATTTTTGAACCATTCAAGAGTCAACAGACAGGTACTTATTCTTACAAGATTGGCTCAAATGAAGAAGCGCAGTACGATTCAGCAAACCATGTTTTAACAATTATCAATATGGATTTAAAAGAATTAACATCAAAAATTTCAAAAGCCGCCAATGCAAATGAAAAACAGAATATCGTTAAACAATATTTCGATAATTTTCCAAAGGAAGGATCTTTTGCAAAAATGATCTCACCTAGTCCACATCTTGATGCCATGATTAATTTTGTGCAAGAAAACAAAGCTAATTTTGTTCAAGATTTCAAAAATAGCATAGACTCGCAATCAAGAGTATCGCCAGTATTAAGTTCATTTAAGCAAGATACAGGTCCTATGGTCCCACCTCCGCCTGCTCGTGCACCAAAAAACATGGTTTCTAAGGATTCTGATTATGGCGGTGAAAAGGAAACTCCAACCACAGTGGATGTGACTAGGCAGAAACCAAAATAGCTAATAGAGCTATCACAAGATCAGACTCCCATCAAACTTATTTAGCACCATTGGAATTAGCTGCTCTCTTTGTATCTTCCATCTTAAGCGCAGGCGGCGTAGCTGTTGATGCCGTTGACAAAGAGGCTTTGGAGGGCACTCTAGGAGCTGGCGCCTCTTTTGCCGCAGCTTTTTGTGCATGCAAAATAGGTTTAGGACTTTTATCTTCTGAATCGCTTGATAGACTAAATAAATTTTCGAAAAAACCGCCTTGTTTTGATGCTTCCTTTAATTTGAGTGCCGCTAATTGCTCAGAAACAAGGCTCAATTCTAATGATAAGGAGGCAGTAGTGGCTTCTGATTTTTGTAATTGTAAACGTAAGGATTGCGTAGCTGCCGCTTGTTCTTCAAGCTTAATCTTAGTTTCATCATGCTCTACTTTCATCACCGCAAATTTTCCAATTAGATATGTGCAATTAGATTCTTGTCTTTGCAATTCTTCGCGAACAGATTGCATCGTTTGTGATGACAAAGAACTGCTGGCCGCCAACACAAACTCATTCAAAGGAATAGCATTTGCAATTGCTTCTAAGCTTGGTTTAAAAGTTTTACTTTGACCACTAAAATAGACTAGTTCTTTCTCACAAAAGTCTAATAGCATGGCTTTTAACTGAGATAAATCTTTTTTACTCCTGGAATCCGCTAACCTTGCACCTAAACTGACAGCAGCTTCATGCCATCCTCTTTTTTGCTTAAGATACTCTTGCCTAAGTTCTTCGATTTTTGAAACAAAGCATTCCATTAAGGTTAATTCATGATCAAGATAATCTGAAAAGGTCAATATTAAGTCAAACCAATTAATACGTTGGTTTAAATGCGCCAGAAAGCTTATTGTTTGCGCTTTTAATCCAAAAAGATCCCTTGGATGTTGATTTAATCTTTCCTGAAAATTTTTAAGCGTCGCTACATTCGGATATAACTGCGCAAGTTCAGGCCGTTGCACTTGTGCTACTTCCAGTTTTGTGAGCATCAAACCAATGAAGGACAGAATCTTTTTTAAATGTGTATCGAATACAAGCTCTTGAGCAACTGGTGTATCACTTGCCCTAGGTGAACTTAGCATAACGTGATTTCCTTATCCAAGTTAGAAAAATTATTAGGTTTAACTGAGATAACAAAAGCTTACTAAGCTTTTACGCTAATAAATATTTTATTTCCAACATTTGTGTTGTTCAATGCCGCAAAAACTGTAGAGTTGAACACCATTGACTGAGTTTAACTGCTAAAAATATCTAAGGGGCAAAGTCAAAGATAGGTTAAAATACTTGCTTCTTTTCGTTAATACAATAGCGCTTATCACTGTCAGAAAAAGGTATTACACGTAAGATAATGCGTATTCTCGATGTGTCATCATTACCACTTTTCGCATAAAACCCTCACTTTGTCTGTAAATGATATCTAAATTTTGATTTGACACATTAATATAATGGTAGTTAAATCCGGAGTATAAATCGTGCTAAACTCACCTGTTCCACAGCGGTTACAAACGTATGTTACCTTCAATTTTCAAACAAAAGTAACTGATGATAGTAAAAGAAAATTAGACAGACTGAACAGCAGTTGGGCTCCTTCTTTTCCCCATTCCTATGTTTCTACCCCTTACTTAAAGCAAGAATACCATGTTACTTTAGGGGAATCGATATATTGCGAAAAGAACACAGACGAACAAAAAGAACATTTTAAAGTTAAAAAAGTTGATGTTACAGATAAAAATGTAGTTACACATGTACGCGATGATCATCAAAAAATGCTAACGGAAATCTCGCGACAGCTGTTAAATGCACAAGCTCATAGTCTAACTGGATATGTTATAACAAGTTTTAAAATATCAGATCGTGGATTTATTTTTGCTACGATGCGATCAGATGCTAACGCAGTTAGAATAGCAAACTCTTTTAAAAATTCCACATTAAAAATATCATCGACCAATAGTGATGTTAACATTGGATTAAAGGAATTTTATCAACCATCTGATCCCTTCAATATGCATGTCTCGATTGGAAGAATACAATTACCACCTAAAACTAAATTAACGACAGAAGAAAAAGCTGAATATCAGTCTAAACTTGATAATGACTATCTTCTCAACGCTTATAAAAACCAAGCGATATATTTTGAAGGAAATGCTACTTTATCTGCGACTTTTCTAAATGCTAAACAAGAGCGGGAAAGGATTGCTCAGGCTACCCTATCATTGCCTCCTGAAAATGATATTTCTGAAGATATGGCGCGTCTCACACTTCAAGAGAAGCCAAAAACTGTTTTATTACATCAATTCCCTGCACTACAAGATCAGCAAAACCAAGGTTTACGGCAAATTGCTCAGCAACAAAAACCTACACCCCACCTTGATTGTGTTACCAACCCCTCAGTTGATGACATAAAATCTGCGATTGCTATATTTTTCCCTGAAAGAGCTTCTTTGGATATTAAAACAGACGTGTTTGTTAAATTAAGTGATAAATCACAATCGGGAATGTATGAAATTGGCTTTCATAGTTCTGAAAACGATAGAAGAGCTTTTTGTGAAAAATTTAAACGTCATTTTGCTGGTGCAAGAGGACTATGCCATTATTCAACGTTGAGTAAAAAATATGTTGTTATGGATGAAGCTGCGATACGGACATTACTCAATTTTACAGAACAACTTAATGCTAATAAAAGCGCCCCTATCAAAAGAGCTTGTTTGTGATACTTAAACATCACGACAATCGGTGCCAAGCTTGGGATTGGGGGATATGCATTACAAATCCCCTAATCCCAAGCCTCGCACCATTCGTTAGCAGACATCCTCATGTTTTTTTATTTCCCAGACTTTCAAAAAAGCGAAGCAAGTAGTTATCCGGATCCAAAACGATAAATTGCAAATTTCCTGTCAACTGATTCTCAATTTGATACCATTTCTCTTCCAAGGGTAAAAAAATACTAGCGCCTTCTTTTTTACATTTTTCATATAGCGTTTTAGCATCTTTAGTTTTTATTTGTAAATTCACACCGCGTCCATACGGAGGTGAAGCCCCACCTATAACCCAAAGGCGATCAAGTTGAACAGTTTGTTCGATCATAAGTTGTGCACCCTGACGTTCTAAAAATGCAAACCTATCCTGTGAACGCAAGTATGATACCGTGAACCCCAATATGTCCGTGTAAAATTTTAGACTTTGTTGAAAATTCGAGCAATAAAGTTCAGGAATTAAAGCATTAAAATTCATCTGAAATCCTTTTATATCGTTGACGCCAGAAGTCCTTGCGTTTGCACTTCATCATAAAAAAACTTAACAAAAAAGATCTTAGTTAATTTTGGGTTTTTAGTATTCTCTCTCACAAATTCAACTTTAAAACCGCATTTCTTATAAAATTCGGGCGCCTGAAAACTACTTGTCACAAGATTGATGTTATTGAATCCCTTTCCTTTAAAATGATTTTCAAGCTCAGCAATCAATTGACTTCCATAACCCTTACCACGACAAGATTTATCGACCCATATATCATCTATGTAAATTTCGGCAAATGCGGTAAAGGCATTTAAAACACCCATCGTTTCATTTTTTTCATCTCTCAATACCAATGAAAATGGTTTATAATTAACATCAATGCCGTGACTGCTTTCATATTCTTTGAAACCTTTTCGCATTTTCTCTTCGACATCATCTGAAATTTTTTCAACAAACTCTATTTTGCAGTTTTTCATAGGTTTCTCGTAATTTTAAGCATCAAAGTATTTAACCACGAGATCAGATGCTTGAGTTGATCAACTAAGAAATCTGCCCCTGGCATACTTGAATATGCAGCAGCAATATAAACAATGCAACAAGCTTGGATTTTGTCATTTTAAATCAAAATAGGAAATTAATATTCGCTCATTTCTTAAGTGCAGTTCCAGACCAAGGCGATGAGTTAGCAGCTCCTTTTGATTGAAATTTAAGAGGGCGGACACAAGGTCCGCCCCTACGACGAATAACAATTATCGGCTGTAGGGGCAGACCTTGTGTCTGCCCTTTTATTTTTGATTCTTTCATAGTTCAAATGAATTAAATCACCCCGTTGATAAAAATGAGTCAGTGATTTCGAATTCTCTTTCCATCAACACCAATTTAATTTTACGCACTTCTTTTACCATCTCAGGCGTAGGTGTGCCATACCAAATTGGTATATTGCCAATTAAAATACCCATGATTTTTAAACGTAATAGACAACGATGCACTACCTTTTCAGATTTGCTTATCATTTGTGAGATTTGCTCAATTGAAATTGAACATGTTAAAGATTGATTATTTGCGCTACAGGTTGCGAGCCATAACCACAGGAGTTTTTCATCTTCATTTAAAATAGGATGATTCATTAAACTCTTGAGGTGAACATACCATTTTGCGCACTCGCCATGGTTTGCCGCACAAATAACAGGCAAAGGAATTCCATCTAGCATAAAAACTTCCTAGATTTAG
The DNA here is from genome assembly GCA_964606325.1 of Uncultured Candidatus Berkiella sp. Taxonomy (GTDB): domain Bacteria; phylum Pseudomonadota; class Gammaproteobacteria; order Berkiellales; family Berkiellaceae; genus Berkiella. The sequence continues at coordinate 5,497 of CAZSGE010000011.1, forward strand.
GTCAGCAAATAAACCAAAATTAACAAAAAAAGGTTTTTTTGTTAAAAAAATGTTTAAAAACTGCTAGTTAGTACTTTGCAAGACTTGTGAATAAGATTGAATGATTTAAAATGCGCTTAGTCATGGGTGAAAACTCTCCTAAGTTTTTGCTTGTGATTAGTCCCTTGAAGATGTTAGTTGCATTTTCGAGGGACGTTAGCGTGTATATTACCCTAGCTCGTTTTTCAGATCAATCGCCTTCAAATGGATTTCCTCATTTTTCAGTGGATGTCAGTATGTTTAAGAAAATGTATTTATCATTTATCCTTATCTTTGCTATTTCTTGCTCTTCACTTCAAGCACAACACATCAAAGAAATTGATTTAAAAAACACACAATGCAAAGTTGATTACGCAAAGTATGTGAATGCTAATAACAATCATTGCCTTCGCTTAATTACCGTTGGCAACATGCTCACCCATCCTGATGAATTAATCATCTATCTTCATGGTGATAATGGTGTGGGTGGTGCCAGTTACATGAGCACCATCGGCTCTCACTTCACTAAAAACAAACGAATGCACATCGCACTGATTCGACCAGGCTATTTTGACGATGAAGCCAATTTCTCAACGGGCACCTCTCTTGGCGTGAGTAGCACAAAAATAGCAGGTAGATTAGATAATTACACACGTGAAAATGTTCAAATAATAGGACAAGCCATCACTAATTTAAAAAATCATTATCAACCTAAAAAAATATGGCTCGTTGGCCACTCCGGCGGTGGTGCAATTGCCGCACTGCTGTTAAACGAGTTTCCCAACCTTGCCAATGGCGCGCTGCTCATCAATTGCCCATGTGATGTGAAGCACTGGCGTCCTGATTGGGCAAATAGTTTATCCCCTATTGAACATATTAATAACATTCCTAAAAATGCCAAGGTAATTGTGCTTAATGGCACAATGGATGATGTGGTGTGGCCAGAGCTTGGCAAAGCTTATGCGCAAGAATTAGTGAAAAATGGCGTTGATGCTAAATTTTATATGGGCATAGGAATGAAGCATGATTTAAGTGATAAAGCGACACGGGATAGCACAATGTCGGCTATCAAGGCATTTTTGGAATAATATTTTGCAAATAAAGGAATATATAAATGAAACATTATCGTGAAGAGCTTTTATTTAATACTCAAACGCGGGTCGCTTTTGTAAATATATCTGAACAAGTTGAAGCCGCCGTCAAAAAAAGCGGCGTTAGCAACGGGTTTTGCTTAGTTAATGCCATGCATATCAGTGCGAGTGTATACATAAATGATGATGAACCAGGTTTATTACACGACTATGAGCAATGGTTAGAGCAATTAGCACCACATGAACCCATAAGCCAATATCGCCACAATGATACAGGTGAAGATAATGCTGATGCTCATATCAAACGCCAGATCATGGGACGAGAGGTGGTTGTAGCCATTACTGATGGCAAACTTGATTTTGGACCTTGGGAGCAGATATTTTACGGCGAATTTGATGGTAAAAGAAAAAAGCGCGTGCTAATAAAAATTATTGGTGAATAACCATTGATTTTGCTTAAGCCTCGGCGCTCAAAGCGCCTGACGCGGAGCTGTTTCATTACCGCGCTCTTGGCATTTTATTGAATCAAATCTTAAATCGAAACTTCTAGCGCTTCACTTTGTTGTAATTTTTTTAGTTTAAAATAAAGTAATAATCCCAAACCAACTACCAACCCATTCACAAAAGCAACAGGTCGCATTGAGCCATCAAAAAATACGCCTGTCATAGCAATCCCTATTGATGAGATTAATAGCCGTGATGACATAATAAAAGACGAACATGCACCCTTCAGGGTCGGAAGGATCTCCATTGATTGTGCGAAAGTGACACTCATGGGAAAAGCGCACCCAATAGCAAACAAACACATTGTTAAGGTTATCAACACAGGATTGAAGGGTAATACAAAGGCAAATAATGACATTAACGCAATAGATATACCACAGCCATACAATCCAAATTTGACTGCATTTTCGCCACCTATCTTTGCAACAACCTTATGCGCATAAAAACTCATCACTGAAAAACTAGTGACCACGAGCCCTTGGTGGGCAGCATATTCAAAATATGACAGTTTGCAAGCATTAATATAATAAAATGCAGCACTTCCAACAAAGGTTAAGTATGCCGTCACCAACATATTAGGCATGCTGGCATAAAGCAAAAACTCACGATGTGTGAGAATTGACCAATAATCTTTGAGAACACTTTTTAGTATCAGTGGTTTTTTCTCTGGCTTGGTTTCAGGTAATTGCATAATGAGTAACGCCCAAGCTACTAATGCAATTAAAGCAATTGCGGTAAAGTTTGCCCGCCAAGTAAAATAATTGATAATCAAACTTCCCAGAATTGGGGCGCTGGCCATAAAAATGGTTATATAGGCATTCACTTTACCAATATAATTTGCGGCAATATCTCCGCTATATCTATCTGAGATCATGGCAAAACCCAGCACGACTGTGCTGCTTGCCCCAAGACCTTGAATAAACCGCCAAAACATGAGCTGGTATATTGAATACGAAAAAACACATCCCAATGCACCGACTAAAAAGCAGGTTGCACCAAATAGCATTAATCCACGTCTGCCCCAGGCCTCAGATAACGGACCATAGAACATTCCAGATAAGCAAAAAGCTAAAAAATTAAGACTTAACGTATTCTGTACCTGCCCCTCAGAAACACCAAAATTTGCCATGATACTGGGGAAACTTGGAATTGAGATATCAATTTCCATGCAGCAGCCCAGCAAAGAGATAATAATAACTACCACTAAATGGAGTTTTGGGGATGTTTTTAACATATTATTCACTTCTGTTTATGGTAAGAAGTTTGTACATTTAATCTGGTTGATAAGGTATATCGTATAATTAAGAACACTACATTATATCTTCTTTAAGTGTTCTGAACACGGTTATTGGGATAAGCTGCACTATTTATCTCTCGAAAGGTACTTTGAATGATTTGAGCCCCAATTTGCGGCACTAAATGCGCCTGACGCTGAGCAATTCAATTAGATTGCTGCCGTCCGTGGCTAATGGGTTGATGGTACACGAAGGTTTG
>CAZSGE010000011.1:8703-21238 GCA_964606325.1 Uncultured Candidatus Berkiella sp.
AGACGCCTGAGTGTACGCTTTGGTACACGATGGTGCGAAAAGCTGAGGTAACGAACTATAAAAAAATGAGGAAGTGTAAATTTTCGAACTCATTTACTTTTAGACGAGGCACCGAAGGTTTGAGACGCCTGAGTGTACGCTTTGGTACACGATGGTGCGAAAAGCTGAGGTAACGAAGTATAAAAGGAAATGAGGAAGAAAATTTGGTCGGGGCGAGAGGATTTGAACCTCCGACCACATGCACCCCATACATGTGCGCTACCAGGCTGCGCTACGCCCCGAACTAAGGGAGCCATTTTACAAAAAAGGCTTTAAAAAAGAAACAATTATGTTAGAAGCTAAACAACCAACCTAATGATGGTCGTGATCGTCTGATTGCGCTTCAGGTATGCCATCATATTTCTCAACCCGCACTTTGAGTTTTTGACCAGGTTTAAAGGTAACCACGCGCCTTGCGCTGATGGGGATATCTTGACCTGTCTTAGGGTTGCGCCCTGGGCGCTCGCTTTTATCGCGTAAATCGAAATTGCCAAAGCCTGAGACTTTGACAGATTGCCCTGATTCCAGGGCATGCCTTACTTCTTCAAATAAGAGCTCGACAAGCTCCTTGGCGTCCCGCTTATTTAAGTTTAAGGACTCAGCCAAGTTCTCTGAAATCTCCGCTTTTGTTAAAGCCATGGGTTAATCCCTTAATTCGGCACTAAATTCCGCTTTCAACCCTTGAACGACGGATTGAATGATCTCATCCACTTCCTTATCCACTAGAGTGCGTGATGCATGCTGTAAGATCAACCCCATTGCGATACTTTTTCTTCCAGAATCAATGCCTTTTCCAGTGTAAACGTCAAAAATGCGTACATCGCGCACCATTTCACCAGCAGACTTTCTAACAAAATTTATCAAACTATCACTGGTAATACCAAGATCAACGATAACAGCAATGTCACGTCTGATCTCTGGGAAGCGTGACGGACGCTCAAAAACCGGCAACGGCTTAGATGTAAAGGCTGCGATATCTAATTCAAACAAATACACTTGGCCATCTAAAGAAAGCGCTTTGTGTAAGGAGGGATGTAATTTACCGATGATCCCAATGACTTTGGATTGCCAAACAATATTGGCGCATTGCCCTGGATGGCACGCATCATGGGTTGTTGCTTGAAATGTTAAAGTTTCTTTGTAACCCAATAATTGCCAAAGGGATTCAACATGTTGCTTAAGATCATAAAAATCGGCTGCACGTTTTTTAGCATCCCAACTTTCGTTGGCCACATCGCCACAAAGCAAACCACCCATTTTACTGATTTGAGTTAATTTGCCATTCTCAGGTAAAAAGCATAAGCCAATTTCAAAACACTTCATGCGTTGTTGCTGACGGTTTTGATTATATTTTAAAGTGCTAATTAACCCTGGCCAAAGGCTTAGGCGCATTTCGCCCATATCGGCAGAAATGGGATTCACCAAAGGCAGCGCCGTGAGACGTGGAAAGAGTTGCTTTTGCAAAGCGCCATCCACAAAGCTGTAGGTAATCACTTCTTGATAGCCCATATCCACTAAAGCACGCTTCACGCGGGATACACTGACCTTTGCCTCAGATTGGGGCAAAAATTGTGAACTGGTTTGCGGTAAATGATTTGGAATATTGTTATAGCCTATCATTCTGGCAATTTCTTCAATCAGATCAACTTCATTAGCAATATCATAGCGATAGCTTTTAGGTTTAATAACGGCTGTCTCATTGGTTTCACTGACGAGCTCACAGCCAATTGAGCTGAGCATTTCTTTCACTTTACTTGGGGCAACATCAATTCCTAAAATTTGATTCAATCTGGCAAAACGTAAAGTGATATCGTTGAGCTTAGGCAAATGCTGCTCACTGGCGACTTCAATCAATGGCCCCACTTCACCGCCACAAATTTCTAAAATTAAAGCCGTAGCGCGCTCCATGGCCTCTTTTTGCAATTGCGAATCCACGCCCCGCTCAAAGCGAAATGAAGAATCTGTGTGTAATCCATATTGACGCGCCTTTCCAGCAATGAGGTGGGCCGTAAACAAAGCGCTTTCTAATAAAATGGATTGGGTGTTATCACTCACCCCGCTCTCAAAACCACCCATGATGCCAGCGATGGCTTGTGGGCCATTGCTATCGGCAATCACCAGCGTATTGTCTTTGAGCATTACTTCTTGTTCATCAAGGAGCTTAATTTTTTCTAATGCTTTAGCCATTCTCACCGACACAGGTCCTTTGAGTTTAGCTAAATCAAAAGCATGCATCGGTTGACCAAGTTCTATCATCACATAATTTAAAACATCAACCACGGGATGAATTAAGCGAATATCGCTTTTTTCAAGGCGCGCTTGCATCCAAGCAGGTGTTGAAGCTTTGCGAATATTTTTAATAACACGCCCGATGTATCGTGGGCATTGTTCTTTAGCCTGTAAATCGATTTGAATCGACTCTTGCATGGTTTGTTTAACAGGGGTGATAGCAAGTTTTGTAATCGCAATTTGATTTAAAGCGCCAATTTCCCTTGCCACACCTTGAACGCTCAGACAATCTCCGCGATTAGGTGTTAAATCAATTTCAATTAAGGTATCGTCTTTTTGCTTTTCAATGCTATCAATTTCTAAGCCAGCCATGGTGAGCTGTGCGCTTAATTCTTCTGTGTTTAATTTGGGGTTAACCCACTCACGTAACCATTGTTCGCTGATTTTCATTATTATGCTCCGTTAAATTGCTTAAGGATCCTTGAATCGTTTTCAAAGAAAGCCCTTAAGTCATCGACTTCATAACGAAGCATGGCAAGGCGCTCTATCCCCATACCAAAGGCAAAACCGGTGTAACGTTCTGAATCAATACCACCATATTCCAATACCTTGGGGTGGACCATACCGCAACCCAATACTTCTAACCAACCTGAATTTTTACAAATTCGGCATCCCTTACCTTGGCACTTTACGCAGCTTACATCGACTTCTGCAGATGGCTCGGTAAAAGGAAAATAGGATGGACGAAAACGCGTTTTCACATCGCTTTCGAAAAAGGCAGATAAAAACGCCGCAAGCGTGCCTTTGAGATCAGCAAATGAAATATGCTCATCAATTAACAACCCTTCCACCTGATGGAACATCGGCGTGTGCGTTACATCGGAATCACAACGATAGACTCGCCCTGGTGCGATAACTTTTAATGGTGGCTTACGTTTTTCCATTGCTCGGATTTGAACTGGTGAGGTATGTGTGCGTAACAAAGTTCCATCACTAAAATAAAAGGTGTCATGCATCGCGCGTGCAGGGTGGTGTGAAGGAATATTGAGTGCTTCAAAATTGTAATATTCTGATTCTACTTCTGGGCCTTCTTCTACCCAAAATCCTAATGAAGCAAATAAATTACAAATTCTTTCCATGGTGATGGTAATAGGATGTAAGCCACCGGCTTCAATATTACGCCCAGGCAGGGTAACATCTATTTTTTCGCTTTCTAATTGCTTATCGATATCTTTTTGAGCCATTCGCTCTTTATAGTCTTTTAACTGCTCATCGATAGCATCTTTGATTTTGTTAATATTTTGACCAAATTCTTTACGATTTTCTGGCGCTATATCTTTTAAGCCTTTTAATTGTTCTGTCACAAGACCTTGTTTGCCAAGATACTTGACGCGCACCTTTTCTACGTCTGCACTATCAATTGCAGCTTCTAAATCTTTCTTTGCTCGGTTGATTAAATCGTCCAGATTGTCCATTTTTCCACCATAAAAAAAGGGAAGATGTTCTTCCCTTTGTTTTAAATCAAGATCGTAGGGTGGGCAAAGAGCGTGCCCACCATCACAAGATTAGGCTGCCAATGCACCCTTAGCTTGTTCTGCAATTTTCGCAAATGCAGCTTTATCAAACACCGCCAATTCAGCGAGCATTTTTCTATCAATTTCAATTTTAGCTGCGTTGAGTCCCGCAATTAAACGGCTATAGGAAAGGCCGCATTCACGGGCACCGGCGTTAATACGCACAATCCACAATGAACGAAACTGACGTTTCTTTTGTTTTCTATCTCTGTAAGCATATTGGCCTGCTTTTAACACTGCTTGGTTAGCAGTTTTAATGCAGCGACTTCTTGCGCCGTAATAACCTTTTGCTTGTTTTAAAATTTTCTTATGACGTTTTTTTGAAGCAACGCCACGTTTAACTCTTGCCATCTCAATCTCCTCAAAACTTATTCAATCTAATTATAAAAGTGCGTTACTTAATCATAAGGCAACATGCGAAGAACCATTTTGGCATCGCTGTCACACATGACGCCGTTTCTTCTGGATTGACGCACTTGTTTAGTGGATTGTTTGGTTTTGATGTGATTACGATTCGCACGACGAAAACGAACCTTGCCGGTTCCCGTCACTTTAAACCGCTTTGCAGCACCACGGTTGGATTTTAATTTAATTTTGGCTTTGGCTTTTCTGGCCATAACAAACTCCGCATTTAATTTTAATGGTTTATTTTTTAGGAGATATAACCATGACCAATTGTCGACCTTCTAGTTTGGGTTCTTGATCTACAATACCCGCGCCATCCATATCGATTTTAATTCGTTCAAGGAGCTTCATACCCAACTCTTTATGGGTAATTTCACGACCTTTGAAACGAATGGTCACTTTTACTTTATCTCCGCGTTCTAAGAAGGCGATAAGGTTGCGTAGTTTTACCTTATAATCTCCATCGTCCGTTACAGGACGTAGCTTTATTTCTTTGAGTTTTTGGATCTTTTGCTTCTTCTTCGTTTTCTTTTCATCAAACTGGAACTTGCCAAAGTCCATCACTCTTACAACGGGCGGATCAGCATTGGGTGATACTTCAACCAAATCTAACCCCATTATTTCGGCTTTACGCTGTGCCTCCCGTTTAGTCATGATACCCGTATGAGTACCAGGTCCTAGCGTGCCACTACCTTCCATCGTGCCGTCTGGATCAACCAAACGAACATTCTGCGCGGTAATTGCATCGTTTACACGAACACGCGATTTCTTAGTTATATTAATAAATTCCTCCCTTTTAGTCTTGGCCAATTAATTCTGGCTTTCGACTTTCTGCTTTATTATCGCACTCAGACTTAAGTTTATTTTCAAACTCATTTAGAGTCATACTTCCTAAATCTTCACCAGAACGTGTTCTTACAGTTACAGTTTGTTGGGCAACTTCTTTATCCCCAACGACCAAAAGGTAAGGTACACGTTGAATAGTGTGCTCGCGAATTTTAAACCCTATTTTCTCGTTTCTCAAGTCAGTAACAGCCCTAAACCCCTTTGTTTTTAATGATGAGCAAAGTTTTTCTGCATATTGGGCCTGGGATTGGGTAATATTCAGTATTGCGACTTGAATTGGCGCCAGCCAAGTTGGGAAATTGCCTGCATGCTCTTCAATCATAATACCGATAAAACGCTCAAGAGATCCGAGGATGGCACGATGAAGCATAACCGGGGTTTGCCTTGAACCATCTTCAGCTACGTACTCAGCTCCCAACCTTGAAGGCATCGAAAAATCGATTTGCATAGTTCCGCACTGCCAAATCCGACCCATACAATCTTTAAGCGAGAATTCTATCTTTGGACCATAAAAAGCACCTTCGCCTGGCAAGTGCTCCCAGGTGATATTTTTGGAATTAAGCGCATCAGCGAGACCTTTCTCGGCTTTATCCCAAATTTCATCTGAGCCAACCCGCTTTTCAGGGCGGGTTGAAAGCTTGATTAAAATATCGCTATAACCAAAATCTTTATAAACTTCAAAAAGCAGATCAATAAATTGAGAAACTTCTTCTTGGATTTGATCTTCCGTGCAGAAAATATGGGCATCATCTTGCACAAAATTACGGGTACGCATAATGCCATGTAAGGCGCCGCTTGGCTCATTACGATGACAAGATCCAAACTCAGCTAATCGAATCGGCAAATCACGATAACTTTTAATCCCTTGATTAAAAATCTGCACATGGCATGGACAGTTCATGGGTTTTACGGCATAGACTCTTTCATCACTTTCTACCGTAAACATATTGGCATGAAACATTTCCCAATGGCCTGAACGCTCCCACAAACTTCTATCGACGACTTGGGGCGTATTCACTTCTTGATAATCATGTTTACCAAGTTGATTACGAACATATTTCACGATTTGTTGATAAATGGTCCAACCTTTGGGATGCCAAAACACCATACCTGGTGCTTCTTCTTGCATATGAAATAAATCATATTTTTTCGCTAATTTACGATGATCGCGCTTTTCAGCCTCTTCTAATCTAAAGAGATACGCATCGAGCTCTTTTTTATTTGTCCAGGCAGTGCCATAAATCCGCTGCAGCATTTCATTTTTAGAATCACCGCGCCAATAAGCACCTGCAACTTTAAGCAATTTAAAAGATTTAATCTTTCCTGTGCTGGGTAAATGCGGCCCGCGACACAAATCGATAAAATCACCTTGTTGATAAAAAGTTAAGTTCTCACCTGCTGGGATATCTTTAATAATTTGCACTTTATAGTGCTCACCCATCGCTTTAAATTTTTCGATGGCATCTTCACGAGAGATAAGATGACGTGAAACTTTAAGATCAGCCTTGGCAATTTCTGTCATTTTCTCTTCAAACAGCGCTAAATCTTCTGGCGTGAATGGTCGTCCAAAAGCAATATCATAATAAAAGCCATCTTCAATCACAGGACCAATTGTTATTTGTGCTTGCGGATAAACCGACTTAATGGCATGCGCCAAAAGATGAGCGCAAGAATGGCGAATGATTTCTAAGCCTTCTTTGTCTTTTTCAGTGATAATTGAAAGTTGGCTATCTTTCTCTATCATGTAGGACGTGTCGACCTGCTTGCCATCAACGAAGCCAGCAAGGGCGGCATTGGCTAGCCCTTTGCCAATACTTAAAGCAACGTCAAAAACACTAACAGGATTTTCAAATGATTTCTGAGAGCCATCAGGCAAGGTAACAATTGGCATAACACCCTTTCTTCTTAAAAATTCAACATAAAGATTATCAACATATTATGACGAATAGGATACGAGAAAATAAGACACATGACAAAGTGAGTGTACTTTTTAAAGAAAAAAAAGTAAGTTGGCAGGCTGTGATTTTGATTACGCTTTTAGTTTATTGACGAGGGTATGAAACAAACGATGCTGCTTTGATTTATGCGCTAAAAATTCCCATGTAGCATAGTGATATTGTAGGGTATTGGATTGATTTGTGATTTTAAGGTACTCCTGCGCTAGCGCCAGATAAAACCCAAACCTAAGCTGAGCTGGAATAGCTATGCGATGTGTCGACCAGGATTCGAACCATTTCGCCATAGCATCAATAGTCTCAAAAGGCACCATTGTTTGTTTAGCTTCAAAATAGTTCAATTCAAAACCAAGCTTTCTCAGTAATTGCTGATAGGCTTCTTGATGCATGTCAAAATACAAAGGTGGGCTAAATTTTTCAAAACAAGATTGCCATTCTTCTTTATTAACAACGGCCATTAACGCTTCATTGATTGGTTCAACATCACGCATAGGAATCATCACAACAAGTAAAGCACCGTCATTTGAAAGATGATTATACATTCTGGCTAAAGCGGCTTCTTGATTAATAACCCAATGCATTGCACTAAAAGAAGTGATCAGTTGAAACTTTTCAGGAAAAGAAAAATTTAAAACATTTTTATATTCAAAAGATACATTTTTAACATTCATATAGGCCTGCTGTGCAAAGTCAATCATGTTTTTAGCAGGATCTATCCCTATGACTCTTCCTTTTGACACCTTTTTTGCAAGTTGCGCTGTAATATTACCTGGGCCACAGCCAACATCTAAAATAAGCTCATTTCCTTTAAAATTGTATTTTTTTAAGGCACGGTATGCTAATTGAAATTGTGGATCTGCTTTTTCAAGATATAACTTGGCATCCCAAAAATTGATATTTCTCTGAAGATTTTCCGACATAGGTTTCTTAAATAGGAAGTTCAGGGACACTATAACTATAATATAGTATTGAAGGAATGACGATTGCCGGGTAGGAAAATATACAGTGCCGTTTAAAAATCCTTTATCTAGGTTTATAGAAAGAATAAGAGAAAGCCAATATGGCTATGAGCTAGATAAAATAGCCAAAACCCATCCGGTGGCACCAGAAATTTCGTATCCCTGTTACAAATCAATGGATAAATTCATTGATGTAGAGCAGCTCAAAGCTTTAGATCCCCTCTTAACAGAATATATTAATACTAACCTTGTCACAAAAGAGGGCGTAGAATTTCCCACAGGCCCCATTACCTTAAAATTTTGGCAACCTAAAACTACTGCTGCGCATTTTATTTTTATCACTGAACCGATTGGTGAGTATGATTATTTTAATATTGATAATCCCAGCATGTGGAAGCCTTCAATACATGCACAGCAACTCCCTGCTCTCATGGCATTTATCAAAACGTTACCATTTAAACAAACGGCCAGAATCATGATAATTTATGATACAGGAGGACATATTGTCACTCCACATCGCGATCATATGCGTGCGGATATTTGTCATGAGTTTATATGGTTTAGAACAAATTTTAATAAAAAATTTTATATGCTTCGAGATAAAAAAGAATTGGCCATCACAAGTTATAGCGCCTGGTTTGATACGGTTAACCAATTTCACGGCGCTCATGCGGCAACAGGACTTAACTTCAGCTTTCGAGTAGATGGGATATTCAACGATGAATTTCGAAAACTAATACCCACTCCACCTATTAATCCTGCATCAACAGCAGCTTATTGGGCTAGTATTGAAAAAAACAAATAAAACATTTGGTCGTTATTTTTTAGCCATAAAATTCCAAGTCATATATCGCAAAGTAATCTTGTTATCAGATTGACCTGTACTTTGAAGATATCTACTGACTATCTCCATAAAAAAGGCATTTCTTTTATCTTCCGGAATGGCATGGCGATGCGCCATCCAAGATTCAAACCACTGCGCAAGCGCTACTTTGCTCGAAAAGGGATATTCAAAACAAGTTTCTTCAAAAAACTCTAATTTAAAACCAACATAAACAAGAACTTCTTTGTAATCTTCAATATTTACATCAAATAAAAAATCAGGCGGCGCAAAGTCTGCAAAATAAGGTTTCCATTGGGGCTCATTCATGATGTCTACAACAGCTATATTGGCTAACTCTTTTGGGCTAGATGGACGCATCAATGAAACCAGCAAGCAACCACTATTCGTGAGGCATGACAATATTTTTGGCAATACATCCAGCGGATCAACTATCCATTGAAAAGTATTAAATGAGGTTATAAGATCGTACTTTTTATTCAACGATAAATGATTAACATCTTGCAGTTCAAAAGAGAGATTAGGTTCAGCTTCATAAGCAAGATTTGCAAAATCAATCATATTTTTAGAATAATCTATACCATGTACATTTCCTTTAGGTACTTTCTTAGCAATCATTGCCGTTATATTACCAGGCCCACAACCAATATCGAGTATGTTCTCATTCCCTTTGAAAGTATATCTTTTTAAAATAGCCAAGGCCGCCTGCAATTGCGGTTGGGCCCGTTCGATGTAAATTTTCGGATCCCAAAAATTGATGTTTTTATAGAGATTGTCAGCCATATTAATCCAACTATTCAATCAATCAAGAGGTACTGCATAAATCATCAGAGCAATTTATGTACTTTATCTTAAGAATAGTTGATAAGCATGTTCCAAGCTTACCCATAACCCCTCTTTTTGGTTTATGATTTTTACATTACAAACCAATAAATTGAAACAATGAGTGTAAAACCCCTAATTGTTAGCGATGAAATACTACAAAAGACCGTGGACGCCTACCAAGGTAGGTTGCTTGAGGAATCCGATCTCACCAGATACCACTATTTTGGATTCATGTATTACACAGATACAAAATATATCTATGATCCTCGTATTCAATTTACTATGCAATTAGATATCACCCAAGTTTATGATAACTATTTGAAAAATTATAAAGTACTGTCTGATAAAATCACTTTTGCTAGCTTCATAAAATGGATTGTTATTAAATCGATGTACAATACGCCCTTTAATTGGCGATTTATGAATGATAATTGGTATGTATTTAATAACTTACCCATGGAAGTAACGATGCGTACCAATCAAAACAGGGAACTCGCATCTTACATAGTTTATAATGTTGCGCAATCAACCTGGGATAGTTTTTATCAAAAACAAATTGAATATAAAGAAGGGAAACTCCCTTTTAATGCTTTTGGCACCCAAGAACTACCAGTGCACCAACTATGTTATCAAATGCTCAATGTTCATATTCCCAAAATGACGAGCTACAATGTTACACATCGGGTAATTTATGCCCAACAACCCTTTGTTGTTTTTAGCGATCGCTATGAAGAAGCAGGCAAAATATATTTGCCATTTTATCTGAGCTATTCTCACGCCACGCTCACCCCAGAAGATGCTGAGATCTTTTTAACAAAAATTCTCACTTATGGAAAAATGACGCCTTTAGAAGTGGAGGCAGCGACAAAATTTGAAGGTGCACCAAATATAACTTTTGAGAAAAAAGAGCCCCCTCCTCCTGCGCCCCCCTCATCTGATGATCTCCCCTTTTGAGAGGCACGATGAACAACAATAATTTCAACCCTGAGATTATTAAAGAAAATTTAACTAAACATATTCCCAACATGATGCAAAAGCATCATGTTCCAGGGCTATCTTTAGCGATGTTCAAAGGTGAAAACATTCTATTTCATCTTGAATTTGGCGTTAAAAATGTCAATACTCAAGAAAAGGTTGATAAAGATACCATTTTTGAAGGGGCTTCTTTTACAAAACCACTGATAGCTTATGCCGCATTGAAACTATGCCAAAAAGGTTTATTGTCATTAGATGTTCCACTTCGAACCTATTTAGACAAACCATATAAATCTGATCCGCCTCTATTAGAAAAAGTCACCTTACGACAGGTGCTTGATCATAATTCTGGCTTTCCTTTCTTGGTGGAGTTTAACGAACCCTTATCCTTAGTATGTAAACCTGGAACAGACTATAATTATTCAAGCTCAGCATTTGATTATCTCGGTTTTGTGATGAATCACATTCTTCATAATTCACTAGATGAATATTTACGAGAAATCATTTTGCACCCGATGCAAATGCATCACAGTAGTTTTATTTGGGAACCTCAATTTGAAGTGCTATCTGCAACACCTCATAATCACAGAGGTGAAGCTGTTGAAAAATGGAAACCCAATAAAGTGATTGCCGGATGTAGCATTCATACCACATCTCTTGATTACGCAAAGTTTATGATGAACATCTTTAAGCAAGCGAAACATTCGACTGAAAATGATATCGATATGCTCAATACCCCTGTTAAAGCTGAGGATAATATTTATACTTCACTAGGGTGGGGAATAGAAAATACAACAAAGGGCGATTATATCTATCATGCTGGTAATAGTTTAACATTTAAATCACTAGCCATAGCTCACAAAGAAAGTGAATTAGGCATCGTATTTATGACCAATGGTTTTAATGGTTTTAACCTGTTTGAAAAAATACTTGATATTTCACTACCTGACAATCATCGAGCGCTGATCGATTTTGAAGAATTTGAGGGTGAAGATGAAAAGTTAAAATATTATGGCGAAGATTATTTAGTATATTGGTGGAAAGCAAATTAGCCATCAGGATACAAATAATTGAATTATTTTTTCAGCTTCTCTGATACCAGACCAATAAGCACCATGAACCGTTCCCGGAAATTCTTTGATTGTCGCCTCTCCCGCAAAGTAAAGTTTATTTTGAACGCTTTGAGCTAAAACATCATAGTCTGCACCACTGGCGCCGACAGGAATGTAAGAGTATGAGCCATAGGTGAAAGGATCTTGCCCCCATCTTGTAATGATATAATCTGTTGGGTTAGGAATATTTTTGCCATACAAATAGCGCAATGTGTCCATGGCTCTCTCAACCAAGGCTTTATCATCGAGTTGCTCCAATTTGAGCGCAAGATCGCCTGCAACAGAGGCGACTAAAACAGGTTCATTGCTAAAACTAGCATAGTTTATAAACCAAGAAATATTTCGATATTCTTTTGCTATCCAAGACAACACTTGTGCTTCTTTGGGCCAAAATATGTTATCAAACTTTAAAGCGATTTTATCTAATACACCCATTTCTAATTTATTGATAGCCTCGATTTTCTTTTGAGGTAATGAAGGCGTAAATTGAATGATATTCTTTTTTAATATGCCCAGCGGCACAGTCACTATAACGGCATCGGTCTCAAAGGTTTCATCTTTGGTTATTATTCGAATCTTATCTTGTTGATAATCGATTTCGGTTACTTGGGTATTGAGTTTAATCGAAAGATTCTTGGCTAAAAAATCAACAATACTTTGGTAGCCCCCCGTTACCAGAGGGTGATATCCATCTAATTCAATTTCAGCGTCATTCCAATGGCGTGCAGAAAGTTTTTTAGCACCAATGGCGGAGTAAAGTGTTAAAAAATAATGC
>CAZSGE010000011.1:21248-77266 GCA_964606325.1 Uncultured Candidatus Berkiella sp.
TGCGCTAAGCCAATATAATCACCCTGTTTTATAACATGCTCCATAGCATCATACAGGGGAATATCTTCATTAAGCGTGTCAGCATACTTTTTAGCTTGCGCAATAATATCCCAAAATTGCTCAGATGATGTCTTAAGTTCTTCTTCTGTGACTTGGACGTGTTGACCAAAATCTTTTGAAAAAACATCAACAACGGATAACTGCACTTGCAGATCTTGCGCGATTTGCGCCACAGGATTATTTTCTGTGCCATGGAACATGAAAGCACCGAGATCAAACGGCAAGCCCAAGCGGTTATCGGTAGCTGTTCTACCTCCAATTCTATCTCTGGCTTCTAGAACCGTAACATCAAACCCATTGGCTTGTAATTTTTGTGCTGCCGTTAATCCAGCTATCCCTGCACCAATAATCGTGATGGTTGGCTTCATATGTGTCCCTTGTTGTATAAAAAAATACTAACATAGCTCTATGATTAAGACACAGTTTCCAGAAAAAAGTTTAGACTTGACCTAAAGTTAGCTATAATAATAAAAATTCAGTGGATAAGCTTAAAGAATGAATCAGTCAATGTCCAAAGGCACCATGTTATTCACCGTCATTATGATGGATATCTTAGCAGGCATGGAGTTTGATCTCTTCGTACCCAGCTTTCCTGAGCTACAAGATCACTTTGACTTATCGCCTTTTTGGGTTGAAGCATTACTATCAGTGAATTTTTTAGGATTTTGCTTGAGCTTATTCTTTGTCGGCGCACTTGCTGATCGCTATGGTCGAAAACCCATCATCTTGATTGGGCTTGCAACCTTCATCATGGGTAGCATCTTGTGTTTATGGGCACCATTATATCCTGTGATGCTTCTCGGACGGTTTCTGCAAGGTATTGGTATTGCCGCTCCCGCTATCTTGAGCTTTTTGATTATTGCTGATGCCTATCCCCTGAAACAGCAGCAATTCTATATTGCCATGCTGAACGGCTTAAAAAATGCTTCCGTCGCGGTAGCGCCGGTTATTGGAAGCTATATAACACTTTATTTTCATTGGCGTGGAAATTTCACGACGCTACTGATCATTGGGATGCTTACCTTATTGCTGACGTATATCTTTATTCCTAGCTATCAATTGCCAGAACAAAAGCAAACGCTCTCCCTGCGAGGTTATGTACCTTTATTTCAATCTAAGCCCATGATGTTATTAATGCTAAATATTCTTTTCTTGTTTGCCCCCTATTGGATTTTTGTTGGCATGTCCCCCCTACTCTACATGGATGATTTAGGGGTTAGTCTCATGCATTTTGGATATTATCAAGGTGCCTTGGCTTTGGCATTTGCTTTAGGAAGCGTTTGTTATGGTTTAGTGATACATAAATTTAGTCAGAAAAAAATGTTATGGATTTCAAATTTTATTTTTCTGACCAGTTTTGCTTTAGTTGCTTATCTCGCATTTGTGAATAATGCTGAACCATTGGCGATAACACTTGCTATATTAGTGTTTGTTATTGGCCAGATTGTCCCTTCAACCATTATTTATCCATTATGTTTAAACTATATGCCGCAAGCCAAAGGTCGAGTCTCTGGCCTTGTCGGGGGGGTGAGTTTAGTTCTTCAAGCTATAGGGCTGCAGCTGGCAGGTTTCTATTATGCGGGCTCATTTAGAAATGTCGGCATTATTATAGGTGTTTCGATTATAATGATTGTCATTACCTTGTGGATGGTATTGAATAATAAAACGCTAATGGCTTTAACTGAAGAATGAAAAAATCAAAGCTGCGCTTTAATTATTCATATTCCAGGAATAGCAATGAGCCAAACTAACAGCTTCAATATTCGAAAGACGCATTATCATAGCATCTCATCGATATTATCCTCATTAGACGATGAAGCAATCTCAGTTCTCCTCACTAAAGCAAAATCTTTGCATGTAGGAATAGGCGGCACTTCAGCTGTCATATCGATAGATCAAACGCCAGTATTTATCAAAAAAATACCACTCACACATCTTGAGTTGCTGCCACAAAATTTGATGTCTACGGCAAATATCTTTAAGCTTCCAAGCTATTATCAATATGGCGTCGGATCAACAGGGTTTGGTGCTTGGCGAGAACTTGCCGCTCATCAAATGACCACCCAATGGGTGTTAGATGATCAATGCGAACATTTCCCCTTGCTCTATCATTGGCGAATTTTGCACAATGACGCCCAAGATGCGAACATAAAATTTTGGCAAGACATTGAGAGCTACAGTCACTATTGGGAAAATTCACGCGAAGTTCGCGAACGTGTTGAAGCGCTCAATTTCTCAACGACTCACATTGCTTTATTTTTAGAATATGTGCCGCAAAACTTATACACTTGGCTAAAGGAACAATTGGACAACAACGATGAGCAAGTCGAAAAAGCGATTAGGTTCATCGATGATAATTTAACCCAAACCAATACATTTATGAAAAACCATGGGTTCATCCATTTTGACGCCCATTTTGAAAATATTCTCACCGATGGCACACGTTTGTATCTCAGTGATTTTGGCCTAGCGCTATCTTGTGAGTTTAATTTAAGCAGCAAAGAACGAGCGTTTTTCAATCATCATCAACAATATGATGATGCATGCCTTGCAGTGAATTTGCTCCACAGTATTATCTCTGGGCTTTATGGCAAAACGCTCTGGGAAAGCAAACTACAAGATTTCATTGAAGATAACGAACAAGATCTCCTTCAGCCTTTTATCAAATCTACTATTAAAAAATATGCCCCCCTAGCACAAGTGATGGATACATTTTTCCAAAATCTGCAAAAGCAAAGCAAACTTACTCCCTTTCCAGAATCAACAGTGAAAAAATTATTAGCTCAAATAAATACTTAAGTCGCGAAATGCGATATAATTAGCACAATATTTATCTTTCCAAATAAGAAACTTATATGAGCGGCACCATACTCCCACCTTGCCCAAAGTGTAAATCCGCATTCACCTATGAAGATAGAGATCAATTCGTGTGCCCTGAATGTGGACACGAATGGGCGCCCGCTAACGCTTCTGAAGAAACAGAGAATTTCATCGTAAGAGATGCCAACGGAAATCAGTTATTTGATGGCGATCAAGTCACCTTAATAAAAGATTTAAAAGTGAAAGGCTCATCTTCAGTAGCTAAAATGGGCACCAAAGTCAAAATCAACCGTCTTGTTGATGGCGATCATAATATTGACTGCAAAATTGAAGGCATTGGCCCCATGATGTTGAAATCTGAGTTTGTGAAGAAGGCATAAATATAATTCATAAATCCGTGTATCAGCATCAAAACAATATTTATTACTGCTCAGAATGTTTAGGTATGACATTTACCTCTTAAATCTAACTTAAGAGGTTTTGCCATATGCAATATGATCCGATAGAGATTAATGTCAATGGTTATTGCAGCTCACTGAAAATTACAGAACATTGGCAGTGATGAGATTATGAAGCCTCTATCGAAAAATAAAATAAACCGCGCCTATCATGCACATACTTGCCCATAAAAAATTTAAAGTAATGGGTTGGCGCATGTAAAAAATAGCAAAAGGAATAAATATTGATAAAGTTAGCACTTCTTGCAAAATTTTAAGTTGTGATAAAGTTAAACCCGCATCATTAAAACCGATTCGATTTGCCGGAACCTGAAAAACATATTCAAAAAATGCAATACCCCAACTTGCTAAAATCGCTATCCATAAAACTTTATTATTCAAATGTTTTAAGTGAGCATACCAAGCAAAGGTCATAAACACATTTGAGATACTCAACAGCAACAGCGTTTTAGCTAGATTCATATCAATATTCATTTAATAGAGGTTATAGAGCTTGATTATACTTTAGTCGAAAGTTAAGGTCAGCATCTTTAAGCGCGTTTTGAAATCTATCTGGTAGCCCAGAAATACATAATTTTACGTCTCAAATCTATGTTTTTAGTATCAACTTACACTCGTGAATGCATAAATTTAAAATCTGTTGAATATCACTAGATAGGTTGTATCAGCATCAAATGCGAGTATTTAATTGACCTGGATGGTAAGGTATGTTATTAACTTATTCAGTAAAATTATAGAGAGAATCGCCTTATGCAATATGGCCCGATAGTGATTAGCGTCAATGGTTATCAGTTGAATCAAGAAATTGAAGCATCGATATTGCAGCATCCCTTAATAGGTGGTGTCATTTTATTTTCGAATAATTACCAAGATGTCCCACAATTAACCCAACTAATCACCGATATTAAAACTATCGCACAAAATGCCAATAAAGAAATCATGATCATGGTTGATCACGAAGGTGGCTATGTACAAAGATTCCGCTCAGGATTTACTGCTGCACCTGCAGCAAGTGTACTCGGCGATATTTATGACATAAATCCTGACACCGCATTAATCTATGCAAACCAATTAGGTGAAACCGTTGGGCAAGAACTCAACAGCGTTGGTGTAGATATTATTTTAGGTCCTGTTGTCGATATAGATAGCGGAAACGCTGTTATTTCTGGACTTGATAGAGCCTATCATGCTGATCCTGAAGTTGTTACAAAAATTGCTAATGCTTATATTGACGGGCTCCAAATGAGCGGCATTCATCCCACTTTAAAACATTTCCCAGGTCATGGCGCAGACATTGGCGATTCCCATGTCACCCTGCCCGTAGATAATCGTAGTTGGGAAGAGTTGAAGACTGTTGACTTAGTACCGTTTAAAAACATAATTGAAGATAATCCCATGATTGCTGTTATGCCTGCTCATGTTATCTATAACGATGTCGACCCAATCAACACGGCTGGCACCTCAAAAATTTGGCTACAAGATATTTTGCGCGACGAATTAAATTTTGAGGGTGTCATTATCAGTGACTGTCTTTCGATGACAGGCGCAGGAAATCAAAGCAATGTCGATAAAATCTTGCAGGCGCTTGAATATGGCGATCTTGCTCTTTTGAGCCATCAAACACCGGACGAATATCTCAATATATTAGACACTTTAGCTCAACAACAATTTGAATGGTCAACGCAAAGCCAACAACGTGTACAGCTATGGCTTTCTTCATCACAAGAGATTGCTTGTGTGCAGGCAATACCTGAGGTTATTGTCGAGCCCATCGTGTTATAATTATCCAATAACGCATTGCTAACGTAGCAGAGTGCACCTGCAAAAGCCGTTGAATTTGGTCATCTTTAGCCACAGCGTGGTGTTGTTAAAACCTACGAAATTCATTTTTTGCTTTGCATATCCACATCTGAATATTCCCCCTTTATCAGTCTTACTTGGCCATGAATTTTCAGTATTTGTTTACCTTGAAAAAGAAAATAACTGATAATTTCTGCCTCAATATCTGCTCCTTGAGCGCTTTTCCCTTTTGCATAATATACGGCGAATAGTTCTTGTGCGTTTTCAAGATAGTGCTTGTACTCAATATGCTCTACAACCATACCTTTCTTTTGTTCAATCACATGATTAATATATTCATAACGAGACATGATAACGCCATTGATACACTGTTCGTAATCAGGATGAAAATACTCTTCGATTACTGATTTAACATCTTTCTTTGGATCGTAAACGAGACTCCAAATGTTTTTAAGTCTATCTATATTGCTCATAAGCTCTTTATCCATAATTAGTGCGAAATCAGCAAAGTTAACAATATTATTTTCATAAAGCTACTTCCATAACAGTAACAGGTTGTCCTTTGAATTTATCTATGCCAATTGTATTCCAACCAAGCTTGCTGTAATAAGCAAACAGTGTGGGTTCAAAAGTAAAGAGATAGAGATTGCTAAAACCTAATTCTTTGGCTTTATTTTTTGCAGCATCTATTAACATTTTTCCAATCCCCTGCTTTTGATAAGCTAAGTCTACTACCAAATCTCCCAACCAAGGTGCCAAATCAGGGCGTATACCGCCCTTAAATTGCAATGAACAAGTGCCAACAGGCAAATCATTATGTAATGCAACATAAGCAAGAGGCATATCATCGTTCAGCTCTTCAAGATAACCTGATTCGATCTCTTGTATTCCTATTTCTGGAAACCATTTTTTTCCAAGCACTTCATGCCAAATTTCAGCAATTCTTGTAACACATTCTGGATGATTTTTAAGAAGAGTGATGGTAATCATGGACACTCGCAATTTTTGTTTATTATTGTAATGATTATGATAAGCTTTCTTTAATTTAGGATATCTCATTCACGAAATAAGATCTATGTTTATTGCCTAAATTTTAATTTGATGGGAGATGGCTTTGAACGAAGTTCAAAATACGCCTAAAAATCCGTTCTAGGGACTTCATTATGCTCAATATTGAATATCGGCCTTTTCACCTTGATAAAACAAATGAAGTGGTTGAATTTGTGACTTTGCATCCTTGGAAACCACTTTGGTCTAAGGACTACATTCATCAATTTATAGATCACCTTATTTCATCTTACGATCTTTGCTTTGACTTATTTATTGATCAGGAACGTATCGCTACTGCTGTTTTAATCGATAAAGTTCAAAATAAGGGAAACAACGCTTGTTTAGAAATTTTGGGCTTAAATCAACATTATGACGTTATTCAAATCTATCAATCTTTAATTGACACGGCAAAAAGCAAACTACCTAAAATGCATTCCGGCATTGAGATAACTATTCATGAATCGCGCAAAGAGGTTGTTAATTTATTGCACAATAATGGATTTGATATTTACTATGATCTTTATAATATGCATTGTAAACCAAAACCAAGTAAAACAGGTTTGATTGATAATATTTCACTACTTCAGGAAAAGGATTTTGCAGCCTGCTATAAAACGATTTGTTTAAGTTTCAAAGATAATCCGGAATTAGCTATACCTCTTTATGACGACTGGCTTGCTTCTCAAAAATCACAAAAAAAACAAACTTGGATATATAAAGAAGATAATCAAATTAACGGATTTCTAAATCTATTTGTTGATACTGAGAAACTGTTTGGCGATATTAATTATGTTGGTGTTGTACCCAATCAAAGAAAAAAGGGGATCGGCAAAAAACTACTGCAGTTTTCATTAAACTATTTTAGCCAACAAAGAATTAAAAATTGTCATCTTACGGTCGCTTCTAGAAATAAAAATGCTCTTAGCCTTTATCATGAACTAGGCTTTGAGCTAAGCGAACATTTTACCGTGTTTCGTTTTCAAATTTAATCATGCCCATCTTAACAAAGCTTGCCTTGGGGCAGTCCGTAGAATTGTGCAATTCTGTGGGAGTCCATCTACGCCAAGGCGCTTCGGCGGACACAAGGCTCTATGTCGATCGCTTTTGCGTGCAAACAAAGTCTAATGGTAGGCACGAGTGGGATCTCTACCTAACAAATTTTTGCTTAAAAAACCTGAGAAAAATCAATCTTCTGCTTGAAGACCTGGAGAAAATTGTACCACTGGATGCCCCCTGTAAGAAGTGTAGGTACAAGGCTAATATTTAATGAGTGGTGTATACAACGTATACATCATGGTATATAGTTATCATATATACAACGTATACATAGGTGATTTTATGGAATCTGCACGCAAGATCCCCCAAAATAAAAAATCTGCTGAAAAAAAGGTCGTTAACTTGAAATATCCGGTTAAAAATCTCGCCCTTTTAGATAAGGCTGTCAAGTTGCGCCCTCATTCTGACCGCACTAGCTATATCATCGATGCCGTTACCCGGGCAGTTGAGAATGATCTTCTTGATAGGCAGGACTTCTTTTTAAGCGATAAGGACTTTGATGCCTTTAAAAAAATGTTGGATGCTCCTCCAAAAGAAATACCAGCATTAAAAGCCTTGTTTAAAGAGAAAGCACCGTGGGAGAAATAAGTACAGAAATAAGCCCTCCTGAGCTAATTTCAGAAGAACATGCACTTAGTGACTTTGATTGTGGCAATGAAACCTTAAATAGTTGGCTTAAAACAAGAGCTTTAGACAACCAAAATAAATTCTCTACGACGCGGGTTGTGTGTGACGTTAATGCTGTTATTGCTTACTACACATTAGTATATGGCAGTGTCAATCGTGATGAAATGACAAGAAGTTTTAAACAAAATGCGCCAGAAAGAATACCTGTCATGATTCTTGGTAGACTTGCAGTTGATTTAAAATGGCAAGAAAAGCGAATAGGCAAACATCTTTTAAAGGAAGCTTTGATTAAAACAATGGAAGCATCCAGAATAGCAGCAGTACGTGGGCTTATTGTTCATGCTATTGATGACAAGGCAAAAGCCTATTATCAACATTACGGATTTTTGGAAAGTAAGATAGAACTAACACTTTTTCTACCATTAGAGAATATCAAACATCAACTTTGATTTTTTGGCTAAAAGAGGCAATCGCCTTGAAATTCTCGGCAGTTATCTAAGTCTTAAGTCTATTGCTGCGGCCCAGTTGAATATTATTTTCATCTTGATGATAAATTTGGTATGACTTAATCACCTGCTTTCCAAACCAGTAAGCGCCAAGAAATGGTGCAGAATTAAGCAAACTTTCGGTGGCGCATCGACCGGTCATATAACCCAAACATAAAGATCCGCCAATGGATAATGCGGCCTCAACCACCCCAACAGAATCTTCATCATGATTTCCTTTAACGACGTCATTCACAGCAGTTGCTGCAAAAGCCACACCTGGGATAGCAAGCGTCGTTGTCACTATTTCTACGCCTCTACGTCTTGTAATCAAAGTGAGGCAGGAACCAGCGACTGCTGAGAAAAAATATAAAATATCTTTCGTGCTGATTATGTTCATTAGTGATACTCCGCTTTATCTTTGAGGATCTTTTCCAACCTATCTTAAAAGTTTCAATTCCAGAATTAAAACAACATTGTCAGCGAAATACAAACAATGGTCTTAGTAAGAAGAAAGAAACAAGCTAGTTGAATAATATAGTAATTTGTTAATGGGACAAGAGGGAGTGATTTGGGAGTCATCCTAGCTATGACGCTTCGGCGGACATAAGGGCTTTGTAACGCTCGCGATTTTGGACAGAGAAATTCCGGATGAGCCCGCCTTCGTTTCGCCTTTTGCGAACTTCGGCGCGGCATAAGACTTTGTAACGCTCGCGCAAAGCGAGCTAACAAAGTCTAATGGTAGGCACGAGTGGGATCGAATTTAAGATTTATCTTTTTGATATTAAACGGATTTATTTTTAATCACCGGATATGTTGCCCCAAGTGTTGCCCCGAAAATTTTTGGATTTGCTTGGCTTTCCTTGGAGTTAAAGGTGGCGGATTCGACACCTTTAGAATCTATAGCAGCGCTTAAAATTTTAATTCCCTCAAATTCGAGGAAATTAGCACTATACGCGCAAAGTTACCGCGTTACTGGCAGACATTCAATATAACTTAGTTAATTGACAATTTTTGATTTTATCTTTTGAGCAATTTCTTCACTAAGCTTTAAGCAATTCTCCTCGCGAAGCTCTAATATTAGCTTTCGCATCTCGTTTAGATCGGCATTAGTTGAATCGTTATCAACAAGGTAAACAAAATCAAAAGACTCGTTCTTGTCAGAAAATAAATTAAGCACTGAAGAATAATTTAATGCATTGGTATAGGGTTTAAGATCACTACTCTCTGAATGTTCATTATTACCTTCATTAACAAATATTTCCTCTGCTTTTGTTTTATAGAATGACAATTCCGGCCTCTCATAATGAATGCGCCAGTATTGACTATCTCCTTTTCTCAATTCACTTATTTTTTGCCTAACATAATTACTTTTTCCCGATTTTACTTCTGCAGTGATGGGCAAGTCTCGCTCGAGGAACCGTATTGATATCTCTTTAATTTCCGGATTTTTAAATTCAGACATCTGCGATATTAAACTCCAAACCGAACAATCTGTTAGTTTGGAATACAAATCAAAACCGTTTTCAAGCATTACCTCTTCAAAATTAGGGTTGTTTTTATTAGCTTTTACCATATAAATAAAATCAAGAAACGGAGAGCTTGTTAGCTTTTTCAATTCATCAATATTTTTCTCGCATAGGTTAAATAATATTTTCAGTAAATATCCCGCTGAGCAGCTCTTTTTGTGAAAATATACGTTCAAATTCATCAATCGTCTTGCCATTAAATAGTGCTCAACCGCACGCATCCCCTTGGGCTCTACTACAATTTTTCCATAATTTGTACGCATACATGAAATCAACCATTGCACATCAAAGTGACCATATGAAACACCAGAAAAATGGCTATCTCGCAAAAGATAATCAAACCGATCAACATCAAGCTGCGAAGATACTATTTGTTTCAGTAGTTTATCTGTATGGTCTTTGATTTCAGGTTCATCAGTCTCAAGTATGTATTTTGCCTTTACAAGGTGTCTTTTTAAATCTTCATTAACCTGAGTCTCAATTAATGCTTGAATAAATTTTGAATTCCATAATTCATGTTTTATTTTTTTATCACCCCCATATAATTTTTCAAAACTATGCGAGAATGGCCCATGCCCTATATCATGCACTAATGCAGTAACTACCGCATTAATCCTATCTTGCTGATTGAATTCTAATGTACTTGCCACGCACTGCGCAAGATAAGCTGCCCCAATACAGTGATTGAAACGTGTATGCACTGCTCCTGGATATGCGTACTCTGCAAATGACAATTGCTTAATATGCCTCAAGCGTTGAAAATATTTCGTGTCGATGAGCGGCTTTATGATATTTTTCGTAGCAGTATCAAATTTCATGATACCGTGGACTGGATCGCAAACGATATGGTAAGACATGGCTTTACTCAATTAATATGATGTTATTAATTTATCGACAGATTCCGCCTAAGTAATATAATGGCTTACTTATATATTAACTGTATTGATAATCAGCGCCTGTCACTCCTTGGTTATTTCAAGATAGTTCCTTCCCACCCAGTGACATAAAGAAATCTTCATCAACCTCAAAGATATCTGGGGTAGTTCTATGAACTCCTACACCATGTTCCATCAACAATTTAACAAGCTGCAAACCATTTATTAACCCAATAGCCGTTTTTTTCTCATGATTAGCCTCAGATTTAGCACCTTTACTGAAGTCACTTGTTGTAATAATTAAGCCTTGTTCATTTGGATCTAAACTGCCACGCACCTTTTGTATCTCTGGAGACTGAATATTATGCTTCCACCTTTTGACTTGAATCGCCATCTTGGTCTGAAAACCTTCACTAATAATTAGTGTTCCGCGAACATCGATTCCACCATCGCCACTTAATTTGGTGCGCTTAACAAGTTCAAATCCCATTTCACTGAGTAGCTTATAAACAAGTTCTTCAAAATCAAAGGGATCCATCGTTTGTAATGTTTTTAGCAATTCTTTACTTACTTTTTTATTGTGCTCATAGATCTGGTAGGTTAAACCCTTACCTTGCCAATTGCTAAGCCCCACCATACCACGACTATGCTGGACAAATCTTGGCTGCTCACCTCTTTTCTGCTTCCGTTTTATCTCTGTGATTATTTGAGCATACATCGTAGCTTCAGGTGTTTTGCCTTCGGTATTTAGCCATTTGTTTTTTAAAGCATACTTAGTAATATCTCGATAATGCATTGGTTTTTTATTACCATATTTTTGCAATACCTTTTCAGCACAATCAGAGAATGATAAGCGTTTCTCAATCGTATCTTTGCGTATGTTAGATTTCGGTTGGGATTTGTCGACGTTCTGTTTTAATGCGAATACTTGTGGTTGCATTTTTACAAAAGATGAATTATTTCCATTTATCTTAATATCTGTATAAATTTGAGCACCAACTGTAGCATCAGGTGTTTTGCCGGACGATTTCCATAAACCATCTCTTTTAATTTGCCAATAGATATCTTTAACATGCATTGGCTCGTTTGCTTGTTGGAGAACGACTTTAATTGCATCAATCAACTTCATAAGTTAGACCATTCTTTGCAAAGCAACTCTGCCTGCTCAATCACCAACTCAGTCGCTTTCTTCTCCATATCTGGCGGATAACCATATTTGCGAAGAATGCGCTTAACCATTACCCTGATCTGCGCACGCGCATTCTCGCGTAATGTCCAATCAATGCTGACGCTTTGCTTCACCTTTAAAATCAATTCTTGTGCAAGAAATTTCAGCTTATCATCGCCCATTACCTTACGAGCACTACCATTGTCTGCTAGTGCATCATAAAAAGCTGCTTCATCATCATTTAGACCAAGAGATTCCCCACGTTTTTGTGCTTCTCGCAACTCTCTTGCGATTCTAATAAGCTCTTGTATAACTTCGGCTGTCTCAATCGCGCGATTTTGATATTTGCGGATAGATTGCTCAAGCATTTCAGAAAATGAACGTGCTTGAACAATATTTTTACGTGAGCGCGTTTTAATTTCATCATTGATTAGCTTTCTAAGCAATTCTAATGCTAGATTGCGCTGTGGCAAAGATCTCACTTCTTCTAAAAACTCATCTGACAATATTGAAATATCTGCCTTTTCTAAACCTGCTGCAGCAAAAATATCAACGACTTCTGTACTACTAACTGCTCTTGATACTAATTGTTTGATAGCAGAATCTACCATATCAGCTGTGCGACCAGTTTCATCCCCCGTAGTTTTCACTAGGGCGACTCTTACTTCTTGAAAAAAACCAATTTCATCCCTTAGTGCAAGTGCCTTTTCATGAGGGACAGACAGTGCAAAAGCCTTCGTGAGTGCTGCTACAGTTTGTAGATAACGTTTTTTACCATCCTCAAGACTTAGAATATATTCCATTGCTTGTGCTATACCAGTTAATCGTTTTGAAAGTTCACCACGAATAATCGTTACATAGTCAAAACCATGGTACATATCACGAATGACTTCATATTTTTCAAGCAATACAGCTACTGCCTCTTCTTGATTGATAGCTGCATCGCCTTTTCCTCCACTCGCCGTGTAATCAGCTAAAGCGCGTTTTAAAGAATCTGCCAGGCCTAAATAATCCACTACCAAGCCACCTGGCTTATCATGAAATACTCTGTTGACCCGAGCAATGGCCTGCATTAGGTTATGACCACCCATGGGTTTATCAAGATACATGGTATGCATGCAGGGGCAATCAAACCCTGTGAGCCACATATCACGCACAATGACTATTTTTAATTCATCTTTTGGATCTTTATAGCGTGTAGCTAGCGCTTCTCTACCTGTTTTATTTCGAATATGGTCTTGCCAATCAATATGATCGGAAGCTGAACCTGACATCACAATTTTTATAAAACCTTTAGCGTCATCCTTGCTATGCCACTCTGGGCGTAGCTTTCTGATTGCTTCATACATTTCAACAGCAATACGGCGGCTCATACACACCACCATCGCTTTCCCATCTAAAACATTTAATCTTTTCTCAAAATGATCAATGAGATCTTGAGCTACCAAGTTGATCCGCTTTTCTGCGCCAACCATGGCTTCAAGCGTGGCCCATTTAGTGCGCAGTTTCTGTTTACCTGTTTCCTCTTCACCTTCTGTGATCTCTTCGAAGGCGGGATCTAGTTTTGGCTTTTCGTCTTCTTTTAACTCAATGCGAGCTAATCGACTTTCATAATATATGGGAACAGTCGCCCCATCTTCAACCGCTCTTAATATGTCATATTTGTCGATGTAGTTACCAAATACAGCTGGAGTACTACGATCATCTCTTTCAATTGGCGTGCCAGTAAAGCCAATAAAGGAGGCCTTAGGTAAGGCATCGTGAAGATGACGTGCAAACCCATCAATAAAATCGTATTGACTACGATGAGCCTCATCAGCAATCACCACTATATTTTTTCTATCTGAAAGCAGGGGATGAACATCCCCTTTTTGATCAGGCATAAATTTTTGAATTGTCGTAAAAACGATTCCACCTGAAGCAACTTTTAAAAGCTCGCGCAGCTCTGATCGATTCCCTGCTCGTTTGGGTGTTTGACGTAATAAATCTTTACATGCTGCAAAAGTTTCAAACAGCTGCTCATCAAGATCATTTCTATCCGTGATGATAACTAAAGTTGGGTTATCCATCTTAGGATGACGGATCACTTTTCCTGAATAGAAAGTCATAGAAAGGCTTTTACCACTTCCTTGTGTGTGCCAAACTACTCCGATCCTTTGTTGGCCAAAATGGTTGGATTGCTGAATTGCTTGTTCTTCAATGCCACAAGCAGATAGGGTAAAGGCAAGTGCTTTATTGACTGCCCAATATTGATGGTATGCTGCTGCTTTTTTGATAACCTTAGCACCATCATCTTCAAATATAATGAAATTTGAAATGTAATCCAGAAATAACTCTTTATTGAACAAACCTCGTATCAATACTTCAAGTTCTAGTGATCCTTTTGGCGCAATATCGATTCCATCAATAGTGCGCCATGGCATAAAACGATCTATGCCGCTTGTGACAGTTCCGCAACGCGCTAGAATGCCATCAGAAATAATATTAACCTCATTAGTGGTAAATAGAGAGGGAATATATTTTTTGTATGTTTGTAATTGGTTGAAAGCACTTTTGATGGTAGTTGATTCATCAGCAGGATTTTTTAATTCCAATACCGAAAGTGGGATCCCATTAACAAAAGTAACTATGTCAGCACGATGATTTCTATTTTCTTCAATTACTGTAAACTGATTGATTGCTACCCAGTCATTGTTATCCATATTCTCAAAATCTATTAACCAAACTTTTGGATATTCTACACCATACTGCTCATCAGTAGATTGAACCTCTATATCAATACCATCCGTTAAAAAACGATGAAAGTGACGATTGTTAACGATAGGATCAGGTGAAATACTGATGGCTATTTTTCGAATGGCTTCTTCTATTCCTATTTCAGAAACGTCTGGATTAATGCGGATAAGAGCATCCCGCAATCTCCCCATCAGAAAGACTTGTTTATAATCTTCGCGCTCCGTATCTGGCATATTGGGGGCAATATCAGGCCCATGCAAAATAGACCAGCCAAGTTCATTCAGCCAAGATAGGCAGGCTTCTTCTAAAATGTTTTCTGTGATTTTTCTCATTATTCAATCTTCATCATTTTATCACCTTCCAATGACCTCCTTTTCTTGCGCCTATCCGCTCTAGCCTACCTTCTTTTCTGAGCTTTGATATCTGCATTTCAACCGCACGTTCAGTAATACCAAGAATCTCCCCTAATTCAGGTATCGTCATTTTTGGGTTTTCTTCAAGTGAGTGTAATATCACCTCTTCGGTCTTTCCCGAAGTTTTTCCCGAACTTTTTCCCGAAGCTTCTGCCATTATCTTCGGTAAGGCGTCGATTTCAGTACGGTGTACTGTCGCTATGAACAGGCAGCCATCTCTATCATCCTTAAAATCAATCTTAGGCCATGCATCGAGGGCCCGTTTGATCCCTGAACCTAATCCCTTATAAGGTAAAAGACCTTTGGCGATGAAAGAAACCAATATAGGATTACGGATATTTGAATTACCTGCCCTTATCTTTTCAACTGTTAAATTATTGGGTAGGTGTCCCGGGCTAATAATTTCAATCCGATTATCGAAAATAAATAGGCGTATGGGTGCACTCACCAGGTAGTCGCGGTGAATCAAAGCATTAACTAGCAGCTCCTCTAAAGCGGCGGGCGGTATTTCAGGGGTGCCTGGTGAATTCACACCATGCCCCGCTTGGACTTTATGTAAATTTCTCAATACAAAGGCCATCGCTCCCTCGAATAACTTAGGCAAAGGTCCTTCAAAGTCTTCAGTATCAAAATATTCGCTAGCATGAATATTGTTACCGGGATAGCGTACAGCCTTTATGCAAAACTGTGGTTTAATACGTTCGGGGCGCTCACCAAACAACAACAACCCTGCTAAATTCAATTTTCCGTTATCCGCAGCAAGATTCATGTTCTGTAGTAGCTTTAATTCATCCTCAAGGGATGGCGGATAGTCTTGCTTATAAACGTCTCTCAAAAAATCCCTGAATCGCAGTTTATCAATTGCTTCAACGCCCACTTTAACTGGGATTTCATCAGCATGAAATTGATCACTATTCTGGAAAACACGGCGTAACTCTTCTTTTGAATTCACTCTTCGCTTATCAGCACCACACTTCAACCAAATCACACCATTTTTATCAAAGTAAGGCTTATCAATTCCTTTGGGCACAGTTACTATAATAACAATGTTCCCATTTTCAAGGATTACATTTTCGGTTTGCACTGCAAGGGGGCTTCTTACTAAATGGCTTGCGGCATTGCTAATCAATTGGTTAATTCGTGAAACATCTTTGCGAGAAAGCCCTGGCATTGATCCATCATCGGCTACACCAATGAATATTTCCCCACCTTCACAATTTGCAAAAGCCGCCATTTCAGAGGCTAACGAATCAGCATTGGTCACGTCAGATTTAAATTGACGGGTACTATCCTCACCTAGGGAAACTTGAGAATGAAAGGCGTCTGTATTCACTTAATTTTCTCCTCACCTATAACCCAATGCTGTTGAAATTTAGGGCCGTCAGATTCTGGCTGATATGTTGGTGGTTGAATTTGCACCGTCAACGGTATAGGAAAATCTGTGCCTATAATTGCTACTTCTCCAGGCTGAAGATTTGGCAAAAATTTAGAAGTAGAATGATCAATTTCACTACATGCTCTCTCAACTATTTCACGATCTCTATCATTTGTTAGTCGATGAATAATTAATGTTCCAATCTGGCTCAATACACCTTCGGTTAGATCTCTAGGGCGCTGTGTTGCCAAGCAAATATTCAGTCCATACTTACGACCCTCGCGCGCAATGAGTTCAAAAGCATCTAGCTTCGCAACAGTATCTTCTGATCCAAGGTGTCTACCAAGAAAATTATGTGCCTCATCAATAAAAGTAACAACTGGGCGAGATTTAAATCTTCGTTCACGAGCACTATTTAACAATTTACGCCCAATTGCGTTAGCTACTATTTCTCGAGCTTTAAATTCATAACCTACTCCACTTAGACAAATTCTCAAAAGCCTTTTATCTCCATCTATGAAGTCATCAATCTGTTTAGTAATGGTTGATTCTTGCGTTTCACTGAAAACGCACTGAAAGGCAGAAGATGTTAACACGCCATTTATTCTGCTAATCAAAGATAGACAATATGAAAACTCACTATCATTGGGATCTCCCCATTTAGATGTATCTTTTTGTCTATTTGTAAACCCATCAGGGAAAACGCACTCTTGCTCAATTTGCTTAGACAACAATGAAGCATCAAATTCTTGGCTAGGATTTTCTAATCTTTTTGATATATCTTCTTCTTTCTCAGCATTTAAAATTGAAGATTTCATTTGATTAATTTTTTTAATAAGCCCATCAACTGCTAAAGTGGGTTTCAATTTAGCGAGTCTCAAACTTCTAATCGCAGCTTTCAATTTTGGACCTTGAACTTTTCCAGCAGGTTCAAACAAAGCAATAAAATCTGATTCTTGGAAATTTGTTGGGGGTAGTGAACAATTTATTGAACCATCAGCAATTTCAACAGGCTCGCCAAGATGGCAATGCATAACATGAGGAATATTGATGCCCCGATACTCACCTGTAGCATCAATTAAGATTATTTTTGATTTATGTTTAAGGCATTCTTCAATAATACGTGCAGTCGTCCAACTTTTACCACCTCCAGTTGCTCCCAGAATTGCACAATGACGACCAAATAATTTTTCAGGAGTGATACTAATTGTACTTTCATGAGCGACATTTACTGAACCAAGTGAAATTTGTATGCATTGCTTTTCTTCCGTTTGAGATTTATCCATCAAAGAAGGAATCAATGAGATAAATTGATGTGGGGCTGAGTAAACCTTATCACCTAACCTCGGATATGCATCAACACCAGCAGATATTATCAATTGATCCATGGTGACAGTACCAAGTAACTGCACTTGAGCTATTGCGTCAAGATTTTCAAAGCCACTAGATTTTATATTGTGTCGTTCGCGTTCAGGTAATCTAACTTCTACTATTCTACCTAAAAGCAGATTTTGCTGAGCTTCAATCAATACAAATTCACCTACTTCACCTTTACCATAACGACCACCAGAGAAATATGAGGCTGTTGGTGAGTTCGCATCATTTAAGTTAATTCGCACATGATGAGCAGCTACTGATGTCACTATCCCTAAACGTAATCCAGGTTGTAAAGTTCCTTTTTGGGTTAATTTTTCAAGTGCGTCTTTTAAAGATATCATGCGTTACTTCCCATTCGACGTATAGCCTTTTCAAGCTGTTGCGCTGGGGTAAGTGACTTCAGATCTGGAATCATGTTGGCAAATTCGTTAAAAGAAGAATTAATAAGCCATACATCATCACCTTGACTTGATCTCTCAGAGAGCAATTTCCAATATTTTTTGCCTTCTGTTACCAACCTTTCCGCACTGGTACCAACAACAATTACTCTCATATTTGGATTTGATTCTATGGCTGATAATATCGGTTCTGAAAGATGATCATCATTAAATCCAAACCCCACAACGATTAAGCAAGTATTGGGTGCGCGCAAGTTGGAAAGATATTGCGAGACAATCTCTAAATGTGGTTGGCGATAGGACTGTTTGTATTTCGCTGTTGCTGGATAAATTAAACAAGCTTCATTTGGATCAGGGTTATCTCTTTCCTCGATACTACCTGCTTCATTTTGAACCCAATTGACTGAACCGTGTATTTTTAGAAGATGAAAAACTCCTTCGAGATAATTATCGTCTTCATCATTTAATTGCGAACGACGAACAATGTCATATCCAAAAAATCTAGGATCAAATCTTCGTGGTTGTCCAAAAGAAAAACCATCTATTGCGATCAACCCCTGTAAAGCTGCTGCTTTCTCAAAACATAGGTCATAATTCGTCGTGAAAATTTTCAATCGTGGATCACGAACACGGCGCCTGGATAACCTATGTAAAAATGTTCGATGACTATCTAATTTCTCATTACTTAGAAAATTTGTGCATTTTTCAAGAATGACTTGTTTACAATGATTTATAAAACCTTGAACTTCTTCAGACTGATTAAATTCAAGGTATGCTTCGCATCGTGACAAAAGTAATTCAATATTTCGACCATCTTTTGCTTCGTCATAAATTACAGTGGTAATTACCTTTTCAGCAAGTTCAGTTTTTTTTATATCCTCCTTGCCAGCTTCTCCATTTGAATTCATAGCATGATCCCAAAGATCTGCCATCGAAGGTCCACCAGTTTCACCTAATGAAGTACCACTACCTGCCAATACAATTAAATTTGGCATCTGCAATGCGGATAGCAGCATCTCGTGCATTTTATTCTTTGCTTCAATTGTTTTGCATTTTGCATCATCTTTCTTGCCATCTGACTCAAGTGAAAGCCATTCTGTACTTGAAGGTGCCAAAAATTTACGGTATCTCTTTATTACATCCTGTCCCTTGGATTTCATCATATTTTCTCCATAATTTTTTCTTCAGATATCTGCAAATCACCAGAGATAAGTTTTGGGAGAAGAGTGTCACGAATTTTTGTCAATTCTCTAGTTTCATCAATATTGAACAAGATTCTATTAACGCTGTCTCGTAAATTTGATGACGCAAAATCTGCTAATGGTCTTGGTGGTAATACGATTCTATACTTTCCCATATCCTGCCAATTTGTTCTTGGCATTCTCGTTCCCGTCGAAGCACCAGTTACATATTCAATAAATTCGACACTTGTTATATGCCCAAGAACTACTGAAAACCATTCATGATTTTTAGGAACCACAACCAATATATCAGTTGAACATACGCCATCCTTTGGAGCAATTCCAACTTTATGAAAGTATGGGCGTAATTTTCCGAATAATATTTCACCACGTTTAAATGAGTATTTTCCACTTTCTATATCCTCAGACCTTCCCCATGAAGAAAGAGAAATACACTTTTGTGGCATATCTTGTAACCCAATATATGGAATACCTACAGAAATATCTTTTGCTTTAACGCCGCGCCTTGGATTGTCCGCAATATCACGAATATAGCCACATGACCACCCCTTTGGCACCCACCTCATTTCATCTGTTTTCACAAACTCAACTGGAAATAACTTTTGGATTTCTTTAGGCAAAGATTTTCTCTTTTTACCTAGGGTTTTTCGTTGCTCTGCACGTCCTTTTAACTCATTTGGAATAGGTTTTCCCGCTGCCAACGCATTATCAATTACAGGGTCAAAATCGACAAACCAGCTTTTGAATAGGGATTGGGCCATTGCTTCAAGCGTTTCATTCATTTTGCAATTTAATTCAATTTTGTCGTCAATAGAGCCGAGAATATAGGCAATAGCGCGTTGTTCGTTTATCTCAGGAATTGGCAGTTCAATTTTTCGCAATTCACTTTGCTTAATTCCAAGGACTGTGGTTCCTGTAGCTCTAGCAATCAATTGCCGTTGAACACAATTCGAAAGCATTAAATATTTCAAGAATCTATTATCCAGAAATCCTTCTTTACCACGCAAAGTAATTACTCTTTGTGCTAACGCAATCTTTCTACCATCTAATTGGGCAATTTCGCCTAAAGGGGCTTCCGTCGTTAGCAGAACATCTCCCTTTTTTGGCATTCCTCGTCTCATCCAAGCATCATAATCCTCTTCTGAAATGTATTCTCCAACTGGAAGAATTTTGCCATCCTTCACGATTTTTGCAGTAATTAAGGGTACGCCTGCAGAAATCTTTCGAGGCGTTTTTCCTCTATAATCAATAATAGCATCCATGCAATCTTCTAATTTAATTAAAGGCCATTTATTCCCCATAACCCAGCACCTCTAAATTCTTGCGTATAATATGATCCAGCTCTAATGATTCACGCATCTGTTCATAAAGGCGGCCTGCAAGTTCAGTCATTTTTTCCTCAAATGAAACGCCATCATCTAATATATCTTCTGTGCCCACATAACGCCCTGGTGTAAGCACATAATGATGAGACCTAATTTCTTCAAGCATGACAGATTTGCAGAATCCTGGTTTGTCTTTATATTTTCCATCTTTTTTCTCACCTCGCCATGCATGATATGTTTCAGCAATTTCTGCAATGTCTTCATCTGTTAATTCTCTATGAACACGATCAACTAGCGTTCCCATGTTACGAGCATCAAGAAACAGTGTTTCACTTTTACGATTTCTAAAGCCAAGATTTTTATCTTCTTTTTTTGACCGAGTTAGGAACCATAAGCAAACAGGAATTTGCGTGGTGTAAAAAAGCTGCCCTGGTAATGCAATCATACAATCAACAAGATCGGCTTCAATAATCGATTTACGAATTTCACCTTCATTTGACATATTTGTTGACATTGAGCCATTTGCCATGACAAAACCAGCAATACCATTAGGCGTTAAATGATGAATAAAATGTTGAATCCATGCATAGTTAGAATTGCCACCATCGACGGAAATAGAAGTACCATCTTCCTGTTTACGAGTGTTACCTGGTGGTGGTAACCCGTATTTCCATCGCACATCATTTTTAACTTTGGAAAATCCCCAGTCTTCATCGTTAAAGGGAGGATTAGCGAGAATATAGTCAGCCTTTAAGTCTTTATGCGCATCTTGCAGAAACGAGCCTTTTTCATTCCACTTAATATCAGCATCAATACCACGAATAGCCATATTCATAATAGCTAACCGCCAAGTGGTGTAATTCATTTCCTGGCCGTAGATAGCAATTTTTCTTCTTGCTTTAGAACCATTACCGTTACCATTTGCATGCGCTTCGACAAAGCGGAGAGCTTGTACGAACATACCACCCGAACCACAGCAGGGATCGAAAACTCGGCCTTTAAAAGGTTCCATCATTTCAACAAGTAATTTAACAATGCATTGTGGGGTATAAAACTCGCCCCCATTTTTGCCTTCCTTCTCAGCAAACCTTCCTAAGAAATACTCATACACCCGCCCTAAAATATCTTTCTTACGGCTCTCCTTGTCTCCAAGACCGATTGTGGCAATCAAATCAATTAATTCACCTAATCTTGTTTTATCAAGTGCTGGTCGTGAATAGTCTTTTGGTAATACCCCTTTCAATGAAGGGTTTTCTTGTTCAATTTCCGACATCGCTTTATCAAGCAATTGGCCAATTTTTGGATCTTTAGCTTTGCTTTGCAAGAAGGCCCAACGGGCTTTTTGAGGTACCCAAAATACGTTTTCTGCTGAGTATTCGTCTCGATCTTCGGGATCGGCATGCTCTTCATCTTTCAAGACATTATATTTTTCAAGAAATGCATCAGAGATGTATTTTAAAAAAATAAGTCCCAACACAACATGCTTATATTCGGCAGCATCCATGGTGCCACGTAGTTTATCAGCTGCTGCCCATAGCTTTTCTTCAAAACCAAGTCCATTCCCATTTTGCTTATGGTTATTATTTTTATCTTTGTTCTTTTTCATTCTTCACCTCTGGGCAGTATTAGTTTCCCTTGCTCTATCATCTTGATGCAAAACATATCAAATTGGTTACGTGCCATCTTAAATGGCATTGTCTTACCATTCTCCCAACGATTGATTGTTGCAAAGCTAACGCTTAGTTCGCGTGCTATATCTTCTTGGCTTAAGCCAAGCTGTTTACGGACTTCTTTAATTAATTCAGAAAATTTACTATCTTTTGAGGTCATAACCCGCCCTTTGGCTCTTGTTTTATGGGTAGATAATTGAGCAATAGAATATAGCAGGTGGTATAACACCTGCAAGGTTGAGATTTGAGTTTAAGAATTAACGAGCGTAGAAAAGAAGCTTGCTTTCTTTAGTTGCAAAATGCTATTCACCTGACATTTATATAAATCCAGGTTCGATACGATTATTGCTAAAGCCTTAGCCCTTGATACCGCCACATTTAGCCGATTGATATCGAACACGAAATCTAGCCCTCTACTACTGTCATTCACATCGCTCACCCCCATGGAGATAATCACCACGGGCGCTTCCTGGCCTTGGAATTTATCGATGGTGCCAATTCGGATCCCTTCAGGCAGCTGTTCCTTCAACAAATTCACCTGCATATTGTAAGGTGCCACCACTAAAATATCATTTTCAGTCATTGGGAGAGTCTGGTGATGCTTATCTTGAAAAGTACCAGTCAGTAATTCTTTAATAAGCTTTTTGATATGCTCCACTTCTTCCTGACTGCATTGCGTGTTGCCTTCATGGGCTAGAGGCAGCCAAATCACGCCATTCTGCTGATGAATGGCTTCCGGCTTTGGAATAACGATGGCTTGGTTTTGAGTTGCAGCATCTGATACTAGCTTGCCTTCATAGACAACTTTTGAAAGTGGTTCGCACACGGCTGGATGCATGCGAAAGGTACGCTCAAGGAAAATGCCTAGCTCCTCTGGCACAACAGCATGATCACCTAAAAAGTATTGCAAACAGGATAAGCCCGCTTTACCAGGATGCGCACCTTGTGTTGGCTGTTCAAGCTGCATTTGATCGCCCATTAGGATGATATTACGAGCTGCACTTGATACACCTACCAAATGCGCCAAAGAGACTTGGCTCGCTTCATCAATGAATAAATAATCTAATGGATTGCTCCAAGCTTCATCATCGCATAAGGCGTAAGCTGTCGCCCCCACAAGCTGAAAAATGCTATAAGGCTGTTTCTTCGTAAAATCAAAAGATGTCCGATACGTAAAATTGGCATATTGCTCTTTGGGATATTTTTCTTGAAACTCTGCTTGATTATTTCCAAATCCTCCAACCTTCACAATATTTACTGGCTCCGTCAATAAGGGTTCCATGAGATTCATGATCGCCGCGTGACTATTGGACAATATGCCTACCCTTTTGCCTTCTGCCAGCAAAGCTTTAATCACATGCTCAGCTGTGTAGGTTTTTCCTGCACCAGGTGGCCCTTGAATGCAAAGACAAGTGTTATCCATGTTTTTAACTGCATCGATAATCGCGTTAATATATGTTTCATTTTCAGGATATAAAGAACGAGTAATCGGTAGTAAGCTTTGACTCCCCTGAAAGACAGGAGAAGACTGAGATAAGATAGCTTCAAGTGGTCCAGCTACTTTGCTCTCATTAAAGTATTTTTCAGCGACATTACAAATTTTATATTCAAGCTTGGCTGTATCAATAAAAGGATCTTTACCTAAAATAGCAAATGCCTCTGGCAATTTATTTGCCTCAGATCCCCGCATCGTTAAAATCAGGATCGTTTTATCTTCTTTGGCTTCAAACTTAAGCGCATCAACTTTTAGATCGTGTTCTAAGACCGTAGCGGCTTTAAACTTATCTTTTCTAATTGGCTGGGTATCATCAAAATCACACTCAACAATCATTTTGCCATTTTCTTCATACCGATGAATGGCTTTAATATCTACAATCACACATTCATCATCAAACAGTTCGGCATGAGATTTTTCTAAACGGTCAAAATATTCCCAAGCTTTGGCTTTACTTTCTCTTATAAAATATTCGATGAGATCCTTTAGAAGATGCGCCTTTGGATCATCATGCAATTGTGCTGCATCTTGAAAATGTTTCAATAATGCCTGTTGACGTGCTTGTAATGCCGCTTTTTTCTCAGAATATTTTTCTTGAGCCTCTGTACGCTCCTGTTCTTCAATATCAGCGTTGGGATCAACATATTGAATATGATATTCACTCGCTTGATTTCTTAACCAATCAACAAGCTCCAGTGTTGATTCGCAATCATCGATATTGTATTCTCGGATCTGCATTAACTCAGGCCAATTATTCCAATTGAAACTATCAGCACTAAGCCAAGAGGCATAACCTTTTTCATCTTGACACCACTTTTCTACACCACCTGATTCTCGCCATTTCTCATAAAAAACAATGGACTCATCACCCGAAGCAACAGCAGTTTCGCGTTTGCCGCGATATAGATGTTCAATATTTTTAAGAGAATAGCTTGGCTCGCCAATTAAAAGACCATTTTTAACGATTTTATACAAATCAACAAAAACATTATTTCTCAGCAGCTCATCCACTTTATCTGTTTTGGTATTGTAGCGGTTTGATATGCGGCGAATAGCAGATACTTCATAACTGGCATAGTGATAGATATGCATTTTGTTATCTTGTTGCCAACGCTCGTATACCCAATCAATGAATAACTCGAAAGCGTGTTTTTCTTGTTCCTCAGTATGTGCCCACCAATCTTTATAAGCATGCTGCTTCCCTTTGGGTGCATCAGCATCGATATAACTTACTGCCCATAAGTATTCTAACCCTCCATCAACTAAGGGATGCCCTTCTATATCAAAATAAACATCTAATCGTGATGCTGGCGGCAATGCTGATAAGCCCTTACCATTATCGTGTTCAATAACTTCAAAATTGGGTATGTCTTTTCCTTTTGATTGCTTTTGGATCTTAGCTTGTGCTTTCAACTTGCTAAAAGTGCCTTCGCTCACTCCGCTTATATAAGACTTTTCAGTTTCAACAAGCGCACTTAGAGTATTAATCCCTGCCCTGTTTAATTTCTTAATTTGGCTTTTACGAATATTAGCCACTAGCGCTAAACTATCCATTTCATTCAACAGAGCTTTAGCATAAGTTTCCCAACGCCCAAAGTCAGTGCAAAATGCAGGATCGGGACATTGACTCACTGAAAAATTCCCTTGAAAGCTTAAAAAATCATCTTTCAAATAATGAAAATAGGCATAAAACTGCTGAATTCTAAAAGTTTCGACTTCTTGATTGCCCAAAACCAATGAGCACTCATCAGGTAATCGT
Organism: Uncultured Candidatus Berkiella sp.; assembly: GCA_964606325.1. Lineage (GTDB taxonomy): Bacteria > Pseudomonadota > Gammaproteobacteria > Berkiellales > Berkiellaceae > Berkiella. The sequence goes on from CAZSGE010000011.1 coordinate 46,927, forward strand.
CCTTGAGCAGCTTCAAGGATCCAACTATAAGCACAAAGTTGCATCAAGAAATAAGGTCGCACAGTCTTCGTTAATTTAGTATCACAGGGTTGGTAATAATAATCACCTAAAGCAGAGTGACCCTCATGACGAATTAGAAAATCAATGTATCCAATAAAGTTGTCCCTACTTAGGAAACCTTGATAAATGACCTTGTAACCTTTCCTTATGGCGTCAAGAGTATCTTGTTCAGCTTGCCCTTTGCTTCTATCAATGATTACAACCTGATCATCACCATATTGTGCTTTCAACGCAGATAAATAATTTTGTTCATGTAATGTGCCTTTGTTTGCTAACAAGGTCATCATCGGATCATCATCAAGTAAAATCTTATTTGCCTCTGCTGGTTGTTCAACTTTGAAGCGTTCCATCCAAGTTGCAAATGGAGACCGCATATAAAGGATCATATCTGAAGGAGAATAACGGTAGGTTGCCTGTCCGTTTTCAATTATTTTTTCCATAGGACAGTTAACACCTTATATTCTGTGAATCATCATAAGATACCAATTGGATTGTTTGATTGAGTATATCGAGCTGCTTCTGAAGCGTTAACTTCAACATTACACTATCCTCTTTAGCATGACGCGATCGACCACCGTGCTTTAGTGCATTTAGGCTGGAGCACGCTTTACCAAGCTCAGTACGCGGCCCAGTAGAATAGCTTGAGGGATCCCAAGTACGAATTAGTAGGGATTGCCGTTTTCTGCGTTCTTGTGTCCACTCATTAGCCATAATCAAAATCCAATAGTTCGTTTGTAGAAATTTATATTTCTCAATTATATTGCATCTGTTGGTAAATGGTTATTGTTGATCTGTTGGTTATATCCTATGTTAGCTTGCTTAACAAATGTTGCTGTGGTTGGATTTTTAATATGCGCTAATGTCTCAATGGTTACTCTACATTGGTTCTGCGCCTTAAAGGCTAGCCTCATGAAAGATTCAATAAAATTAATCTGCTTTTGATTTATCGCTCTTCTGGCCAAATCATTAAACATGTTATTTAAAATATGAATTTGCGCTGTCAGTACACCTTCAATTCCTGTTAAATCGCCGTTATTCACATTTTTTATCTGTTTATCCAACGATAAAATCAGCTTCCAATAGTTTACGTCATCTCCACCCACATACTTTTGCAATGTATGTGCTCCCGTAAAGCTTGCATTAACAGCAAAATTTGTTTCAGAGCCTTCCAGTTCTGTTGAAAGCTTTTGTCTCATCTCGTCGCTAAGTGATGGATCTCTTTTAGAAATTCCACTTGTTGCTTCAGTCTTCCTCATTGATTTGGCCATTTTAGTAATCCCTTCCTATGTCTCTTTCTTTGTCCCGTTAAATTAAAATTCGCCTCTGTAACCTACTGACAAAACCGACAAAACTAGGTTCTGTCAGTTTTGTCACCATCCTCTGTCTCATATCTTCCAGCAATATTGAGTTGTTGGTCTCCCACCTAAGATATCTGCAGGAATGGCGACAGCGTGTAAATACCGGTACTCTACCAAACATTCTAACGTCTCGTTGATAAGTGTAACATTATCCAAGCCAGCCCAACTTTTGCGCAGGATCTCTCTAGCAGTAAAACATTCAGCCAATTTATTACGACGTTTTAATATTAAATGTGCACCTTCTATCTCATCGTCAATAATAGAGCTATAAAGACGCCTAGCATGTGTTTGCAAATACTCAGCCCATACTAGTGCCCTTTGTAATGCTGTGACTCCAATGCATTCCATACCACCATCTATCAGCTCAAATAATAAAGCTAAACCTGCTATAGTTTGTGGCATTTTGAGCAAATGGCTTTCTAAAACAGGATGGATTTCATCAGAGCGCGCAAGCATTTGAATTTTATTCATCCAATCAATAAATAAATCTTGTGCTTCTAAAGAAAAATGTAAGTGACAAGATTCAGCATCCCCTTTTAAATCTAGCAAATGCAACTGTTTAAATACGGCTTGATACCTATCATAGGCTGGTTTGTTAGGAGCGCGATCCTTCCAAATCCAACTGCCTTTATCTTCTGGCCACACCGCAAGCTGTAATCGTTGTATTAGTCCATCATCAGCAGTTCCCTTTAAAGCCCCTTTAACTAAAGGCGCTATTTTGCTCGGCTGGATACCACCAATGACTGAAAGAATGCAATTTTGTATTTCCACAGTACCTCTTAGAATACGATCGAAAACAAAGTGGCCATTACCATCAAAACATTCTAACAAGAAAGCTCTTTCTGCTTGATGATCTTCTTGCGCTAACTTGGATAACCATCCCGCTAATTCATCACGCACGTGAATCAAACCATTTGGATTCTCGTTTAACAATTCTCCTAATTTTTCCATAGTTACATCATTAACGATTAACCGATGGCGTTTTGGCTTCGATTCATCAAATATGGTATTAGCTAATAAATTTAGTGCGCCTTCTTTGTCGCCAGTTTTTAGCTTCCTTTGGGCAATTGTTTTAACATGAGTCTTTTCAATGCCGGCTAACTGAGTGAGTGCCTCATATTGCTTAACCTCTGCCTCAAAGCATTTTAGTGCCTGCTGCTCAATTTCACGTAGAGGCTTTAACACTTCTTTCATGCTAGGACTTTTCATAGCAGAGGGTCTACCTATAATAGCGCCCCATTGATTAGCTGTGACTGTCCAATCATCATTTTGCTTTGGTCTTACTTTCACCTTACAACCTAATACTGCTGATAATCCGCAGATACTTGAAACGGCAGCAAAATCAATAGGGCTTTGCTGACGATCAGCAACATCAATGATATAATCTCTTATTGCATCAGGAAGCATTTTTTCTGCATCAAATGGCATGACTGATGGTAATGTAGGAAGAGGTATTGGTTTCAATGATGATAGTGGTGTGGCGTCACTATCATCATTAAATTCTTTATATAAAAACAATCTAGTCAAATCGTCAATCGTAATATTACTGTTAGCATGAAGAAAATCGACACAATCTCCCCCATTCTGCAATCCAAAACGTGAGACATCCAACAACAACGCTTCACAATCCACTATCCGTAACTTTTTAATGACACGTTCAGCATATTGTTGTCCATTTTCATCATTATCAGCCCACAGTATCACATCTCTTCCTTTTAACGGTTTCCAATCTGCGGAATCATCACTGGTTGCGCTACCACTTGTGATCGCCACATAATCTGATGTTACGCCTTCTTGAAAAAAGAAAGCATTTAAAGTGTCAGCACACTTTTCACCCTCTACTACTAAAACCCTTGCATTCAAATAAGTTGATAATAGATCTAATCCGTATAAAGGTTTTAAATGTTTTTTAAAATCGGGTGGCTCACATAAATGATATTGACCATTTTTATCTTGATGCATTGGTCGAATCCATTTTCCTTCACTATGATCAATACGTATTCGCCAATAAATAACTTCTCCTTTAATATCTTTATATGGATGAAGAACAAAAGAAGTATGACTTTTTTGTAGTTGCTTAGCAGCTAATTTTGTAGCTGCTTCAATAGGTGAAATTGCGATAGTCGTCATTATTGCTCCCTCCAAGCGCCTAATTCTTTTGCCGCTTCTGTAAATGATTTGCCAGTCACTTCACAATAAAATTTTAATATGTCACCACCTTTAGCACCGCAGGCATGACAACGATAATTGCCACGGTGATAATGCATATTAAGACTGGGATGAACTTCAGAACCATTCTTGTGGAACGGACAGAATAATGACCAATACCCTGCTTTGTTTACTTTGCCCACTTTAATACTAAGCATATTTAATACTTCGATAGGGCACGGTAATTTGTTTTTATCAAATTTATTTGAGAAGAAAGTTCGATTTACCGGCGCTATTTTAGTATAATTTATATGCTTGTTACTTCTTTGAGCCACTGGAGTACTGCAATACTCCGTGGCCCTATCTCTATTAATGCATTTCATCATAATTTCTCCTAAGCATTTGATGACTTATCTAAAGTACCTTCATCAATGAGACGCTTAATATCTTCTACACGCCAAGCTGTAATGCGTGGCCCCAATTTTACCCCTTTGGGGTAGCGGCCTGATTTAATGCCTTCCCACCACGTTGACTTGCAGATAGGCAGTAATGCAGGTATTGGGGGTTTTGATTTAGGGTTACCTAGAATTTGAGGCAAACGTAGATAACCTGTTTTTGGTAGTTGATCCATAACTTAGTGCTCCTTCCAAAATACTCAGACAAGATTACACTATGGAATCAAATAAATGTTCTATATTGGTTTTTAACAAACCGAAATGGATCTGAATGTACTAAACAATGATAGCTTTAAACAGCTGCGGGAAATGCTTCTGAAACTCTCTATATCATCTCAAATGGAAATATAATTTTTTGCTTATATTTCATGCAGTTATCACACGCCAATTATAATGTAATATTCAGTTTATTCTGAATTTTAATTTTGGCGTGCAAAAAACTCTATTTCGGTTTAATGAAACCGAAATAGGCTGAACGTTATTTTTATATTAAAAAGTACTTTGCAGATTCTTTTAGCCATTTTCTTACTGTATCGGGTTCAATTTCTTCCTTGAAAACATCCTTTACATCTTTGGCTATTTCTGTTGGCACATCACTCTTCTGTTCATGAGGGTTATATTTGTATCCTTTCACAGCCATAGCAAATATTATTTTCAATAGACTGTTCATTGCTTTAGGGTGGGGTTTTCCATTTACTTTTTCTTCTATCTCATCAACTTTTGATCTTAATTCAGAATTCTCAACCATCAGCTCTATGAGTTGATCTCTTAAATGGTCCACCTGATTTGAGCCATCCTTTAATATCTCTTCAGGGGTCTTGCCCATCCTCTGCTGTGCTCGCAATGACTTTAGCAAATCACTTAACCTCAGAGACAACTCCGCTTCATCATGCATATAGCTATTCCAAGCGCCATTGCTTTCAAGCTCGAGTCCAACGCTTTCAGCCCATTTAGCCACTTCAAAAGCATCTAATACTGCGGGGTTATTATTATACGAACCAACTTGAAAGATACTTCCCTTCACTGTAGGCAAATCTTTTCTCTCTATAGCAGCATATAATGCCTCTTCTATTTCTTTTACAGTTGCTTGTTCTTGATTCCACAAACCCTCATGAATCTTTTGTGCAGCCTCCTCAATACTAAGTTCATATAAATCATCGAAATAAGCTTCTTTTGAGAATTCATCAGTATATGCCATAAATGTTTGTTACCTCTTTTTGAATTATAAAAGCGAGTCAATATAATCTGCCCAAGCTTGCATCATTTCCTTACGGGCAGCTAAAAAGGCAGTTCTGTTATAAGCGCGACCATTCGGATCACGTACTGCATGCGCTAACTGATGCTCAATATAATCAGGCCGAAAGCCAAGCACTTCGTCTAATAAAGTTCTTGCTGTTGCTCGAAAGCCATGCCCTGTCGTTTCCTCTTTGCTCACCCCCAAACGCCGCATAGCAGCTAAAACAGCGTTATCGCTCATCGGGCGATCATTACCTCGTGCACTGGGGAATAAATAACGACCATGACCTGTTAAGGGATGTAATTCTTGTAGAATGGCAAGCACTTGTCTTGAGAGCGGAACAATATGGGCTGTGTCTGTTTTTGTGGCTGTAAAACGCCATTCAGCGTTTTCAAAATCAATATCTGCCCATTCAGCCTTACGCAACTCACCTGGACGAACAAATACTAAAGGCGCAAGGCGAAGTGCGCAGCTTACAATAGGAGAACCCTGATAGCCTTGGAACATTCTTAAAAGCTCGGCAAATCGCTTGGGATCAGTTTGGGCAGCAAAATGTTTCTTTTTATAAGATGGTAATGCTTTAAACAAATTCTGAGTGGGATCCTTGTCGGCACGCATTGTATTCATTGCATAGATGAATACCTGCTTGCAGCTCCCTAATGCACGATGTGCTGTCTCTAAGGCTCCGCGTGCTTCAATGCGTTGTACTACTGCCAAGAGTTGTTGCGGCGTGATTTCAGTTATAGGCTCTTTACCTAGCAAGGGAAAAAGATCACGTTCAAAAAGGCGGATGAGCCTATCGGAATGGCTTTTAGTCCACGTCGGTAAAAACTTGGCATACCATTCACGCGTAATAAGCTCAAACGTGTTTGCCGACTCACTTTCTGAAACGAGTCTTCTTTGCTTACGATACCGGCTGGGATCAATTCCCTGCTCTAATAACTTGCGAACGGCTAAATTTCGCTCGCGTGCTTCTTTTAAACTAATTAAGGGATACGTGCCTTGAGATAACCTATTTTCTTTCCCCATAAAAGCGTATTTTGAGCGCCATCTTGGCTTCCCTTTTGGCGGGATTTCGAGATACAAGCCATCCTCGTCGTAGAGCTTATATAGCTTCTCACGCGGCTTTGCTTTGCGAACTTGGAGATCGGTTAAGGCCATACTGGGGCAACTACTTTCTAATTACAAAAGTTGCCCCAGATGTTGCCCCTATGGTACCTGGATGTCAACGGCTTTAGTTGGACGTAGTTAGCCAAATTATACTTTGTAATTTTTTGATTTTATTGAAATTTAAACTTCGTTGGATGTCTTTGGACAAAGAGTTGGTAGGCACGAGTGGGATCGAACCACCGACCACCACCATGTCAAGGTGGTGCTCTACCACTGAGCTACGTGCCTAAAAAGTGAGGCAAAAAGATAACACCTTTTTTGGGGTCAAAGCAAGGTCAAGTCTTCACTAAGTTCCCGCTATCAGTTAAAGTCTCTCTCTTTACCAACATGAGTTAGAAGAGCTTAAAATGCATCGTTACCGAACACATACCTGTGGCGCCTTGAGCGTAGCCGAAGATGGCCAAACCGTTAGACTCTCTGGTTGGGTCCATCGTAAACGAGATCATGGTAACTTGCTTTTTATCGACTTAAGAGACAATTACGGTATTACCCAATGTGTGATTGAAACCACCTCCAAAGAATTCGAAGCAGCCGAAAGTGCACGCAACGAAAGCGTTGTCACTATCACCGGTCGTGTGGTGAAACGTACCCCTGAAACCGTAAATACCAAAATGCCCACCGGCGGCATTGAAGTGGTCATAGATAATTTCGAATTAAATTCTCAATCAGAATTACTCCCTATTCAGGTAAATAGCGATCAAGAATTTCCTGAAGACACTCGCCTGCGTTATCGCTTCCTCGATCTCAGACGCGATAAAATGCATGCCAATATTTTATTGCGCTCACAAATTATTGCATCCTTGCGTCGTCGCATGATTGATCAAGGATTTTTAGAATTTCAAACGCCTATTCTTACCTCAAGCTCCCCTGAAGGCGCACGCGACTTTTTAGTGCCAAGCCGTATGCATCCTGGTAAGTTTTATGCACTACCCCAGGCACCACAGCAGTTTAAACAACTTCTAATGGTGGCAGGCTTTGACAGGTACTTTCAAATTGCCCCTTGCTTTCGAGATGAAGATGCCAGAGCAGACAGAAGCCCCGGTGAGTTTTATCAATTAGACTTTGAAATGTCTTTTGTGACCCAAGAAGATGTGTTTGCCGCGATTGAACCCGTGTTACATGGCGTGTTTACAGAATTCGCCAAGGGCAGACAAATCTCCCCTATGCCGTTTAAGCACTTCACCTTTGAAGAATCCATGCTTAAATTTGGTAATGATAAGCCTGATATCCGCAACCCATTGATCATTTCTGATGTAACCCCTGTATTTGCAGGTTCTGACTTTAACGCGTTTGCTAAAGCGATTGAAAAAGGCGCTTGCGTACGCGCTATCCCAGCACCTAACACCGAATCACAACCCAGAAGCTTCTTTGAAAAGATGAATGATTGGGCAATAGCACAAGGTGCACCAGGGCTCGGTTACATTATTTTTACCAAAGATGGTTCAGCTAAGGGCCCCATTGCTAAGTTTTTAAACGAAGATCGTTTAACACAACTTAAGCAATTAAGCGGCTGCAAGGATGGCGATGCGGTATTCTTCGTATGTAATCAAAAACCTGCTGCTGAAAAGTTGGCTGGCTTTGCGCGAACTCGCTTGGGTGAAGAATTAGAATTGATTGATAAAAACCGCTTTGAATTTTGCTGGGTGGTTGATTTTCCCATGTTCGAATATAACGAAGATGAAAAGAAAGTCGATTTCTCACACAACCCCTTCTCGATGCCACAAGGCGGCTTAGATGCGCTGTTAAATCAAGATCCATTAACCATCAAAGCATTCCAATACGATGTGGTCTGTAATGGTATCGAGCTCTCAAGTGGTGCGATTCGTAACCACTTACCAGAAGTGATGTACAAAGCATTTGAAATTGCGGGCTATGGCAAAGAAGTGGTGGAAGAAAAATTCGGCGGCATGTTAAATGCCTTCAAATATGGTGCGCCTCCGCACGGTGGTTGTGCACCAGGTATTGATCGCATCGTGATGTTGCTGGCCAATGAACCTAATATCCGCGAAGTGGTGGCTTTCCCAATGAACCAAAATGCGCAAGATTTATTGATGCAAGCACCATCAGAAGTGATGGCGCGTCAATTAAAAGAATTGCATATTAAGGTTGAGTTGCCAAAACAAGAAAAAGATAAAGAAAAAGCTTAAACTTATTCATTAAGGATAAAGCGTAATAATATTATCAAGGCCAGTCGTTTCAGGTAATTGATACATTAAATTTAGATTTTGTATCGCCTGACCGGCTGCGCCCTTTACCAGGTTATCAATAGCACTTATCACAATCACTCGCTGTGTTCTTTTATCTAAATGAATACTCATATCACAATAATTTGATCCTCGAACATTCTTTACATTCGCGATGGTGTTTGGTGGGCAAATTCTAATAAATGGTTCATTCTCGTAAGCTCTTTTAAAGAGTGTAAAGATTTCTTGCTCAGAAATTTCTTTGTTTAACTTAAAATAACAGGTAGCCAGAATACCGCGAATAATCGGCAGTACATAGGGTGTAAATTGAACGGTAATTGGCGTATTAGCAATTAAACTCAACTCTTGTTCTATTTCTGGTGTATGACGATGCGAACCAGCGGGATCGAAACATTGAATATTCTCTGCCATTTCACAAAATTGAGTTCCAATCTTTGGCGTTCTTCCCATGCCAGACATACCCGTTTTCACATCATAAAAGCACTCATTGAGCTCAACTATTTTTGCTTTAAACAAGGGCATGCTGGCCAAAATAACAGCGGTTGGCATACATCCAGGGTTAGCAATGAGTTGGGCTTTTGCAATTGTCTGCTTATTGGTGATTTCAGGTAAGCCATAAACTGCTTTAGCAAGTAAAGGTTCCGGCGCACTTGCTTGTTTATACCAATGTAGAAAATCAGATGGCTTTTTGAGGCGAAAATCTGCCCCTAAATCAATGACTCGTTTTCCAGCCGCTAGTAACGTTTCCACAACTTGTGCTGAATTACCATGTGGCAAAGCTATAACAACCAAGTCACAATCCTCTAAAATAGCGTTGGGATCTATTTCATTACACTTTAGAAACACTTTGCCTGAAAGATGGGGATAAACTTCATCGATATCATAACCTGCATAGGTTTTGGTCATGATTTGAGTGATCTTAGCATGAGGGTGTTGCTGCAGAAGTCTAATGACTTCTATCCCAACGTAACCAGTTACACCAATAATACCAGCTCGAAACATGTATGCTATTCCTAAGGGTTATTTTGAGAAATATAGCATCTTTGTGGGGAGAACATATGCGGGTATGTGCAAGATTCCCACTTATTTCGTTGCTGCTCTTTAATTCATCTTGAATGGCGGCTGCTTGTAAAAAGGGGCATAACGCCCCTTTTTAATTTGATGGAGAATGATAGCTTGATAATTCTCTGACAGCAGCCCAAATCATACCTGCTCCCATCCCCATCATAGCGCCACCATATATATAAGGACGAAAGAAAGAAGTAAAAAAGAACACCCCTGCCATTCCAGAAGCTGCCACACTGCCAGCTACTATCAGACTAGAAGCAACCCCAATCAATCCGCCCTCTGCGACATCAGCTGCACAGCGCCACACATCAATTCCACCAGAAACAGCTGTTATTTCACTTGTGTTTAAATCTCTCATCATAAATCCCTTAATAGTTATCTATTTTTAAAAATGACAATTTTAATGGATCCTGAGTCTCACATCTGTGGTAAAAAAAACAGCTTTTTTAGATAATATGCACGAAGTTTATTGGTGTAATATATTTTAAGATTATTCTTTTTCTTTAAACGCCATTTCTTTAATGCTCTTAATTTCATCTCGAATCGCGGCGGCTTGTTCAAATTCAAGATTTCGCGCGCATTCGTACATGGCTTGATCCCACTTCTTCAATAACTTGGTCATCTCAAGTGGCGTAATAGCATGGTGCTTTTCTTTATAGTCTCTAATTTCATCGACCACAGGGTTAGTGGGTGGCGCAGCGCCTGCTCTTTTGCTGGTTTTTCTATTTGAAACTTTTCTGCCAGCAATAGCACCTTCCATGATATCGGCAATCGATTTCACAATACCGGTCGGTGTGATGTTATGCTGCTTGTTATATTCTTGTTGAATGCGGCGGCGTCTATCAGTTTCGCCAATCGCTTGCTTCATTGAATTTGTCATTTTATCGGCATACATAATCGCGGTGCCATTGATATGGCGTGCTGCACGGCCTATGGTTTGAATCAGAGATCGTGTGGAGCGTAAAAACCCCTCTTTATCAGCATCAAATATCGCAACCAATGACACTTCTGGCATATCAAGGCCTTCACGTAATAAGTTAATGCCCACCAACACATCAAAAACACCTAAACGCAAATCACGAATAATTTCCACACGTTCAACGGTTTCTATTTCCGAATGCAGATATCGCACTTTAATGCCATGTTCAGCTAAATAATCTGAAAGATCTTCCGACATTCTTTTGGTGAGTGTGGTAATGAGCACCCTTTCATTCACGGCGATACGCTTGTGAATTTCTGATAACACATCATCCACTTGTGAACCCACGGGTCGCACAATGATTTTGGGATCAACCAATCCGGTTGGGCGCACTAATTGCTCAACCGGTTTACCGGATAAATTGAGTTCATAATCACCGGGTGTTGCCGACACAAAAATACTTTGTGGCATCATTTTTTCAAATTCTTCAAACTTCATCGGTCGATTATCCATCGCCGAAGGAAGGCGAAACCCGTATTCAACCAAGGTTTCTTTACGTGATCTGTCGCCTTTATACATAGCACCCAGTTGTGGCACCATGACATGGGATTCATCTAGCACCAACAAAGAGTTAGGAGGTAGATAATCAAACAAGGTGGGCGGCGCCTCACCTGGCCCTCTGCCAGAAAGGTGGCGTGAATAGTTTTCAATGCCGTTGCAATAGCCGAGCTGGATTAACATTTCAATGTCATACTGGGTGCGTTGCTCTAAACGTTGCGCTTCAACCAGTTTTTGATTCTCTCGTAAAAAGGCAAGTCGCTCTTTGAGTTCGATTTTAATATTCTCAACCGCATCCAACACTTTCTGCCGGGGCGTAACATAATGCGATTTGGGGTAAACAGTGTACCTGGGTACTTCTTGTAATATTTGCCCGGTGAGCGGATCAAACATACTTAACCTTTCAACTTCATCACCAAATAACTCTATTCGTAATGCGTATTGTTCAGATTCTGCAGGAAACACATCGATAACATCGCCGCGCACACGAAAACAGCCACGGCGTAATTCAACATCATTACGCGTATATTGAATTTCCGCTAATCGCTTTAAGACACTTCTTTGATCGATGATATCTCCGCGGCTAACATGGAGCATCATACTTAAGTATGAATTGGGATCGCCTAAACCATATATTGCGGATACTGTTGCAACGATGATGGTATCTGGTCGTTCCAGCATGGCTTTGGTTGCGGATAAGCGCATTTGCTCAATATGTTCATTGACAGAGGCATCTTTTTCAATGTAGGTGTCTGAAGAAGGCACATACGCTTCAGGTTGGTAGTAATCGTAATAGGATACAAAATATTCTACGCTGTTGTTGGGAAAAAACTCTTTCATTTCACCATACAATTGCGCGGCCAACGTTTTATTCGGCGCTAGAATCATCGTCGTGCGTTGCACTGATTCAATTACACTGGCAATAGTGAAAGTTTTACCTGAGCCGGTTACCCCTAATAAAGTTTGAAATTGCACTCCCGCATTTAAATCAGCGACTAGCGTTTGAATAGCTTGGGGTTGGCTACCTTTAGGCGTGAATGGCGTGCCTAATTTAAATTGCTTTTTCGAATTTTTGAGGTTTTTAGCCATCTTCATTTTTTCGCACAATCTTAAAAATACCGGTTAAGTATGGCATAGTAGCTATCCGAATTGAGTGTAAATACCTGAGGGCTTAAAATTGGATATCCAACTTGCAAACCGCGTTAAGCGCATTAAACCATCCCCTACCCTAGCTGTTTCTGCACGAGCAGCCGAACTAAAGGCCAAAGGTCAGGATATTGTGGGGCTTGGTGCTGGTGAACCTGATTTTGACACACCAGAGCACATTAAGGAAGCAGCCATCAAGGCGCTCAAAGATGGCAAAACCAAATATACAGCAGTCGATGGGGTTTTAAGTCTGCGCCAAGCGATTTCTGAGAAAATGAAGAATTTTAATCAGCTTAACTATCAGCCCAATCAGATTATTGTTTCAACCGGTGGTAAGCAGTGTATTTATAATTTACTTCAATCTATCATTCAAACTGATGACGAAGTGATAATTCCATCGCCTTATTGGGTCTCTTACCCTGATATGGTGTTGCTAGCGGATGGTAAGCCTGTTTTTATTGAAACCACTATGGAGCAGCGTTTTAAAATAACCGCTGCGCAATTAGAAGCCGCTATCACGCCTAAAACGAAGTTGTTGTTTCTCAACAGTCCATCCAATCCAACCGGAATGGCTTACAGCAAAGATGAATTATTAGCCCTATCCAAGGTATTGCTCAAACACCCGCATGTTTTCATTGCCACCGATGATATGTATGAGCATATCTTGTGGACTAAAGAACCCTTTGCCAACATCGTTAATGTGTGCCCTGAGCTGTATGAGCGTACCATTGTGCTAAGTGGGGTTTCAAAAGCCTACTCAATGACTGGCTGGAGAATTGGTTACGTTTGTAGCCCCTTAAATCATCTCAACGACGCAATGAGAAACATTCAAAGCCAGAGTACCTCGAACCCTTGTTCTATTGCCCAAGCAGCAGCTGAAGCCGCTTTAAGGGGTCCCTTAGACTTTGTTCACATGATGGTTGCTGAGTTCAAGAAGCGACATGACTACTTGGTCGAAAATTTAAACAAGATCCCTGGGGTTCAATGTTTGCCAGGTGATGGCACCTTCTATACCTTTCCGCGAGTTCAGGATATCATCGATAAGATGCCTGGTATCAATAACGATCTAGAGTTAGCAGATCATCTCATTTCAACTGTAGGCTTAGCCTTAGTGCCGGGTTCGGCATTTGGTGCGCAGGGTTTTATGAGATTATCTTTTGCGACGAGTATGGACGTACTCTCAAAGGCTATAGAGCGTTTGAATAAGGCATTGATGTAAAATAAGTTCTTTGCATGATAGTCTTGACTTCGGTGCGTGGGAAAAGTACTATCACGCGCTATTCCCCGATAGCTCAGCGGTAGAGCAAGTGACTGTTAATCACTGGGTCGGCGGTTCGAACCCGTCTCGGGGAGCCATATAAATCAAGGGCCTAGTGCCCTTTTTTTATTTCTAAAATTTGCTTTGGGGCGCTCCTGGGGCACTTGCAGCCAATTAATTACAATAATCACTTCTCTATTACTTCGGTTGCTCGTTCAATTTCCCTGCTGTAACAATCATAAGAAGGCGATTAATTGAGTTAGTTACTTTATTTATTTTATCCATAGCGTCATCTTTATACTGAAGTGTCACAGGTTTGTCTCCCCTGTGTGCCTTGGTCTTACCTCTCGCCTCATTTAATTCTGTCAAAGGATCAAATATTTCACTAAGTTCATCGCCATCTACTCCTATTTTTTTCAAACATTTCCGAAGCAATTTTATGCTTCTTAACTCGGAATCATAGCAACCAAATCGCATTGAGATTTGTTTGATCGTTTGAAAAGCGAAGCCTTCAATAACAATCCTACATAAATCCTGAACGAAACTTTGCCAATCATTATAATTCTCCGTTAAAAGGTAATAGAAACCATGAAATGTTTGTTCCATACTGTTTTTGTGCGGTACCCACAAGGGTTGATTTTCCGGTTGAATAGTTAATCTCCATAATTGATCTAGAGCTTTTTTTAATTCACTTATCGGTTCAGGTTGAGATGAGAATTGACCAAGAAAATCCGTATCAAAAGAACGCTTTGAGATTTTACCTTTGGGAGCTTCATTATAACTTCTCCAATGACACAACTCTTCGAAAGGTAGATATGTTAGATAAATTGCCATAGTATGAACTTGGCCTTGCTCATTAACATCAAATGTTTGTAGATGCCAACCCCCTCTGCAAGTGATTGTTCTTTCTGTCATCTCATATTTATCTGGATCGTTTTTATATTTATTAAGAACATCTGGTTTGAAAAAGACAGGACTTGTTTCTAATGGCTTTTGAGAACCTAAATCAAAATATGAGGACAAATTATCCTGGGTTAGATCAGTTTTAACTGTTCTACCTGCTTTGATATCCTGAATTATAAATTCTATTGGATACTTACCATTCTCTCCTTCGTATGCCTCTTGTTCAATTTGTCTGTAACTTTTATTTTGAGTGAGGATATTATAACCCCTTCTATCGAGGCCTTTTATAATACCATTGTTTTTAAAATAGCAACTCCTAAAGCAAAAGATAGGATTGGAAGTTGATTTAGTATGTTTGTTTTCAACTCCACGGTAATTGATATCATCATCAATTTTCCGATACTCAAAGCATCTAATTAAATTGCAATCGGTAATGCTAAGAAACTTGTCTAATGCATCCCTTTTTAAAAGAATGTAGCTTAAATCATCTGAGCGCTTCAAAAGAATTTGAGGCACAAGATCTCCAAGTGCATCAAGGGAACAAAAGGCCCCTTTCTCAGGACAAAAATGTAACCCCAAAGTGGTAGTCAATTTTTGATTAATTTCAAAATAATTTTCAGAGCCTCGGGGAAACCCTTGAAAAAACCTATTAAAATATAATGGTTCACATTGATCTAATGGTGGAGTTCTGCCAGATAGAGGAGAATCCAAAGTATCATTGCCTAATATAGACCATCCTGCAACGATTGAATTATCAGCTTTAAACAATTCTTCATTGCAAGTTGATGGAGTAATTCTTTTCGGTATCAAAAATGAATTAATAAAGAGCAGACTATTTACACTATTATTGTATACAAAACAAATAACCCATTCGTCATCTAAATCCCCCTTAAAGAAATCCCAACCAACCGCAGGAAAAGGTTCGCCATTTCCAGTTTGTTTTAAGGCCTGTATCTTATCTTTAAGTTTTGAAACTATGTAATTCATTTAAAAAAACCTCAATTACCTCTATTTGATTATGGCATCTCTTCTAATTATCTTACATTGAAAATTACTGTCCCATTTAACACTTACGCCTCCAATAAAAGTCGGTTATCTTTAAAAATTACAACCAATTTGCCCCCCAAATGCCCCATGAATATTGACTACCATTAAGTAGCTATAAGATTAATCATCATCCCCAGGAATAATTTCGGGGCGAATAATATTTATGCGAATTGTATCTATTGGCTCTTCGTCATCTTAGGGGTTAAAAGGCAAATCAGCGCCAACAATTTTTCGGATTTCTTCTTTTGCTTTCATAAAACTAGACAAAAATCGCGGATCCCCCGCTTCGCTTCCAACCTTGCTTTTAGACCAAGCTTGCATAGATTCGCCTGCAATATGCTCAAGCTGTGCTACCTGCTCTTCTTTGATAGCCTTAACATCTGACATAAAGTCTTTGTAAAATCTGGCTGTAATGCGCTTTAAGGCTTTTGCAACCCCCTGCTGAGTCATACCTATCTCGTCAGCTATTCTGTTTTGAGTCCAACCCATCTTACGAAGCTGAAAGGCTCGGGCTTCATTTTGTAAGATTACTTCCCTGTTTGCATTTTGTTTATTTGCCATTTCACAACTCTTATTACAACTCCCGCAGTTGCCCACGTGATCCATGCCTCGATTTATAACTGCGTTCATTTCAATTGAGACTATTATTTTACTTACTAACAAATCATTGTAAAATGCAGCATTCTTAATACTTAAGAAACACAAAATGAAGTCAGGAAACACAGTAAAATTCTATCACTACAAACCTTTATCAGAAAAGCAGCATTTAACATTCCTTGAAAATTACCTAAAGCAGAAAGTTTGGCTTACCCCTTTAAAAGAATTTAACGACCCTTTTGAGGGCAAATTTATGTTGAATACACCAGAATACGTTTTAAATAATCCTTCCCTCTTTAACCATTTTTTAAAGCAACATCAAGAGCATAGTGAGCCTAACTTAACTGCGGATGATCTAAAAGCAAAATTATGCACGCCTGAGTTTGAAAAAATATTTACTCAGCAGTCTCAAAAACAGTATCAAATGGTTAAAGATGCCTTCTCCAATCATGGAGCGTTATGCTTAACACCCCAAAATAATAATATCCCAATGTGGGCTTATTATGCCAATGATCACAAAGGATATTGTGTCGAATTCTCGATCGATTTTTCTTATATACAAAAGCATGCAGCTATTGATCCTAATATGCTTGCCGACTTTATACATGGCATTAAAACAGGAATTGACATTTTGTCTTTTCAATTAAAAGAGCACGGGCAAGAATTTGTTTTCGCTAAGGTTAGGTATAGCCATGAAATTCCTACAATCGATCTTGAGGTCCTTTTCGGAATAACTAACGAATACAAGCGAACTGAATATTTGGTGAAAAATTCTGTTGGTGTCAAACATTCTGATTGGGATCATGAAGACGAATACCGACTGATAGCAAACTCAAACAGTAGAAACTGCGAATCGATGAGTCTGCAATATTATGCCCCATTTTTAAAGGTTACTGCCATAATCATGGGGGCTTTTATTCAGAAAGAAAATGAAGATGAAATACGGAAGTTGTGCAAAACATACGGGATCAGCTTATATAAAGCTGTCTGCTCTGAGTCAGCTTATGGCCTCACAATATTACCAACCATAGATTTGCAAATACCATCTTTTGCTTGAGTCCTTCACCAAATATGTTATAGCTTTTTTAAGAGCCCAATCTCAAGCTATATAGGTGCTTTCTTACTGTAAGCGTGCCAATTCACTATATACGCTTTGCATAACAATGCGGGCAGCCATGCTTCCTATTTGTTCGATTATTAGGCATTTCTAGCCACTCATGCTGATTCTTACATAACCACCAAATTTTTTTATTACTTCCACGCATAATATCTTCTGGTTTCAAATCACCATTTTTCTCAGGATGCCATTCATCTGCTATAAATGGATGAGTAATTCTTAAGTTATTCTCACTAGATGCTCTCTTTCCTTTACAATACGGGCAACCACTCTTACGTTTTGCTCTTTCATATATACTTGATTGCCATCTATGTTTTTTAGTACATTCCCACCAAATTTTTTTGTCGCTTCCAGCCTTAAAATTTTCAGGTATTAAAGGGGCGTTTGCTTCATAATCCCATTCTTCACATAACGATGGATGCAAATGTTTAAGACTGTGCTGTGGCATTGGTCCAGGAAAGTAATGTAATTTACTTTCAAATTCAATATTATTAACGAACTGGTTGAGTTTATAATAATCATTTATAGCGCTCTTCTCTTTTTCCGAAAGACTCGTTTCACGCTCATTAAACATTAACCCTAATAAGGCTTTAATATCGTCAACACCTAAATTTGATACTTTATATGTATGAGAACCAGGAAAATCATAGGGAAATTGATCATCTTTAAGTCTCAATACTTTAATACCCTTTTCATTAAAGCGTTCATTTTTGTCAAGATCTTTTTGAATTTTACTTTTGTGCCAATAAGAGCCGTCAATTTCAACACCTATTTTCAGATGGGGGATATATATATCTAACTCTACTCCATCAACTTTTTCTCTCCATCTAACATCTTCGAATATACTCTTTAATTCGCAAAATATTCGAATTTCTTCTGTTGAACTTTGAGAAGAACAAAGTCTACATCCAGAGCCCTTGCCAGCACGATTATTGGGCGATGCTTGCCATTCATGTCCATTTATACATTTCCACCAATATTTTTTACCTACTCCGAAAGTAACATTTTCTGGTTTAACATTTCCGTTTTTTTCATAATGCCACTCTTTCTCTAACTCTGGATGGGTAACCAACAAATTGTTATCAGGAGTTACCTTTTTTCCACAACAATATGGGCATCCTGTTTTTTTTATAGTTCTATGATAAATTGATGTATCCCATTCGTGCCCTTTATGACACCGCCACCATATCTTTTTTTTACTTCCAGCTATAACATTCAATGGAGTAATAGAAGAATTTCTTTCAAAACACCACTCTTGTAATAAGTGCGGGTGTGTTTCTGCAAGATTATTTTTACTTACTTTCAAAATTTTGGGACATTTTGCGCAACCAGTTTTTCCTTTTGCTCTTTCATATACCGATGTAAGCCACTCATGACCATTTTTACAAATCCAATTTATTCTTTTATCGCTACCTGAAGTAATTTCATGTGGAGACATACCTTTATTCTTAGTAGGATGCCATTCTCTTAAGAGCTCCGGATGTGTTACGGTCAGATTATTAAGTTTTGTTGCTCTTAATCCAGAGCAATAGGGACAGCCTGTTTTTTGTTTAGTTCTGCTTGAAATAACCGCTTGCCAAAAATGTCCTTCATCACAATGCCACCAAACTTTCTTATGACACCCGTGCGTTACATGTTTGGGCGAGATATCCACATTTCTATCAAAACACCATTGCTTTAAAAGTTCAGGGTATGCTTTCTCTAGATTATTTTCTTTTATTACATGTTCTTTAGGACACTGTCGACATTTCTTCTTTTCGCACGTTCTATCCTTAACAGTTGCAAGCCAGGTGTGTCCATTTTTACATTTCCACCATATTTTTTTTCGGCTCCCTCTGCTCACATTTATAGGACGTAAAGGCGCATTTTTTGTTGGATGCCATTCTTTCGATAATTCGGGATGGGTTGAAAGTAATGAATTGTTTTCTTCATTGCATTTTACACAATCACTCCCAATTTTAATTTGGGTACTTATAGATGCCTGATATGAATGGGCTGGATTTCTGTTACATTTCCACCAAACTTTTGCAGCACTACCAGGCACAACTTCATTTGGAGTAAGATTTTCATTCTTTTCAAAATCCCAATTTCTACTGACACCTGGATAAAGAGTTGCTAAACTATTTGAGCTAACGCATTTTTGATTAAGACATACTGGACATTTTGAATTACCTTTTGTTCTATAAAATACAGATACTTTCCATTCATGATCAACACCCTTTGGGCACTTCCACCATACTTTTTTATTACTGCCAGGGCCAACATCGTTTGGAGTCAAATCTCCATTTTTACTAGGATGCCATTCTAAAGCCACATCAGGAAATAATGCTACCAATGAAGTTGAAGGAATAACACGCAGTCCTCGACATATTGAGCATCCAGTCTTCGCTAACGCTCGTGATTTTATGGTTGCACACCATTCATGTCTTTTATCTTTTTTACATACCCACCAAACTCTTTTATGGCAACCAGGAACAACGTCTAAGGGGGTTAAACACCCATTTTTTGTAGGGTGCCATTCCTTAGCTATATCCGGCATAAGAGTGCTTAATGAATTTGAAGGAATTACTTTTTTATTTGCACATATAGGGCAACCAGTTTGTATTTTAGTTCTTGTCCATATTACTGCCTGATATTCATGATCAATTCCGTTAGGACATATCCACCAGATTTTTCTGTTGCTTCTCGTTGATACCTTATGCGGGGTAAGATCTCCATTCTTTGTCGGATGCCATTGCGCTGCAATAGCAGGGAACTTTTTTGCAAGGGATTTATTTTTATCAATAAGAATTAAAGGCATTATGAGCTACTCTTGGATATTCAAAATTTTTGGTGTTTCACTTTTGCTTTTAGCTAATTTTGTGCCTAATGTTTTGGTTATATAATCCAAAAATTCAGGTAAGCGTGAATGTATCTTTTTTTGAATATCAATCGATGCCTCTATTAAGGGGATCTCAAAAACCAGAGTTTGATCACCATCAAAGAAATATTCTTTGCTCCCATCCCTATATCTAATCTCTTGTACAAAATCAGCTGCATATTTTTTGTATATAATCTGCTTTCTTCTTTTGCTCCAAAGCAATTCATCACACAAAAATTCCATATCTGATGACCACAAAGCTTCTTGGAGCTCTTCTTTGTCCTCTTCGTCATCGAGATAACGCAAATCTTCGGGAAATGTATCTAGGTCATATGAACGATCATATTCTAAATTAGCAGCCTCTAAAATAATTTGTAAATTTCTAATATCATCAGTTACACAATCAACCGTAGAAGAACAATGCTTCTTTGCTTTAATAAAAGTTGCATACGATGAATTCAGGCTTTCATCGCTAAACAAAGAAACATTCTCTTCATTTCGATTGTATTTTAAGCTAGAAAATAACTCAGACCATTTGCTAGAATCAAACTTATAATCTCGTTTAACCTCAAAGATTTTGTTTAGATCCATTTTCCATTTTTCCGCTGGCGTTTTGTAAGATGCAACACATGTATCCCAGTTTGGGTAACCATGTATTTTAGCAATTGCTTCAAAGGCATGACCTAATTTTAAATCGATTCCCTTTTCCTTAAGATATTTTTTCAATGAATGCGCTTGCGTTTTAAGAGGTATATTATTGCTCATTAGAGCTCACCTTTTTTGAGTTCATCTGAAGTGTCAAAATAAAGCTTATCTTGACACTTCTGCATTAAGTTAGCTTTAAAATACAACTTCTTCATGATCTTCTTCTAAGAGCTGAATATCTAATCCTTCAATCTCTTGAAACGATTTTCCTGCAATACCTTGCAAATCTCCGTACATTCCTGCAGTTGCTTCGATAACACCTCTAATCTGTTCGCGTTTTGCCCAAAGGCGAGTCGTGGACTTTCGCTCTTTTTCCAAGTCTTCTTGCATATCCGCAAATTTTTCTACAATCGCTTGAACTCTTTGGCGAAAACGTGTGCCTGTTAAATATTGATAAACCATTTCCATTTTGGTTTGTTGTCCTTCCCCTGCTAATCGAGCATTAGCCAGCTCAATTAATGATTGACGAAGTGCAATTGCTAAAGGAATAGCGCATTTCTGATTTGTTACCCATATACCCTCTATAAAAGAAAATGATTCAACTCCTTTTGGCAATACATGAGAAATTATCAGCGCAAAATCAGCTTTTGCAGAACGTTGATCTTCTCTTAATTTTGATAGCCAACCATCACTCCAATTTTTAGTTCTCTTCGATTCCCATAGAATTGTTCCACACTCTTTTCCAACTTGATTTATAATTCGTTGAAAAACATCGCCACCAAATTCTCCCTTTGGTACTGATTCTATTAGATCTTGAGAAAAATTTGAGCGTAAATGATTTTCCAATTCGAGCTCGAATACTTCGCCTTGTAGCTGCTGAGAGCCCTGCTCAGATCTTTTGCGCAATTCATCAATCTGGCGCTGCATTGACAGGATGGTTTGCTCTTTTTCTGAAACTTTTAATTTAAGCTCTTCTTCTGCACCTTTTTTTGCTTGCTCACGAACTGTGTCTAAAGCACTGCTAACTCTTTTTTCTATAGTCAAGTCCATTTCGCGTTTTGCATCGTCTAACTCTCGCTCTTTACGGAGTAATTCAACCTGTGCATTTTGAGCTTCTTCCAGTTTCAAGCTGCGGTCATTAAGTACTTCATTTAACGAAATTATTTCTTTCTCTTTCTGTTCAATGTCATTCATTAAGAGAACTTTAGCTTTTTTAGCCTCATCGGCAATAATTTTTTCTTTTTCTATTTTAACCTGTTCATACACTCGTTGATTAATAGCTTGTTCTGCTTTTACGAGGTCTTTCCTTTTCTCTTGTAATTCCTTTTCTTTTTCTTTCATCTGGCATTCCTTTTCCTCAATGATTTTTTTGAATTTCTGCCCCATTGCATCAAATTTTTCCTGATGTTGAGCACGCATAGAATCCAAAAGCGGAGCTGCTAGCGAATCTGAAAGTTTGATGTCATTTTTGCAATTAGGGCAGGTAATTGTTGGTTCATTCATATCAATACTACTCACAATGATTAAGTTATGTTCAAGTTAAAACATGCAAACGAATGCCTTAGCGTGGAAGAGACGCTTTGACATCTGCAAGTTAAATTATTGTTTTAAGTTAATTGTCAGCGTAACAGCGCAAAATTAAAGCTGTTCACCAAGTCGATATAACAAAAAATGAATTTAGAGGTATTTGATGAAAAAAGGCATAACCTTTTAACAGGAGTGATGATGTGCATAATACAATTCCTTTCATTATCGGGCGTTCTTATTCTCCCCTGCTGCACTAGAAAATAATCAATACCCATATAATTTGGAACTATTGCTTATGTTCTTAAATGAATAAGCTATTTACCATACCTTTTTAGGTTGCAGCTGACAGGCTAGCTCAAGCCAGCGCGAATTGTATTTAATAACCGATTTGGTTGTCAACAGGCCACTTTTGCACTTCTAGAACTCAACAGGACAATCAGATAAACTCAAAAAGTTGTATATACTCCTAACCACTAGGTTTTATCGTCTGCTTTCTTTATTAAAACATTTATATTTAAATACTACTTCATTGACAATAATAGGATGGCTTTTCTAACTCTTTTTTACATTCTTCAATTTTTTTGTCTAATTTGCTTGTAAAATCAGATGGGTGACCAAAAGCTCCTTTAGATTTCCACCATTGATAGCCTTCAAGTAATAATGGGTATTCCCGCAAGTTTATTAAAGCTGCCCCCTTGCACCCCTTTTCTCCATGAATCAATTCTGACCACATTTCTTTTGGGATCATACCTTCTTTATAAAAATAATATTCTTGAGCATACAAATTAAAATAACGTCTAACCCAGGCTTTATCGTCGTTTTCTAAAGCATTCCACTTTACACCTTTAGTATCAGAGCACTTTTTTAATTCATCTGGCATATTTACATACCAATCATCATAGATTTTGTTAAACATGGCATAATTTTCGAATCTTTTTAGCTTATTTGACTGATGTAGCTGATATATTACAAAAAACAACCCTAGTACACCAACAACAGCAGAAACCACTGACGTAACAATAATTGTTTTTTCACCTTTACTATATTCAGACATCGTGTTTATTCCTTAAATAATCATATTCACTACTCTAATCAAATTTTTTTTCATCTTTTCGAGAACTCTGGATCAATTTTTCCAAATCTTCTTGATTAAGTGATGGTCTCTTTATTGCAATACTTGCATCAATATTCTTAATCAACTTTATTATCCATTGAATAAGCGTGAATAGATCATCAAAAGAGATATTAATCACTTCTCCTTCTTGCAGTTTTTTTTCGTAGAACTCAATAACTGGAATTATTTCTTTATTATCCATAGTTTCGATATTTGAATTTTGATCCAGTGCACTTCCTTCTCCAAGAGTATGATCTAATAAGATAAACTTGAATGTAGGAAAGAGAACATTGAATTCGACAGTATCATTGCGATATGAAATAGGATTAACATGGCCATGCCAATGTTCAATCGCATTTCTCGAGTTATATAAATTTAAAAACGTATTTTTATCTTCTTCTGAAATATACTTTAATTCGACCATATGCTTTAGCTTATTACTTAGCATAGTTAATTTTCTTTTTTCCATAAAAGCATCACGCATGACCTTCTCTATTTCATCAGAACTAGCATCCTTATTTATAAGAGCTGAGCTCCCATTTTCGAGACCTAACAAAAATTCTTCCATATGCAGAATTTCATCCATGTAATTAACAAAAATGCTGATTATTTCGTTATATATTTGATTGCAACCCCATTGCGCAAAATCAAGTCCAATCTGATTAAAAGTTTCTTCATCAATGTGAGAAAATTTCATTATTAGTGGAATCCGATTAATACTATTAACAACTGATGAGTTTTCAAAATCAGAAAAGGTATAATTAATATTTTGCAAATACCGTATAAAAAATGAAAGATTATCTATTCTTTGAATACAACGACTTGCCATCTCACCAGGTTTAAAATATATCAATTTCATAAATTTATCATTTCAAAAGGTGAGGCTTATCACCACGAATTAGCTAAATGCTATTTCTTTTCTACGGTAATCGTTTCAACGACTGCCGTAGCTTTTCGGCGTTGAGCTTCGCTGACAGAAATGAATCTACCAGTTTTAGCATCTCTTCCGACCTTAAAAGAATAACTCATTAGAGTTCTCCTCTTTAGTTTGCTGAGTTAAAGCCCAGCTCTCGATAGCACGTATATGCAACTATCTGCATCGTCTAGTTGCTTTATTGCATACGAGATAAGGCAATAAGCCTCATTTAGATTATAGGCTTGGTAGGATGAAAGCTTGGTTTTATCTAATTCCACTTAGAAATCTGCCGAAAATACATATATCTGTAACGTCTGAGGAATTGATATGGGCGGCAAAGACAAAGATCGTACTGTGTATAAAAATTCAGATGGAAATTGGATTAATAAGAGAAATGATGCCTCAAGAGCTTCTTCGATACACAAAACCCAGAAAGAAGCTGAAAAGGCAGCAAAGCAAATGCTGCAAAACCAAGGAGGCGGTGAGCTAACAATTAAAGGGATTGATGGCAAAATTCGCAGCAAAGATACTATACCTCCTGGCAACGATCCTAATCCACCCAAAGACAAAGAACATTAATACTCAATGTTATAAATCTTGTACTTAGGTGGTTTAGCCACTTTAGGTGCCACACCTTCAATATGCAGCTAAGAAGTCTTCAAAACATGCTGCATCTTTACAAATCATCTGGATTTCATTCGAGGGTGTTAGAAAAAAAGTTCTAAGATCGTCTACGATGGGGAGCCATATCCCAAAGGGCCTTTTCTAAGGCCCTTTTTTATTTCTAGTTACCTTCAAAAAATTAAGCAAACTTACTTATGGGGTCAGCCCCTGATCTATCCCCATAACTTTTTCGTCGTCATTGCGAGCAAAAGACGCAGAAAAGAGGTGGTAAAAGTGATAAACGAGAACGTCTTTTGTGTGGCAATCCATCTGAAAATCCCATTTACGTCGCTTGTTTAAGAGAGATTCTCAGATGGATTGCTTCGCAACGCCGTGATTTTTTTGATATTTTTCAGTCTCTTATAGACGGCTTTTGCTCGCAATGACGCCGAGCTTTTCCTAAAACTTGTGGGGATTCATCAGGGTCAGCCCCCCAAGTTTACCAACTCAGAGTTCTGGCCCCGCCTATTTTTTTTAGGCAAAATAATATAAACAAAAGGAAAAAATAGAAGTAGAGAAAAAAGTAAGCATGGTTATAATATTAGCGCTAGTTTCACGAATATTGGTTGAAAATAACTTATCAATCAGCCATTTCACATAAGAGTTTGTATACATAATAACATTCGAACTTCTTTTTAACCTCCATTGTAGATCTGTAATTAAACAATAACCCCACCCCTTGATGAATCCTAAACCAAACCAGGAAAATAATATAAGTAATTGCAATATCAAATGAGGGAGTCGAGTTTGATCTAACAACCAACCAAACATGCTAAACAAGATAATAAAAAGGTGGGTAATATGTAACACTATATTCCCTAAAGTAAAATAAGTTTTTTTAGCAAAGTTGTTCATTGGCAAGTATCGCATCAGATTGTTCAATCACTTTTGTAAACGCTAAAACATATTGATCTAAAATTTCTTTATCTGCAGTGGGAAATGAAGGTAGCTTTAATAAACCTTGGTTTCCTTCTACGGTCGGTAATGAGATCTTAGAATAATCAGGGAGCAATTCATCGGGAAGAGAACTTCGCAAGATTTTTTTATAATGTCCTTCTACAAAAAAGGGTTGTTGATGTAGAAGTAAATAACGGGGAACACCCACGTCACAACCTTCAGCTTGCAATGCTTTAACCAATAATTCCAAAGGTAATTTGCCTGGCATTATTTTATAACGAATAATGTATTCGAAATAAACCCTTTGAATATGGGTAGGAGCAAGAAAAGTCTCAAAGCCTAGCTTTTCTAAATGCTTGGAAAGATATATTAAATTCTCATTTCGACGTTGGTTATTTTTATCTAATTTTTTAAGTTGGACTTTTGCAATAGCGGCACAAAGTGGTGCAATTCTTGTTTTGATACCAAAACTTGTGACGGCAAATCGTCTGGCAGGGGTATTTAACTCTATAATACGGGTGATATCGCCTAAGGTTACAGCTCGCTCATAATACTCATATTCTTTGGTAAGAAAAATCCCACCTTCACCCCCGGGAGCAAGTTTATCACCTTGTAAGCTAAACACGCAGATATCTCCAAGGGTACCGCATTTCTTATCGCGCCAAACGGCACCATGGGCATGAGAAGCATCTTCAATGATTTTTAAATTGTTTTTCTTGGCAATTGCATATATTTCTGTCATTTTGCAAGGCATACCCCATAAATGCACAATGACAATTGCTTTTGTTTTCGTTGTGATTAATTTTTCAATTGAGGAAGGATCAATTCCTAATCTTTCAGATTCGCTATCACAAAATTTTGGAACCAGCCCTACCCACAACATAGGGGATACCGAAGCCCAAAATGTTGCAGAAGGTACAATAATTTCATCGCCAGGCGATAGATTAAGAGCGTAAAATGCTGCTAGCAGCGCAGCGGTACCATTATTGTGAGCTAATACATAGGGAGCACCAGTATATTCTTGATAAGCTTGTTCTAGCTCTCTAATAACAGGATGAGTGGAGATATTCCCATCACGCATAACCCGTAACACTTCATTCTCATCATCAGCGGTTAATAGAGGCCATTTATTTCCTTTATCACCAAAAGCGGAAACCGCGGGTGTCCCTCCTAAGATAGCAGGCTTAATTGATTGTGTTTTAAACATAGATAAAATTATTCCTATTTTTTCAATGATGCCTGATAAAATTCAAAATGCTGTTGACCTAGCGTGGTGTTATCTAAACAAAGTGTTAAACAGGTCTTTTTTATGAAATCCGTAAATTGATTATCTAGGCCAAATCCATTGTTTTCAATCCATTGAGATATGTTAGTTCTTCGGCGCAAATAGTCATCCAGTGTGAAACAAAATTGGTTTTCCATACACCATTTTGCATCTGAAATTGAAAAGTTGAATTCTGGAATTTTCACTTTTGGTGTTTTGTCGAAAGTAAGCGCATTATTACAAGGTTTTAAAGTAGGTTTTAAGTGTTTAATAAGCGCCTTGATAGCTTGTTGAGAAACGATGGTGCAACCACTGAGTTTGCCCCCATATATACTCATCCAGGGAAGAGTGGCGTCAACGTGGATACGATGCATACGCGAAATTTTCAAAGAATAAAGATTATCGATATTTTCACTTTTTTTGATGACTAAAGGTCTTATACCACATCGAGTAGAAACAATTTTATCTTGGGTGATAAGCTTATTGGGTAATTCGCGTCCTTTTTCAAGTAAAAAAGAGATGTCTTGCTCATTCACAGTAAAGCCATCCTCAATTGAATCGCTTATTGTTTCAGTGGGACCCCATAATGCTACAGGTCCCCATGGGACGTAGGTTAATACATCTTGATGTTGCCCCATTTCATAAATATAAGCTTTGTTGTCATGAGAATCATTTATTAAATTTAGGTATACACCTTTGCTAAATATGTGTTTGTACGGTGTTGAAATATCAAACTTATCATTTACTTGATCTGCCCAGATACCACTAGCATTGATAATCCATTTTGCTCTGATCGTGTGCTCTTTATTGTATAATGTATCAAGACCTTCTAAATGCCAAAGCTTGTCATGACTATTATACCTCCCCCGCTTTATCTCAAAATAGTTCATACACAAATTCTCATTCTGGGGAAGTAGACCTAACCAGGTTAAAGCGAAATGAGCATCTGACTGTAAAAGTTGACCTTCTTCAAAAGAAATTGTTTTCTGATTATTTTCGATTGTTGTAATTTGTGGGCGTTGTCTTTTAAATTGGCTGAACATCCAATATAAATATAATCCAAGATAATCAAGAAATTTATTCCTAGAGCTACTTTTAGATCGAATAAAATGAAATTTCCTTGGAATAATTTGTTCAGGAAATTGTTTTATAAGATGATCGCGAGCCTTTGAAAATTGATATACTGCTCTTAGATCAAAATTCTGCAAATAAAGCAATCCGCCCCAAATCATCATACCAGAATTTTGAGTTGTCCCTGAGCCAAAATCATTTTTGTCTAGGATCGCGGTTCTATAACCTTTTTGTTTTAAGTGATGATATAAGCAGGTTCCATTGATTCCTCCACCAATAATAACCACATCAAAGATGGAATCAGTTAATTTTCTAATTTGTTCTGATCGAACAGGATGGTGCTCAGGTAGAGGTGGATATTGCATAACTTAGTATTAAATAAACTATTTATATTCATTTATATACGTATCCTCAGCAAATATCAAAATTCCCCGACAACTAACTATTTCTAAAAGATAAAGGGGGCCTTATTCACTGCAAGCTTTCGGCTCTCATAAGAAAGGTATAGGTAAGAGGTTGGCCAGTTTTTAATCGTTTCTAGGATCTCAACCCGAAAAACTCGAAAATCGCCCCACTCGGAGAGCCATTTAAGATAAAGCCAACTTACAATCTCATTTTAACCTTTAAAAATATTATTACCTCAAGTATTACTCATATTCTGGAAGTGTTATCGCATTCGATACAGTTTTTATCATGCTGAGTATTTTATTGTTTCGCTCTTGCGCCACTTCCCCTACTGAATCGTCTTTAACAAGATATGATTCACTCACCCATACACCAAATTGCTGGTTGGCCTCGACAAACGGCTTTAACAATGTTTGATATCGCTTAAAGGCCTCTGCATAATTTCCATTAGCAGCTTTTAACTCGCCAGCTAAAACATATGCACCAACAAATGCAAGATTATTTCCTTGACCGGAGAGGGGTGATGCGCAATACCCTGCATCTCCAATTAATGCTACTCGACCTTTACACCATTGATTCATTTTGACTTGGGTGATGGCATCGAAATAAAAATCATTACTATCTGTCATCAAGTCTAAGATCTTTTGCGCTTCCCAACCAAAATTTTGAAATGTTTCTCGCAAAAAAAGTTTTTGTTCGTTTTCATCTCGGCTGTCTTTCAAGACATGATCTGACCGAAACATAAAACCTGCCCGTGCGAGCAAAGGATCTACATCACTATTAATGGTTATCAGCTTTTGATCCGCTTCACAGACTAACTCTGTATGATTTAAATTTAAATAATTTGGAATGGTAAACGTACTGAGGTAGGAACCAAGTTTGACCAGTTGATATTCACTTTTATCGAATATCATTCTTCGAACTGCTGAGTAAATGCCATCTGCGCCTATAACAATATCATAACGCTCGGTGCTTCCATCATTAAAGTGAACAACGACATCCTGATCATTTTGCTCCAACCTATTAATCCATTGATTGAATCGGCATGGAACACTCGCAATGGTACTCATTAAAATATTAACCATATCGCCACGCACGATTTCAACTTCATCGTCTTGCCGAAAACCAAATTTTTCACCATGCACTTCGTGCAAGAGTTTGCCTGTTGTGTCAACATAACGGCCAATTTCAATCTGCGTCCGCATTTCACAGATTTTTTCATAAATACCCATTTTTTTGGTGATGGCCGTTGCAACGCCACGAACATCTAACGCTTGCCCACCTAATCTAATTGCAGGTGATTTTTCTATGATGGTGGGTGAAAAACCAAATCGCTTTAGCCAATAACATAGAGCAGGGCCTGCTATACCAATCCCTGTGACGAGGATTTTCATTTGTTTCATTGTGGGTTCCTGAGTTTGTACATATGGGTTCAGACCCCCAAGTTTGACAACTCAGGGGTCTGAACCCTTTCATTTCTTAAAAAGCTGACAAGCAATTCCTGTGTAAAATTTTTTCTCTAACGAGATTGAAAACAAGCAACTGCAGGGCGAAGGATAAACCTAGAGATTTTAAACATAACAAAAAGAGGAAATCATGCGATTGAAAGATATTTTTGCAAACTTCACCAAAACTTTTTTAGTTCTAGGTGCTTTTTCTGTTTCAGCCTTTATAAGTGCTGACAGTTTCAACAATGAGGGAAACTGCCATACACCATCATGCTGCCCTACAGT
>CAZSGE010000012.1:0-62525 GCA_964606325.1 Uncultured Candidatus Berkiella sp.
CCAAGGAACCTTATCTGCCATCGACGAAATCGAGCAAACCTATCAAACGCCTGTGAAAGCGATCATCACCTTTGCTGACATTATTGAATTTGTAAAAAATAATGCCGAATTTAGTGCTTATCTTGAACCCATGAATGCCTATCGCGCACAATACGGCTCCAAGAAGTAATTCCAACGCCCCTGCAAAGGAGCGTTGGGGCACATTCCCGCCTCTTACTATATAATGTATATATTCAATTCATTGGAAGATTGGTTATGCAAAACAACTGGATAAAAACAACGTACGTTATCGGGCTTGTGGCGCTATCTCAATTTTGTTTTGCATCAGAAGTCTATTATTATCGCTATAAAGATTCAGATGGTCACCAAGTGATCACCAGCACACTACCACCTGATGTTGCGGATAAAGGGTATGAAATTATCAGCCCACGGGGCAATGTCATTAAAACCATTCAACCGATTAAAACCCATGAAGAAGTAGAGGCCGATCAAAAGGCATTAGAAGTAAAACGACAAGCCGATCTTAAGGCTATCGAAAATAAAAAGAACGAAGAAAGACAAGCCAAAAAAGATGATATTTTACTTAAATCTTTCACTAACAAAGAAGATATTGTTCGCTCACGTGATGAAAAAATTGCCTCCATTGAAGTACTTGAACAAATCATGCATGAGAATATTTCACGTTTGCAAAAGCAACTCAAAACAGCAACCGAATCCAAAGTCGCCTATGAAAAATCAGGGCAACCCATTCCAGAGAATTTGAAAAACACCATCGCTGACAGTGAACGTCAAATCAAAGAAAACGAAGCCTTTTTGGAACGTAAAAAAATTGAAAAAGATAATATACAGACAAAGTATCAAGGGTTAATAACGAGATTTGATGAACTCAACAAAGTTGAAGAACAAGCAACACAACCGAATGTGAATAAGCAAGTCGAAAAAACAAGCACCGATACGTCGGAAAAAAAAGAAACGACGACTGAGCAACCAAAACAGTAAATCGCCCTAAGCGCCGTCAACGCTAAAGACAAAGCCTTTTTTATAATTGCTCAAACAAGGCGCTTGCCCCAATGCGAAAAAGGCGAGGTGTTAGCCAAGTATGCCCCAAATTCGCCTGCACTAAATCGATGTAACTTTGGGCTAGCTCGATTGTGCGGACACCGCCAGAGACTTTTAAACCCACCTGCCGATTTTGATGCTCCTTAATAGCGCGCATGATACTTCTAACGGCGTCTATCGTTGCGCCAACTTGAAACTTCCCTGTGGAGGTTTTAATAAAATCTGCGCCTTTGGCACACGCTATCTTACTTAAGTTGTAGACATCATCATTTGATAGCGCACCACTCTCTAAAATAACTTTTATTTTTTGTGACGTGAGCTCACAACGGCACATCTCAATAAAATAACCCACTTCATCTAAGTCTTTGTCTCGCAAAAACTCTTGATAAGGGATCACAACATCAACCTCTTGCACACCAAGTGATTTAGCGGTATTCAATTGCAATAGTATCTCTCTATTAGAAGCATTACCTTGTGGAAAATTAACCACAGTGATAAGCGATATAGGTTGATTGGATAATTGCTGTTTGACGAAGGGTATGTCACGCAAAAAAACACAAACCCCTGCTGGTTTAACAGGTTTGTGCAAAATAGCGCTACATAGCTTTTCTAAAACAGCCCTATCGGTTGTATCTTCAAGATAAGTTACATCAAGATATTGCATCATTAAAAGGGTACATCCAAATCCGGTGCAATCGCTAAAATAGAGCGTTTAAAGTCTGCTTGAATATCTTTTAAAGCTTGTTCATTATCAGCTTCAAAGCGCAACACTAAACAAGGTGTCGTATTTGATGCCCGAACTAATCCCCAACCTTGTTCAAACTCTGCACGAAGACCATCAACCGTAATCAACTGTG
Organism: Uncultured Candidatus Berkiella sp.; assembly: GCA_964606325.1. Classification (GTDB taxonomy): domain Bacteria; phylum Pseudomonadota; class Gammaproteobacteria; order Berkiellales; family Berkiellaceae; genus Berkiella. The sequence continues at coordinate 1,917 of CAZSGE010000012.1, forward strand.
CATGTTCAAACTGATGATATAATTTCATATTTTCAATGAAAGGAAACTTCTTCTCTTCGCTGATGCTAATATTAATTTCAGGCGTGCTAATACTGTTTGGCAAAGATTCAAATATTTCTGACAAGCTATTTGGATTTTTAGACACAATTTCCAACAACCTTGAGGCTGCATAGCAAGCATCATCAAAACCAAACCATCTTTCTTTAAAAAAGAAATGTCCGCTCATTTCTCCAGCAAATTGTGCATCCACTTCTTTCATTTTTCGTTTAATTAAAGCATGCCCTGTTTTATACATAACAGGTTTTCCACGACATTCAATTATTTTTTGCGAGAGAAGCTTTGAGCATTTCACATCATAGATGATATGGCTATCTGGTTTGCGATTAAGCAAATCTTCTACAAACAGCATCATTAATCTATCAGGCCAAACAATTTCACCTTTATTGGTTACAAGCCCCAATCTATCGCCATCACCATCAAAAGCGATACCTAAATCAGCTTGCTGCTCTTTAACAACTTTAATCAGATCTTGTAAATTTTTGGGCTGACCTGGGTCTGGATGATGAAAGGGGAAATCGCCATCGACTTCACAATATAAAGGGATAACTTCGCAATTCAATTTTGAAAATAATTTCTCAGCTAAAACGCCAACAACACCAGATCCACAATCCACGACAATTTTCAGTTTTTTGCTGACATGAATATCTTGTGTAATGCGTTCAACATAACTATCAATGATATCAAATTTTTTATAGGTGCCTTTACCTTTTTCAAAATCTTGCGCCATGATTTGTAAATACAAGGCATGCACTTGCTCATCGGCTAAGGTTTCACCATTAAGCATCATTTTAAAGCCATTATAATCGGGAGGATTATGGCTACCTGTGATCATGATCCCCGTGCCAGTTTCTAAGGCATATGTTGCAAAATAAACTACCGGCGTTGGCACTTGTCCTAAGTCGATAACTTCACATCCGCTATCTCTCAATCCATCACTCAAATGCTTAACTAGCATAGCACCCGAATGGCGGCCATCTCGTCCAACCACAACACGTGTTTGATTTTTGCGCACAGCAAGTGTGCCAAAACTTAACCCCAGTAAATAAGCCACTTCCGGGGTTAGTGTTTTTCCTACCACACCACGAATATCGCATGCACGAAAAATTTCTGGTTTTACGTCGGTTACGTTTATGGGTTGTTGAATGCTCATAAAAAAATATCCCTTTAGTCCAGTAAGGATTTAGCGATGACCTGTTGATCCAAATCCGCCAGCTCCACGTTGAGAATCATTAAAATCGCTAACGACTTCAAATTGCGCTTGCACCACAGGCACTATGACGAGTTGCGCAATGCGGGCACCTATTTCAATCGTATAAGGTGACATACTGCGGTTCCAACAAGATACCATTAACTCACCTTGATAATCCGAATCAATTAACCCCATCAAATTGCCCAACACAATCCCATGCTTATGTCCAAGACCTGATCGGGGAATAATGACAGCAGCTAACCCTTCATTGGCAATGTGTATCGCAATGCCAGTGGGGATCAAAATAGTTTGATTGGGATCAATCACTGTATCTTCTTTTAACGCGGCACGTAAATCTAAGCCAGCCGATCCTGGCGTTGCGTAAGTAGGCAGTGGAATTTCTTTGCCGATTCGAGGATCAAGAATTTTTAAGTTGATGGTTTGCATTGTAATACTCTCTTATTATTGTTAGCAGTGTCTTAGCAACCTGATATTTGGTGTTTTTAGGTATGTCATGTTGTTGTGAATGTGAAAACACCGTCAAAGCATTCATATCCACATTAAAACCGATGTCATTTTTACTGACATCATTGAGTGCAATTAAATCTAATTCTTTTTCAGCTAATTTCTCGCGGGCATAGTTTTCGCCGTTATGCGTTTGCGCCGCGAACCCCACGCAAAAAGGTCGGCTTTTTAGTTTTGCCACACTCGCAACAATATCAGGATTGGCGACAAGCGATAGCTGCAATGTGCCAAGTGAAGATTTTTTCATTTTCTGCGTTAAAACTTCCTCAACACGAAAATCAGCCACCGCTGCTGCGCTGATAAAAATATCGTGCTGTGGTGCCTCACGCATCACCACTTCAAACATCTCTTGCGCACTCACAACATCTTTACGTGTCACGTGCGCTGGGGTAGCTAAGTTTACTGGGCCTGACACCAAGGTCACTTGCGCGCCCATTTCAATGGCTGCTTGTGCAATCGCAAATCCCATTTTGCCTGAGCTTTTATTACTTAAAAACCGAACCGGATCAATTGCCTCAACAGTTGGACCTGCGCTAATTAAAATTCGCACACCTTGTAAGAGTTGATTCTCTGCGCCCAATAATTGATTCACGATAGCTTGCGGTTCCAGCATTCTACCTAAACCAATTTCCCCACATGCTTGCTCACCCCAATCAGGCCCCAGCATAGTGATGCCACGCGCTTGTAGTGTGTTCACATTGGCTGATGTTGCAGGATGTTGCCACATTTGTTTGTTCATAGCAGGCGCTATCCAAATCGGCGCAGTCGTTGCAAGACACAAGGTGGTTAGTAAATCATCGGCATAACCGTGCGCAAGGGAAGCTAATCGATTCGCGCTGGCGGGCGCGATAATGATGCCTTGCGCCCATCTGGCAAGTTCAATATGGCCCATGGCCGCTTCAAAATCGGTATCGAGTAATTCGCTATAAACTGGGTTGCCAGAAATCGCTTGCAAGGTTAAGGGGGTAACAAATGCTTTAGCGCCCTTGGATAACACCACTTTCACTTCACACCCTTGCTTGGTTAATAAGCGCACCAATTCAGGGGTTTTGTAGGCAGCGATGCCGCCTGTGATACCAAGGATCCAGCGTGTTTTTTTCATGGGTTTAAACCAAGTTGGGAATGGTCAATAAGATACCATTTTTTGGCTTTCAATTCACGCGACTTGGGAAAAGCCTTGGTTACTAAATCTGTTGAGATAGACAAATAATTAATGTACATTTTTCAAAAGAGCTTTCATCTTAACAAATGGCTTGTGAAAACCATGTAATTGCACCGTTTTCAGGTGTTACATTTTGCGTATCACCTGTGCTATAATTGAGTTGGTCATATGAAAAAAGATAAGGATATTCTGGCAATCGATGACACCTATGTCATCAGCCAGCGAAAAGGCAATGGATGTTTGGTTCGTAAGGTCTGGGTTTGCTCAAAAGGCAGGGTAACAAAGTACTCATTAGCATATATTAATTTAAATCTTTTTAGTGGCGATAACGGGCGTGTATTAGGTTTTGATAATAGTCATGGATATCATCATAAACACCTATTCGGTCAAGTTATTCCAGTATCTTTTTTATCTTTTGAAGAAACGGAAAGCATTTTTGAAAAAGAATTTGAGGAAATTCATAATGAAAACTTCAAAAAAAATAAGTCTTGAAACAAGATCAAAAAAAGAGTTCTTTTCAAGAGGTAAAGTAATTTCTAAAATTGCCGATGAAATGAAAAATTTAACACCTGAAAAAACCATTTGGTTTGAAGACGTTAAAGAATTTAACAAATTCATTACTAAAAACAAGATGAAATTACTTGCTCAAATCAGAGAAAACCCAAGTTCTATCACTGAGCTGGCCCAAAAAATTAATCGAAACAGAAGTGCTGTGACCCGAGATGTAAATGAACTCGAAAAATTTAAGTTAGTCACTACAGAACTTATAAATAACGACGGCCATGGCAAAATACGGATAGTAAAACCCATCGCCAAACAGATTGTGTTGCAAATTAAAATTTAGTATTACGCAGCAAAACCTGCATGCTGCCAAGCGACCACACCACCGATAAGGTTTTTGGCATCATAGCCATGGCTTTGCAAAAACTCTACCGCAACAGCACTACGATAGCCTGAGTGGCAATAAACCACGATAGGAAGATCATGCGCAATTTCATTCACACGAGCTGGTAACTCAGACAAAGGAATAAAAGTGCCACCCAAATTAAACACTTGGCGCTCATCAAGATTGCGTACATCTAATAACAAAAATGGAGTTTTGCTTTCGATAAGTGAATGTAATTCATGAACACTGATTTGATGTGATTGCACGTAATGTATTCCTTTTAACTAGAGCAAATATCATAGTTTATTGCACCTATTGAGTCAAAATATTCACCTACTGCAAGCGTGGAGGACAATAAAAGTGCGGCATAGATGCTTCATGAGCGCTTTGCGCTTGTGGCTTTGCTTGCGTATGTAGGGTTTTCCAAATATGTAATATTTCTATGTGACGAGCTTGCGGCGTTCTTAATAGGGATAACCTTTCCATCTCTTGTGCTAACGCTACGGTAGGGGGCTCTAATTCACTCAGCAGATCCAAAGTTAAGTTTTCTAAAGGTATCAATGATGTTTGAGCAAGTCTTTCAACTTCAAATTTCATCAGCTCTTTTAAAGTAGGAGTCTGGCACTGTGGCGCTGATGCACCAAAATCTACAGGTAAGTGGTATTTTTCTTTGATGGATCTATATATCGTTCGGTAGGCAGCTGTTCTTGCGATGGGATCTTTGTTATTAAATGCTTGTAAATTGCGTTTGATTATTTCTTCACGTTCACTGATTAATTCTTTACTGATATGATAATTTCCCACTCTACAACAAATGATGCTTGGGTTTATATCAATAGCTTGTGTAATCTGTTGATACCCATTATCTGACAATTTATTGCCCGATTGGCGATAAGCATACCCGCCTGTACTGTTGTAGCGATATTGAATAGCAATTAAAGAAGTGCTTTCCAAGATAAAGTCACTCATTAATTTTGCCTCCATATCATCAAAGTGCGTGCTTGAATACATTACTATCTTGGGATTCTTCGTTTTTAGAAAAATAAATGCATCTTGCAAACAAGTAAAATGATCAGGGGAAAGTGGAACTTCTATTTCACCTGCCTTAGGGAATAAGGGATCTTCAGGCCTTATAATTTCCCACACAGCGTCAGATTTAGTGGGATCCAAAAATACAGTCGTGGGATTTAAATATAAATTAACATAAAAACTATGAATATCACCTAATTTTACATAATACATAACCAAGCCCTATTTATTTCAAGCAATAGTAAATAACGATAAAAATCGTCAGCTATGAGAAAAATAGCTTGAGCTTTTAGCTGGAATTAAGCATGAATGGATGAATTTGAAAAACTTTAAATATAGATAGGCGTGGTGTTTGAATACACATAGTTCTCTTCCCTTCGCAGATGTTAATCAGTGCAGGTTCTACGGGTCCAGAGTTACCTTTTCATTACCGATAAAAGCAACTACCATCTCAGCTTTAAGCCCCCCGAGAGTTGCGTTATAATAGCTCCAATTCCTTTAATTTGTAAAGAGACTCTAATGGATTTAGTTATTTTTGATATTGATGGTACGTTGATTCATTCTCATAAAGAAGAAGTGGATTGCTTTATCAAAGCATACACGCAGGTGATGGGCAAAAGTGACATCGATACCGATCTCACCAAATATGAACATGTCACCGACACGGGCATCACACAGGAATGCATTTTTAGACACTTTCAACGCCAAGCATCAAGCGATGAGCATCTTGCAATCGAAGAAGCTTTTTTAAACTTATTTGGGAGCTCCTTAACTCTGAATCCTCCCAAAGTTATCCCTGGTGTACATGATTTATTTGAACAATTATTTGGTGAAAAAAATATTTGTCTTGCAATTGCCACCGGATCTTATTACCGCTCTGCATTGCTTAAACTTAAACATGCTAATTTATCATTATCAAATTTACCACTGTCCAGCTGCGCTGATCATATGGCGCGAATCGAGATCATGAAAACGGCAAAACGCAAAGCGCATGATGCTTATCAAGTAGAGGATTTTCGCACGATTACCTATGTTGGCGATGGCCCTTGGGATATTAAAGCTTCACAAGCCTTAGCGTGGAATTTTATCGGCATTGCCAGCAACTATACACAAGCACAATTAGCCGCCTGGGGCGCGAAGAAAGTTCTCAATGATTATCTAACAGGCCAACCTTTTAGTGCTTTTATTTAATCTTTTTTTCTGCCTGTGGGTGTTGCCCGCGTCCATGTTGTTGGAGCAGGTTCAGGAGCAACCTTCGGCTTGATACTCTCTTGTTTTGTTGTCGCTTGCAAAAAAGCAACTGCTCGAGGGCGCTTAGCTGATTCTATACTTGCGACACCTTGCTCGAATTTGCCAACTGCGCTCATCACTTGCTTCTCAAAATACGAAGGTATTTTAGTACTAGGTTGACCGAACATATCTTTGCCTTCAGGTTTAAATGCTCTCGCATTTTTAAGCTCATGCACGCATTTTTTAATACTGTCAGGGTTTGAAAGCCCATCAATGTCTTCAATACACTTTCTGATATACGGATTACCATCATCATTCGCAGTACTTGATACTTTTAGGATCTGTTTTAAGTCATTAATTAATCCATCACGATAAGTTTTGATATCAGTCATACGCACCACCTGACATAGGAATGCACCTTCATGTACATTTGACATCAAATAATAAGGATAGTTCAAATCTATGTAGATACAACTAATTTGAGTTGTGAGTGGGGACGATATATTTTCCTATAATCTTCATATATTCTTTTTCATGTTTTTTAAGCAACTCGCTGGCCATTTGCTGGCTATTGAGCGCTATGGCCTCATTCGCTTGCACAATTTTTTTCCCTAAAGGGGAATTGTAAAAATTGATTAAGGCCATCATTTCTTCAATGGTAAAATATTGTTGATACACCGCTGCCAAGTTTGTCATCATTTCATCTGAACTAAATTGCTCGTAAAAAAATTGTTTTAGATCCGATGTTAAAGCGGGTGTTATCATTTTTTGATATTTGGGTTCTTTCATCAATTCTTTATTAATTTTCTCAACGGCAACATTGGATGCACTTTTTGCAAAATCCGTTATTTGCGCCCATTGCTTAACCAATTTAACATAATCTTCACTGGGTTTGTCCGCACCAGAATTGACCACATGCTGTGGAACGGTATTTTCGATGGCAAAACATTGCCCGCAAAAACCGGCTAAAACAAGAAAGAAACTGAGGATAGCTGACTTTAAATACATGGAATGCAACCATCGTTTGACAACGCATATAGTTAAGAATAACAAGGAATCATGATAAGCGCTGACTTGTGTTTAACTACACGATAATGGCACATTTTTACAGTTAAATAGTACTAGAGTCTCATTGTAAAATCCTAAAATAATTTATAGCATTTAAGTTTGGATGCCTGATTTAGCTTATCGCTATTAAGGGTATATGAACGCAATACCACTGAAAGATATTGTACTTGCAGATGCAACGCTTAATGAGACTGCGCAGTTTAGTACGTCTCAAATAAATAGCACTAACGCTCCTTTGATAGACTATTTCACATACTTCCAAATTTATTTTAACGCCTATTTAGAAGACATCTATTTACCTTTAACCAATATCATCTTTCCCTATGGCGCCATGTCAGAGCCCTTTGATAATGCCTTGTTTGAATATATTAAAGACGACTTTGAGGCTTTCCAACAGAAACTGGAAAGCTTTGTTGAAGAAGAGGTTAAAAATCCTGATTTTCTAAATGTATCCTATGAAGAATTGCTCAATATGCCTGTTGATGAAGGCGCAGAGTCTTCTAATGTTGCTTAACACGATGCTAATCAAAGTGCCGTTTCATCTCAGGAAAGAGATCTCAATACAACTTCCTCTTTTGGATCAAACAGTGCCGGATTAGGATTGTATCGAGAAACACCCAATAACTTATTTTCTTCAAGTGATAGCAATCAACCTAGTTTAAAGCAATCGTTTAATATTGGGAATCAGCAGTATATTCATAACATCAATCAGCCCTTAGTTGTCCCCGCAAGTAGCGAGGAGGCAAATGCAGGGTTTAGATCTTTTGCCGCATTAGCTGCAATTAGAACATTTACGTTTAGTAACCTCAATACACTTCTTAAAGACATTGGTTTTGCCGCTTTTATTTCAGGTATACAGCAAGACAATAATATTGTTCGCAACGGCAATTTTTTAGTTCAACTAGCGAATGGTGACATTACCGCTGCAGATGCGGCAGGGCATTTCACCTATAATGTAACAGGGCTAGCGCCACGTGCAGAAGAGTTCACCTTTTTTGTTACAACTTTATCTGGTCTTGTTGGCACAGGTCGAGCCTTTATTTCTCAAATTCAAGATCTGTCTTTTGATGCCCCTATCGTATATAACGATGGATTACCCCTTTCATTTAGCGTTGCGGGTTCTTTATTAGCGGGTGCCGCCGCAGCGAAAGGCGCAACCCTTTCCATTACTGATGTGATTGATCCTGATAGCGGAATGCAAACATCCATAGTGCCACTTGCTCAGCAAAGCTTTGTCATAGGTGGTGAGCCCGGTGCAGACACCAATATCACAATCAGTTCTTCTGGCGCATTTTCCCTTATCAGTACGGTCATCAATATAAATGAACCTAATGGGTTCCCTGCTCCTCTTGAATTCGAATTTGTGGTAACCAATGGCTTTGGCGGTACAGCTTCAGCCCTGGCCACTATTACACCTAAAGTCATGCCTATTGTTTTGGATTTATCCGGTGAGGGGTTAAACTTAATTTCCGCCAATGAGTCGACAATGACATTAGGACAATTAACCGGTTCTGAAAATGGTGCGACTATCGGCTGGATAGGCGAGGGCAATGGCATTTTAATGTTCGACTATGATAACTCACATCAGTTAAAGAATTTAAATCAAATTTCCTTTGTCTCATATGTTGAAGGTGCAAAATCTGATCTTGAAGGTTTGGCTGCCTTTGATACTAATCAAAATCACCAGCTTGATGCCCAAGACAATGATTACCAACACTTTGGTGTTATCTCAAACGATGGAAATTACACATCGTTAGCACAATTAGGTATCGTGTCTCTCTCACTTGATAGCCAAAAAATTCACCTCAACGAAGATGGTAACTCTGTATATGGGTTAACCAGTTATCAAACCGCAGATGGCCATGCATATCTCGCCGCCGATGTAGGGTTAGGCATCAGCAATACCTTGGCAATGAGTGATGTTCTGCCAGGTTCAACTGCTACTTCAATTGTCGCAAGCCCCACTATCGCTCCCGCGCAAGGTGAGCAAGTTTCGTTACCACAAGAAACACCTGTTTTAGCCTAGCAATTCCTCAATTATTCCTCTAGACATCAAGATTAAAAACCCCTATTCTATTTAAAAATAATAGCTGTTGACGATCATGAGCCCTTTTTTATACTTATCTATCATTCTGCTTTGGGGATTTACTTGGTTTGCGATCAAAACCCAAGTCGGTGTCGTTCCTATTGAAATTTCACTTATATACCGATTTGCAGCGGCAGCGACTATCATCTGCGCTATTATGTTGATCAAACGAGAATCTTTTAAATTTAACCTAAAACAGCATGCCATCATGGCATTGTTTGGTGCGTTATTCTTTTCTATTAACTTTTTCTTTTTTTACAATGCGGCACACTATTTAACCTCTGGCTTGATGGCCATTATTTTATCTACCAGCGTCATCATGGTGATGATCAATAATTTTCTCTTTTTGCGAAAGCCTGTAAAGCTTCCCATGCTCATTGGTGGCATCGTTGGCCTCTCTGGCCTGGGATTCATATTTTGGCCAGAATTAGAGGCGTTCGACTTAACGGACAACACTTTTAAGGGCTTATTGCTAGCGCTCATGGGTGCTTACTGCTTTGCCTGGGCAAGCCATGTTTCCACGGTCTGCACGAAGCTTTCTATTCCGTTACTTTCGAGCACTTTTTATGGCATGTTATACGGTGTTATTTTATTAAATATATTTTGCCTATTCATGCATATATCTTATTCTTTTGATATTTCGATGCCCTATATATTATCGCTGTTATATTTAGCTATCCCCGGCTCCGTTATCGGATTTCTTACCTACCTTACGCTTATCAAAAGAGTGGGCCCTGAAAAAGCGGTTTATGCCACTTTGTTTTTTCCGATTGTGGCATTAACTGTTTCCACCTACTTTGAAGATTATTATTGGACAGGCAGCGATTTAATTGGCGTATTGTTGGTTATCGCCGGCAATCTCTTAATACTCAACAAAACTAAAAAACAAAGCAAAAGTACGGCGTAAATACAGATACGGTTTTAAAGCCAATTTGCATATCAAGCTTGTATACTTCACATTATATTTTCCATCAAACCTACCATTCGTGACGCTCGAGATTCACAACAGCAGTATATACACGTTTTTTGTGACTTTTAAAGTCAAACGCGCTCTTGGTGTGTCCAATTTAGAACTTAATTAAATTAGCATGGTCTACTAAATATAGAATCTTCAAATAAAGCGTTTATACACACTTTAGAGAAAATAGTATGTTAACCTTTGTTAATCCTAAGCAATTTCTAGATGCCGCACAATTTGTTTATATTGGCGTCTTGTCAAAGCCTTACACCCTTCACACAACACCAGTTAAATCGCATCCTTTAAGTTTACAACTACTCAAGGATGGATCTGTTATCAAACAGTTTGGTATCGAATCAAGAAAAAATACTGTAAGAGAAATGCCAAGGCCATTTCATGGCTTGGTAGTAGCGTGTATCACTGCAGCATATGCCGCTTATGTTGCATACAACTATAAAAAGTATCAGTCACTGACTCAAAGTGAGCTAGCAAGAGTTCAGTTGCTGCTACTTTTCAAAGAAGTGGGAAGAACCTCACCTTCGAAAATAAGCAAGCAAGAACGGGAGCGTTCGGCATTAGAGTTTGAGAAATATTGTAAACAGCATTCTACACACATTGATCCCGAAGAATTAGAACAAGATGTATTGACAATCAAAGAAATAGATGAACTAAAAACGCAGCAAAATCTAATATCACAACTCATATCTCAAGCAGATACAACGGTACAAACAGCGCTACATAGAAATGCTGCGCAAAGTTGTGAATATCTAAAATCTATACTCAAAGAAGTAGGGCTATTAAGGGCTTGCGAGGGAATATATGATAAAAAGCTTTTTGATTTTTATCATGGCGATAGTTCAAATGATAAAAACATGGATGTGCTTTTGCTATTACAAACGTTAGCCGCTCTAGATATAAAGCAGCCCACATTTAATGAAAAAAATCCTGTTGTTGAGTATCATCCAATTCAAGTTAAAAATGACATATGGTTTAGCCCGACCGCTTTTTATAATACTCATGCTACTGATAAAGTAGTAAAGGGATAAGAGGATACATCGATGCCGGAAGAATCACAAGAGAAATCACATGACAATCCCATCGATATTCTTTTGGTGAACAAACAAATCGAAAATAGAGATGATATACAGTGGGAAATAGCCAAGGAATTAGCTAAAAAACATAGCGCGGCTCATCCGGAGGCCAGCGTTTTTAAGATTAGTAAAAAGCAAAATGATCTAAATAATTCATTTATTTATATCGATGGAAAATTGTATTGCGTCAAAGACGGCCAAGTTTTTGATAAAGGAAACTTTTCAAAAGTAAAGATGCTTATAGATGAAAGCGGAAACTGTCTTGTCGAAAAAATTATCAGTGCAAAGCCGGGCATACAAGCAGAAACAGAAATTGAAATAGCCATTGGCAAAAAACTAAATCAGCACGTCGTTGATTTTGAAAGAAATGAAGGTCAAAAGAAGTATATTATACAACCTTATTTGGGCAGAAGTATTCAATCAATTCTTAATGATTATAAGAATAAAGGGGAAGAACCACCCCTAGAAGTAAGACAGCAACTTGCAGAATTGGCAATTAAAGCGGTAGCGGCTGTTCATAAAGAAAACGTTCTTCATCGTGATTTACACGCTGGAAATATTTTAATTCAAAAAGAGAATGGTGAATATCAAGGCAAAGCAGTAGATTTAGGATTGGCACGTCAACGAGAAGCCGTTTATGTAGATGATCCTGATGCTGGCACTCAATTTAATAGCAAGTTTCTTCCCCCTGAATACATGAAGGAAAATAAAGACTATTTTGTCTACTCAGAAAATAGTAGATATGATAAAAAATCTGACATTTTTCAATTAGGAATGATGCTTAAACATCAATTGGGTCTAGATGCGCAAATAATAGAAAAGATGATTGATGTCCTACCAGGCAACAGACCAAACCTAGAGGAGGTTCTTGCAAGTATTGCGAATATGAATATTGGACGCACGACAACACCATTATTCACGGAGGTTGTCCTAAATGAGGATATTCCAGCGAACACAATCGATAGCGGATATGGTGAAGTCATTGTAATAAAAACTTCTGACCAACCAGTTGAAAGCAAAAAAGTGTTGACTCCTCTTTTGGACGCAGCTCTTAATGATATATCCAGCTTATCTATGCTCTTAGAATCCAATTCCAATTTACATGTTAATTATCAGGTTGATTTAGATGGGAACAAGAAAACAGCGCTATCGGTGCTAATCGCGCGTGGAGTTCAAGAGAATGAAGAACTAATACTCAAGATAATAAATCGTCCTGAGACCAATGTGAATACCCCTGATAATTTACCGTTATTTTATGCCTTAAAATCAGGAAGTGTAAAGATTATTGAAGCACTACTTGAGAAAGGCGCAACCCTTGCGAATAGAGAACTACCTGAACTTATCAATCAAAACACAGATCCTAATTTCTATAGTAGAGTCAACAATGTAATTCAGTACCTTAGCGATGAAAACAAGAAACCCATCTCTGAGTTTATGAGCGCTATTCAAAACGGAAGTTTAGATGCACAAAGACTACAAAACGCATTTAAGAACAAAGTACCTTTCGAATTGATATCATTATCTATGATGGAAGACACCACAAAACTGTTTGAGAATGAAGCACTCGTTAAAAAGTATATAGAGTTAGGAGCAAAGACTTTACCTCATAGTTTTATAAAAAAAATTCTATTATCAAAGAATGTTGAATTGTTAAAATGCTTAATCACAAACAAAGTGGATATGGCAACACCTTTTAAAAACGATCCCTACAGTAAAATTGATACATACGACGATATCACCCCAGCTTTGCTTTTATCCATACCAAGTTTTTATGATCATCAAATGTTTGAAACGCTTTTAAACAGTGAACTTGATATCAATATTAACTATTCTGGAAAGTTTGATTATATCCAAAAAACACTTTTAGAAATCTGTGGTAATAGGCCCAAGTGTATCAGTTTATTACTTGAAAGGGATGACATCAATATTCCATCTGAAAGCAGCTATTATCTCAATATCCCCTTGACGATGTATTTAAAGGGTGAACTTTCACAAAAAGCGGAGGCTAATTTATTACGAAAAATATCAATTAAGGAACACTCTATACATTATCATTTATTCGATTCAGTTTCACCTATCACTACAGATATAATAAAAAAATGCGTTGCTTTAGGTTTTGATTTTAAAGATGAAATATTATTAAAAAAAATATTATCATGTCAAAACAACAAAGAACTTGACATGGTAAGTTTGCTGATTGCAAATGGTGCAAATCAAAAAACCTTATTTTCTGCAGGATATCAATTTGCTCTTGGATCGATATTGTCACACTTTGATCCTTATAAAGAAATGCCTGAATTGCCGAATGAGGAAATTGATAGAACCATACTGTCTATTATGCGGCATTTCTATGATTATAACATATCAAATGATGTGCAGGATAAAATATTCAACACGCTTCCTGAAAATGTTATTTCTCTTTTATATAAGGATGCACTGAGCTCCCCTTATATGTATGACAAAATAGTAGGCAGATTGATAAAATCAAAAAGACTAAGCTTAGATGAGTGCAACAAACTTGAAATATCACATTCTTTCTCAATTAAAAAAACCATAATGTCAAAAGATGAAATTGAAAAGCAACTCAAGCTTAATATGAATATTCAGCATTTTATGGAGCAATCTGTTAAATACAAATCTCCTGAAGTGTTGCAGCACTTTGTAGACAATCCAAACCTGTGGCCAAAAAACGTAACCACCAGAGATTTCATACTAGAAAAAATAATAGAATATTCTGCAACTAATTGCTTTAAAGTTTTGCTTGAATCAAATATTGACTGCAAATCGCCATTAGAAGGAACCAGCAAAAGCGTATTTGACTTAATATTGGAGCGGTCATATGGTATTGATGAAATGATCCTGCTCTATATCAATAAATTTAAAGAACCTAAAGTTTTTGATTCACTTAAGCACATCACCGATCAAAAATATGATAGAAAATATCTTGATGACTTCATCAAAGCAGGCATTAAACTTTCAGCTGAATGCGTCAATTATTTATTAAGTAAAACAATTGAACACCCCAAATCGAAAGCAGCAAATGAAAATATGTTAAAAATAATTTCATTAGTTGATAATGGCGAAAACATTGATAGCAAAGTAATAGATAAAATACTGCGGGACATTGATAATATAGACATTGCTCAAGCAGCCATTTGTAAAAATGCAAAACTGACAGATGTTCAAAAAGCTAGAATAATTGACATGGGTGTTGAAAGAAACAATAGTGAAATTGTACTACTCACTTTCGGCTTGAAAGATCATGTTTTGGCAAAAGCACTTATAGAAAATTCCAAAAATATAAAGCTTGATACAAAAGATATTGCTATATATTTGAATGGCTTTAAAGAGGACTTGGTTAATAACCAAAACAATGAAATTCAAGCATTCAAAGCTGGCATTAAAAGACTTCCTCTCGAAGTCGTTGAATTACTGTATTTCATATGTAGAGAAAATAGTGGCGCATTCGCAACTCAAGCTGTCAATATCATCGAAACATCAGTGCCATACACCCAAGTACTCAAAGATAAATATGCGATCATTCAAGCTGTCAAAAATAAAAATGTTAATGATGAATATATACAAAAGCAAATTGACATCGATACTTTATTTCCCTTTTTAATTGATACCTCGTTAAAACTCGATGAGCCAGCTGTTTTAGCTTTCATCATTAGAAACAATATGGACATACCGCCACCCCATGATATGGGAACATTAATTTCCAGCATAATCGAAGGTAAAAGAATAAATTGTTTAAAGGAATTAGTTGAATTCAATGTGGAACCCGCATTTGTAACCGAACTGGTTTTAAAGTTACCGTTAAATAAGGAAAGCGTAGCGTTTCAACTTTCGCACTTTAAACTAACTAAAGATGATAGCATATTTCAAACAGCGCAATTTGTTGATTATTTACTCAAGAATAATGGCATTGAAGATTTAATCGATGCTGTGAAAAATGGTGCAAAGATACCATCGGCACTAATACGACCTCATATTTTGAATGCCGTTAAAAATAGTGATGATGCTCTTGTCGGTCAATTACAATTATTATCTGCAAAAGATGATTCACTTTTTGCAGATCCACCACAATTTATGAAAGCTGCTAAATATGTTCATCGCCATCTTTTATCAACGGCCTTTACTAACGGAAACAATATTGACAGATGGTCTCGAATGAGAAGTTTGGCATTATGTGATAACGGTCAGATAATCGATGTGCCGCCACAATTAATATACGGTGCCGAAGAAGCTATTAGCTTATGTACTGATGATAAAGCGCCTTCTTTAGAAGAAATTTCACTCAAAGCAAACATCCCCAAAGAGATGATTGGGAAAATAAATATTGAGAAATTGAAGTCAACATATCCTAGTGTTATTAAAATAGTACACCGGCAAAATCATGGTTTACCACATTCAGTGCGTGCTGCAGGTTATATTCCGATTCTTCATGAGATGTATGCCGCTAATAACAAAACCGGATTACATGTACAACTTAGTGATAAAGAAATCGAGAGTTTACAGTTAATGATGCTATTTAGCGTCGCTGGACGAGAAGATGAAACGGGTTTTCATGATAAGCGTAGAAAAGATGCTTTTTTATATCAAAGTTATCGTTCCGTGGATGCTATAGAGTTTATAAGGTATGTTAATGATAATTGGGATAATCATTATTCTCATATATATAATAGCAAGGAAGAAGCCTATCAAGCTGCTTACATTGTTGAATTGATGGGTTATCATGAGATGCCTGATCCTAATAAAATTATCCCCCCTCCTATATTTACAATACTTGCTAAAGGTTTTTCACCAGAGAATTTTACGGCATTAAAGGAGTACATCAAAACTTATCCCTGCAATAGATTAAATGCCTACACTGATGAAGAGCTTAAATCATTTTTTTCGGAAAAACCTATTACGCTCACATCTGAACGCTCAAGTTGTTATCTTAATTATATGAATGGTGCACACGGTATTGATTTAATGCGCTGCTATAAGACAGGGAATGCATTAACGTCCATAAAAGATAATTCCGGCACGATGTTTACTATGTTATTTTCTGCTTATGCACATGTCTTTAATGCGATAAATTATCGAGGTCAATTCGGTCGTGAATCTATAGGTGGAAAAGTCATTGATCTGTTCATGATGTCTCGTAGTATGTTAAACACTTTTGGCGAGCCAACAACAACATACACTGAACAAGATCCTATCAAGCTTCAAGAATTACGAGGCAATGCAGACGCACTTGAAATATTTCTCACTAACCATTTGGGTAAATCATATTATGATTTTAAAAATTCAGATAAAATGACATTTAGAATAGATGGTAAAGATGTTGAGCAGACTTTTCAGCAATGGCTTGATAGCATGCATTTTGCGAATGAGATATTAAATGATATAGGCTTTCCAGGTGGAAAAGTAGAACTTGATCATATTGCGCAGTTTCTTCCTCGTTATATCAGTATGAATTTATTAAAACAGGGCAGCTTTCAATATTCAGCAGGTAAATTTGATTTTTGCCAATACCATGAATACGCCGATTTAAGAGATGAGTTTCGTGATACTGATAAAGAAGTAGAATATACCATGTTAGGTGTTGATAATTCACCAAGGCCTGAGCAACTTCAAACTAAACAGTTCAAACTCGATTCCGTTATATTTCGCCAAGAAGCGATTAATCAAATTGAAGCACTTTGCCAAGATGGCGTTGCCATCATTCGTCAAGGCGATAAGGTTAATGTTGAATTTTCAAACAAGCAAATTGCAAAAGCCGTGCTTGAGGCTTTGCGCAAATTTGATATTATTTCTACTATTCCAACGCACTCGCCAGAGACAGAACCAAATGGATCTGTCAGTGCTGCGTTTTCAAATGAGGAATATCAAGCTATTAAACCTTATCTAATTTTTAGAGAGGTTAAGCCCCCTAAAACAGTTTCTGTAGAAGAATCGCTCGTTAATGAGCAAGGAAAGCTCAGTGTTATTTCATTGATTGAAACAGCCAATGCAGCGGGATGCAACCATAATGCCCTTGTCGATCCACAGTATGGCTTATCAGGTGTTAAATGGTTTTTTGATCAAATGGAAAACCCAAGTACCAATCGTGATATTAAAGAAACCACCATGACAGATGAGATGCGTAAAGAAATTAAAGTTAAAGGAATAACACCTATACATCGAAAGCTAAAGAAGCACAAAGATGTTAAAAAGCAAGAACCACTGACTGAAAATCCTCCTTTAAGTGAATATTGGACAAAAGAGGGTAGACCTATTGCTCGTGAAGTAAATCAACTGCGTGGAGCGCCTAAAAACTCGATCTTTCTCAAAAAGACATCTTGGACGGTTTTAGCAAATCGCCAGAGAACGTTTCCAGGCTTTGCAAGATTACCCCCTTTCCCAGTTTGTATCATCTCAGATATTAATAAAATGCATACTCATGGCGAACGATATATATGGAATATTGATGCGCATTCGAATAATAAATTTTGGGTTGGAGGTAATTTACGTACTAATGACTCATATACAGGCATTACCTTACCTGAACTTCAATCGGAATTGCTAAAACATAATTCGCAAGCTGACGCTGATATGATTAATTGGAATGAAGTGCTACTGGGCGGAACTAAAGGAGCAATTAGTGGATTAGCATGTCCAGGGAATGCAGGCTCTAATGATGAAGCCACTTTATCATATCGACTTAATTTCATCGAACAAGCAATTATGATTAAAAATGAATATGGTATTGACGTACCTTTGTTGATAAATGATGGAAAAACTCCAGCATATCAATATACCGAAGAAATGATGGCAAGTGATATATTAAAAGCGTGGGAGCACTTAAAAGATAAAACCTATTCTTTTATGCCAAATCGCGAACTAATATATGAATATTCTGTCATCATCAAATTTTTTGAAATGTTCTCTGATATTCCATACACTAAAGATAAGACAAATCAACAAGACTTATATGATTATGCTGCAAGCTTAACATTGACCCCCGAAATTGTTATGAAAAAGGTTCAAGATTTTAGAATTATAGGTGGCATTCAACGTGAACGTGAATATTTGAATAATTATATTTCAACGCATATTCTTGATCAAAAAGAAATCGATAAACTTATATCAAGACAACTCTCGCTGAACCATCCTGAGTTGCTCAAGGAATTATTGGTTCATGTAAAAAGCAACCACATTCCTGTCAATCTGACGGGCGCGCTTGATTTAATTAAACATAAAATTGCCTCAACGACAGATGTCTCACAACAAGAAAAATATAATGAAATCGAGAAGTTTGTGATGGAACATCAATCTCTTGGCATGAGTGAGAGTACATTACCAAAACATAAAACCAAAGAACCAAAAGAGGTTAGGAAACCTTCCTTGTTATTGGCTAAAAAATCTGAACCTCTCTCAACCAAAACAGGCATTGATGAAAATAAAATCAAACATGAAGATGATAAAGAAAATAAACAAAATAAAGGCGATATAATAATCCCTGGCAAACAAAGATAAAATCTTGCCTACAAACACCTTGTGATTTAAACAACAGCATATACACGGTTTTATGTCTTTATAGATTATTTTTTCCAAATATAAAAAATAATTGCTCGATTTTAGCTTTTTAAAGAACTATTTGGACCGTCATTTAGTCCATATCTTAAGGAAAGATAAGCATAAGTGTCTTTCATTATGGGGAGTTCAACGTGAATGAAGGCCCAGAATCTATCAACCCGCTTGATAGATTAATAAGAGCATATGAGAGCGATAAAGCTGGGTTTGCCTCAACAACTAAGGATGGTGGCGGCAGGCGCGGTAGATGTTTTAATGATGCTAACAAATTTAACCAAAGAATTTCATCAACAGCTGAATTTGGTCCTAACGCAAAGGAATTTTCTGAAGTCATTGCTAATGCTATGTTTCAAGGTAAAGATCCCTTATTTTCTTTACCGCCCTATAGTACCGAAGTCACTAAAAACATCATGGAGTTATTAGCCAAGCTTGATAAAGATCTCACTGGCGATCCTAATGGTACTGAAATAGAGCAACAGCAGGCTCAAAAATGGAATAGATTTTGGGATCAAGTAAAAAATGAAAACAACCTATCTGATACGCAAATATTACAGTTTCAATATGATTTTATTACCTCTTATCGATATCAAGCTTTAGAATTAGCAAAAATTAATGGAATGGTTATTGAAGCAGACAATCCGATTGCTAATGCATGGAGAAAAATAGAGGACTACTTAGTGGTAGTTTCTATGAGATACAGAGATCCTAAAAGCAGCCCTCAACAAGTCTATGATGCCTTTTTTAAAACATTTAAAATTAAAAACAAAGGTGAGGTAGACGATAGAATAGGAAATATCGTCGCTGCTGTAAAAGCTAATGATATGAACAGAATTGAACACGAGATTGATGTTTTAATGACAACTAAAATGGTAAGAACTTTCGGCAAGGTGGTAGTCGATGAAGCGTTAAGCGATTTATATGCTAAATTAAAGCAAGAAGGTTTGTTTACACCAGAAATAGAAGCTGTTGTAAACAACAAAATTGCTAAAATTCGTGATATGGAAATCCTTGCGAAGATGCTAGGCACGCCAGAAGCACCCGTTTCTTTAAAACAAGCAGATCAAATATATCAACATTTTTCAAAACCTGAGCAATCCAAAGAAAGTGTCGATTTCCTGATTGCACTTGGTAAGCTTGGAGATCCGCCTCAAAGGGCTGAAGTAGAAGTCATCATCAATCAGTTTATGAGAGAAGATGCCCCCCAACTTTTAAATTTGGACATCAGAAAGCAAAAAGAAGTGATTAGAAACTTTGAACAATCAACCGATGTTAATCAAAAGTTGTTTAACAATGCTAAAGCGCAAGTCATTCAGATGATCAAATTCGATGATGAATTTAAGAAAATTATGACACCACCAACTCAAGAATCATCAACCAAAAAAGTTCAAGAAAAAGAGCCTCAAAAGAGTCCATCACCAAAGACGTTACGTGGCATAATTGGTTTAAAAGAAAGAACGCCTTCACCAGAACCCACACCATCTCCCCCCAAAAGCCCACGTAGCCCACGCAACCCTTTAAAATTATCATTGGTAGGAACAATCAGAAAAAAAAGAGATGAATTAGCACAAATCAGAAATGCCAATCTGGAGAAGAGTCAACAAGGTAGTCCGCCCCCTTCCCCTCGCTCACCAGAATCTCCACTTGCTAATGTAGACGAAAGAAATAGAGCTAAAGTTGCTAAATTATTGGGTCCTGAAGCTGTAAATCCCTCAGTAGAGCAGTCGGTGCCACTACGTCAACCAGAACCGACACCACCAGAATCACCGCCATCATCAAATCCCTCATCACCCAGATTTGCAAGCGCTATGCCTAACGTTGACGAACAAGCTACCTTTCGTATGGGAAGTGGCAGAACATCGCCACAAACAGTGCAAACGGAGTCACTTGAGCAAAAAGAAGATAAAGTTCGCGCCAAACCGTTACCTGCTAAGCCATCACCGCCACCCAATAAACCAGTTCCACAACTTCCCGAAAATCTGGGTCCACGAAATACTTTTACGCCAAGCTTTGCAGGACTAAATCCTCTTCACATAGGTAATCTACAGGAACATACCGTTAGTTTTGGACAAGCATGGTCAAGTCATATTAAAGATTTGAATGTAAATGATTTTAAATATCCTGATAATGCGCTTGTTAACTTGTTGAAAGGCGCAGTGGAAAGAATGAGTGATGCGCAAAAAAATGGTAACTTTACGCAAGCTCTCAATACGGAGATGGAAAAACATGTTCATCAATTCGGTGAACGAGCAGTTGAAGCCATGAAAATTGTGAATGCCATTAATGAAGGAAAATCGCCCAAAGAAATACTCGCTCAGCAATCTCAAAGAGAGCCTGAAAGCCCTAGACGCAGGGGGCCTGGTCAAAACTAAGAAGCCGACCAAAAGTATGGTATAAATTCTGATACAGGTTTAAAGCCAATTCGCATATCAAGCTCTCGCCCCATTGTTGATGACTGCAAAATAGCACTTTTAGCACCCAATTCTTGGCTTATTTTTAACCTATGCCATTTAATGGCGGTAGCAATTTTTTGATTTCTATACTCTGGCACCACCGCCATATTGTAAAAACCACTGACATTATCCTCAATATACAGTGTGCCTGTGCCCACTATTTGCCCTTGTTCTGCAACGTAATAATGCCTCAATCTTTTATCATAAAGATACTCTTTAAAGACCTTAACGCACAAACGTGTTGACGCATCATCAATGCCAAAGGCTTCCTGCATGGGTTTTATCCAAGCATCTAGCATGCTCTGCTCGGTAACTTGCTTGACTTGAATGTGAGCAATTTCCTTAGGAAGGGTAATGTGATGAGCCAATGAGTAAATCATGCCCACAAAAGGGCTCCCCTGCTCAAAACCCGCCTTTTCTAAATTTTCTTTTAACGAATGTGGGCTTGAAAAATCGGTTAGCCACCAACAAAATGGTGTTTGCCGATAGCGCTCTTTGAGTTCCGTAATCACCTTAGCGCTATTTTGTTCATTAAGATTGGATTCAATCACCGAGTTAAACACCACAAAAGGCACATTAGGTTGTGTATACGTGCAATCTTGATATTTCTTTGCACCCAGCAACCAGGAAAAGTAGCGATAGAAATTTTTGTATACCAACCGTTTTTCTTGTTCGTTAATTGAAATCTTCATAGCTTCACTTAAATAATGATAACAATGAGATGAAACTTACCTTAGATTTTGCTTCAAAACTGTCCGTTAAAATAACGTTCAGAAATTAAAATTACAGCGCGCAATTATTGGTAACTGTATGAAAAATAAGAGAGATCCCTCGCTTCCCTCGGGATGACACCCTGGTAACTTTAGCGCGAAACTCTACTCCCTACGGCTGCCATTCCGAGCCATGCGAGGGATCTCCTTCTTGCTGCTGTCATCCCGAGCCATGCGAGGGATCTCCTTCTTGCTGCTGTCATCCCGAGCAATGCGAGGGATCTCCTTCTTGCTGCTGTCATCCCGAGCAATGCGAGGGATCTCTTTTAAATCAACTTGCCGAATAGCTTTTAAGAGGATCCCTCGCTCCGCTCGGGATGACACTTTAGATTTTCTAATTCCTTGCCACTGTCATCCCGAGCCGTGCGAGGGATCTCCTTCTTGCTGCTGTCATCCCAAGCCATGCGAGGGATCTCTTTTAAATCAACTCGCCGAATAGCTTTTAAGAGGATCCCTCGCTCCGCTCGGGATGACACTTTAGATTTACTAATTCCTTGCCACTGTCATCCCGAGCCGTGCGAAGGATCTCCTTCTTGCTGCTGTCATCCCGAGCAATGCGAGGGATCTCCTTCTTGCTGCTGTCATCCCGAGCAATGCGAGGGATCTCTTTTAAATCAACTTGCCGAATAGCTTTTAAGAGGATCCCTCGCTCCGCTCGGGATGACACTTTAGATTTACTAATTCCTTGCCACTGTCATCCCGAGCCGTGCGAAGGATCTCCTTCTTGCTGCTGTCATCCCGAGCAATGCGAGGGATCTCTTTTAATACAACTCTTCAAACATGCTGTTCTTAACTTAGAAATGGCATTCATCCATGTGACCCACAACTTTTTTTATTCTCTTTTATATCAAGCTATATTAGAATTGCGTACCAATATTTTTTTTAATAGTTAATAATGAGTAAAGAATATTATATTTATCTCATCGCTAACAAAGGACTAAACGTGCTTTATACCGGTGTTACAAACAATCTGATCCGGCGCATATATGAGCATAAAAACAAATTGGTCGAAGGCTTTACAGAAAAATACAACGTTGAACTCTTGATGCACTATGAGGTTTATTCTGAAATATCTGATGCAATTGCAAGAGAAAAGCAAATTAAAGGCTGGGCAAGAAAAAAGAAAAATGATTTAATCGAACAAACTAATCCTGAATGGAAAGATTTGTACCCGGATATCCTTTAAGAGGATCCCTCGCTTCCCTCGGGATGACACCCTGGTAACTTTAGCGCGAAACTCTACCAAATAGCTGAATCAACTCTTTTTTATAATGAACATTGAACCTATGACGAACGCGATTTAGGTAAGTTTCTACCGTGCGTGGTGAGACCTTAAGATGTTGCGCAATTTCTTTGTAACTCATCCCCTTTGCTAGGGCATGTAGGCAAGCATGCTCTTGTCTGGTGAGATACTGAGCATCATCTTTTTGTTTAGCAGGTAATAGCATGCTATGTAAATTGGCGTCTTGGCGATTTGGTGGAACAATAAATCGGTGCTTATCGAGCTCATTGATCAATTTATGCTGATTTATCTTAAATTCTTGAATGAACTGATTCATTTCATTTAAATGATTGAAATAATTATCCAGGGCATGGTGATTTGAAGCGCTTGCTCCAAATCCTATCATGTAATAATACTCACTGTTGCGCTCAACAAAAGTCATACCGTGCGCTATATCAAATTCTCGCGCCAAAGATACCGGCTCTTGTGGTAAGTTAGGTTCCCACAAAAAGGTATATTTATCTTTGTCTAATGTATGCCCATCGATGTGAGAATAAACGGCTGGCTTATTTATTTTTTTCAAATATTCAGTCGTAAATTCTGTCCACTCAGGAAAATTAGAGTTAAAAGAAAAACTACCATCTGCAAACACTTTGAGATATTGAAAATAGTTGCAGCCCAATTTTGCTAACAAAGGCCTGGTGATATCTTTTAAAGCTGAGCTTAAATGGCAAGAATAATGCGATTGCATGACAGTATCATGTGTCATTGCAAGCCATGCTTGCAATGACCACCCACTTAGATGATATCAATCAAGGAAATACTCACCGGAACAACTTCCATGCTAATGGAATAGTTGGTCAAATCAAAGCCTGAGCATTCGCTGATAATACTGCTATCTAAATTATCTACTGTGAAGGCGGTGAAATTATCTTTATGGGCATTGTAGAAATTTTCAACGCAATGGCAGGGAATACCTTCAAATTCAATTTTTGATGTAATAGATAAAAATTGCTCGCCACCTGAAACTTGGCCACATTCTTTGAATGATAAATCTTTCATCATAACCTCTTTGATATTATTTAAATTCGACTGTGGTAAATGCCGCTGCATCTAATCTATCACCAATGATATCAAGCTCATTGAAAGTGCAACCAGAAAGAATGTATGTCATCATTTGCTCATCTGTTTTTTCGGTGAGCTGCAGCATGTTTGCGAGGGTTGTCAGACACACAGGGCTCACGCCTTCGGTGGAAATTTGCTGAGTGATAACCAAATTAGCGCCGCCATGTACTGCTTTGGTTTCATTGGCATTTAAAATTTTCATAAAACTCCTTACAACGTTGAGGTGATCCAACAGAGAGCGGTTAGTTTAACACTGAAAATAATAAGACTAAATCCCACGATTGAGTCAGTTGGCTTATTTTATATTTGTACCACTCTAACCTCTTATCTCATCAAGTGAACAACTCATCTTGAACCTCGTGACAATATTTCACAGCAAACGTAAAAACTGTTTTTTAATTTATTTTTATTGAGTCAATCATGGATATTAAAAAAACATTATTATGGTTTAGCGCGAGCAGCGCAGCAGTGCTCGCCGTCGGCGCGCGTGCTTATAAATATTTTTACACGCAAGAAAGTAGAATTGAATCTCAATTGGCTAATCGCTTACTCACGCAAACATTACAAGATGCTTATCGTATTACTAACCAACCAAGCTCTGCTGCAGTGGTTAGCGCTTTTAGCTACGCAGGCCTGAGCGTACTCAATGCCTATGTGAGCCATCAGCAACAACGCAGCGCACAGCCAATCGTTGCGCCGCAACCCCTTGGCAATTTGCCTGTGCTTAATGCAAATAACTTTGAGCAGCGGCTTACCGATTGTGGCTATGATCTCAACAATGTTCCCGAGGAATTTTGCTGCCCTATTTCTTATCAGATCATGGAAGAACCGGTGACGGCTTATACTTCATATCAAAATAATAGCGGTCAAACCATTAGAACACCGCACACTTATGATAAATCGTCGTATAATCAGTTTCGCGGCATTTGCCCAGAAAACCGTTTACCTTTTATTTCACGTGAAGATAACGTCGAACTAAAAAATCGCATTGAGGCATTTGTGAGTCAAGCAGAACATAATGCGGCTCGCGCAAGAATATAAAAATCTTAGGAATAACAATAATAGCAAGGATGCACTTTATTTTGTTTTGAAATTAACTGCTTTATCATCGTGTAGATCTAAATTACTTTCATTTTGCGTGCCATCCGGTTGATTGCGCAATTTCATCAAGATCCGCATGTTATTGGCAGAATCTGCATTTTGTAGCGCTTCTTCCTCACCAATGATCCCTTGCTCATATAAACTAAATAAAGCCTGATCCATGGTTTGCATACCTAAACCATCTTTTCGCATAATGTATTCCCTGACACTTTGAATTTCACCTTTTCGAATACACTCTGCAATAATCGGGGTATTAATCATGATTTCCATCGCTACCGTACGGCCTTTGCCATCACATTGTTTTATCAAACGTTGCGCCATGATTGAGCGCAGGTTCAATGACAAATCCAGCCATAACTGATCTCTCACATGCTCTGGGAAAAAGTGGGCAATCCGCTCGAGAGCTTGCGTGGTATTGCTGGCATGTAATGTCGCTAAACACAAATGTCCCGTTTCAGCAAAGGAGATAGCATGTCGCATGGTTTCAATATCGCGTATTTCACCGACTAAAATCACATCGGGTGCTTGGCGCATCGCATTTTTTAACGCAATTCCAAAGGAAGAGGTATCGATACCCACTTCTCTTTGCGTCACAATGCACTTTTTGTGCGTATGAAGATACTCAATGGGATCTTCAATCGTGATGATATGACCTCGGGTTAATTTGTTGTGGCAATCTAACATTGAGGCAATGGTGGTGGTTTTTCCCATACCGGTTGCGCCAGCAACAATGATGAGCCCTTTTTTGATCATCGCAAGCGCTTTCACCACGGGTGGCAAATTTAATTCATCAATAGTGGGGATCTTAGAGGGAATATGTCTTATGACACATCCTTTGCAATTACGCTGAACAAAAGCGCTAACCCGAAATCTACCTTTGTCTTTAATGTCTATCGCAAAATTACATTCACTGGTTTGCAAAAACTCGCTTTGTTGAGCTTCCGACATTAACCCCAAAATAGCTTCACTGACCTCTTCTTCGGTAAAGCTTTTATCTGATAGCGCCACTATATCACCATTCACTCTGACACAAGGTGGCATACCAGCTGTCAAAAACATATCAGATGCGCCATTTTGAATCATTTTTTCAAAAAAGGGTTGCATGTCCATGGTATTACTCATTCTATTTATATAAATAAATCTTTATTCGTGGCTTTTTCTCTGGCATCCAGGCGCGTAACTTTTCCTGAATCAACCAGCGTCTTTAAGCACTGATCCAAGGTTTGCATACCTTGAGCTTGACCTGTTTGGATACTGGAATACATCTGCGCTACTTTATTTTCACGAATAAGATTTCGAATGGCAGGATTACAGATCATAATTTCATGTGCAGCGAGTCGCCCACTACCCACTTTCTTTAATAAGGCTTGGGAAACAACTGCACGTAAAGATTCTGATAACATTGAGCGTACCATTTCTTTTTCGCCCGCCGGAAAAACGTCCACGATACGATCGATGGTTTTTGCAGCAGATGAGGTATGCAAGGTCGCAAAAACCAAATGCCCGGTTTCTGCTGCGGTGAGCGCTAAGCGAATGGTTTCCAAATCGCGCAACTCACCCACCAGAATAACGTCAGGATCTTCACGTAATGCTGAGCGCAACGCTTGGCTAAAACCATGAGTGTTGGTATGCACTTCACGTTGGTTCACCAACGATTTTTTGCTTTGATGAATAAATTCGATAGGATCTTCTATGGTGAGAATATGCGCATAACGTTGGTTATTAACATAATCTATCATCGATGCAAGCGTGGTACTTTTACCCGAACCAGTAGGCCCGGTCACCAGCACAAGTCCTCGGGGATAATCCGAAATGTCACCAAATATTTTGGGTAAGCCAAGTTCTTCAAAGGTAAGCACTTTCGAAGGAATGGTACGCAACACCGCACCAGCGCCTCTTTGCTGATTAAAAGCATTAACACGAAACCGTGCAAGCCCAGGTACCTCGAATGCAAAATCGGTTTCTAAAAATTCTTCAAAATCACGACGATGCTTATCGTTCATGATATCGTAAACCAGATCATGCACTGCTTTATGATCAAGCGCTGGCACGTTGACGCGCCGAATATCTCCATCTACCCGAATCATCGGCGGAAGACCTGCAGACAGATGTAAATCTGAAGCATTATTCTGTACACTAAAGGTTAATAATTCGGTGATATCCATACTTGCCTCTTAATTTAATCTATTCCTTTACGTTGAGTAAGGAGATGAGGATTGTCTTAATGATTGATGTTGCGACCAACCTACAAACACTCCTCAACCGCATCCATTCGCTTGAACAAACTTATTATAGAGCACCTAACAGTGTCTCTTTGCTTGCCGTGAGCAAATCACAACCCGCAGCGCTTATTAAAACGCTGGCTTGTGCAGGGCAGCATGATTTTGGCGAAAACTATCTTAAGGAAGCCCTTCTCAAGATATCGGCATTGGCAGATTTGGGGTTAAGCTGGCATTTTATTGGGCCCATACAGTCAAAAAAGGCCTCCCTTATTGCTCAGCATTTTAGCTGGGTGCATACGGTATGCCGTCTCAAAGAAGCGCAGTTACTTTCCAAACACCGTCCAGCTGAGCTTGGTGATTTAAACATCTGTATACAAATCAAGTTAGATGAAGATCCTAACCGATCGGGCATTAGTCTTGCAGATGCACCCTCTTTATTATTAGAAATTAAAGACCTGCCTTTATTAAAAGTACGTGGTTTAATGACCATAGCGCCAATAAGTGATGACGTTGAAAAGCAACGCGACTATTTTGCACAACTTAAAACGCTGTTTGATAAACTCAATGATAAAAACCAATTAGATACCTTATCGATGGGTATGAGTGATTCTCTCGATGCTGCCATTGCAGCAGGATCAACCATGGTAAGAATCGGCACCGCACTTTTTGGCGCAAGACAAACGCATAATTAAAGGAACACCTATGAAAGTTTTTGGCAAAATTGGCATTATTGGCGGTGGCAATATGGGCAGCGCACTAGTGGGAGGGCTGCGTCAACAACAAGTCAGCGCCGCTGATATTCTGGTTGCAGATACCAATCCCCAAACCTGTAAATTGTTAAGGGAAAAATGGGGAATTTCCACATCGCTTCATCCTGCAGACATTATTGAGAAGGTTGAGTTGTTGGTGCTTGCCGTCAAACCACAACACATGAAAGTGCTGCTCAATGAGATTGCCTCGCAATTTCAACCTAACAAAACGTTACTTATCAGCATTGCAGCCGGTATCACCACCACGCAAATTAAAAAATGGCTCGGGCAATCGTTTTGTGACGTAGTGCGCGCGATGCCCAACACACCGGCGTTACTGAATGCAGGGGTAACAGGACTTTACGCCACCGAAGATGTATCACCCGCCAAAAAACAACAAGCGCAAAATCTATTGAATGCGGTGGGAGAAACCATTTGGATTGAAGAAGAGTCATTGATGGATGTAGTGACGGCGCTATCGGGATCAGGGCCTGCTTACTTCTTTTATCTCATGGAAATGCTGGTTAACAGTGCAACCACACTGGGTTTAACACATGAAATTGCTAGCTTTCTTACTTTACAAACAGCTATGGGCAGCGCTAAAATGGCCCTGCTCTCGCAAGAAGATATCGCCACACTACGCTTGAATGTCACCTCCAAGGGCGGCACCACTGAAGCAGGGATCAATGTCCTAAAAGATGGTAAACTACAGGACCTGATAACAAAAACCCTGAAAGCGGCAGCGCAAAGGGGCAAAGATTTAAGCCAACAATTTGATTGAGGTTATAGCATTTTATGGCGCCATTACAGAATGCAAGTGCATTTTTAGTTCACAGCTTATTTGACATCTATCTACTCATTTTATTATTAAGATTTGTGCTGCAATATCTTCGCGTCGATTATTACAATCCGTTCACGCAATTTATTGTGAAAGCCACCAGCCCATTGGTTGTGCCGCTTCGCAGAGTGGTGCCCGGTTTTTGGGGAATTGATTTTGCTACCTTGATTGTTATCATCGCTTTAACATCACTTAAAGTATGTTTAGTGATGTACATTAGCATGCACAAATTCCCATCCCCCGCTGGCATCGCTATTTGGTCATTAGGTGAAATATTTAATCTAACCATTAATTTGTTTTTTTATTCGATCTTGTTAACAGTCATTTTAAGTTGGGTTGCCCCTTTAACGCATTCACCTATAGCACCCATTTTATCCCGCTTAACAGAGCCTTTAATGAAACCTGTGAGAAGAATGATCCCACCTATTGCAGGCTTTGACATCAGCCCCATACCGGTAATGATAGTTTTACAATTGTTAAAGATTTTAGTGGCCGATCCTTTAACCCATACTGGTTTTCAATTTGGGATCCGTTAATCTTGGCCATTCGTTGGCAGGGAAAAGTGCTCTTGTTATCGATAGTTGTGCAACCCAACGCTAAACAAACACGCGTTGTGGGTATGTATCAAGAGCACATTAAAATACAAATTATGGCACCAGCCATCGAAAATAAAGCTAACCTTTTTTTATCAAAGTGGTTAGCCAGTGAGTTTGGTGTTGCTAATAAAAGCGTGACATTAGAAAAAGGCCAGCTTAGTCGATTTAAAGTATTTAGCATTAACGCACCATCAAATCTTCCCGAATGGTTTAACGCCTTACAGAGATCAAACAATGACAAATGAAATCAAACTGAATATTCGCGGCTTAGAAATCGCAGCCAAAGTATGGCATCCCGACAGCGGCATTCCTACTTTAGCATTACATGGCTGGTTAGATAATGCCGCCAGTTTTGATAATCTTGCACCCTTATTACCCGATTGCCACATTGTGGCCATTGATTTACCCGGTCACGGGCACTCATCGCACCCAGCGAAAAGCGCCACCTTACACATGTTAGATATTGCAGTCACCGCCATTTTAGTGGCCAAAGAATTAGGCTGGGACAAATTTGCTTTACTCGGCCACTCTTTAGGGGCTGCCGTGAGTAGTTTTGTTGCAGGCACGATTGGCGATCGCATTTTGTGGGCAACCATGATAGATGCGCTAGGCGCCTTAACAAAACCGGCAAAACAAGCACCACAGCAATTTCGTACTTACATCGATGAACTAATTTCCAAACCGAATAAAAACCCAACGCGATATCATTCCATCGAAGACGCTGTGCAAGCACGCTTGAAAGCCAACAAGATGAAAGAATCATCTGCTCGGATCTTGGTTGAACGCGGTTTGCAACAATTAGAAAGTGGTGCATGGACATGGCGCACCGATCCCAGGCTTTTAATGCCCTTAGCGCAACTGATGACAGAAGAGCAAGTGCTTGCCTATCTCAATGAAATCAGCGCACCAGTATGCCTAATTAAGCCAGAGCAAGGTTACCCCTTTCCTGTTGAAGTGGCACAAAATCGCTTCAATGCCTTAAGACAAGGTAGCCTTTTTGAAATGCCAGGCAATCATCATGTGCATCTTGATACGCCTGAGCCTGTCGCCAATGCTATTAACACTTTTATCACCTCACTATGAGTCGAATATGAAAATAGTTCTCGCCACTGAAAATGAAGGCAAGTTAAAAGAAATTCAATTGTTCTTTAAAGATCTCCCTATAAACGTTGTGTCACAACTTGAATTTAACATGCCCAGCGCCATTGAATCGGGTTTAAGTTTTATCGAAAATGCGATTATCAAAGCAAGACATGCTGCCAAGTTTGCGCATCTACCAGCGCTTGCCGATGATTCAGGGCTCGTGGTAGATGCCCTAGGTGGCAAGCCTGGGATCTATTCCGCGCGTTTTGCGGGCCCCAAAGCAAATAGCTTAGATAACATCCATAAACTGCTTAACGAAATGAGCGCAGTGCCTGAGAAAGATCGTAGCGCACACTTTTATTGTGCCTTAGCATTTGTGAGAAGTTTTGATGATCCCGCGCCGATTATTGCGCTAGGCCGATGGGATGGCACGCTCTTGACCCAACAACAAGGTGAAGGTGGCTTTGGTTATGATCCGATTTTTTATATCAAAGAGCATTCGTGCACAGCGGCGCAATTAAGCCCTGCCCAGAAGAACACACTCAGCCATCGCGCAAAAGCCTTGCAGCAATTTTATACGCAATTTCAAGATTATCTATCGAGCCAACAGTGAAATCTAACTTTACCCAAACGATCCCACTTTCGCTTTATATTCACCTACCTTGGTGTGTAAAAAAGTGCCCATATTGTGATTTTAATAGCCATACCTTAAATAACGAGCTGCCAGAGCAAGCTTATATTGATGCCCTGCTGCTAAATTTGGAGCAACATTTACCCAGTGTGTGGGGTCGCAGAATTATCAGCATTTTTATGGGTGGCGGTACGCCAAGCTTATTTTCAAGCGCAGCCTTAGATAAATTATTACAAGGCGTGCGCGCACGCACGCAGTTAACCGTGGATGCGGAAATCACCATTGAAGCGAACCCCGGCGCCTCTGAAATGCAACGCTTTAAGGAATATCGTGAAATCGGCATTAATCGCATCTCACTTGGCATTCAAAGTTTCAACGATGCGCACTTAAAACGTTTGGGCCGCATTCATGGTCGTGAAGAAGCTTTACACGCCATTAATTATGTTAAAAATGCCGGCTTTGATAATTTTAATCTCGATCTGATGTTTGGTTTACCTAATCAAACACCAGAACAAGGATTAGCAGATTTAGCCACGGCTATTGAGGCTAACCCTACCCATCTTTCATGGTATGAATTAACGCTTGAGCCTAACACACCATTTTATTTGCAGCCCCCACCCTTACCACCAGAAGAAGATATTTTATCCTTACAAGAAAAAGGGCAAGCCTTGCTCTTAGCGCATGGTTATCATCAATACGAAGTATCCGCTTATTCTAAAAATAGGCCTTGTCAGCATAATATGAACTATTGGGAGTTTGGTGACTACTTAGCCATTGGCGCTGGCGCACATGGTAAAATAACTGATTGCAACCAACAAACCATTTCACGCATAACGCATTTTCGCCACCCAAAACAATATATGGATATAAGTCAGGGATTTGTACAAACCAACACCCCTATCCCACAAGACAATCTGGCTTTTGAATTTATGCTCAATGCGCTAAGATTAAAAAAAGGTGTAGAAACGGCACTGTTTACTCAAAGAACTGGGTTGCCTATGAAACATATTGAGCCTCAATTGAATGAGGCCTACAAAAAGGGATGGATCCATGACTATTCTGACCGGATCTGTACCACGCCCTTGGGTTATCAATTTCTAAATGATGTTGTGGCACTTTTCTTACAAAGCGAGACCGTATGAATATCAAAATTGAATACCAACCCACTGCACGTGAGTTAGCCAAGGCAAGTTCGTTATATGTTGAGAAAAAACCCTTCTTGCTTTTCACCATTGGCATTATCAATATTTTCATGGGCATTTTGTTTGCGCTCTTTGTTTTAAAATTAGTTTTGCTAAAACTCACTCCTCAAGATTGGGCCGCCATGTTGGTTTGCGGATTATGGTTATTTTTGCGCCGTCCTTTCAACGAATGGTTGTTATATCAACGCATGAAAAAATCACTGGTAGTAAGCAAACCTATCGTCATTGAGATCTCCATGAATGGTATTGTGTGGTCTGGCAAAGGCCTTCGTCCTGGCCATATGACCTGGGATGAAATCAAATATATTCTTGAAGCTGAGAATGGGTTTGTTTTCCCTAACACTTTCACCCGCTTTTTATGGTTGCCCTTTAGAGGTTTTAAATCACCCCAAGCCTTACAAATGCTGCGCGATACCATTGTTGAAAAACAAATTGTCCACAGAGTTTATTCCAAGTGGAAGTGTTAGTTTCTTTGATTTATTTCAATAATTTATGCTCGTCAAAAAAGTTCCCAGCAATATATTAAACGCGATAGGTTTTTCAATCATAGGAAGGTGCCCCGTATTAGGCAATATCGCAACCTTACTGTTGTTGGGGATAAGACTATGAATATAATTAGCTGCGCTAACAGACACCACCGCATCATTTTGCCCCCAAATAATCAAGGTTTTAGCAGTTACATTTGAGAGCGAAATATCTAAGTTTCCTCGACTTGATAATAATGCAGCGCGCACAGCTTGTGGCACCAATAAATCTTTAGAAAGAAGAAAATTATTCATGCCTGGATCTAATGGCGCCAATGTTGATAAAGTTAAAAAGCTTTGATTTACACCAACAAATTGATCAGGCGTCAAGGGTGCAAAAGCCCCTGCACCGATTAAATTTAAAGCATCTGGTGTTATATAAGTCGTAACAAACTCAGGCTTTAGTAAGGTCGAATCTACAAAGACGATTCCTTTAATCATCGCTGAAGGATAAGTTGTCACATAACTTTGCAACACCTCGCCTCCTGCAGAATGTCCGACAATAACGACTTTATTGACATTGAGCTGGCTCAGCACTTGTTTAATATCATCTGCAAACAATTGTGGTGTGTATAGCGAAGTTGTTTTGCCAGAAAGACCCATTCCCCGCCAATCCATAGTAATGATTCTATATTTCGCTCTTAAAGGACTATTAATTTGATTGATCCAAAATTCCTGATTGTGAGGGAAACCTGCTAATAACAATATGGCTGGTTTATTAGGTGTTGCGGCACCCCAATCATTAACAACCAAATTGACGCCATCGGTGGGATTGGCAATGTTATACACTTTACATCCAGGAGGATTGCAAATCGTATCCAGTGCAAAAGATGATGTACTGAAAAGTAATAGAAAAAGGTATGAGATTAAATGAAATGCTTTCGCCAGATGGAAATGTTGTAAAGAGTTAGCGTTCATCGGTACCCCACGATTATTTATAATATGTTGTACATCACCCTTTAACAAAAGGTTTGCATATGTTGATTACCTTAAATTATCCTCCTTTGAAAATAGCATCACAAGAAAAATTCAACGATTCGGTGATTAACGAAAGAGGTTTGGGAGTAGGTCAGCATTTTTAGAAGTATTAGTGCGAAAATGCGCTTTTTAGTAGATTCTGCACTTTAAATCGTCAATTAAATAACTACAAATGCATATACAATTTACACCTTGCTGCGCATCTGATACTTTGCCAGCCTAATAGTTAATTTGATGACGTTTAAGGTGCTCTATGTTAAAAAAGTTTTTCGGCCCACACATTGCAAAAATGGTGATGCCTTCCCAAACCCTTGAAGATGAATTCAAAAGAGCCAATGGATTACTGAACCGAGAAGTTTACCTTTCATTTTCTAACGTACCCTCAACAGGTGGGGCTACGATAAATTTTTGTGAACTTGCGACTATTGCGAATCTTAATAAAGACATTAAAAATCAAAAAATCATTATCAATGCGATGGGTAATTTTGAGGTTTATGAATACGTAATGGAAGACGAGTTTATCAAACAAGCCATGTCATACCCTAATTCTCGCACTGTGGGTTTTAACTTCAGAAATGTGCAAGCAAGCAAAGGTATTCCACAATCCGAAGAGGATTGGATTGATGATGTCATCGCGGTTGTTAATCATTATCGACAACGTGGTGTGCCACTTGAAAATATTTTGCTCAACGGCCACTCCTTAGGTGCTGCCATTGTAACACTGGCAGCTGCTAAAATTTATCGCGATGAAAAACAGAAAGTGAAAGATCCTAAGGATGCCAAAAGTATTAAGCTGTTGAATGGTCGCTCTTTTTCTTCATTAACCGATGAAGTGATTGCGCTGATTTTACAAGGCGCTGGCAGTGGCATATTAGGTGGTGTTATTTATGGCTCATTAGGTTATATCGCCGCTGGGGCTTTAACAACTATCAATCCTCTGGTATTTGGATTATCGATTGGCGCAAGCTTTATTGCCAGTGGATTTACCTACGATAAACTGCCTAAAGCACTCATCAGACCATGGGTACAAGCGGCTTTATCACTTGGCTTTGGGACCATGGATGCGTTATCTGCTTATAAAGAATTACCTGATGATGCCAAAGATTATATCATGGTGAAAGAGGATGGCGTTATTATCTCACCTGCCGGTCTTCATGATGGTTTAAAACCCGAGCGCAGCAAAAGAAAACTGGCTATTCGGATGGATTTAGAAGGCAATGTCAATGGACCCAAATCAAAACTATTAACCGATGAATTGCTCAACATGAAGGATTCCAAATTATCTTACCCAGCGAAATCGAACAGTGATAATGATGCGCATAATGCACCCCTGGCTCAACTGTTCACCAATCATAAAGCACGCAAGAAACACGAACAAATTTCAGGGGAAGACGTGACGAATAACAAAATAAGAAGATTACTAGGGATCAAGTCTTAACATAATATTCTTGAGAGATCCTTCGCTACGCTCAGGATGACAACATTGTTATTCAAAGCAAAGCGAAGAATCTTCTTGAAAGCTACTTCGCTAAAATGAGAATGGCTCTGTCAACTTAATTCTTTTCTTAACTGATAAATCACGCTTTCTTCAATGGTTTTCCATTGGTTCTCAGGCTTAAAGGTTGCATCCTTGAAAGGATCTACCGTGATTTCATTATCTTTAATAATCACATCCACACCAGGTGCTCTATTTTTCAAAGGTTGAATGGCATGATTGGATAACCAATAAGGATGTGCAATTTTATAAGGGTTAGCTTTATGAAAACTCACCGCATTTTCAAATTGGCTTTTAATACTTTTTGAAAAGCTGTCCATTTTCTCTTGATCATCATTACCCTTGAGCACTTGTTGCAAGTTTTCCACTACTTTTTCAAAAATCAATTCATTGCCTTCGCGTGTGGTTTCTTTTTCGGTGCACTTTCTATTATCAATTTCACTACGAATACTACTCACCACATACCATTTGGCGGCTTCATCGGTATTGGTTGGCGCAAGATAATAAGCCAGCAGCGCAAGAAATGGCGGTGGCAAGCTAGCTTGGTTCTTTTGAAGCCATTGAATTTTTTCATCGGTTGTTAATAAAGTAGATTGATCAATTTGGCGAAAAGCCTCAGTTAAGTTACCCACATTTTTCTCATCAACCACTAATAGATCTAAATCTTCTAGCATGGCAACTTTCGAATGATAAGATTTTTTCATCGGCCTAAAAATGCCTACAATGAAATCTTTTTTAGGCTCAACTTGCACCACAGGCTCTGCTTTTTTAGCAGTCAATTTAACATCATTTGATGCCAACAATAGGCTAGGAAAAAGTACAGCTGTACTTATTATTAATCCGGCAGTCTTTGAAAACCCCATACTACACCAAGCTTGTTTAATTTTATTTAAACAAACATAGCGGGAAAATTAGAGGTTTTGGGGATTATTGAAGATAAATCCCCCCGCCACTTCGTGCCGGCCCCCTTTACAAAGTGGGCACTGTTGGTTCGCTACGCTCTCCTCAAAGGAGGGGGAGTGGATAAATCATGCTCCAAAAAGGTGAGCGTAGCGAACCAATGACACCCACTTTCGTAAAGGGGGTCGACGCAGCAACGCTGCGGCGGGGGGATTTAGTTACGCCTGATTAACTTAATAATTCTTACGAATGCGACATCCTTTGCCTCTTTGCCGCGCTCTCTTCCCTCTTGCGCTCTCTAGGTTGTTCCAATCCAGCATTGTGGCTCAAAAAAGCCATTTCACGACGCCCAACACGCTTTTGCCTCTTTGCAGGCTCATTGCCATCGATGTGGCGCTTTTGTGGCAAAAAGGTGGGCGCATTGGCGGCAAGTTCGCTTGCTTGAGCCTTCTCTAAAGCTGCTATTACCAGCGCGCGCTTTTCATCTTGAAGCCCCAGACGATTCACCTCATCAACTGTTTTAAACAGCTTAGGAAGCTGATCTTTGATTGCTTCAAGCACAGCATCCATCTGTTGAATGCTAATACATTCTAGCACGAAGGCAACATCACTCGTTTGATGAATCAGAGTTGGAAGTTTGTGTTTAATCACCTCTAATACCATTGTAAATATCTCATCGTCCAGATAGGAAAGTACAACGCCCGCATCTTCGGCGTTTTCAATCAGGCCGGTGAGTTTATCTTTCATTGCTTCGAACAACGTTTTACTATGCTCTTTATCTAAATGCATGAACGAATTTTTAAAGCTCTTTGCAGTTTGAATTAATCTAGGAATAATTCTGGTTAACACCTCGGGAGACTGTGCAAGATCAAACGAAGACATTAGTATCAGATCAAAACCATAATTATCCTGATGGTTAAAGATAGTCGGAACTAAGTCTAAAATCGCTTCAAGTAGCGCTGGGCGATCTTTAACAGGCACATAACACAGCAGAAAGCTAACATCCATATCCGATTTCAACAGATTTAAAAGCTTGTCTTTAACCAATTCTAAAAGCGCTAAGTAACCTGCCGGTCCACCCGATGCCTTTAGAAGTAAACCAAGATCTTCGCAATGGTTAATGATGTTTGGAAGTTTTTGCTTAATTATGTCAATAAAAATCAAACGACTACCATCTTCGAGGAGTTGTAGCACTTGCCCCACGTTCACAGCGTTTTGCGTGCAAAAAGGAGGTAACGATTCCAGCACCAATCTCAAATGATCCGCATCTAAACGCCAGATGACATGACGAATATCACGCAAATTTAAAATCACCTTTGGAAGTGTTTCCCTTATGGCATCAAGCGTCATATGACATTGCTCAATATTAAGTCGCTTAATTAATCGGCGAATATCACTGGGCTTTTTAATGAGCGCAGGTAGTTCGCTTTTTATTTTTTCAAACGCAAGTATCGATTGCTCCTTATTAAGAAACTCAAAGGCAGTACTAAAACAATTTGCTGTTTTAATGAGTTCAGGGAATCTTTCTATAATCACTTCAAATAATTGGGCGCGCATCACCTCATCTAAAAAGCGGAACACCACGTTAACATCTTCACCCGTTTTAATCACATCATGAAGCTTGTCTTTAAGGGCAACAAGTATATCTTTGCATTGGATTTCGCTCGCAAATGGAAGCACCTCGGCAAGGTCTTCAGCACTATGAACCCAATCTGGGATGCGCATTTTCGTTTCTTGATAAACAACTTCTTGTTGCTCAAGGGTGAGAAACTGGCATACATTGGCAAAATCCTCGGCTTTTTGTATCATACCGGGGAGTTTATCTTTAATTGCATCATACATTTTGGTACGCTGTGCAATACTTAAATACCTAAGTATTAATTTAAAATCGAGGGTGGTTTGTATTAAAGGAGCAAGCCTATTTTCATAGGTGTTGAAAACCATATCCCGTTTTTCAACACTAAGATGACACAGCACCTCTTTAAAATGAACACTATTTTCTATCACAAAAGGTTGAAAGACATTCAAAACGACATCGAAACGCTTGAGATCAAGCATTTCCAACCAAACAGATAGTTCGCTGCCCTTGAGTTTGGGCAATTTATTCACGATAACATGAAGAACCGCTTTCATTTGCTCTATCGACGTTTGTGTTGAAAATAGAACGAGATCGTCTAATGTTTCTAATTTTCTCGCTATCTGGTTCTGAAGCGCTTCGTTATTTTCAAGCAACAATTGAATATCACATGCTGTTAAGCTCAAGAAATCTTGTAGATCTGCTCTTGATCTAATCCGAACGCGAACATTCAATGTATCAACCAACTTTTTACTGAGTGCTAGTTTATCTTCGCCATGATAAGCGCCCTGATTGCAGTTCGCTTGAATTTGATTTTGCAACGTAACGAAATCCTCTCTTGCTGCTTTTATCAGCTCTGATTGTGTTTGCTCATCAACACCAATGTTTATGAGTATCGATTCGTACTGTTTTGTTAAAGACGCCAACTTATCTTGGCGAATATTGATGCAGGTTTCAAGCGTCTGTGTACCTTGATCGTTTTGCGCTTTGCTGCCAGAAAGCACTAACAAAAACTCAATTTCATCTTTAAGATCTTGTGGAATGAGGCTTTTTTGTTCATTTGTTAAAGTTTGATAATAATCATTAAAGCTAATAATGCCGGCATAAGCTCTACTACCTGCTTGCTCCTCAGTGCCTATTCCGGATTTGCTGTTCATTCGCAAGGTTTTAATTAACATTTGTAGCTGTCCAAGCAAATTGGAGGGCTTAATCAAGTTTTGATAGCGCGCTTTAGCATCCAATAAGGCTTGTGTGTCTGATGAGTGATTTAACATCCGCTCAAGGGCGGCGGCTGGGATATAACCTTCTGTTTCCCCACTTTCAGTAACTTGATTATAGTCATAATAAGGATTGGGAATTTTCTGAGAATCCAAATCGCTTTCACAGGCAAGGGAGCCCAGTGCCGCTACCGGATAAAGATAGTTTCCGGAATCACTGATTATGTGTGTTCTTAAAACTTTTTTGAGATCCATATCCTCTAAAGAAGGAACGCCATCCATAATCGATTCGGTGCTCACGCCTGGCATTAACAGATGAATCGGTTTTTCCCCTGTAATTTCGCCAAGTGTATTGGCAATATCACATAGCAATAAAGTAACTTCGCTTTCAGGTTGCGCGGTATAACCGCATGGTGTTAACTTATAGGTATGCCAATTATCGGCTAAAAGATTTTTAAGCATTAAATTAGCATCAGAGCTTGTTAGTTGTAACTCTTCCAATCGCTCATGATAATAAGGGTTAAGGAGAACTTTAACCAATAACTTAAGATGATGCGTGACAATGATTTTTTCTTTAATTCTTTTGGGATGAAGCGAACTTTGAATAATGTATAATGCTACTATTTTAGAAATTTGTTCGTTTTTTTTATCGATAGTCATTGGACAATTCTCACTCTTCATCTCATCGTCATTAGAAATATTCTTTCAAGTGAAAATAACAAGCCATCACCTGAACAACATGCTCAAGTGATAGATCCGTTTAATAATTAAAACTTGGCGAATAAGTTCGAGTATCAGCCAATTCTCGGTTCATCCATGATAGAAGACCCATCACATTTTGTGGGTGAAATAGTACCACAATACTTTTTTATGACGCAGAAAATCGCGCTATTAACAGATAACCGGTTACTTTGAGAGGTTAGACTTCAGAACCTCACCCGGCCTGCGGCCAACATCCAACGTAAACGCTAAAGGGTAAGAAAAGCTCGCGGATTCGGGTTCTTGTCTTCGTGAGCAACGCGAACATAAACCCCTCTCCCGCAAGCGGTAGAGGGAATTTGTTCGCTACGCTCACTCGGATCCGACCCCTTTACCACTTTCGTTCGATGCTTAGAGTGAGGCTCCGAAAAACTAAGGAATTTACGTTCGCGTCACAGTAACGATTTATTTGCCCTAAGGCGACATCCTTTGCCTCTTTGCCTCATTCTCTTGCCGCTTGCACTCTCTGGGTTGTTCCAATGCAGCATTGTGGCTCAAAAAGGTCATTTCACGACGCCCAACACGCTTTTGCCTTTTCGCTGGCTCATTACCTTCTATCAGGCGCTTTTGTGGCAAAAAGGTGGGCGCATTGGCGGCAAGTTCGCTTGCTTGAGCCTTCTCTAAGGCTGCTATAATCAGAGCGCGTTTTTCATCGTCATCAAAGAGATTAATATTCACATTCTCAACTGTTTTAAACACTCTAGGGAGCTGATCTTTTATTGCTTCAAGCACAACTTCGCAGTACTTAACATTGAGCGATTCTAGCGCATGATAAACATCATCTTCATTTTTTATCAGACTTGAGAGTTTAGTTTTGATCCCGTTAAGGACAACTTCGCTCTGTTCTATGGTGAGAGATTCAAGCACGATGCCAATATCACTCGCTTGATGAATTAAGCTTGGAAGTTTGTGTTTGATCATTCCAAATAGCACATTAATATGGTGATCTTTGAGCCATCTGAGCTCATTGATATCGTTTATGCTTTGGATAAGGTCCGGAAGTTTTTGTTTAATCATTTCAAACATCATATCAAGGTGCTCATTTTTGAAAAATCTGAGCATGTGAAGATCTTTCGCGCTGTGGATAAAGTTTGGGAGCTTTCCTTTCATCGCTTCAAATACGATGGAAAATTGTTCATCATCCAGACTGGAAAATACATTTGAGGCATCAATAGCATTTTTAATCAGATTCGGAATATTATCTTTCACCACATCAAACAACACTTTGCGCTGCTCTATGTTAAGAGACTTAAAAACTTGATGAAAGTTATCTGCATCTTGAATTAAACTCGGAAGAACCGTCACTATCACTTTTGGAAACTGTTCAAGATTCAGAAGTGATAGTATGTGAGCAACCGACCCATCATCCACAGCATGCAAGATATTGGGGAGTCTGTTTATAATCGCTATAAGTAGTTCCACGCGACGGTCACCACCCACTAATTTGATTACCTGTGCAACATCAACCAAAGATATCAGCAGAGTTGGAAGTTTGTCTTTAACAAGTTCAAATAACTCATCAAACGGAAATGTTATTTCAACCAATTTGCCAAAATCTTCGCGAGTGTGAATAACGCTAGCAAGCTTTGCGTCTATCTTTTCTCTACCTTTTTCAATAAGATCAAAATCAACTTCAGAACCAATGTCAGTGATTGATATAAAATCATCAACGGTTTGAATAAAGCTTGGAATTTTGTCTATCATGCTACCAAGCACCTGTGCGCTCTGTTCTTCGTTAAGATCCTCACAAACCTCACGAACATTCTTCGCGCTTTGAATCAGGTTTGGGAGTTTTTTCTTAATCATTTCAAGAAAAATATCACGCTGCGTAGCATTGAGCACCTTGAGCACCATGCTTATTTCTTTCACACTTTCGGTCCATTTCGCAGGCAACAATTTCAGCACTATTCTCGATTGCTCCACATCTAAACCGCGGCAAGCGTTTCGAATATCATCCGCATTTAAAATCAGCTTTGGAATTTTAACCTTCAAAATATCAAGCATCATATTACATTGCTCACGGTTAAGTCGTGAAAGCAACCGACGAATAGAACGTGGACTTTTAATTAGCTTGAAAAGCTTGTCTTTAAGCATCTCAATCACAACTTTAGATTGTTCATGATTAAGAAACTCAAAAGCACAACTAACATCTTTCGCTGTTTTAAGTTCAAGAAATCTATCTTTAATCGCTTCAAAAAGTGTCTTACGATTCTCAACGTTCAGAAAGCACATCACCACGTTGATATCAACACCACTTATGATCACTTCATGGAGCTTGTTTTTAAGCACCCCAAGTATTTCTTTGCATAGACTCTCGCTTGCAAATGCAAGCACCAAAGCAAGATCTTCAGCTTTTATCATTATATCTGGAATATGATCTTTCATTTCTTGATACGCAGCACTTTGTTGCTCAGGACTAAGAAGCTGAAGTATAATGCTGTAATCTTGGGCATTTTGAATTATCCCCGAAAATTTATTCTTAAGTGTTTCAAACATTTTTGCGCGCTGCGCATCATTTAAAAACTTAAATATATAATAAATATCTTGGGTGGTTTGCATTAGTTTAGGAAGCATGTTTTCAAACTGGCTAAAAATCATATCACGTTTATCATCGCTTAGATGCTCTAGTGTTTCTCCAAAACTAACACTATTTTCAATAACAATACTTTCAAAGACATTCAAAACGATTTCGAACCGTTTGAGAAAAAGCATTTCAAACAAAACAGATAGTTCACTGCCAGTGGGTTTGGGCAATTT
The DNA here is from genome assembly GCA_964606325.1 of Uncultured Candidatus Berkiella sp. Lineage (GTDB taxonomy): Bacteria > Pseudomonadota > Gammaproteobacteria > Berkiellales > Berkiellaceae > Berkiella. The sequence goes on from CAZSGE010000012.1 coordinate 44,962, forward strand.
GTTTGCTACATAATGAAGCACCATTTTCATTTGTTCAATCGGTGTTTGTGTTGTAAATAAGATGAGGTTATCTGTTTCTTTTAATATATCCACCAATTGGCTCTGTAGCGCTTCGCTATTTTCAAGTAATAATTCAATGTCAGTTGCTGTTAAGCTCAAGAAATCTTGTACATCGGCTTCAGATTTTATCTCAAGGTGAACATGTAATGTATCAATAAGTTTTTTACTTAATGATAACTTGTCTGTGCCATGATAAGCACCACTATCGCACTGTCCCTGAATTTGCTTTTGAGATAAAGCAAATTCTTCTCTTGCACTTTTAATAAACGCAGATTGTGTTTGCTCATCAACACCAATGTTAATTAAAATAGGTTCGTATTGCCTTGTTAAAATCGCCAAATTTTCTTGGCGGATATTGATGCAGGTTTGTAAATTCGCGGTACCTTCATCATTTTGATTTTTGCTGCCAGAAAGCGCTAACAAAAATTCAATTTCATTTTTAAGATCTACTGGGATAAGATTTTTTTGTTCATCATTTAAAGTTTGATAATAATCGTTAAAGCTAATAATGCCCGCATACGCTCGACTCCCCGCGAGCTCTTCCTCGCCAATACCCGATACGCTGTTCATTCGCAACGTTTTAATCAGCAATTCTAGTTGGCCAAGCAGATTGGTTGGCTTAATCAAGCGCTTATAACGTGCTTTTGCATCCAATAAGGCTTGGGTGTCTGATGAGTGATTTAACATCCGCTCAAGAGCAGCGGCTGGAATATAACCTTCTGTTTCGCCACTTTCAGTAACTTGATTATAGTCATAATAAGGATTGGGGATTTTTTGAGAATCTAAATCGCTTTCACAAGCAAGGGAGCAAAGCGCCGTTACAGGATAAAGATAATTTCCTGAGTCACTGACTATGTGCGTTCTTAAAACCGTTTTGAGATCCATATCCTCTAAAGAAGGAACACCATCAACAATAGATTCGGTGCTCACGCCGGGCATTAAAATGTGAATGGGTTTTTCACCTGTTGTTTCGCCAAGTGAATTGGCAATATCACATAGCAATAAAGTAACATCGCTTTCAGGCTGTGCGGTGTAACCGCATGGTGTCGCTTTGTATTGATGCCAATTTTCCGCTAAAGATTTTATAAGCGCTGAAGAGCCTTCAGCTCTGGCCATGAGAAGCCTTTCCAATAAGGCACGATGATGAGCAATAATAACTTTATCTGTAATCCTTTTGGGGCTCAAAGATGCCTTTTCATTATACAATTCTATCATTTGTTCAAAAAGTGGATCTTGATGTAATGTATTGATAGGCATTGGACTATTCTCACTCTTCATCTAATCGTCATTAGAAATAATGTTTCAAGTGAGAATGACATGTCTTCACCTGAACAACGTGTTCAAGTGATAGACCTGTTTACTAATTAAAACTAGGCAAGCGCTTACCAAGCGATTTAGCATTTGCCTGTTCTCAGTTCATCCATGAGAGAAGACCCATCACATTTTGTGTGTAAAATAGTACCACAATACTTTTTTATGACGCAGGAAATCACGCTATTTACCGATACATGGTTACTTTGAGAGGTTAGAACGCAGAACCTCACCCGGCCTGCGGCCAACACAAAGACCCTCACCCGGAGCTAAAAGCAACGACCTCTCCCGCAAGCGGTAGAGGGAATTTGTTCGCTCCGCTCACTCGGATCCGAACCCCTTTACCACTTGCGTTTGATGCTTAGAGTGAGGGTCTGCTAAACTCAGGGATTTACGTTGGCGTCACAGTAACAAATCATCTTCACGAATGCGATATCCTTTTCCTCTTGCGAACTTTAGGCTGTTCCAAAGCAGCATTTTTCCCCAAAAATTCCATCTCACGACGTCCAACGCGCTTTTGCCTTTTGGCAGGTTCATTCCCTTCTATCAGGCGCTTGTGTGGCAAAAAGGTGGGCGCATTGGCGGCAAGTTCGCTTGCTTGAGCCTTCTCTAAGGCCGCTATAATCAGAGCGCGCTTTTCATCGTGAAGATCGAGACGACTCACCTCATCTACTGTTTTAAATACCTTAGGCAATTGGTCTTTGATTGAGTCAAGCACAATAGTAAATTGTTCAGCCTCTAGATTCGCAAATACCCAGCCAGCATCGTCAGCATTTTTAATCAGGCTGGTGAGTCTATCCTTCATCGCTTTAAATAACTCGTTGCGTTGCTCTTGATTAAGATGCTTGAACACTTGGCCAAAACTCATTGCACTTTTAATTGCTCTAGGAAGAATGGTTTCTAACAACTCTGGAGACTGCACAGGATCCAGCAAATTGAGTAAGCAAGCAAAACCATCATCATGCTTCTCGTTAAAGATATTCGGAAGAATGTTTATAATCACTTCAAGCAGCGCTGGGCGTTCTATATCCTCCACATAAATAAGCAACTCGGCAATTTCAAGGGGCGATTTCACCAGAACTAAAAGCTTGTCTTTAACCAATTCTAAAAACTCTTGGCAATATGCCCGCTCACCACCCACTGACATGAGCATTCTGCCGAGATCTTTACAACTATGAATGATGCTTGGGAGTTTTTCATTGAGCGCTTTTTTAAGTGATGCGCCTTTTTGTTCATCAATCTCATCAAGATATTTGAACACTTCAATATAATCATCAACACTTTTAATGATGCTTGGAATTTTGTCTATTATCGTACCAAGCAAACAAGCACTTTGTTCATCAGTAAGATGCTGGCAAATCTCACTCACATTCTGCGCGTTTTGAATCAAGTTTGGGAGGTTCTCCTTAATGATCTCCATATAAATAAAACGATTGCTTCTATCGAGGACTTTAAGCACTTCGCCAACTGTCGCAGCGCTTTGCATCCAAATAGAAGGTAGGGATTGCAGCACCAATCTCGAATGCTCCGTATCTAAACGCCTCATAGAATGAAGAATATCTCGCGTATTTAAAATCAGCTTTGGAAGTATCTCATTTAAGGAATTAAGCATCATATGACATTGCTCAATGCTAAGTCGCTTAAGTATTCGTGAAACATCCCTTGGACTTTGAATTAACTCAGGGAGCTTATCTTTTATTTGTTCAAACACAACTAACGACTGCGGATTATTCAGAAATTCAAACGCATAACCAACATCTTTTGCTGTTGTTATAAGTTCAGGCATTGCGTCTTTAATCGCTTCAAATAAAGCCGCGCGATTCTCATCATTCAGAAAGCACATCGACATGTTAATTTGTTCGCAACTTGTAATCACTTCATTAAGTCTGGCTTTAAGCGCCGCAAGTATTTCTTTGCATTGCCTCTCGCTCGAAAACTCAAGCACCATAGCAAGATCTTCAGCCTTATCAACCAGATCTGGGATTCTGACTTTCATTTCTTGATAAATAGTTTCTCGTTGCTCAAACGTCAGAAGCTCAAGCGTAAAAGCATATTCTAAGGGATTAGCAATCATGCTTGATATTTTATGTTTAAGTGCTTCATATATTTTAGTGCGCTGGGTTACACTTAAATACTTTAACGTTGGATAAATATCCTTAGCTGTTTGAATTAATGTTGGAATCACCTTTTCAAACTCAGCAAAAACAATATCCCGCTTTTCAACGCTCAGATCCTTGAGTAAGGCTTTAAAATTTGCACTATCCCTCATTATAATGTTTTTGTAGACATTAAAAACGATTTTAAAACGTTTGAGATCCAATATTCCCAACCAAAACGATAATTTATTCATACAAGGCAGTGGCAATTTATGCGCAACAAAATGAAGAACCATTTTCAACTGCGCAATCGGCGTTTGTGTTGAGAATAGAACGAGATCGTCAAAAATTTCTAACTTTTGTATCAACTGGAAACGAAGCGATTCATTATTTTGAAGTAAAGATTTAATCTCATTCGCTGACAATCTCAAGAAATCTCGCATTTCGGCTCTTGTTCTTACTTCAACGGCAACCTTCAATGTATCAACTAATTTTCTACTGACTGCCAACTTGTCCTCACCGTGATAAGTTCCTTGCACATACTTTGCTTGGATTTGGTTTTGCGATAATACAAAATCTTCTCTCGCTTTTTTTATCAGAGATGATTGCTCTTGCTCATCAACACCAATGTTAATTAAAATGGCTTCATACTGCTTTGTTAAAGCTGCTAATTCTCCTTGACGGATATTGAGGCAGGTTTGTAGCGTCTGTGTTCCTTCATCATTTTGCTCTTTGCTGCCAGAAAGCGCTAACAAAAACTCAATTTCATCTTTAAGATCTTGGGGGATAAGACATTTTTGTTCATCATTTAAAGTTTGATAATAGTCATTAAAGCTAATAATACCGGCATAAACTCTACTACCCGCATGCTCCTCCTTACCTATTCCCGATACACTGTTCATTCGCAAGGTTTTAATTAACAGTTGTAGCTGGCCAAGGAGATTGGTCGGCTTAATCAAGCGCTGATAACGCACCTTAGCATCTAAGATGGCTTGGGTTTCTAGAGAATGATTTAACAACCGCTCAAGATCGGCAGGGGTGATATAACCTTCATTTTCGCCATTTACAGTGACAACATTATAGTCATAATAAGGATTGGGGATTTTTTGAGAATCTAAATCGCTTTCACAGGCAAGGGCGCTTAGTGCCGTTACCGGATAAAGATAATTTCCTGAATCACTGACTATGTGCGTTCTTAAAACCGTTTTGAGATCTATTTCATCTAAAGAAGGAACGCCATCCACAATGGATTCGGTGCTCACACCGGGCATTAACAGATGAATAGGTTTTTTACCTGTTATTTGGCCAATCATAATGGCAATATCACATAACAATAAAGTAACTTCGCTTTGTGGCTGTGCGGTGTAACTACATAGCGTTAATTTATAGTTATGCCAGTTATTGGCTAAAATCTTTTCAAGAAATAGCAGATGTTCAGATTCCGATAATTCATATCTTTCAAAGGGACTACGCTGAACATGTTTCACGCGAAGCTCTGCCAATAACGCACGATGATGAGCGATGATGACTTTATCCCTAATTGTTTCTGGGCGTAAGGTTACATTTTGATCGTACAACGCCTTTACTTGAGGTAAGTATTTTTCTTGAAACAATGAATTCACAGGCATTGGTTAATCCTCACTTTTTCACGAAATTGGAAATCAGGTGTCAAGTGAAGATGAAAACTCATTAAACATTCACTTGAACAAGGTGTTCAAGTGATAGATCCGTTTAATGATTAAAACTAGGCAGCAGCCTGTTCTCGGTTCGTCCAGGAGAGAAGACCCATCACATTTTGTGGGGCATAATACCATAATATCTTTTTATGACATATCTCATCGCCCAACTTAACGATAAACGGTCATGGTTTCCCTCAAAATCCGGCTCTCTCCCCATCAAGTCATCTTTTCAATCGTTTAATTCTCTCCCAAAGCACAGAGTGGGCATTATTCACATAGGCTGCTGTAAACGCGCCGATAATACAGGCCAAAATTTTATCTTTGTAAGGCATGCTGGGAAATAGCGAATCGCAAAGCACCCAAGCGCAGATCCAAGCGAAGGTGATGAGTTGGAGGAGGTTCATTGTTTGTGTTCCTTAATCTATGAGTAAATCCCTCTGTGGCGCTAAGAGCGCCCTCTCTCTTTACAAAGAGAGATCATTTTGTTCGCTTCGCGAACTCTTAAGAGGTGAGCGAAGCGAACCAATGACACCCCCTTCGTATACCCTGTGAAAGATCGGGTACGCGAAGGGGGGCGACACTGCAAAGCAGTGGCGGGGGGATTTATCTGTGTTGGGGATTTAAGGCTGATTCGCCAAATCATTCAAATTATTCACCCCTTCCGATATCACCAACCCCGATACCGCAATCCCAACTCCCACAGGCCCCCCCGTCACAAACCCCACCACAATGCTTGAAATCACTGTGCCTAAATTTAAATGGATCCCACCGTTAACAGCATGGCATTCTGATGTGTTTAATAATCGAGACATAAAAACTCCTTTTGTTGTTGAGAGAAAATAATTGCAATTTTATAAAACGGTCATATCCACCTGACCCACGTGAATATCACACAGCGATTTAATGATAATGGTATAAAATTTCTCCAAGGTAATCGGGCGAAATTCTGGCATTTCATTGGTTAATTCCATCGTTGTGCCTCCAGCTGTTTGTTGGGTTTGATGTTGGGTTAGTGTGTGCATTTGAACTCCTTAAAAATTAAATAAACGTAAATCCCTCTGTGGCGCTAAAAGCGCCCTCTCTCTTTACAAAGAGAGATCATTTTGTTCGCTTCGCGAACTCTTAAGAGGTGAGCGCAGCGAACCAATGACACCCACTTTCGTAAAGGGGGTCGACGCAGCAACGCTGCGGCGGGGGGATTTATCTTCGCCCTCGTGAGGATTTTGTAGTGATTGCTCAATGAATCATCCGCCTAAACATCACTCTAAAATTGTGATTCTCCCTCACAAACTTCCATACACCCCTCACCCACTGCTTCTTAGACTTTTCTCGCGCATCTGATAATAAATCTTTCATCCAAAGCGGTGAGCGCAGCGAACCAATGACACCCACTTTCGTAAAGGGGGTCGCTTGCCCTTGTGGCAAGCGGGGGGATTTAGCAAGCGCGGGAATTTCGAATTCTCTCTCCATCAGCACCAATTTGATCTTTCTCACCTCACCCACCATCGCAGGCAAAGGTTCGCCATACCAAATAGGAATGTCGCCGATTAAAAGACCCATAACCTTCAAACGCAAAAGACAACGATGAATCACCCTAACAGGTTTATTTATCGCCATGGAGATTTGTTCATAAGATAACGAACACGATAAAGATTGATTATTTGCGCTACAGGTTGCGAGCCATAACCATAAGAATTTTTCATCTTCCTTGAGAATAGGATGATTCATTAAACTCTTAAGGTGAACAAACCATTTTGCGCATGAACACAGGTTTGCCGCACAAATAACAGGCAAAGGAATTCCGTCTAGCATAAAAACTTCCTAGATTTAGGTCAGCAAATAAACCCAAATTAACAAAAAGGAGACCTTTTCGTTAAAAATTTGTTTAAAAACTGTTAGTTAAGTGTATGCAAGACTTGTAGATAACAAAGAATGAGTTAGAATGCGTTTAGTCATGGGTGAAAACTCTCCAAAGTTTTTGCTTGTGATTAGCTCGGCAAGAGTGTTGTCGCACTTTTGCTGAGCGTTAGCGTGTAATTTACCCTATCTTATTTATTGTTTCAATATTGTTTTTAAATTTATTGAATATTGAATTGAGAATTTCAAATAATAAAAAAACCTCTGATGCTATTACAAGATTTGATTACCCTATGCAAAATCTTGTTAGCACCCATTGTTGGAGTTCTTTATGATCGCGCAAGACCTAGCCAAGCTCACCTTTATTGAAGAAGAAGGTACATCGGTAGTTAATCAAATTAAACCGTATCTTCAAAATGCTTTAGATGGCGATTTAAATATAATAGATAGTGTGTTCCCTGAAACTGATGTTAGAAATATTGTGCCTCGTTTTGAGTTATATGCGCTAGCACAAGCCAATGGCCACGATTTACCGATAAATAATCAACGTGAAATTTGCCGCGGCCTTTTGATGGCAGCACAACTTGGTCAAACGAATGCGGTTAAAGGCATTTTACAAAAGCATGGAGATGCCTTTTTTGGCGACCATTTAGATTGGGCTTTATATTTTGCCACTACAGCTAATCACTCAGAAATTGTTCAAGCAATATGCCAAGCAAAGAAAACGTTTACTAAAAGCACACCCTTGATAATGACTGTTTATGATGCAACAGAGAATGTAAGAGCCATCCTTGCGCAGTTTATTCACCTTGCAGATTTTGAACCACCTGAAAGGCTCTATGCAGAACCTGTCGATGTGCAAAACAATGAAGAGACTTTAGGTTCAAACAGAAGAAATTCATTTTAAATATTAAATATATCATTTAAGGAAAATACCTTTGCCTTCTTCCTTTCAAGAATCAACATCTGCCGGCACTCCCTCAGCTAAAGAAATAGTTGATGCAACTTATCTTAATGAACACAACATTATCAATGCTATCTATACTTTAACCTCTAGACGAGCTCAGCATCAATTTTCTAAAGAAGCCGATTTATTAATAACGGAGTTGATAAAAGTACTATTGGTTAGAGCTGAACACAAGGTTCCTGAAATTTTAACTTATATCTTAGTGTTATATAGTCGCCATTTGGATTTCCTTGTTGAAACGCATCAAACTACTGAGCCACAAGATGATGAAGACGTAGACGAGGAAGGCCTTGATGAGGAAACCCTTCTTGAGGCCTTGGTGGCAGCTTTGCTGATAAGTGCTAAAAGCAGCATATCTGATACCACACGAGATTTTCGGAACCTTGTCAAAAAGACCTATATAAATCATTTAAACAGTTTTTATGATTTATTAACCGCTAGAATGAATATTGAGGAACTTGCCCACTTAAAAGATATATTTAGCACAATGCTGTCGATTGGCATACTCCCTGGTAACGTTAAGCACTTTCGTTTTATCTTCAATAACTTTTCACACACGATGAATGAGGATGAACGTTTATTTGCAAAAGTTTTATTCTTAATAGACAGGTGTGGTTATCTTAGCGTTAAAACTTTAAATACAATCGCAATGATATTTTTATTCAACATCAAATGGCGTGTTGCTGTTATATGCTCAGAACAAGATTGGTTTGATTTTATACGTCAGTTTAAAGATTACATACTTCCCCCCTCTGACCATGATGCAACTGATTTGGGCCCTACCCCTGATGATGTGATGAGCCGATTTGAAAAAACTTTACAGATATTTGGTAGAGAGATTGATGAATCATCATCAGAAGAATTTTCTGATAGTTCTGATTCCATAGATTTAGACATCGATGAGCAAAGTGCAAGTTTGACTTTTGCTTTTAAGAGAATGAGTTTGGGTGAGGCAACATTCAGTGACTCAGAAAGCGAAGAAGATAAGCCTTCGCAATTACTCAGGCTTTGATATGAAGATGAGTGGGATTTAAAGAATAAGATAGAATACGTTTGGTGTGCAAACAGTTGAATTTAATTTTGGGTGATCATTATGCTTAGTGGCGCAGTTCCTAAAAATACTTTATTAATTGGTTTAGATCTAGATTATACTCATTTTAATTCAAGCAAAAGATTAATAACCTGGTTTGGCAGCAAATCATTCTGGGTTAATTTATATCAAAACATTATCGCTAAAGCTGCCATGAAAGGTGTTGAAATCAAATTTGCAATTATCAGCAGAAAACCATTTTTTGACGATCTTTGCGCCGAAGCGGCCATGGCATTTCTAGAATTACTTAAATCAACCTTAACACCGGTGTTTATTCATCGCAACTCAAAACAGTTTTGTCTGGTCGATATCGAAGGAAAATTTAAGTATGAATCATTGGTTGGCTGTGAAAGCTTTGAGGCCGACAAAGACACAACATTTTCACATGTTATGCTTTTAAAAGAATATCAACTAAAATCTACTGCTATTCTTAAACTTGCCAATAAATATGGCATTCCTGCCAGCCAATGCATTATGGTTGATGATACGCCTGAGGTGCTAACAGATGTTGCATCTGCTGGCATTCATGCCATCTCTTTAGCCTGTTTTCATGACGCGCTGGTAAGCCTTGATAAATTAGCGGACGCTGATTATGTTAAACAAAACCTAGACATAGTTGAAAAAGCATTAACACAAAAAGTGGAAGAGATCATAGCAAAACTTGGCAAACAAGAAGAACAAGCGGTTAATCCCACTCCCTCCATGCTTGCAACACCAATTAAATCAGTGCTTGATGAAGCTACGTATAGTTTGCTGTGGCTGAGCGAGAAATTGGGGAAATTATTAATATCAAAACCAGCTGAGCCTGCTACGCCCGCTGCTGTTGAAGATGTGCAAACGGTTAAGAACCAGGAATTTAGATTTTTGCAGAATGTCGATTTGACAATGAGGCTTACTGTTCGTTTAGAAGAAAAGAGTGAGCGGGATATTAAGAATAGGTTTACTTAATCATAAGCAAAAAGCTAATTTAACCCCCTCTTCGCTTAAACTATGCAGAGCAAGCAACTGAGGGGGCGATACCAGACATAAGGATTTTTCAGAGATCTAGGGGTCAGGCCCCCATCTCTTTTTTTCAATCAAATAGTTAGGTCTTTCAAAGATGCGTAGAGAGTAAAGAATGGGATAGGATGGCGTTAGGGGAAATTTCTTTAAAGTTATTGCTTAATATTTAATACTCGGAAATACAAAATATTTTTGGACGTCGTTTGTTTGCCTTTAGAATGATTTAATATATTTATTTAAGTCTTCAAAATAGCCTTTCTGTCCATTTATAAAATCAAGTAAACCGCAATTGTAATATTTTGAAACCCCCTCAATTATTTTAATTCTCTTATACTGTGGGTTGTTTGAGAATGGAAATTCTAAATTAAGAAATAAACTAAACTTCAATGGCATAATAATAACAATTTTGGAACCTTGCGAAATAGAACTATATATCTGCTCATTTATATGGGGGTCATTAAATCCATACCCAACAATTACAATGATGTTTTTTTCTAGCATTATTTTTTGAAATAATTCATATCCTAAGTCTAACAATTTTTCGCTTTTCAATTTAACTATTTTATCATCGCCTGATATTTGAATTACGTAATCATCAGAATGCTGCCAATTAAAAGATCCATGTAGTTTTACATAATTTAGCCCCTCTATATTTGATTGGTCCTTAACTAGTTTAACTATTTTATTAAAATCTCTAAATGAGTAATTATTTTGACTCTCAATAGTATTTGATTGAGTGTTCTTTAAAACTTCAGACAGTTTGAAATCAACGCAAGGAAAATTTACTATATCGTATAACGTTTTTCCCGGAATCATTTTTTGTTGAATCATGTGTAAATATGTTCTTTCAATTAATAAGTCTTGATTGGTTGAAAATATGAAGTAGTATTTTTTATCATTTTTGATTATTTCAATAAATTTACTTATACTTTCCAACACACTATTCGAGGATGCGATTATTCTATCAAACTCTTCGAATATTGAGCCCAAAACATCCATGAATAAAGATATGTCTTCTTCTGTTTTCAGTTGTGATATTGCTAATTCGTAATTGTCATTCACAACACCTCGAAGAGTTTCTCTAATCGATTCATTTGACTTATCTGAGTTATAAACACGCATCCATATGTCAGGAACGAGCAGTCCTCCAAAATCTTTTGAGAAACCAGAGCCCGTCAGTAAAACAACTTTACTAGAATTCTCATTTAAATCATCAGGAAGCATTAATTTACTCATAAAATTACCATCTCACACTTATATTACTATTTTTTATTAGGCTCACCTCTACAAAAACTAATTGGAACTGAAAATTTAATTTTATTCATTTGAGTATTTTTGGATATGTCTTCAGCTCCGGCACCAATACTTAAGGAAAAAACATTAATTTTACCTCCTGCACTTGCAGATGAGCCACTCTCAGCATTTACAATAACCTCAAATTCGACATGCTCAGTTACATTGAATGCAGGACTAGTGTTTTGACCGGGATGATATATGACTGGGTGGAATTTTGTCTGATCTTTTAATTTCGCTTGTGCATCTTCAATTCCATTTATTATTTGTGACAATGATTCTGAAATAAATTCTTGAAGTTCCATGAATCACTCCCATTTGATGTTGTCACTTTCATACATTTTCTTCCTATAAGTTGCGACCTACCAAGAAAGAGATCATTTAAATTTGAAGTATTTCCCTAGAACTTTCCCTACATAAATCCTGTCCATAGAATATATCGATATTTTTGGTTGGATTAAATTGTGCTAAGTTTTCGCATTTTTATTAAGTCCAGCATGATTTCTTAGAATCTATTGTAGTAATTCTAGGTAGGTCAAATTTAAGTTGCGGTGACTTCTAGTTCAAAAATCTAATTAGGTATTTGACCTTAAATCAAACAATTAATTGGTTTGGTTTTCGTTTAAAGAGAGTAACTTATGGATAATGAAGTATTAAACTTTTTTACTCAATATTACTATGAAAGCTTACGCCAACGAGATGAATTTTTTAACAAATTAAAATTCTATTACATTGTATTGATTGGATCCTTCAGCTATTTAATGTGGTTAACAGACCATATAAAATCTTTGTTAATTCATATTAATCTCTTATCAATATTCTGCATACTATTCATAATTCTTTTAACTCTTTCAAACTTTTATTGTTTATACCTAACAGCCAAAGCATTTAAAACAACACAATATGATGAGCTGCCAGATGCTATTAAAATGAAATTATCGTTAGAAAATAGAAATAAACAAGATGATCGAATTAAATATTTAATTAATGAGTATGCAGATTGCATTTCACAAATATCCAATCTAAATGACAAACGAAAAATAATTATTCATGATTTAAACTGCACTTTAATCGGCGTTGTCATATTAATATCAGCAAGTTTTTGCGCCATGATAGTTGAGACATTACTATGAGCGAGGAACATGTAGACCCACCAAAAAGGAAAGTATATGCGCGTAAAAGGTTAATGCAAAAATTACAAAAAACTATAAATGACATGAACACTTTAAAGAAGGATCTGGAAAATTTTTCCTGTAACGATGGTGCGGTAAGTAAGTCTTTAAACGATTTAAACAAAGCGCTAATTCACGCTTACAAATTGATTGGTAAAAAATACCGAACTGAAGATGCAAATAAAAAAGTTAAAATGGTTCCGTGTCTTAGTAGTAAAAACAAAAATGATAATAAATCAAAAAAGAATCCACTCAAATAATTTAGCTATGTTTGAGTTATAATATTTGAATATTGAACCATAACTGCGAACTTTGAATCGCGCATCATTTTGTCTCCCGCCCTCTTCGGAGCGCACTCGTGCGAATGATTCTTTACCCCGGGCTCCGCTTCGCCGCACCCGAGGCTAGCGACGTCTCTTGCCGCCACAACCAAGATTTACCGAAATGAATAGAGCATATTATGTTGAAGATTTTAATGAGATCCTTCGCTTCCTGCTTCGCCTAAAAGGCTTTGCAGGACAAGCCGCTCAGGATGACAATCAACAGGCCTAGGGGTCAGACCCCTAATTTAATCAACTGAGGGGTCTGACCCCCATCTGATTCTGCCGGAGCGGGGTGGTGGTGGGTTCTCTACACCCCGGGTTGCGCGCTAAGAAGTAGGAGCAGACTGTAATGGATCACGCAAAAATGTCACAAAAAGTAGAAGGTTGTGAGCGGTTCGCTTAATAATAAACAACCGTAACATCCCATCTCACCCAGGTATTCGGTTCGATATCAGAATATTCATTAAAGTTGTAACCATACCATGCTCCTGCTGCTGCGCCTGCTGTTCCTAATGCCACCCCTACAAGACTCGCTGCCATAGCGCTATATAATCCACCAAGGTGAATACCACCAACGCCTGCAAAAATTCCACCAACGAGTCCTACACGAATTGCACTTTCAATAGATTTATAGAAAATTGTGCTCGCTGTCACAAACTCGTCCTGAACGTATCCACCAGAGACTGCTTTTAAATCGGAGCTTTGTGAAATTAATTTCATGTTAGTTGGCCAAGGTGTATAAAAAGGAAATTAAATCTAACTAAAAAAATCATTTTTGTCAAAAGAGGGTTAAAACCTAGGGTCAGACCCCTAATTTAATCAACTGAGGGGTCTGACCCCATCTCTTTAAAACTTGATGGCCGGCAGTTCCTTAGGTTCGACGCTTAAATTAATTATCTCATCATTGAGCTTTCCACCAAAACTCCTCAAAACTAACCCCGAAAATGGGTGCAAAAATTCTGAGGAGTCTGATCTCATTTCTTACTTGATTCGGTTTTCCTTCCCGCGAGCTAAAGTTGCTTCAGATTGTTTTTGCTCATCTTTTTTCAGGTCCCGTTGTTTTGCTAAATTATTCATCGGGGTTAGAGTAGGCGCATTCTCCAAGCAAACAAGTTCTTCGATATGCTTGTTGTCGACAAGCCATTGATATAACCTTCCTTTTCCTGAGTATTTTTTAGCAAACTCAATAATCGCTTGCTTATCTTTAATATGTTCATATACAGCGGCAAATAGTTCAGCATCGAAATCTTTGAGCACTTCTTCAATGATAAAAGGTAATCCAAACTGTGTGCGGCGTCTTAAACCCGTAACATTCACATCAGCGCCAAGTTCAATAAGTAATTTCACCATTGCTACGTTATGTGATTGTACAGCGCGAAATAAAGGTAAAAATATTTCACCTGTAGTGAAAGAAAATAAACTGTCTGTCTCGTTCAGATTGATGCCAGCTTTCACTAACTGCCTAACCGCTTTCTCGTAACCATGCAAAACGGCGATGATAAGTGGATCATCAGAACTATCTTTAAGTATGGGGGGAATACCTGCTTCTAAATACTGCGCTATCTTATCACTATTGCCATTACAGGCAGCAAAATAAAGTTTTCGATGACCGTTTGCTTTGGTAATCCTTAAAACAGTTTCACGATAAGTATTACCAGGGTTAAATTCTTTGGTTAATTCATCAGCTATATTATAAAAGCCCATTTGCAGCGCAAGAAGTACGCTCTCAGAATATGCATTGAAATTTTTGGGCGTGTTTATGTAGTCTACAAGTCTTTGAACACCATGAAGATAACCGCGTTTTATAGCAAGATTTAAGGCGATGATTCTTTCAGCGTAATTCAATTTGAGAATAGCTGTCACATGACCATTTGCTGCTGATTGTATAAATAAAATTCTCTTTAATTCATCTGACAGTTGCGCTGTTTCAATTTTTCCAATATCCCCACGCAAAACAGCTAACAGATAAGGTTTTAGCAAAGCAACATCAGGATGTTCAATATTGGCCAGTGTTTCTTCAAATGTGCGAACAAACAAAGCTTTAGGAGCGGTTTGGTAAGCGGAAGATTGTTGGCCTCTTACATAAGGAAAATGTTTGTTAAGCAGGTTTTGCCATAGCGTTAAATCACTAGATTGAGTATTTAGCATTTTTGATGCTTGATTAAAGTTTAATAATTCTCTGGGAGAAATGTTTCTTAACAAAACATTTCCAAAGTTTCTAAAAACAACTTCTTCAGGACTTATACATCCATCATCCTGTGAATTAACTGGCGAAGCAGTACTGTTGGTTGATTGTGATTCGGTTGTTAAATTAAAATTAGTTAAACTCATGTGACACCTCTATAAAACAGATGAATACGCGCAAGCATTGCGATTAAGCAAGTTGCAGAAAAACTGCTAATTAGAGGGCAACAGGGGGCGTGAGATCAGTGCTGATAACTTTATTTTTAATAGAGTTGTTGGGATAAATTTTCTGTGCAAAAATGTGCATATAATCCACATAAAAATTAAATAACATAAATATAGTAGCATGAAGCATATTAAGGACAAATGCCGTTTATCAGAGTCCAAAGGCCGCTGATTCGCTTGTTATCTTCCTTTGATTGTTTTAGTGATTCTGGCAATCGAACAGACCTAGGGGTCAGACCCCTAATTTAATTAACTCAGGGGTCTGACCCTATCGCTTTTATGCAGATAGTTTAATTTGCAGTTCACTAATAAGGGACATCAACTCTTTGAACGAATGCGGTTTATGATGGAACATTCCTGAGTTCACCATATTCTCATAATCTTTTTTCAACTCTTCTAACTGCTCCCCTTGAGGGATCAAATTAAAATCACCACCTAAACATTTCTCGTACTTAGCATAAGACTCAGGAAAGAAAACAGTTTTATGCTCGACAACCTCTTTAAGTAGATATTTATTCTCAACGATGGGTAAAACTTGACCTGATAAGTAAAGGATAACAACGTCATACCAATGCCTAGAGAGGCGATCAGCGTTCGATTTAAATTTTCCCCGATTGCATTCCACGTGCATCATCGTAATTTTTTCCCAGAAAGTTCTCTCAAGAGCGTAAACGTTGACTGTTGCGCTGGGAAATTGCAATGACGGTACTTCTTTTGAAATATATGGAATGATTCGACGCAAACTACTTGGGACAGTTACATTTCGAGCACCAAACTCTAAAAGTACAAAGGGTTTTATGTATTCAGATTGTTGGACGCATGCAGGTTGATAATGTATTTCAACCTTATGGCCACCTGCTATTTTTATCTCTATAGGGCAGCCAACAGCATTAGGTAGTTTAGCTTTTAAATTGGGTAGTATTGTTGACTCAATATATTGCTGCAAAGAGGTTTCAAGCTTTTCTCTCATCTTTTTGATTTTAGATTTGGACGTTTGTTTATAAGGATCATCCTCAATAAAATCTCGAAAATCAATGGTGACATCTATATCTTCTGAAAAGCGGTCAATTAAGCTGTAAGCTTTGGAGAGCGATGTGCCTCCTTTAAATGCCATCCTCAAAGCATCCGGCATTGAAAACAACGCATCTAATACTAAACAAACCCAGACATCCTTCTCTAAGATTTGCTCGGATTTACCTAAGCGCTCGGACATAGCCCTGTATATGTCCTTCTGATTTTCAGGATCTGTTTTTAAAAAAACTTCTTTAGCCATTCAATTACTTGCCCATTACCACATGGTAATTATTGCTTGAAAAAGATGTATTATTATACTCACGGCTTTCAAAATTTGAAGAAATTTTACTTACTTTAAGTGAAGATTCATTGCTTATATTTTCCTCGTATTCAGAAGCATATAAAGCCATCCATAAAGGCATTGCATTTTTGTTATGCAATAGTTTTTCAAATTCTATACGTGAAATTCTTTTTTGAATTATTGAGAAAGTCTTAAGCGTTACTTGTTCTTTCCCAAGATACCATAAGGCTGTTATAGCTAATCCCGCTTCAGTTCCAGGTAATATCAGTTTCTTTGAACTTACATTTTTTAATTTAATTATATTATTTCCAATTTTTATCTCACGAGTTCGGCCACTTGTATAATATATTTCTCTTACTGGTGCTTGTGTGCTCAATCCTAGCATTCTAGCCGCTTCTGCACCTTGAACTTGAATAACTTCACCAGTCGTTGCAGCAATTGCTTTGATTACTTCATTCGTAGAAGGAGGAACTTCTCCAACATGAGGGTTAAATTTAGGACGAACATATATACCGCGCCTCACACGTTTAATTTTTCCATTAATAGCAAGCCTCTCTAATATTTTTGAAATATTTCTTTGGTTTCCTAAGGAAATAAATTCACGATATGTAAAAGGCTTTCCTTGTGGGAGCTCTAATAGCTTATTTGAAACATGATTAATTACACTCATATTTTGCCTCTCATTATGTCTTTAAATGTATGCAATTTTGCGACAAAGATCAAGTGAGTTTACAATCTAATATCAATATTGAGAATAAATTTAATTAAATCAGATGGTTATGTTAACAGACATGGGGGCAGCCCAGAGCTATCCCGTTCATCTCGCTCTCCTACAAGGACCGGCTCATATAATTCTCTGTCATTCTGAGCGTAGCGATGAATTTCATATGAAGAGATCCTTCGCTACGCTCAGGATGACAAATCTTGCGCCCCTCCTGGGGCTGGTTGGTGTGGGGTGTGCTTCTTCACCCCACATTCCGCTGCGCTCCA